>NZ_KB910946.1 GCF_000383235.1 Bacillus sp. 123MFChir2
CGTTGCGGCCATTATCGAGACAATATTTACTTTTCAGTTCCTCTAAAACAAAAGAAAAATCTACCATTTCATTAAATTGACGGAGCATATTATCTTTTGGTATGACGATATCGTAAATCGCCATGAATGGGCTAAGGTTAAGAGATTGTTGTTTTGAAATCATCCGAGACACCACCTAGAATTATTACAACTATTATACATGAAAAAAACGAAAGCTTCCTCGATTTCATCGAGGAAGCTTTCGTTTTTTCTATGAAGACTTTTTCAGTGGCCTCCCAATTAGCGAGCTTTCTTGTCATTAATATACAGAAGTATTATCTGCCGATGTATTTTCAAGAATTTCTTTTACGCGTCCTAAGAACTTACCGCAAATGAAACCATCTAATACGCGGTGGTCAAGAGATAGGCATAAGTTAACCATATCACGTGCGCCGAACATACCATTATTCATAATTACTGGACGTTTCACGATAGATTCCACTTGTAAAATCGCCGCTTGTGGATAGTTAATAATACCCATAGATTGAACAGAACCAAATGACCCTGTGTTATTAATCGTAAATGTTCCACCTTGCATTTCGTCAGCTTTTAATGATTTCGTACGTACTTTTGTTGCAAGTTCAGTAATTTCACGAGCGATACCTTTAATTGTTTTCTCATCAGCATGCTTAATAACTGGAACGAATAATTCATCGTCAGTTGCAACTGCGATAGAAAGGTTAATATCTTTCTTCTGAACAATTTTATCGCCAGCCCACATAGAATTAATTTGTGGGTATTCTTTTAAAGCTTGTGCAACAGCTTTTACGAAGAATGCAAAGAATGTTAAATTAAAGCCTTCACGCTTTTTAAATTCACCTTTAATTGAATTACGGTATGAAACAAGATCTGTTACATCCACTTCAATCATCATCCAAGCGTGTGGTGCTTCATGCTTACTGCGCAGCATGTTTGCAGCAATTGCTTTACGAACACCAGTCACTGGGATTTCAATATCTCCTGGCATTGTTGGTACAGATACCTGTTTTGCCGCTTCTGCTTTAGGAGCTGCTGGTGCTGCTGCCTTTGGTGCTTCTTGTGTAACCGGTGCAACTTCTTTCTTCGCACCTGCTTGTGGAATATTTCCTGATTCAACTAATGTTAAAATATCTTTACGCGTAATACGACCATTTGCTCCTGTACCTACTACTGCATCTAGGTCAATATTATGCTCACCTGCAAGCTTTAATACAGCTGGTGAAAAACGTGGTTTACCATCAGTTGGTTGCTTTGCTTTCGGTGCGGATAGCGGTGCAACTACATCTGCTTTTGGCGCCTCTTCTGTTTTCTCTGCTACAGCTGTTGCAGCTACTTCATTTGCACCTTCAACCTGAATCATACAAATCACTTCACCGACAGCTAGTGTCTCACCTTCACCAGCGATTAATTCTGTAACAACCCCGCTGAAAGAGGAAGGTACTTCTGCGTTCACTTTATCTGTCATTACTTCTGCAAGCGGATCATATTTATTTACGTGATCACCAACAGAAACAAGCCATTTACTAATTGTACCCTCTGTTACACTCTCCCCAAGCTGAGGCATTGTAATTTTTTCTACAGCCATGTATAGTCCCCCCGATTAAAATTCCGCAAGTTCGCGCATTGCTTTTTCCACTTTATCTGGATTCACCATAAAGAATTTCTCCATTGTTGGTGCATATGGCATTGCTGGAACGTCTGGACCTGCAAGACGAGCAATTGGTGCATCAAGATCAAACAAGCAATTTTCTGCGATAATTGCTGCTACTTCACTCATAATGCTTCCTTCTTTATTATCTTCCGTTACAAGAAGAACTTTACCTGTTTTTGAAGCTGCTTCAATAATTGCTTCCTTATCTAACGGATATACAGTACGTAAAT
The DNA here is from genome assembly GCF_000383235.1 of Bacillus sp. 123MFChir2. GTDB lineage: Bacteria > Bacillota > Bacilli > Bacillales > Bacillaceae_G > Bacillus_A. Next base: position 1,900 of record NZ_KB910946.1, read on the forward strand.
CAAGAACGTGAGCAGAAATACCATCTTGTGCTAATTTTTCAGCAGCTTGAAGAGCAAAGTGAACACATAATCCGTATGTGATAACAGTAATGTCGTCACCTTCACGTTTTACGTCTGCTTTTCCAATTGGTAATACGTAATCATCTTCTGGCACTTCACCTTTAATTAAGCGATATGCACGTTTATGTTCAAAGAATAATACTGGATCTTCATCACGAATTGCAGCTTTTAATAAACCTTTTGCATCATATGGTGTAGAAGGAATTACAATTTTTAAACCAGGTTGGTTTGCAAAAAGCGCTTCTACAGATTGTGAATGATACAATGCACCATGAACACCGCCGCCAAATGGTGCGCGGATTGTTACCGGGCAAGTCCAATCATTGTTAGAACGGTAACGAATTTTTGCTGCTTCGGAAACAATTTGGTTCACCGCTGGCATAATGAAGTCAGCAAATTGCATTTCTGCAATTGGGCGCATTCCATACATTGCTGCACCGATTGCTACCCCAGCAATTGCAGATTCTGCAAGTGGTGTATCAAGCGCGCGCATTTCGCCAAATTGATCATACAATCCATTTGTCGCTTTAAAAACGCCGCCTTTTTTACCAACATCTTCTCCTAATACAAACACTTTCTTATCGCGTTCCATTTCCTCGCGCATTGCTAATGTAATCGCGTCAATATAAGACATTACAGCCATGAAACGTTCCCCCTTATTCCGCGTATACGTGCTTTAATGCAGACTCTGGATCTGCATACGGAGCATTTTCTGCATATTCTGTTGCTTCGTTTACGATATGCATGATATCATCTAGCATTTGTTTTTCAGATTCCTCTGTTAAAATGCCTACTTCTTTTAAGTAATTTGCAAATGTAAAGATTGGATCTTTTTTCTTTGCTTCTTCTACTTCTTCTCGGTCACGGTATACACGATCATCGTCATCACTAGAGTGTGCTGTTAAACGATAAGATACCGTTTCAATTAATGTTGGGCCTTCACCACGGCGTCCACGATCTGCTGCTTCTTTTACAGCTTTATATACTTCAAGCGGATCATTTCCATCCACTGTGTATCCTGGCATACCATAACCAATTGCACGATCAGATACATTTTTACATGCTAATTGTTTTTCAACAGGGATAGAGATTGCATATTTATTATTTTCACACATGAAAATAACAGGTAATTTGTGTACTCCTGCAAAGTTCGCACCCTCATGGAAATCACCTTGGTTAGAAGAACCTTCACCAAATGTAACAAAAGTTACTAAATCTTTTCCTTCCATTTGTCCTGCTAACGCAATACCTACTGCATGTGGTACTTGCGTTGTAACTGGTGAAGAACCTGTTACGATGCGATTTTTCTTTTGTCCAAAATGTCCCGGCATTTGACGTCCGCCAGAGTTTGGATCTTCTGCTTTAGCAAATCCAGATAACATAAGCTCTTTTGCTGTCATACCAAACGCTAATACAACACCCATATCACGGTAATACGGCAGTGCATAGTCTTTCTCACGATCAAGTGCAAATGCTGCTCCTACTTGTGCAGCTTCTTGTCCTTGACAAGAAATTACAAAAGGAATTTTCCCTGCACGGTTTAATAACCACATACGCTCGTCAATTTTACGTGCGAGTAACATCGTGCGATACATTTCTATTACTTGCTCATCGCTTAAACCAAGCTCTTCATGGCGTTTTGCTTTTACTTCAGCCATATTAACACCCTCCTAAATCCTTTTTACCCCGCTCTATTATAAAGCAAGAACGATACACTATCCATTCCTAATGGTTCACTTTTACCCGTGTAACGCTTTTCCATCCACTGCTAACGCAGCTTCACCAATTGCTTCTGATAATGATGGATGTGGATGAATTGTATGTGCAACTTCCCATGGCGTTGCGTCTAACACTCTTGCAAGACCTGCTTCTGAGATCATATCTGTTACATGTGGCCCAATCATATGAACACCAAGAATATCATTTGTTTCTTCATCAACAACAAGTTTTACAAAACCATCAGATTCTCCATATACAAGCGCCTTACCGATTGCACGGAACGAGAATTTACCTACTTTTAATTTGTAGCCTTTTTCTTTTGCTTCTTGCTCTGTTAATCCGACAGAAGCAACTTCTGGGCTGCTATATACACATTTAGATACCATAGAATAATCAATTGGCATCGGTTCTTTTCTAGCAATGTGTTCAACTGCTACAATTCCTTCATGAGAAGCAACATGTGCAAGCTGCAAGCCGCCAATTACATCGCCAATCGCATAAATGTGCGATTCTTTCGTTTGATAATATTCATTTGTTTGAATATAACCTTTTTCAACAATGATATCTGTATTTTCTAAGCCGATATTTTGTGTGTTTGCTTGTCTTCCGACAGATACAAGCATTTTTTCAGCTTTAAATTCTTTATTTTCACCATTCAGTTCAGCTTGAATCGTTACACCGTTATCTTTTACTAAAGTTTCTGGTAACACTTTTGCACCAGTTACAACTTTAATGCCTTTTTTCTTAAGTAAACGTTGCATTTCTTTAGAAACGTCTTGATCTTCAAGCGGTAGAACATATTTTGCGTATTCAAGTACAGTTACTTCCACGCCGAAATCAGCAAGCATAGATGCCCACTCAATACCAATTACACCGCCGCCAACAATAATGATAGATCCAGGAAGCGTTTCCATTTTTAGGGCATGATCCGATGACATTACATATTCACCATCAAGTTCAAGTCCTGGTAAGGAATTTGGGCGTGATCCTGTTGCAACGATTACATTTTTCGGAATAAGCATTTCATTCTCTTCTCCGCTCGCTAATTCAACAGAAATCGTTCCTGGCATCGGTGAGAAAATAGATGGGCCAAGAATACGACCAATTCCTTCATATACATCAATTTTCCCTTGCTTCATTAAGTGCTGAACACCTTTATGAAGTTGGCTTACGATTTTTTCTTTACGTTCTTGTACTTTTGCGAAGTTTAATTCTACATTGCTTGTGACAACGCCGAATTCTTCACCTTTTTTCGCAGTTGCAAAAACTTCAGCACTGCGAAGTAATGCCTTACTTGGAATACAACCTTTGTGTAAGCAAGTACCACCTAAATTTTCTTTTTCAACAAGCGCTGTTGTTAATCCTAATTGTGATGCACGAATAGCAGCCACATATCCGCCTGTACCACCGCCAACGATGACTAAATCGTATTCTTTTGCCATATTACTCAACCCCTAGCTACTGTTTCTTTTTCACGTACAGCATACTCTTTTGCAGTTTCTTCATCACGAAGCACACGAAGTGCACCTTCTGCTAATGCTTGCAATTCATCTTCACCCGGATGCACAATGACATCTGCAATCCAATGAACGCGTTCTTTAATTTCATCAACAAGAATTTTACTATATGCAAGCCCGCCCGTTAAAACAATAGCATCTACTTTACCATGAAGAACTGCACTTGCCGCGCCGATCTCTTTTGCAACTTGATATGCCATTGCTGTATAAACAAGCGTCGCTTCCGGATCGCCTTGTTCTACCATTTTCTCTACTTTAATTGCATCATTTGTACCAAGTAAGCTTACTAAACCACCTTGCCCAACGATTTTTTTCATCATTTCATCACGGTAATAGTCGCCAGAGAAGCACATTTCTACAAGCTGGCCTACCGGAACCGTTCCAGCACGCTCTGGGCTGAATGGTCCTTCTCCATTTAAACCGTTATTTACATCAATAACTTTTCCTTCCTTATGAGAACCAACCGAAATACCGCCGCCCATATGTGCAATGATTAAATTCAAATCTTCATATTTACGATCAAGTTCTTTTGCAACTTTACGAGCTACTGCTTTTTGGTTTAGCGCATGAAAAATACTTCTTCGCTCCATGCCAGCTATCCCGCTAATACGAGCAATATCTTCCATTTCATCTACAACTACTGGATCAACAATAAACGCTGGAATGTTAAGTCCAGAAGCAATTTCATATGCTAAAATCCCGCCTAGATTAGAAGCATGATGACCACTATAACCATTCTTCAAATCTTCTAGCATTGCTTCGTTTACCGTATACGTACCGCCTTCAATCGGACGAAGTAGTCCGCCGCGACCACATACAGCATTTAACTTAGAAATATTAATGCCATGAGAATGAAGCACCTCTAAAATAGTTTGTTTACGAAATTCATATTGATCAATAATACGCTTATATTTTCCAATCTGTTCTTCGTCATGACGAATTGTTTCTTCTAAAACGGGTCTTTCATTATCAAAAACACCAATCTTCGTAGATGTGCTACCAGGATTAATGACAAGAATTCGATTCACGGACAAGACTGCTCCCTCCACCATTTATTTAGAAAGACAGTAGCAACGGCTGAATGAAGTTGCTACTGCTTTCACATTTATTTTTTCTATGAATTAGCGACGGCTTAAAATGTTATGGCCGTTACTTAAAAATGTGCTGCGTGTATTTTTTAAGCTTGCGATGCGCTCTTCAGCAAGACGATCCGCTGCCACATATGTTGGCACACCATCACGTTTTGAAATTGAAATTACTTTTTCAATTGTGTCATAAATTGCTTCTACACGTTTTAATGCACGTTCTCTATTGTATCCGTATAACTCGTCCGCTACGTTAATTACGCCGCCCGCATTAATAACATAGTCTGGTGCATATACGATACCCATTTCATCAACGATATCACCGTGACGATCTTCTTTTAATTGGTTATTTGCAGAACCAGCAATTACTTTCGCTTTTAATTGTGGAATTGTTTCGTCGTTTACTGTTGCTCCTAGTGCACATGGTGCATAAATATCACATTCTACACCGTAAATTTCATTTGGCTCAACAGCAGTTGCACCAAACTCTTCTACAGCACGTTGTACAGCTTCTTTATTAATATCTGTAACGATTAATTTTGCACCTTCTGCATGTAGGTGTTTGCATAGGTGATAAGCTACATTACCTACACCTTGAACAGCAATTACTTTACCTTCTAAGCTATCTGTACCGAACGCTTCTTTTGCAGCTGCTTTCATACCAACGTATACGCCGTAAGCAGTTACTGGAGATGGGTTACCAGAAGAACCGAATGAAGGTGAAATACCTGTTACGAAATCTGTTTCTTCATGAATAATATCCATATCATCTACAGTTGTACCAACATCTTCAGCTGTGATGTAACGACCATTTAATCCTTGAATGTAACGTCCTAATGCACGGAACATTGCTTCGCTCTTATCTTTGCGTGGATCGCCGATAATAACTGTTTTTGCGCCGCCTAAGTTTAAACCAGCTGCTGCGTTTTTATATGTCATACCTTTTGCAAGACGCAATGCATCTTCAATTGCAGCTTCTTCAGAATCGTATGTCCACATTCTTGTTCCACCAAGAGCTGGTCCAAGAGTTGTGTCATGAATTGCAATAATTGCTTTTAATCCTGATTCTTTATCTTGACAGAACACCACTTGCTCGTAATCGTAAGTTTCTAAGTATTTGAAGATTTCTAATGTCATTGTAATTTCCCCCTTGATATGTTTACCATTTTCAATTTTAGTCCGTTATACCGGATTCATTCCCTTAATCATTAATGAAAATAAAACATGTATTGCAAGAAAGTTTATTTAGAAGCAGTCGCAACTGCCAATGCTAATGAATGCACTTTTGTTTCTGCTGAATCAGCGCGAGATGTTAACACAATCGGCGCTTTCGCTCCAGCGATAATCGCTCCTACTTTTGCATCAGCAAAATATACAAGCGATTTATATAATACATTTCCAGCTTCAATTGTTGGGACGAGTAAAATATCCGCTTTACCAGCTACATCGCTTTGAATTCCTTTATGATCCGCTGCAATTTGTGAAACAGCGATATCTAAAGCAAGTGGTCCGTCAATGATGCAATTTTTAATTTGCCCCCGGCGATTCATTTGCGTTAACATTGCTGCATCAATCGTTGCTTGCATTGCAGGATTTACAACTTCTACAGCAGCAATCGGAGCTACTTTCGGTACCTCTACTCCTATTGCCCGGGCAACTTCAACTGCATTTTGCACAATCGCTGCTTTTTGCTGTACATCTGGAGCGATATTCATCGCTGCATCCGTTACGATGATAAAGCGATCGTAATTCGGCACTTCAAAAGCTGCAACGTGTGATAACACACCGCCTTTACGAAGACCCCACTCTTTATTTAATACTGCTTTCAAAATATTAGCTGTTGGAATGTTGCCTTTCATAAGTACATCCGCTTCCCCACTCCTTACCGCTTTTACTGCTAATTCAGCAGCTTCTGCGTTAGATGTAGTAGAGATTACTTCAATATGTTCTGAAGGCGCCAATCCATGCTCTTGTAACATACTTATAATTGTTTCTTGATTTCCATATAGACGAAATTGAGCTAACTGTAATTGTACAGCCTTTGTAACGGCTTCAATTACTTCATGATCTTCAGCTACTGCAACGGCAACTGTTTTTTTCGGTTGCTTTGCCGCTTGATCAATTAAAGTTTGTAACTTCATATTTTGTAATCAACCCTTCCTCGTCGTCCCTCGCTTATATATTAAAGCAAATATCGTGCCAACTTTTTAATTCTGTTTAAATATTTTTGAAAACGCATTCAAAACGTAGAAAAATCAACATTTTGTAACTACGCAAAAAATTCTGTCTAATCTTGCCACATTGCGCACACCACGCAAAATATTGCGCAGTGTGCAATTTACTGCATGCTATTTTTTGCACACTCGTGCTTGTCTAGCTTATAATATAAATTCCGAACTGAAATTCCTAGTGCTTGTGCTGTTTTTGTTTTGTTCCCATTAAATCTAGACAAATACTCATGAATAATATTCCCCTCAAATTCAGCCACTAAATCCTCAAGAGGTCTTTCTTCTAATTCAGGCAGTAAATTACTCCCTATAAGTTCATGTTGGTCCTCATGATGTAACGGTGGTAAATGATGGACATCAATATACATTTCGTTATAATTCATAAAAATAATCGCTCGCCCTAAAATATTTTCAAGCTCACGAACATTCCCCGGCCAATCATATGATTGTAAATACTGCACCGCTGATTCCGTTAATCCCTCAACATTACGTCCATAATCTTGATTAATCTTTTGAATTAATCGCTCAGCAATTTCACCAATATCCTCTTTACGCTGACCAAGTGAGGGAATATGAATCGGAATTTTATTTAACCGATAATATAAATCTTCCCGAAAATCACCATCTAAAATTGCCTTTTCTAAATTCACATGCGTTGCAGCAATAACTCGAACATTAATTGGAATCGGCTTCGTACCTCCAACTCTCACAATTTCCTTCTCTTGCAACACACGAAGTAACTTCGCTTGTGTATTCGCAGACAATTCCCCTATTTCATCTAAGAAGATACTCCCATTGTTCGCTTCTTCAAAAAAACCACGTTTCCCCCCGCGGCGCGCACCAGAAAACGCACCTTCTTCATAACCAAACAGTTCACTCTCTAATAACGATTCAGAAATTGCTGCACAATTTACACGAACAAACTTATTGTACTTCCGATTGCTTCCATTATGAATGGCGTGCGCAAACAATTCCTTTCCAGTTCCTGACTCCCCTCGAAGCAGTACCGTCGCCGGTGTATTCGCCCCTAGTTTCGCTTGTTCAATCGCTGCCACAATTCCTTCTGACGTTCCAACAATATCGTCAAATGAATACTTCGCTTCTAACGTACGAATAATTTGTCTTGCCCGATTTAATTCATCTGTTAATTTTTGAATCTCGGATACATCGCGAATTACCCCGACACTTCCCTTTAAAATCCCATCAACAATAACCGGTGCTACATTTACAATAACATCTCTCTTTTTTTGCCCAATTTTCATATGAATACCACGCACTGCCCTACGCGTCCGCAACACTTTCATATGCATACTTTCTCCTTCTACAATATCTGTTGTCGCTGGCTTACCAATAATATCTTCTTCTGAAAGACCTGTTAATTTTGTATAAGCTGGGTTTATGACAAGTCCTCGCCCTTGTTCATCAACAACAGAAATCGCTTCTTCAGAAGAATGAATGATCGCTTCTAGCAATGTTTGAATTTCTTTTAAATCCGTTACTTCTTCGGCCAAATTTACAATTTCAGTAATATCTTTAAAAACCGCAAACGCCCCTTGTACCTCCCCAATTTCATTTAAAATCGGAATACGCGTTGAAATAATTTTCTTCCCATTATCTAATGTTAATTCTTGATTAATTTCAATTTGCTTCGTACGAATAATCCGAAGCAACTTACTTGTTGGAATCACTTCTAAAATATATTTATTAACAACTTCTTCTTTTTTATATCCCGTCATCCGTTCCGCACTTTTATTGAACAATAATACATGCCCTTCTTGATCAACAACAATCATACCATCATGCGTCGAATTTAAAATAAGATCCCTCTGCTGCGTTTGATCTCTTAATTTCCCAATCAATATTTCTTTTTCATGTGCAAGCTTTACAACGATATTTGCAACATCCCCTGGGACAAGCAGCACATCTTCTTGTTTCTTCACCAAAATTTGTTCATACACACTATAATTACCTGTCATATCAAAAATGACATCAATATCCTCACGTATAAACACTTCCCAATTACTTCCGGTAGAAATATAAAGACTCTTCGCAAGTTGAATTCCCTTTGCTTTTTCATTAATATCCACAATTGCAACTACTTCAAATATATTTGATTTTTGCAATAGACCTAGAATCGCACTTCCTCCAGCACCCGCTCCAATAATTAATGCCCTTTGTTTCATATGCTACCAATCCTCCCGCAGCATCTCTGCAAAATTTTTCACACCTCTATCTTACTTCTTCCAAAACCCCTTGACAAACGAACATAAATTATCGCATTATTTTGTATATACTAAATAATCGGAAAAGAGGATTCCTTATGCAACGTTATCTCGCTCTCCTATTAGCAGTTATCCCTATTTCACTAGCTGTAGTAGGCATTAAACTGATGAGAGATACTGTTTTCGGTATTCTCTTCTCTCCAATCCCTGCACTATGGTTACAATTTGTAATTGGAGTATTCTGTTTCGCAATCGGTTTTTATATCTTTGGCGGCTTCGTTTTATATCGCGACCGAAAACGAAATAAAGTACAAGCTCGATTTCGAAGATAAAGTGAAACTAACCATTCGAAGGTGCTTTTCCTTCGAATGGTTAGTTGAACCAATCATGCTTTTACGGACAGTTATTTTCCGCTTCTCTCTCCATCTTGAGGCGAGGTCTTACTGCCCACGAATAGCGGGATAAAGTGAAACTTCCATCAGCGGGTTTTTTCTCCCACTCCTCTTTAAGTCTCCGTATTGTTTCCCACAAAAAAAACGAGCCCCTTCATAAATAAAGGACTCATTTTACACCTTGCATTATCTTTTTCACCCGCTCTGGATAGTCTGTAATAATAGCTGTCACATTCATCTTTAAAAACTTCCTTATTGCCTCCTCCTCATTAATCGTATACGGACGCACAAATACACCTTTTTCCATCGTTAATTCTACAATTCCATCCGAAATATACCGGTAGTTTGGATGAATCGCACTCGCTCCCATCTTTCTCGCATAAGCCCATGGGCTATGCAATCCTTCCTTGTATAAAATTGCCGTCTCAATATCAGTGGCCATCATATGACACTTTTTCATACTATAATGATTAAAAGAAGATAGAATCGTTCTCTCCTCCATACTATATTTTCGAATAAGAGTAATTACCTCTTCTTCTAAACCAGGGTATGGCACTTTATTATTCTTAAATTCAATATTAAGAAAAAGGTTATTTGTTTTCAGCCACGCTAACACTTCTTCCAACAAAGGAACAGGCTGCGCACCGACCTTATCATAAAATGTATAACTCGCATCTAACTCACGTAAATCTGCATATACATAATTTCGAACAGCACCTTTTCCATTCGTCGTTCGATTTACAGTTTCATCATGAATGACAACAATTTTGTTATCTTTTGTGAACTGCACATCTAATTCAATCCCATCAGCCCCCAATTTCTCCGCCGCACGAAAAGAAACCATCGTATTTTCCGGATACGTCCCCGCAGCTCCGCGGTGTCCAAAAATAAGCATCATTTTCTCACCTCAAATTTCATTTCACTGTAAATCAAACTATGTATTTTCCAACTGGCACTTACATAACCTCATGAACCGTTACTATCGTTGTCCCTACACTCATGCTTATTTCACTTTATGCTATACTATACAAAAAGGAGGTACTTTTATGAAACCATTACAACTTTCACCAGAGACAGCTATTAAATTATCTAAAGCTCTCGGTGTACCACTTGAACAGCTTATGCATATGCCACAGCATATTTTAATTCAAAAACTCGTTGAATTAGAAAAACAAAATCAAGAGAAAGAGTAGGCAGTCCTGTTGTGTACAGGACTTTTCTTATAACGCTTTAATTTGCTAAAACAAAAAATGAACATTCCTTTCATGACAGTTATTTAAAACTCCCAAAAAGAATGTTCATCGGTTTGTATATCAATCATTTATTGATTAAGCAAGCGTTATGCTCACTTTTCTTTTATAAACAAAACTACTCATTAATTCCTACTGTTATTTTTAACTCGCCTTATGTTCAAGCCTTAACTTATCCGCCACCATCGCAATGAATTCTGAATTCGTTGGTTTTGCTTTTGACATGGATACTGTATAGCCGAATAAAGAAGAAATAGATTCGATATTCCCACGGCTCCACGCGACTTCAATCGCATGACGAATTGCACGTTCTACACGGCTTGCTGTTGTATTATATTTCTTTGCAATGTCTGGATATAGTACTTTTGTAATTGAGCCAAGCAGTTCAATGTCGTTATAGACCATAGAAATTGCTTCGCGCAAATACATATACCCTTTAATATGAGCTGGTACACCAATTTCATGAATGATACTCGTAATGCTTGCATCTAAATTTTTCGGTTTTCCATCAGACGTTGTTACTGAACGAAAAGCTGGTAGCGGTCGTTTAATAATAGAGCTTGATTTTCCGCTAACTTGACGAATATGACTCGTTAAATTTTCCATATCAAATGGTTTTAAGATAAAATATGACGCCCCAAAATCAACAGCTTTTTTCGTCACATCCTCTTGCCCAAATGCTGTTAACATAATAACATTCGGCTGTTTAAAACGATCCATATGACGCATTTTTTCTAGTACTGCGAGACCGTCTAAATGTGGCATAATAATATCGAGAACAAGTACATCGGGTTGTCTTTCTTTTAATAAATTTAAGCACTCTTGACCATTATACGCTACACCAATCACTTCCATATCATCCTGAGCAGCAACATAACTTTCTAACATAGATACAAGTTCTTTATTATCATCCACGAGACACACTTTAATTTTCTCCACAGCTTTTCCTCCCTACTAATGGTTTCTCCCGGCATAAAGTATTTCCTTCTAGACTACATGAATTGTTCGACAATTATGTGAAAATCCCCTTTAAAACTTTCTTAAATTCCGAAAAAATCACAAAAAAACATTTTTATCGTCTATTTCTTAGTGTTCTTTTACATATTCCATCATATGATTACAGCTGAATATGCACGCTCTACTTTTATTTTACACCAAAAAACACCAGTTGCGAAACTTTTGTAACATTTCAACGGCTTTACAAGAAAGATTTTTATCAATAAAGAGATTTCTTCTTCTCTCTGCCACAATTAAAAGTAACAAAAAAAGCAAGCTGAATTCAAGTTCAGCTTGCTTTTTTCTGATCTGTATAAATATTAATCCCTGCTTCATGTAGCATCCACTCAATATGAACACCGTATCCAGATGTTGGATCATTGACGAATACATGCGTTACAGCCCCTACTAATTTTCCATCTTGTACAATAGGACTACCACTCATACCTTGTACGATTCCACCTGTTTTTTCTAACAAGCGTTTATCTGTGATCTTTACAACCATTCCTTTTGTTGCAGGGAATTTTTGCGGAACTGTACTCACAATTTCTATATCGAACGCTTCCACTTTGTCTTGATCAATAACTGTCAAAATTTTTGCAGGCCCTTCTTTTACTTGATGAGAAAGGGCAATCGGAAGTGATTCATCCATAATCCCATTCTTCATTTCTGTATTTAACTTACCAAAAATACCAAAGGGACTATTCGTTGTAATATTACCAATAACTTCATGATCTGGTGAAAATCTTGCTAATTTTTCACCAGGATCTCCATCGCTACCACGTTCAATAGATGTTACTGTCGAACGAACAATTTGTCCATCTTCAACTTGAATTGGTTTTTTCGTATCATTGTCAGAAATTACATGACCAAGCGCACCGTATTTCATTGATTCTGGATGAATAAATGTCATTGTTCCAATACCTGCAGCCGAGTCGCGAATGTATAGTCCAATTCGATACGACTGTTCTCCACCATCTTTTTGTGGAGTTAATTTTGTTCGAATATATTTTCCATCTCTTAGCAAAACAAGATTAAGCGATTCTCCCGTCTTCCCGCTGTTATGAATAAATGGTGCAATATCACTCATTCGTTCAATTGTCTTGCCATTTATTTCAGTAATCATATCCCCTACTTGTACACCCGCAAGCTCTCCTGGAGATACTTTTCCTTTTTCTGTTTGAATTAAATGGTGTCCTACAACAAGTACCCCTTTTGCATTTAATTTCACACCAATTGATTGTCCGCCTGGAATTACTTTAAAATCTTTCAGCACTTTCACATTTACTTTTTTCACAGGTAATCCTGCAAGCTCATAAACCATATCAGCTTCGCCGTTTTGATGCGCATTTACTGAAATGGTTTTTTCACTAACACGCCCAGAGGCAATCGTAAATATCGTTTCATCAGTTGATTTTGCTTGAAATACAGGCAAAGAAGATACTTTTGAATCTTGATTTTGAAATATAACAAGTTGCTTTGGAAATGAAATAAACTCACGAAGGGGTTTATAACACCCGATAAAGACAAGTGAAACAAGGAGACAAATCCCTATGATTTTTCGAAATTTCTCTAATTTCAATCTTTTCACTCTCCTCGCTCCTAACCCACATTCAGCCAAGCGGCTTCATTCTTTAATGTCTCCTTGCTACCATTTCTTTATAACCGGAAGAATTAAGAAATCATTGCTGTTAACAAAAAAGCTATCCATTATTGGATAGCTTCTGCTGCTCGTTTAAAGCGATGCGCCTGTGAGAGCAACTCTCTTGCATGCTCCGTCGTTAAGTCAGTAATTTCCACACCAGAAATCATACGAGCAATTTCTGTTACTTTTTCATTTTGACTGAGTACAGTAACAGATGTAACTGTGCGTTCATTCGCAATTTGTTTACGAATAAATAAATGAGCATCTGCCATGGATGCGACTTGTGGTAAATGCGTAATACATAACACTTGTGAATTGACAGAAACGCGATAAATTTTTTCCGCAATCGCCTGCGCAACACGCCCACTTACCCCAGTGTCTACCTCATCGAAAATAACAGAGGCAACCCCTTGATGTTTAGAGAAAATGCTCTTTAACGCTAAAATAATACGGGATAATTCCCCCCCCGAAGCTACTTTAGAAAGTGGCTTTAACGGTTCGCCTGGATTCGTGGAAATATAAAATTCTACATTGTCATACCCAACTTGCGTCATTTTAACAGGAGCTCCCTCAACAAGAGGATCGTCAATTGTTCCTTCTTTTTTCTTTATCATCACTTCAAATTTTGTTTTTTCCATGTACAGCTCTTTTAATTCTTGATGAATAGCCGTTGTTAATCGAGTCGCAAGATTATGGCGCATATCACTTAGTAACATCGCCTCTTTCACTATAAGCTGTTCGATTTCTTTTAGTTTCTTTTTCGTCGTTTCAATATGTACATCTTTATTTTCAATCGTAAATATCTCTTTTTCAATTTCATCCGCATACGCTAAAATCTCTTCTACAGTATTTCCATATTTACGCTTTAACATACGAATTTCATTTAAACGTGTTTCAATTTCATCTAAACGATTGGGATCATATTCCATCATATCTAACTTTTCGCGGAGCTGATAAGCTACTTCTTCTAATAAATAATAACTATTTGCAATCGCATCGTAGTTCTCTTGATATGCAGTATCCAAATCCGTAATGCTCTCCATTTGATTCATTGCATTTCGAACATGATCTAAACCAGAACGTTCCTCCGTTAAAGAACGATACGAATCACCTAATGCCTTGTAAATCTTTTCAAAGTTTGAAATCTTCAATCGTTCTTCTAATAAATTTTGCTCTTCATCTATTTTCAAGTCCGCATTTCGAATCTCTTCATGTTGAAACTGAATTAAATCTAGACGATGTGCCATTTGTTGCTCATTCTCTGTTAAAGAACACAATTGTTTTTTTAATTGCTCATATTCCCTATACACAGTTTGATACTTTTCTAACTGAACTAAAATATGATCTCCCTCAAAATGATCAAGCATAAATAAATGACGGTCTTCATTCATCAAATCTTGCGTTTCATGCTGTCCATGAATATCAACAAGCGTTTTTCCAATTTCCTTTAACGTGCTTAATGTTACAAGCTTTCCATTGACACGGCATACACTTTTTCCATTTACAGAGATATCCCGTTTTAAAATAATCATGCCATCTTCAATTTCAATATCAAACTCTTCAGCTTTCATCACGCAAGGATGCTGTTCATCCTCAATATAAAATAAACCTTCAATTTCAGCTTTATCTGTCCCATAACGTACAAATTCCGCTGAGCCGCGTCCCCCAACAAGAAGACTAATCGCATCAATAATGATGGATTTTCCTGCGCCCGTTTCACCACTTAAAACCGTAAGCCCTTTTTGAAAAGAAATGTTTAATGATTCTATAATAGCAAAGTTTCTAATCGATAATTCCGATAACAATGCCTCATTCACCTCGTTATTTCATTCACACTCCACACGGGAGGCTTAAACTATTCACACATACACTCTTCCGTTACTTCTTTTTGATGAAGAGTATGCTATGTAACCTGCTTCATTGTACCAAACATTCGTTTTCACGGTCAATGTAACAATAATGATATTCCTATCTAGAAATTTACATCTTCACATGCTATTCTGAAATTTTTATGTCTCTGTAACAAAAATATCTTGTCTACTTTTTACCCTTTTGAGTAATAAAGCAAACAAGATTCTTTTTGTTACAGCATATTTAAAAAGCGATTCGATACAACCCCTGTATCTTCAGGTGTACGGCAAATAATTAAACACGTATCATCACCGCAAATTGTGCCAATAATTTCATCCCATTCTAAATGATCAATCAGCGCACCAAGAGCATGTGCATTACCTGGTAATGTTTTTAACACAAGCATATGCCCAGCTGTATCTAATTTAACAAACGAATCAACAAGATTGCGTTTTAATTTTTGAAGCGGGTTAAAACGTTGGTCAGCTGGTAAGCTATATTTATAGCGTCCATCATGAAGCGGTACCTTCACTAAATGTAATTCTTTAATATCTCGTGATACCGTCGCTTGTGTTACATTAAAACCTTCATTACGTAAAATATCCACTAGCTCGTCTTGTGTTTCAATTTCTTTATTTGCAATAATTTCTCGAATTTTAATATGGCGCTGCCCTTTATTCATATTTTTTTGCACCTCGCACTATCTCTTACCGTAGTTTTAGCATAGTTATACTTCACTTATTTATGTTAACGCATAATCGGCTACTTGTACATAATTGTTTTTACAATCGTTATACAATTCTAACTTTCTATACGAGCAAAAAGAGGAACAACAATTGTTATTCCTCTTTTCCTTTTTTCTTCAAGGCTTCGTGAGCTTCTGTCACAACTTCCTCTGCTCGAACAAGTGATTGATTTTCTCCTTGTTCACGCTCACCATACCATTTTAAATGTATTAAAAATTCAATGTTTCCATCTCCACCTGTAATTGGAGAAAATGTTAAGTTTTGAACATCGTAACCTTCTGCTTGCGCAAAATCGGCAATCATTTCTATAACCGCTTCATGTACTTTACGATCTCTAACAATTCCCTTTTTCCCGACTTGCTCTCGCCCAGCTTCAAATTGCGGCTTAATAAGCGCTGCAACCTCTCCGCCAGCTGTTAACATCGTTTTCAATACAGGTAAAATTAATTTCAAAGATATAAATGATACATCAATGCTTGCGAATTGTGGTAAGCCTTTCTGCAAATCAGCAGGTGTTACATAACGAAAATTCGTCCGTTCCATTACGACAACACGCTCGTCCTGTCTTAATTTCCATGCAAGTTGGTTATACCCTACATCTAAAGCGTATGATAGCTTTGCACCATTTTGCAAAGCACAATCCGTAAATCCACCCGTTGATGAACCAATATCGAGCATAATCTTATCTTGCAAATCTATATGAAACGTCTCTAACGCCTTTTCTAACTTATATCCACCACGGCTTACATAGCGCATTACTTGTCCTTTTAATGTAATTTCTGTATCTTGCGGTATTTTTTCACCAGGTTTATCTAAACGCATCTCATTTGCATATACAAGACCTGCCATAACGGCACGCTTTGCTTTTTCTCTTGTTTCAACAAGCCCTCGTTCTACTAATAGTACATCTACTCGTTCTTTTTTTCCGCTCATTTGTTACGCCCTTTTTTGTTTTAATGGAATCATTGTACAAATACGTTCAACAACAGCTTCTGTTGTTAAACCAATTTCTTCAAGAAGCTTAGAGACACTACCATGTTCAATGAAATGATCTGGAATACCCATACTCTCAATTAGCGCGTTATGATATCCATGTTCACTAGCAAACTCTAACACACCAGAACCAAATCCTCCAATTAAACACGCCTCTTCAATTGTTAAAATCGGCATATTCTTTCCTAATAGCTCATGCAAGTATGCTTCGTCCATTGGCTTAATAAAACGAGCATTTACAACCTTTACAGAAATCCCTTTCTTCTCAAGTGACTCTGCCGCTTCCATTGCCATCGGAATTGTCGTACCAAATGTTAGAATCACCGCTTGTGATCCTTCGCGAAGTGTTTCCCATGTACCGATTGGAATTTCTTTAAACTCTTCATCCATAGACACACCAAGTCCATTTCCACGTGCGTAACGAAGCGCAATTGGTCCATCTTCGTAGTTGATTGCTGTATATACCATATGTTGACCTTCATTTTCATCTTTCGGCATCATCAATACAATATTGGGAAGATGACGTAAAAATGCAATATCAAATATACCTTGATGCGTTTCTCCATCAGCTCCTACTAATCCGGCCCTGTCAATCCCGAAAAAGACATTTAAATTCTGGCGACATACGTCGTGAACAACTTGATCATAAGCGCGTTGTAAAAATGTAGAATAAATCGCTAAAAATGGCTTCATGCCTTGCGTTGCTAAACCAGCTGCCATTGTTACTGCATGCTGTTCAGCAATCCCTACATCAAACATACGATTCGGAAATTCTTTTGCAAATTTTTCAAGCTTTGATCCAACCGGCATTGCTGGTGTCACAGCTACGATACGTTGATCATTCTTCGCTAATTTACGAACTGCCTCACTAACAACTGAACTCCATGCCGGTGCAGCTTCTTTTGGCTTCACGAAATCACCAGACTCAATTTTGTACGGTCCTGTACCATGCCAAGTTCCAATTACATCACTTTCAGCTGGCTTATAGCCTTTTCCTTTTTTCGTAATGACATGAACAAGAACAGGGCCCTTCGTTTTCTTGGCATATTGAAGATTTTCAAATAAACCTTCATAATCATGCCCATCAACAGGTCCTAAATATGTGAAGCCTAACTCTTCAAAAAACACACCCGAAACGAGTAAATATTTCAAGCTATCTTTTACTTTTTCGGCAGTTGCAGCTACTTTACCACCGACAGCTGGAATTTTCTTCAATAAATATTCTAATTCATCTTTTACCCATTGATATTTCCCTGCTGTACGTAAACGTCCAAGCACGTTATGCAATGCACCAACGTTTGGTGCAATCGACATTTCATTATCATTTAAGATAACCGTCATATCTGTTTGTTCATGTCCAATATGATTAAGTGCTTCAAGCGCCATACCACCCGTTAATGCACCATCACCAATAATAGGAACAATGTATTCCTTCGTTTTCTTTAAATCACGAGCAAGCGCCATTCCCATGGCAGCAGATAAGGAAGTAGAGCTATGTCCCGTTTCCCATACATCATGTTCACTTTCACAACGCTTCGGAAAACCACATAAACCCTTATATTGTCTTAATGTTCCAAATTCCTTTGCACGCCCCGTTAAAATTTTATGTACATAGGATTGATGTCCTACATCCCATAAAAACTTATCTCTTGGACTATCGAATACTTTATGCAAAGCAATTGTGAGTTCTACTACACCTAGATTTGGAGCAATATGTCCACCTGTTTGAGAGAGCTCTTCAATTAAAAACTTTCGAATATCTTCGCTTAACGCTTCTAGCTCGCTTATAGACATACCCTTCAAAAAACTAGGATTTTGAATTTGCGTCAGATCCACCAGGATCACTCACTTTCGTTTCATAATCTGTCATCATATCAACTATTATACATCCGTAAAATATAGTTGCATTTAATTGTATTACAAAAATCAAGCATATTCTTTATTTTATCCCGCATTAACGGGCAGTAAGACCCCCACATCAAGATTGAGAGAGAAGCGAAGAAGATAAGTGGGGGATAAAGCCCCCCACTGATGGAAGTTTCACTTTATACGATGAAAAAAGAGCCGCTAACACAAAGTGATAACGGCAATGTAATCTACGTATATTTTTGCCAAAAAAAGAAAAGAAAAACCTTTGTTTACATTTATACCATAAAATCCTGAATGGCTCAACAAATGAAAACATTCTTATACTAGTGGTTGCGCTTTGCAATTAGATCACAAATTACTAACAAATATTCATCTTGTAATTGTAAAGAAGAAATAGCTTCTTTCGCTTTCGTAATGGTTTCTTCTAAAATTCGCTTCGCTTCCTCTACTGTAAATAACGTTGTATATGTACTTTTTTCATTTGTCATATCGCTTCCGACCGGTTTCCCAATCTCTTCTTCTATTCCTTCTACATCTAGAATATCATCACGAATTTGAAAAGCAAGTCCGACATACTTCGCAAAGGCAAGTAGTTTTTCTTGTTGCATAGCCGTAGCTCCTGATAATAACGCGCCAGCTAATACGGCAAATTCTAATAAACGTCCAGTTTTATTCTTATGAATATATTCTAACTCATGAAGGTTTAATCGCTTTCCTTCCGCTTCCATATCCGCAACTTGTCCACCAACCATTCCTTCTGGCCCTGCTGCTTTAGCGAGTTCTAGCGCGATGCGTAGTTTTGTTTCGGAAGTAATTTCTTTATTGTCTTGTTCTGTTACAACTTGGAATGCATATGTTAACAACCCGTCACCAGCTAGTACTGCCATTGCCTCACCAAACACTTTATGATTTGTTGGTTTCCCGCGGCGTAAGTCATCATCATCCATACAAGGTAAATCATCATGAATTAAAGAATATGTATGAATCATTTCTAATGCGCAAGCTGTACCTATCCCTAATTCTCTATCTTTTCCAAACGCTTGCAACGTCGCAAATAAAAGTAACGGACGGAGACGCTTTCCGCCCGCTTCTAATGAATACACCATCGCCTCGCGAAGTACCCTTGGACATTGCAGGGCGCTTGCATAACGCACAAGATTTTCTTCTACTAATGCTTTACTTTCTTTCATAAAAGCATCAAAAGTTAAATGCGTCATTCCACTTCCTCTCCTAAAGTAGAAAACGGACGAAGTTCACCATTTTCACCAAGTATGACAGCCATTTGTTCTTGTACATCTTTTAATTTTTCATCGCACAGTTTAGAAAGTTCCATACCTTCTTTGAAATACGAAATTGCTTCTTCAAGCGGAACATCACCTTGTTCGAGCTTGGAAACAATTTGTTCAAGCTTGGCAATCGCAGATTCAAAGCTCACTTTATTTTCCATCTCCTAGTTCACGCTCCTCTATTCCCCATACATTACAGTCTAGTACACCATCTTGAATATGCACTGTAATTTCATCTCCAAGCCCAATTTCTTTTATGCTTTTTAGCACCTGTTTCTCATTATTATAAACAAGACCGTAGCCTCGCATCATCACTCTAAGCGGACTTAACGTTTCTAATTTCTCTATCGCTCTTGTAAAAGCAAACTCTTTTCCTTGCAATAGAGACTGCATTTCACGTTGCAATTGCTTTTGCAATGTATCTAACGTAAGCTTCGTTTGTTCAATTTTTTGCGTGGGATGATGCTTCCCTAAATAAAATGACAATTGTTGAAGTTGATTCGTCTTCTTTTCTATGTATCGCTCTTTCATTTGTATCAACTTATCAATTGTACGATCCAATTGTTCTTCCTTTTGCTCATACAATTGCTTTGGATAGCGAAACGCATATGATTTTTGCAGTGCTTGCAAACGCTCCTGTTTAGAGTTCAACATCTCACGCATCACTCGCGTCAATCGAAGTGTACGCTGCCTCACTTTTTCTTCTAATTCAAGAATGTGAGGAACTGCCAATTCAGCTGCCGCTGTTGGCGTTGGAGCTCTTAAGTCCGCAACAAAATCTGCAATTGTAAAATCCGTTTCATGTCCTACAGCAGAAATAATTGGGATTTGACTCGCAAAAATTGCCCGGGCTACTGTTTCTTCATTAAACGCCCACAGTTCTTCTATTGAGCCTCCGCCGCGCCCAACAATTAACACATCGATAGCATGCATTTCATTCGCCTTTTCAATAGCTTGTACAATTGAGGGAGCTGCAAACTCTCCTTGTACTAAAACCGGAAATACAATTACTTTTCCGATTGGATAACGACGGGAAATTGTTGTCATAATATCCCGAATTGCTGCACCCGTTGGTGAGGTTATCACACCAATTGTTGTTGGATAAGTAGGAATTATTTGTTTGTATACTTGTGAAAACAACCCTTCTTCTTCTAAACGAGCCTTTAATTGCTCATACGCTAAATGCAGATTCCCTACTCCATCTGGCTGCATATCTTGAATATAGATTTGGTATGAACCACTTGCTTCATAAACAGAGATTTTCCCTTTTACAAGCACTTTCATCCCGTCTTCTGGTCTGAACTTTATATTACGATTATGACTCGCAAACATGACCGCAGCAATTCTTGCATTTTCATCTTTTAATGTGAAATACATATGACCACGGCTATGATATTTAAAATTTGAAATTTCTCCTTTTAACCAAACAGACTGCAAGTGAGGGTCATACTCTATTTTAGTTTTCATATAACGAGTTAACGCTGTAACGGTTAAATATTGCTTTTCCATCTCTCTCTCCTCATAGCCGCCATGCATTACTTACAAACAACACCTGTGCGCTGTGCAGATAATACTGTATTTTCTAATAGCATTGTAATCGTCATTGGGCCGACGCCTTTTGGTACTGGTGTAATGTGACTTGCAACGTTTAAAACATCGTCAAAATCAACATCACCGCACAGTTTCCCTGTTTCTAAACGGTTTACTCCGACATCAATTACAACTGCGCCTTCTTTTACGTAATCAGCTGTTACCATTTTCGCTCTTCCAACTGCAACAATTAAAATATCCGCTAATTTCGTTACTTCTTTTATATTCGCTGTTTTTGAATGACAATACGTTACTGTTGCATTCTCATTTAAAAACAGTTGTCCTACTGGTTTTCCAACAATATTACTTCGTCCAATAACAACAACGTGTTTCCCTGTAATATCAAGGTTTGTTTCTTTTACTAATTCTAAAATACCATGCGGTGTACATGGAAGGAACGTATCTTGTCCTGTCATCATACGACCAATACTGATTGGGTGGAAACCGTCCACATCTTTCTCTGGAGAAATTTTTTCAATGATAGCTTTCTCTTCAATATGGTTTGGCAACGGTAATTGCACTAAAATACCATGAATACGATCATCATTATTTAAACGGTCAATTTCCGCTAATAAACGATCTTGTGTAATGGAATCTGGAAATGTAATTAACTCAGAATAAATCCCAACTTGTTCGCAGCCTTTTTCTTTCCCCTTCACATACGAATGAGAAGCCGGATCGTCCCCGACTAAAATAACAGCTAACCCTGGTACAATTCCTTGTTTTTTTAGTTCTGCAACTTTTTCTTTTAACTGCGCTCTCTTTTTCTCTGCTACTTCATTTCCTTTGATGATTACTGCTACCATATCAAAATTCCCCCTTTAAAAATGACAAAGCTACTATTTCTCCCGCTCTAACGGGCAGTATAGCTTTCACATTCACATTCTAAAAATGAAAGGATAAAGATGAAAGATAACTGCCCGTAAAAGCTTGATCGGTAAGAACTTTCTTAAGCTAAGATGAAGCTTCCCCGATCAAGAAAGTCTTACTGTATGCTAGATAAAACGCCGTTAATAAAACGACGAGATTCCTCATCCCCA
Source organism: Bacillus sp. 123MFChir2 (assembly GCF_000383235.1). Taxonomy (GTDB): domain Bacteria; phylum Bacillota; class Bacilli; order Bacillales; family Bacillaceae_G; genus Bacillus_A. The sequence goes on from NZ_KB910946.1 coordinate 24,389, forward strand.
TATGCTTTTGCAATTTCAATTGCTTCATTGATAGTTACGTTTTGCGGAATATCTTCCATGTATTTCATTTCATACACAGCAATTCGTAAAATACTGCGATCAACAATACTGATACGTTCTAATTTCCATTTTTTTAAATTTTGACGAATGAGCTCATCAATCGCTTCTTTATGCTCCACACATCCGCAGACAAGCGCTTCTAAAAATTCATTTGTATTTTCGCCTTCTTCAAGTGTGTTTTCTACTGCTACTTTCGGATTGTAGTCTCCGGTAATATCCATCTGATAGAGTGCTTGCATCGCTCTTTCTCTAGCCGTCCTACGTTTCATTGTAACTCTCCTTTGTGCTTCAAGTCTTTCTTATGTTTTGTTATATTATTATAATTTATAAGCCATCGAATTACTTATTCTTTATAATTTTTGTTCAGCTTTCAATCTTATAATACAATGATAATACCACAATTTATCGTTTCATACACGAGTTACCTAACGGAAAAATAATAAAAAGATTAACTTCAAGTTCCATATCATACCACAATGTACGTTTTTTTCAAAAACACAAGTTCACCTTTAAAAAAATTTATTTTTTAAATAATATAATTTCTTTGTGACTACTCAGTTACCTTTCTTTTTCCATTTAAATATAAAGAATGCAAATGATAAAAAAGGTGCCTGAATCACAAGGCACCTTTTTCAGTATTACACTGGTTCAATTTCTGTCTTTGGTGTCTCAAATGTTACACCAACGATATGAACGTTTATTTCTTTCGGTTCAAGACCTGTCATTGTAAACAACGCTTGACGAATATTATCTTGAATGTTTTGTGCAACAACTGGAATCGCTACACCAAAGTACATTAATACATATACATCAACGATAATATCATCATTTGCTAATTCTACTTTGACGCCTTTTCCATGATTTTTCTTCCCTAACTTCTCAACAACATCTGTTGCAAAGTTACCACGCATTGCTGCCACACCTTCTACTTCAGAAGCAGCAATACCTGCAATTACTTCAATTACTTCCGGTGCGATTTCTACTTTACCAAGAGTTGTATCTTGTCCCATGTCTAACATATGTTCAGCCATGAAAAAAACCTCCTTTAAATGTATCAGTGCGCCGTTAAATCATGCTGTTCTAAAAACTTCGTATTAAATTCACCTTGTACAAATTCAGGGTGGTCAAGAAGCTGTAAATGAAACGGAATCGTCGTATGTACACCCTCAATGACGAATTCACTTAACGCTCGTTTCATTTTCGCAATTGCTTCTTCACGTGTTTTCCCATAAACAATAAGCTTCGCAACCATCGAATCGTAATAAGGCGGAATCGTATACCCAGGATATACAGCTGAATCGACGCGAATACCGAATCCTCCTGGAGGTAAATACATTTCTACCTTTCCTGGAGATGGCATAAAGTTTTTGGCAGGGTTTTCCGCATTAATTCGGCACTCAATTGCCCAACCGTTAAATTGTACTTCTTCTTGCTGCAGTGATAACTGCTCTCCTGATGCAACACGAATTTGCTCTTTAATAAGGTCTACTCCCGTCACCATTTCAGTTACAGGATGTTCAACTTGAATTCGTGTATTCATTTCCATGAAATAGAAACTTTTCGTTTTATATTCGTAAATAAACTCAACTGTGCCAGCACCTGTATAATCTACTGCTGCTGCTGCTTTTACTGCTGCTTCTCCCATTTGTTGCCGGATAGTAGCATCTAAAGCCGGAGATGGTGACTCTTCTAACAGTTTTTGCAAACGACGCTGAATTGTACAATCACGCTCTCCCAAATGAATGACGTTACCATGATTATCTGCCATCACTTGAATTTCTACATGACGGAAATCTTCAATATACTTTTCTAAGTATACACCAGGGTTTCCAAAAGCGGTACTTGCCTCTTGCTGTGTAATTTGAATTCCTTTTACAAGCTCTTCTTCTGTACGTGCAACGCGAATTCCCTTTCCGCCGCCGCCCGCTGTTGCTTTAATAATGACAGGATATCCAATCTTCTCTGCAAGTGCTACTGCTTCTTCGATATTTTTAATAATGCCTTGTGAACCCGGTACAATTGGAACCCCTGCTTCCTTCATTGTATCACGTGCAACGTCTTTTGTGCCCATTTTTGAAATAGCTTCTGGGCTTGGACCGATAAAAATCAAATTACATTCACGGCAAAGCTCTGCAAAATCAGCATTTTCAGCTAAGAATCCATATCCAGGGTGAATTGCATCACAACCTGTTAATTTTGCAACGCTAATGATGTTTGTTAAGTTTAAATAACTTTCCTTTGATACAGTTGGACCAACGCAATATGCTTCATCCGCAATTTGTACATGAAGTGCTTCTTTATCTGCTTCAGAATAAATTGCAACTGTTTCAATATTCATTTCTTTGCAAGCACGAATAATTCGTACCGCAATTTCCCCACGATTCGCAATTAATACTTTTTTAATCATGATTCCAGACTCCCTTATTATGCTTTTACAAGAAATAGCGGTTGTCCATATTCAACAAGCTGACCGTTATTCACAAGAATTTCAACGATTTCTCCATTCACTTCCGCTTCAATTTCATTAAAGAGTTTCATTGCTTCTACGATACAAACAATTTTCCCTTCTGTTACGCGATCCCCTACATTTACATATGCCGAGGCATCTGGTGATGGCGATGCATAAAACGTTCCAACCATTGGGGATGTAATTTTAAGTAAGTTCTCATCTTGTAATACTTGTTTCTCTTCTTGCTTTGGATATTCTACTTGAGCTGGTGCAGCAACTACTTCTGGCGCTATAGCTTGTACAGGTTTCTGCACTGCCGTGGCAGGCTGGACAGCAATTACTTCATTGCCACGCTTTTTCATCTTAATTGTCGTACCATCTTTTTTGTATTCAAATTCATCAATATTAGAATCATCAATTAGCTTAATTAACTCACGAACTTCTTGTATTTTAAACATGTAAAATCCACTCCTATATACTTGTTTTTCCTGTTGTAACAACTCAAAACATCAGTAATAAATACCATGTACTGAATCCAGCTAGAACAGTCAATCTTAAATTCCTTCTCGCACTGTCAATGAAAAACTACTATGAAGTTTCATACTATATAAATACAAATTGAAAAACCTATATATCCAAGTTAAAAAACTGACATAAAAGCCCTTTTCTTTTTAAATGGGCGAGAGCGTCTGGCTATGCGTAGAAGCAATCAAGTCCTTTTTCTGCCACATGTGATGTTTAAACAAAGAGAGAAAGTAGCAGGGTACCTTTTGCTTGGCATGGCAGTGACTTGTATGTTGGAAAATCAAAATGTATTTATATGTATATACATCTTACGATAAATATTTTTAACATTCCAATTTTATTTCTTCTGTATGATGTATGAAAATCCCTGTCAAAGTAACAATATGCTATTTTATCCCGCTATTCGTGGGCAGTAATCCCCCCACTGAGTAAAGCTTCACTTTATCACCTAGTAATAATACCAAGTTTCACTCGAAATTGGCAAGACCACTTCCAAAAAAACACTCTCACCCACCTTATTACCTATAGAAAAATTTTTTCATTTTCCAGCATATAGATTGCTGTCATGTGGATAGAAATGGACCTACACCTTGCGACCTTTCTTTGTTTTAAAACTTTGCGCGTGGTAGGAAAAGCACTGACCGCTTCTATGCATAGCCAGTCCCTCAGGCCACTTAAAAAATGCTTTTCTGCCCTTTTTTCAACATATAGTTCATGGCTATGCAGAACAAAACATGACCTCATCTCGTTTACTCCCTTTGTTTTAAATCTTGCGCGTGGCAGGAAAAAGCACTGACCGCTTCTATACACAGCCAGGTGCACTCGCCCCTCGAAAAAGAAAAGGGTTTTTATTTATATTTTTTACTAAATACTTGAAGTTTATTTACATCCACTTCACATTCCCTTCATATTAAGATAGTATCGTAAAAATAGAATCATATACAGTGAGGTGAGGGACGTGAACATTTGGCTTATTCTCTTTCTACCAGCTGTTATTATTTGGAGCGTAGCACTCTTTATACAAATGAAATGCGGAAAAAGCAATCACTTTCGTCAAGAACCGATGATTTTTCATTCACAACAAATTTCTCCTATAAAAACCCCAGAAACAGAACTACAATTGCTAGATGAACTTCTAGCAGATAAAAAAAGCTATCGAATAAATCGATAGCTTTTTATTTTGCTATTTCATAGCGAACGTCTGCCATTAAGCCCGTCTCACTTTTTACAAGCTGTATAATTTTATTTGCTTCTTTTGCAGAAAGTTTTGTTGCTTTTACTGTCACTTTAATATCATTTCCATCTTTACGTACAAGTGTATCTTTATAACCGCCTTCTGATTTAATTAAAGTTTCTAATAACGTTTCTTTTGTCGCTAAATCCGTCAATGCATCAAATTCATTTTTTGCTTTATTTCTCTCTTCAGCAGAAGCGTTTGTTGAGTTCATTACATCTTGCAATTTTTCTTTCACTTCACTACGCTGATCCTCCATTTTTAAACGAAGTGCTGTGAAGCTATCATCACTAGCAGAATGACTGGTTACTTTCCCTTCTTTCTTACCTGTTTCTTTTTTACTCGTTTCCTTTTCAGAGCCTTGTTTCTCCTTCGCTCCCTCTCCTAACGATGTTGCCACTTCCCTTGTTTTATCTGGCGTCATTACATAGTAAACCGAAAGTACAATAACCAAGCTTAACATTGTTAATAACCAAACTGTTTGTTTTTTTAACACTTTATTTCCTCCCTAATTCTTTTTTGGTAAGACAGATACACGATGACTTGGAACCTCTAGCATACGCGTAACAGCTTCTATCACCATCTGTTTCACTTGTAAATTATCCACTCCTTTTGCAACAACAAGAACGCCGCGAACTTTCGGCTTATCTTCTCGAAGTACAATCGGAGCTTCTTTATCACCTTGGCGTACAATCACTGTTTTTTTATCCATCGATTCATCTTCAACTTTCCGCTTTCCGCCTTCTTTATCTGTTTCATCTGTCGTTTGCGATCGCTTTACTGAATTTTTATCTAGTATTTTTTCTTCTGATGAATCAAGATTAACTTCAATTGTTACATCTTTAACGCCTATAACACTTTCTAATGCTTCTTTTAATTGTTGTTCATATTCTTTTTCATATTTATCAATAGTAGATTTATTGTCACTATTCTTTTGTCCAAATGTTGGTACATCTTTCACTTGTTCTGTTTGCGATTTGAGAACAGGTACTTCTGGCTTTTTTGCTTGGAAAAGGTTACTAGAAAACATAAGGATGATCCCGAGTATGAGTAAAATGATTAAAAATTTTGCTGAAATTTTTTTCTCTTTCTCATCTTTTTCATTTCCTTTAAAAAGATTGCGAAGAAACTGTAATATATTATTCATTTACCTTCTCTATCCCCCCTTCCACCTGAATCTTAATTTTGTTCTCTTCTAATTGCCATTTGTTTGAGAAAAATTGTTTCATTTCAGTTGTATTTTGTTCTGACGTCTTTTGAGGTTCTTTCGCGTTAATTTCTATCTTTTGGATTGTTTCAATAGCTCCTGTTCGACTTCGCTCATTTGCCTGAAGCGATACAACAACAGACTGAATATCCTGCTGGGATTTCACTTCCTTTTTTCCTTCTGGTACTTTTATCTGTAAACTCGTAACGGCCATACCATATTGTTCTTCTAGTTCTTTTCCAACTTGTTTTTTCATTTGGACAGCCATCTGTTCTAAAATATATGCACGTTGTGAGGCTTGTATTTCTTTTTTCTTTTCACTAATTTTATTTTCTATTGATCCGTTTGCCATATACTTCTCCTGACTAGCATTTGCAATCACATCTTGAATATCTGTTTGAAACAATTTAAATAAGGGGGTTAAGATGAGAACGACTAGAAGCAAACTTACAACGAATTTTACATATTTTTGAAAATTCGAATTAGGAAGTAACATATGAAGCATCGTTGCTAATAAGAGAAACACAATAATATTTCGAATCCACTCCACAACAAATTGCAACCGTCTCAACTCCTAACGCATCATTAACGTAATGTTTCCAGCTGCGATAACAATTGTGATACTTAGAAAAAACATAAATGATACAATAGCCAAACAAGCAAACACGTATATAATACTTCTTCCGATAATATCCAGACATTGAATAATTGCTCCTCCACCGACTGGTTGCAGCACTGCTGCCGCAAATTTATAAATGAATGCAATGCAGAAAATTTGAATAGCAGGAAAGGCAACGATAAGTAATAAAATGACAACCCCAACAATCCCCACTGTATTTTTCAATAGAGCCGATGCACTAAGTACAGTGTCTGCTGCTTCAGTAAACATTCGGCCGACAACTGGGATAAAGTTTCCTGTTACAAACTTTGCTGTTTTCACCGCAATTCCATCCGCTACTGCCGTTGTCGTTCCTTGTACAGAGAGCACACCAAGAAAGATTGTTAAAAAAATCCCAATGATGCTAACGCTAACATTTTGCAGCAGCTTGGACAATTTTGTAACTTTATATTGATCGCTCATTGTACTGACAATACTTAAAATTGTAGCAAGGAGAAGAAGCGGTAAAACAATATAATTCATAAGCATCCCGCTCGTATTCATTAAAAAAACAATAATTGGATGGAAGAAGGAAACAGATACAACACCGCCACCTGTCGCAATGAGCGCTAATAAAATAGGGAGGAGTGCTAAAATGAAATCGATCATTGTTTGAATAGTGTCTCTTGTATACGTCATAACAACGTAGAAACTGTTTAAAGCAAAGACGATAAGTACCATATAGACAACAGCATCCGCTATTTTCCCCACGCTACTTTTCGCAAAAGCAGATTGAAGCGACTGCAAAAGTGCGCTAAAAATAGTAAGCATAATGAGTGTCCCAAGGAGCTTTCCGTTAGCTACTAATTCATGAAATAAATACTTTAGTAATCCAATCATCCACTCTTTAATTGAAAACTCTTTTTCCCCTTTAACAAACTCCATAAAACTTCCCTTTTGACTTTCTGGTAAATATCCACCGTACTTCGCAACAAGGTCATCCCAATATTTCTTTACATCCTCTATCCCAAGCTTTCCTAGTTGTTCATCTACAACATTATGTCCTGGGGGAGAAGCTTGTACGAGAATTGGAAAAGAAAAAAAGAGGAAAAAAGCAAACAAAAGCTTCATTCCAAACGGGCGCACAATTCATCCTCCTTTATCCGGTTGGTAAAAAACCAAGAATCGTTTCGATTACAACCGTTAATATTGGAATCGCCATTACTAAAATTAAAATTTTCCCTGCTAATTCAATTTTTGAAGCAATCGCACCTTGCCCAGCATCTTTTGTAATTTGTGCACCGAATTCTGCAATATAAGCAATTCCAATAATTTTCAGTAGCGTTTCCACGTACACATTGCTCACTTTCGCTTCATTTGCAATACGCTCAATCATTGTTAAAATAGAATGAATTTGATCAATTACAAGTAAAAACATAACGCTACTAACAAATACAATAAACAATGAAGTTACACTCGATTTATGCTGATTCAATACTGCAGCCAAAAAAGTCGCTACAAGTCCAAGCCCTACAATTTGTAATATTTCGATTCGAATCGCCCCCTTTACTGAAAAAGAAAGACGCTTTTAATCTTGTCAAACAAATTGTTAATTAAAAAGGCAACTTGGAATAAAATTACGACAAATCCAACGAGAATCACCCAGTTGGCAATATCTTCTCGCTTTAGTTCTTTCAGCACAGTATGAATGAAAGCTAATATAATACCAATTCCTGCAATTTGAAAGATTAATCCAACGTCAATCGACATCACCTTTCCCCCTTACAACAGTAAAATCACGATAAGTAATCCTGTTAATACTCCTAAACTTTTCATCATCTTTTCGTACTGAATTTGCATTTCCTTTGCTTCTCCTTCTTCTCTCTCTAAGTGAGTAATACATAAGCGAATATGCTTTTGCTGCGACTCACGATCATGTTGTCCTAGCGTTTCTCCAAATTGCTGTAGAATCTCATATTCTGTTTGCTTCAATGCTGTAAGTTTCCAGTTTTCTTGTAAACTATCCATCCATGCTTCCCGAACCGTTTGCTCTCCCCTTTCTAATCGTTCATGAAAACTATGAAATAACCAGTTCAAAGGCTTTGGCATTTGTTTTACAAGACGTGCAGCTGCCTCTGACAATGGGGTATGTCCATACATAATTTCCGCCTCAAGTGATTGAAGGGCTGCCTTTAACAACCGTAGTTGGCGAGGACGCTCACTATATTTTTTCGCATATGAAAAACCAAAAAATGTTGATACGGCCACAATAAGTGCAGCACCAAAAAATTTAATCATCCGCTCAGCACCTTCTCTCCGCGGCGAATCGGTTTTCCACTGCCATCCTTCACATTCATAATCGTTCCTGGTCCTTTTATTTTAGAAAGCTCAATAAAGCGTTCAAAAACGCCCAGTTCTATAATTTCCCTTAACGAAGGTCGTTTCAGTATATCTTCATGTTCTTTTCCATGCACACTAGTAAACAATTGAACACCAGCATGAACAGCTTCCATAATTGCTTCGCTATCTTCTGGCCGGCCGATTTCGTCAACAATTAATATATCGGGACTCATTGAACGAATCATCATCATCATACCTTCTGCTTTTGGACATGCATCTAGCACATCCATTCTTGTTCCAAACTCATATTGCGGTACACCTTTCACGCACCCCGCAATTTCTGACCTTTCATCTACAATACCAACTTTACAAGAGGGAATATGTTGCCTTGGAACACCTGCACTCATGAGGCGCGCTACATCACGCAGTAATGTTGTTTTACCTGTTTGCGGCGGGCCGATAATCATTGTATTGAGCCAATGCTTCTCATATAAATAGGGTATAAGCGGCTCAGCAATCCCTTTTTTTTGCCGAGCAATTCGAACATTAAATGACGCCACATCTCGAATCATTTTCACTGCGCTCTTTTCCATAATGACTTTGCCCGCTAAACCAACGCGATGCCCTCCGCGCAATGTAACATACCCTCGCTTTAATTCTTCTTCCATCGTATAAAGTGAATATTGACTCAGCTTATTCAGCAAATACGCTGCGTCCTCTCTCGTCACAATATAGTTATAAAAATGTGCTTCCCCGCGCGCAATACATTCAAGCGGTCTTCCAATCCGAATCCGAATTTCTTCCAATCCGTCACATTCTTTATAGTCACGTATAAAATGTGCAATTTGCTTTGGCAACATCTCTAATACTTCTTTCATAGCTCTCTCCCCATCACATCGCTATTTCAGTACCGCAATAAAAATACAGCCAATTCCAAGCGCCAAAAAAAATAATTTCAAATAAGAAATTTCACTCGTAACGCTCGCAATTCCAATTGACATCGTTACAATTAAAACAGTTGGGCCAACAAATGCTAGCATGCCATTTACAAACAACGCTTTTTTTGCATCATTGAAATACAACATAAGCAAAGCGGCAAAAATTTCTATGCTTCCCGAGAAGATCCTAAGAAGCGCCATTACAAGCACAGACGTTTCAAGTGCCGCTAGCCACTGTTTCATCCTCTCACCTTCTCTCGTTATCCTTACACCGTCCTAACAGCACACATATATCCCGTTCAAACAAGATAAAAGAGTACATTTGTACAACCATATGCACAGGTTGTCTATTTCAGAAGTTAAAAAGAATTTTTTAAATTATCAAATAAACATAAGTTACTATTCGCAAAATATGGTATATTGAAATAAAAGGAGGAATATATGAAAATTCTGAAAATAACAATTACAATCATTATAGAAGTAGCTATTATTTTCTTATTTGCCAAATTTGTTAATTGGACATTTATGGAAAGTTTCTTTTTAGGAAGTTTGGCCATTTTCGGACTCACATGGCTTTTTCTTTTAAATATGAACCGAAACGCGAATATAGATCGTACCATTACAAAAAATTTGTCGGGGGTTAACAGCGGAGAAATAACACCTTTTCAAATCCGAATGAATCCCTATATGACAGGGACTCTTCTGCTACTTACTATTAGCTTTATTATTACTGTCATTTATTACCTACCTTATTTTACATAAAAAAACACTCGTGGATTATCAATTCCATGAGTGTTCTTTTCATTACGCACGAGAAACGTATTTTGATTCTCCCGTGTTAATAATAAGCATTTCACCTTCATTAATGAAAATCGGTACTTGTACAACTAGACCAGTTTCTAATGTAGCTGGTTTTGTTACGTTAGAAGCTGTATCGCCTTTAATGCCTGGCTCAGTCTCAACAACTTTTAACTCAACAGTGTTTGGAAGTTCTACACCAAGTACTTCGCCTTGATATGTCATGATTGATACTTCCATGTTTTCTTTCAAGAATTTTAATTCATGTTCGATTTGCTTATCAGCAAGTTCGATTTGCTCGTATGTTCCGTTATCCATGAATACATGAGCATCACCGCTTGCATATAAATATTGCATACGACGGTTTTCGATATGCGCTTTTTCTACTTTTTCACCAGCACGGAATGTTTTTTCTTGAACAGAACCTGTGCGAAGGTTACGTAATTTAGAGCGAACAAACGCTGCACCTTTACCTGGTTTTACGTGTTGGAAATCGATAACCTGCCATAGGCTGTTGTCCACCGCAATTGTTAATCCTGTACGAAAATCATTTACTGAAATCATGCAAAAAATCCTCCTGTGTATTACAAAATAATAAGTTCTTTTGGAGATTTAGTTAACACTTCATTACCTTCAGCCGTTACTATAATATCATCTTCAATGCGAACTCCGCCTACATTTGGAATATAAATTCCCGGTTCTACAGTGACTGCCATTCCTGGCTCAAGTACCGTTTCAGAGCGGAATGCTAAGCCTGGTGCTTCATGGATTTCAAGACCAATTCCATGACCTGTAGAATGTCCGAAATATTCACCATATCCTTTTTCAGTTATGTAGTCACGTGTTAATGCATCTGCCACGCGACCAGTTAAACCAGCTTTAATACCGTTTACACCACGTAATTGTGCTTCTAGTACGATATTATAAATTTCCTTTAATTTATCAGACGGCTCACCTACTGCAATTGTACGAGTAATATCAGAACAATATCCTTTATAGTAAGCACCGAAGTCTAATGTAACAAAATCTCCCTTTTCTATCAACTTTTCAGATGCCACGCCGTGCGGCAATGCTGAACGCAGTCCTGAAGCAACGATAATATCAAACGAAGAAGAGGTTGCTCCTTGCTTTCTCATGAAAAATTCAAGTTCATTTGACACTTCAATCTCAGATACTCCCGGGCGAATAAATGATAGAATATGCTCAAAGGCAGCATCTGCAATCTGTGCAGCTTCCTTTAATATCTTAATCTCTGAATCAGTCTTAATCAAGCGTAACTTTTCTACAATACCAGAAGTTGCAACAAATTCTGCATCAACTTCTCCTCTATATGCCGTATAAGAGCTATATGTAAGAGTATCTTGCTCAAAGCCAAGCTTTTGGATTCCTAAGTCTTTTACTTGTTTGGCAACTTCTTCAAGAATCGTACCTGCATGCTGTACGATTTCATAACCAACCGTTTGTTTTTGCGCTTGTTCAACGTAACGGAAATCTGTAATAAATAAAGCGCGTTCGTTTGAAATTAATACAACGCCCGCTGTTCCTGTAAAGTTTGTCATATATCTACGGCTATGTTGATTCGTTAATAAAATACCATCAATACCCGCTTCTCCAAATGCATTTCTTAATTTCGTAAGTTTCTCCATGAATTACGCCTCCCGAATTTTCTCCGCTAATGCAAGTAACGCTAAATGATAGCCATACAAACCGAATCCTACAATTTGCCCCGCTGTGACCGGCGCTGTAACAGATACGTGGCGAAACGATTCGCGCTGGTGAATATTTGAAATATGTACCTCAATAACAGGAATCGAAACACTCGCAATTGCATCACGAATTGCATAGCTATAATGCGTAAATGCTCCTGGGTTTAGAATAATTCCTTTATATGTATCCTCGGCCTCATGAATGATATCAATAATGGCACCTTCATGATTAGATTGGAAACACTCTAGCTCCACTCCCAAATTTCCTGCTTGTTGCTTCATATCTGTTTCTAATGACGCTAACGTCCCCGTACCATATACATTAACCTCTCGCACACCGAGACGGTTTAAATTAGGACCGTTAACGAGGAGCAACTTCTCCATATATCTAACTCCTTAATAAAAATGTATATATAAATCCAAATTTTAAAATGACATAAAACCCTTTTCTTTTTAGATGGGCGAGAGCGTCTAGCCATGCATAGAAGCGGTTAGGGCCTTTTTCTGCCACATGCGTTGTTCAAACAAAAGAGAAAGCGAGTAGCTCGTTACTTTTTGTTTAGCATGGCGGCAACTTTTGTGCCCAAAGGTCAAATTGGACTTGTATATAACATTCTATCACACCCCTCACTTATTTGAATAGTTTGTCTTTTCCCCGCCCCTTGTACTAATATTGTTATTCACCTCGAATGAGACGGAGTACGCAATAAAAACCCCATATAAAATAAAAATACATGCCGTCGTTACAATCGTTTCCTTAGGCATTTCCATCATGCTTTTTATAACTGGCGCAACAGGTGGAATTGCAAAGAATAGTAATCCCCACCACAAAAGCCCATATATAATACCTGGAATTAAACCTTCAAACTTACCCAAAGCTGCTTTATATATAAACGCCAAAAGAATTGAAAGTATCCCCATACATATAATACCAGCTATATTTCCCCATGCCCCTTCTTTCCAATCTCCAAGCGCAAATGGGAGCAACAAATAATTAGGTCCCGCGGCAGTAAAAGAAAAAATATAAAGAAAGTACCAAACAGCTCCCCAAAATAAGCCTCCAAACACACCTATTTGGACAATTTTTTTCGTAACAGTTTGTTCTTGTTTCACATCCACACCTCCGCCTACTAGTATGTCCGAAACTTATTTAAAGCATGTTTAAATACTGCGAAATTTGTCTATAAAAAGAATAGAAAATGTCAGCCTAACCTGTTGATTTTCCTTGTCAGAAATGTACTTTTGTCGATAAAATAAAGGAAACTGTAGTGATGTCACCACAATATAATGACATTACCTAGAGTCGCTACCTCTTTTCTGAGAAGAGAGAAACAAATACAGGTTGGTGTTGACATGACAGAGAAGACAAAACAAATCTACGGCGGTCAAGCGGTAGTAGAAGGAGTTATGTTTGGCGGTAGAGAATATACTGTTACAGCAATTCGTCGTAAAGATAAGTCTATCGAATTTTATCGATTACCTCGCGTTCGTAATAAAGTATCATCTATGTTTAAAAAAATTCCATTTCTACGCGGAATTGCAGCAATTATTGATGCAAGTGCAAACGGAGCAAAGCATTTAAATTTTGCTTCAGAACGCTTTGATGTAGATCCTTCAGAGGATGCACAATTCGCACAGAAAAAAGAAGAACAGTCAAAGTTAACGATGATACTTAGCGTTGCAGCAGTCGGTGTTTTATCCTTTATCTTCGGAAAAGTGATTTTCACGGCAGCTCCTGCACTTTTAGCAGAACTAACAAGACCTGTTTTTCCATCTCATGCAGGGCAAATCATTGTTGAGAGTATTATTAAACTTATGTTGTTGCTTAGTTACATTTATTTTGTTTCATTGACTCCACTTATTAAACGTGTATTTCAATATCACGGAGCAGAACATAAAGTAATTAATGCCCATGAGAACAATCTTCCATTGACAGTAAAAAACGTGCAAAAACAAACTCGTCTCCATTATCGGTGCGGCAGCAGCTTTATTTTATTTACTGTTATTATCGGAATGTTTGTATATTTTCTCGTTCCAACCGATCCTCTTTGGATTCGCGTTTTAAATCGTATTTTGCTCATTCCTGTAGTGCTAGGTATTTCATTTGAAGTGTTGCAATTTACAAACAGCTTACGAGGTGTTCCAGTGCTCCGCGCATTAGGATATCCTGGCTTATGGCTTCAGCTGTTAACAACGAAAGAACCAACAGATGATCAAGTTGAAGTAGCCATTGCATCATTTGAAGAACTACTGCGTTTAGAAAGAAAACAGCAATAACTTTTTCGTAATGTTATTCAATTCCGTAACCTTTCGTTAATAAACTAATTAAAATATCTTTCATTTTAGGAGGTGTTCCTTATGAACGGTCGCTCTTTTATGTTCGCTCTATTTGTTGTAATTGTCGGATTGGCAATATTTAACCTTGTATCATTCACAATTGAAGACCCAATGGGAGTTGTAAAAAACATTATGATTATGCTCGTTGTTGTTGGAGTCTTTTATTTACTTTATAAAATGCTTACAAGTTCGAGCAGTTCAGCTAATAACTCACAATCTTCCTACAAACGTGCTGCGAAACAATCTAACCGAAAATATGGAAAACAAAATGTAACACCCCTAAGTAACAATCTGTTAAAGAAAAATGCTTCCGATACGAAAGGAAAGAAAGAAAATACTTCCTTCCTAAAACGAAAAAGAAAGCAATCTCATTTAACAGTCATTGAAGGTAAAAAAGGTAAAAAGAAAGACCGCGCTTCTTTTTAAGAAGTGTGGTCTTTCTTTTTTATTATATGTTCAATTACTGCGCTTGTTCTTCATTTGCCTTTTGCACACTACGAAGCTTCTCAATGCGTTGCTCATCTTGCTCAAAATACTGCACTAAATCGCCAATACGATCGATAGCTTCCCAGCTTAAATGATGCTCAATTCCTTCTACATCATTATAAATCTTACTTTCATCTACACCGATAATACGCATAAACTGTTCTAACAATTCATGACGATAAACAAGGCGCTTACCAATCTTTTTCCCTTTTGTTGTTAATACAAGCCCTCTATATTTTTCATAAATTAGATATTCATCTTTATCAAGCTTTTGTACCATTTTTGTTACAGAGGATGGATGTACACTAAGCGCTTCCGCAATATCAGACACACGGGCATATCCCTTTTCTTCAATTAGCAAATAAATTTGTTCGATATAATCTTCCATACTAGGAGTAGGCATCGTTTTCCTCCATCCAATTCAGTTTATAAATTCCGCACTAAGCAATCAATAAAATGATACAACAGAAAGGATATTGTGACAAGGGGATAAACAACCCCTTTTTCCGCAACACACAAAACAACCCACGTTATATATGTGAGTTGTTTTGTGTGAAATATTGGTAACTACTCAATCACTTTATGAAAAAAGGCAGAAAAGCATTTTTTTAATTGGGCGAGAAGGACTAGCCATGCATAGGAGGGGTCAAGGCCTTTTCCTGTCACGTGCAAGGTTTGAAAACAAAAGTAGCCAATACGTGCAGGCCCCTGCCCTGTTTGCATGACAGCAGTCTATATGCAAAAAAATGAATTTACAAGCAATAGAGAGACACATCTGCACTAGAATCATACCCTTTTCTAAATTCCTAAAAGGTATAGCTGAATAGTTACAAATATTAACAAATGTCATTTCTAATTGTTTCTCCTAATCTCATTTCCTCCTCTTTTGGATTAACATATTTTTCAATTCCGTATCGAGCTTTGTGTTTGGATAGCGCTGCTGGATTACTTTTTTTGCTTGGTACCCGCTTCAGTAACTTGCCTTGCAAGTTACTGAATGCTATAATCCAAATTACAACTATCTTGTACAGCAAGTTACCCGGAGGTGCTCACATAATGCACAGTCAAATGTTAAAAGGTGTGCTAGAAGGGTGTATTTTATATATCATTTCACACGAAGAAGTGTATGGATACGAACTCAGTACAAAATTACATCAACACGGCTTTACATTCGTAAGTGAAGGGAGTATCTATCCCCTATTGTTACGAATGCAAAAAGAAAAGCTCATTGAAGGGACATTGAAAGCCTCCAACCTTGGACCGAAGCGTAAATATTATCACGTTACAAAAAAAGGATTTGAACAGCTGGAGGAATTTAAAAAGAGCTGGGATATGGTATCAACCACAGTAAATGATTTATTAAAGGGAGAGTGAAACGGATGAAGGCGAAAGACATGGTTGAACTCAATAATAAAAAGCGTGATTTATTAACAGACAAAAATGAAGCAGCTTATGGGGATATGCTTGTCTATCTTCGATTAGCTGACGTTCCAGAGCGGCAAGTAGAAGAGCTATTATTAGAAATTTTAGATCATCTTCTTGAGGCACAAGAAGATGGAAAAAATGCTTACGATGTATTTGGAAATGACCTGCAAAGTTATTGTGATGAATTAGTTAGTGTATTACCTAGCCAAACAATGTTGGAAAAGTTTTCCTTTTACGGTTTCATGATTAGTTTACTGCTTGCTATCCAGTTTGGTATAGATACAGTAGCTGCACTTGGGTTTTCTTTTTCAAAAAAAGAAAATCACATTTCTAGTGTACCATTTAGTATTCCCGGAACTTTGTTATCAATCATTATGATTACTGGCGGCATTTTTGTTATTTTATATTTGTTAAAACGTGATTCATTTAACCAAGCAATGAATCTGAAGCAAAGAATTACATTTGGTTTAGCTTTTTCGATTCCATTTTGTTCATCTGTATTTTTTAATATTCATTTTAAAAAACAAAGCTATCTGTCCTACAACTTACCGATTTGGCAAGGTGCCCTATTAGCCCTTTTCTTTTACATTTCGTACAAATTTCTATATAAAACTTCAAGATTTTAACAGCCTATTTTACAGGCTGTTTTTCTTCTGTCTAATTTTACAAATTAAAAAATTTCATAAACAAAAAAAGAAAAATGCAAAATAATTAAAGTAAATTGTTGACGTGATGCTTTTATTATCGGTATCATATTTCTTCGTGAGCAATTATTTTTCGTTATACGATTTTTTTATTATTACTGAATTTTTGAGAGGGGAAATTTGATGTCACTTAAGAAGAAAACGCAAGTACGCACCGGCAAAATGGTACGTGAACTAATGTTAGCAGATGAAGATGTAAATGCTTCGCTAATTATGGTATATAGTGAAAACGGTGTAAACGCAGAAATTAAAATCGAGGGCTTAACGCCAAAATGTAACGAAGAATTATTTTTGAGCGGAAAAGTAGATTGGAACAAGAGCGTTATTTATAAAATTGTCGATTTTACTGGCAATGCTGAAGTTGGGAAAGTGACTTTAAGCGCCATGAATAAAAACAATGTTTCACTGCAAATTGAACGCGTGATGTGGAGTAAAGAAACAAAAGAAGAAATTGCAGAATTAGAAGACAATACATTATCCGTTGTCGAAACGCCAACTCCGAAGAAAGAAACAATTGTTGAAACTTCAAAAGAAGTGACGCCTGTAACAAAACCAGTTGACAATGTCGCACCTACACAAGCACCGATTCCAAAGCCAGTGCGTCCAGAACCTGTAGTTAAAACTACACCAAAACCTGTACAAAAAGAAGTAGTGGCACCAACTACAGTACAAAAAGAGGCTACTGTATCAACTCCAGCAAAGCCAACACCTTCAGTTAAACAACCTGTGACAAATCAACAAAATTCTGAATTACAGGAAAAATATGTTCGTCTTGTAAAACAAGCTATAGATGTATGTCAAGATTACGAACTTGGGATGGACGTTGATGATTCTATCGAGAACTTAAAAAATGAGTTACAAAAACAAGGTATATCAGTAGCATTCGATGCAGAAATTATGGATGTTGTAAACCGTTTGCGTTCATTAAAGCAAAAAGGCATTAAAGTAGAAAAAGTATTGAACCTATTATAAATTACAAAGCTTTCCCCTGCTAGGAAAGCTCTCACTCATATAAAAAAAGGAGATGGCTATCCATCTCCTTATTTCTTGTAATTCCATTCATCGCTTTCATACTTTTCTTTTGCTAATGTTTGCACTTCATGAAGTTGTTCTTCTGTTAATTCATACGGTACAAGTTCTGCATTTAATCCTTTTTCAAATCCAACATGGAATGCATCGATAAGTTGCTGAATAGTAAAAGTACGATCCGTTAATTCATTAATTGCAATTGCTTTTGAAGAGAACATTTTTTTCATACGTTCTTTCACACGTTCATTTGGAAACAGGAACAAATCATATAGCATATCTAAGTCGATTTCTAACGGAATGGAACCGTGCTGTAAAATAACGCCTTTTTGCCTAGTTTGTGCACTTCCAGCAATTTTGCGCCCTTCGACAACAATTTCATACCATGACGGAGCATCAAAACAAACTGCTGAACGTGGATTTTTCAAATTATCGCGCTCCTCAGCTGTTTTTGGTACTGCGAAATAAGCTTCTAAACCTAATGCTTTAAATCCATCTAGCAACCCTTGTGATATAACGCGATATGCTTCTGTCACTGTTTTTGGCATGTTTGGATGTTCTTCAGACACAATGACACTATACGTTAATTCTTTATCATGAAGAACGCCTCGTCCACCTGTTTGACGACGTACAAAACCAAAACCATTACTATGTACTGCATCCATATCAATTTCTTTTGAAACACGCTGAAAATAACCGACTGTTAACGTCGGAACTTCCCATTCATAAAAACGAATGGTTGGTGGCATTTTCTTTTCACTTTGCCAATTTAACAAACATTCATCTAACGCCATATTAAACGCCGGAGAGCATTTACCGGAATTTATATAACACCATTTTTCCTTTTCCATCCCACACCTCATATAACTAATTTTTTTCACATTCTCTAGTCTATCAAATTCGATAAAATTTGTGAAAGAATACGAAATTTCTTCTAATGTAAAATGAACTTGTTGCATAAATACATATGGGCATTATAATATGGAGAGTAGGATAAGAAAAAGGGAGCGATATAATCGTGTCAACAAATGTTATTATTTTACTAGCCATAACTGCAGGATTCATCGGCTATTCTGTATGGATGTATTTCTATCAGAAAAAATTAATTAAAACACTTTCAGAAGAAGAATTTCGCGCTGGTTACCGTAAGGCACAGCTTATCGATATTCGTGAAGCGGACGAATATAATGCTGGACACATTTTAGGAGCGCGCAATATTCCGATTTCACAAATACGTCTTCGTTACAAAGAACTTCGTACTGATCAACCGATTTATATGTACTGCCAAAACGGTTTCAGAACAGGCCGCGCAGCACAATTCTTAAAGAAACACGGCTATAAAGAATTTTATCAATTACAAGGCGGCTTTAAAACTTGGTCTGGTAAAGTAAAAAAGAAAAACTCATAATAATTAGCTAGCTTGTCCTACGCACAAGCTAGCTATTGCATTTTACTAGCAACATATACTAAATTTTGTTTGACATCTTCACTATTTTGATCACGAACATTTCGATAAAGCAACTGATACTCCACATTCTTTTCTTTCCATGTGAGCGTTGCCATATCTTCTCCGTCCATTTCTTCATTACTATTTTTAAAATAGGCTGTTATACCATTTGTAAGCTTTACTTTCTCCTGAAAACGATTTTGTTCTACGATAAAAGGAAAATTATACGAAAAGTTTGCAGCTGTTAATTCAATATAATCTCGCGTGCCTTTTTCTTGCCGTTCATATTTAATATCAAGAGCAATCCGCTTTTCTCCCATTTTTCGGACTACTGCTTTTGGATTATTTGTTGATTCATACGGTAAAAATGAAGGTGTGTAAAAAGAAAAAGGAAGAACGTTTTTTACAGACTGTACAGGCATTGGATCAGTCATCATATCTTCACTTGCCGCTAAATCTGCTGCAAACTTTTTTTCTTCGACCATAGTTTGCTGAAAAGAACATGCACTTAACACCATACTAGAAAATACGAAACATATCATTCGTTTTTTCAACTTGTATCCGCCCTTTCTCAACATTCTCTTTTCAGGCTTTCGTATGTTATGTTCATATTCTCCCTTTCCTACCGCTCTACCTTTGAAAACTTTCCTCGTTTATCTCACACAATTTGACAAAAACGCTTCCCTATTCTCACGCCGAATTTAATCGTTACGCGAATAGAAAAAGCGTTAGTAACAAGATAGATTATGAAACGCTTTTCATGTCAAGAGTTTCACCTCTATTTCTTTTCTTCTTTTCTTGTATAATAGAAATAGAGGTGATACATATGGTAAATATAAAACAAATCGCGAAAACGGCTGGAGTCTCCGTTACGACTGTTTCACGTGTCTTAAATGAACATCCATATGTCAGTGAAGAAAAACGAGAACGCGTGCTAGAAACTGTTGAAGAATTGAATTACGCCAAAAATGTAAATGCCGTTCATCTTCTAAAAGGAAAAACAAATACAATTGGTGTCATGCTTCCTTTTATTAATCTGCCATACTTTAGTACAATCATTGAAGGGATTGGAACGAAAGCACTTGAAGCTGGGTACCGCATTAATCTCTGTCAAACAAACTACGACAGCATTGAGGAAATGCGTGTCCTTGAAATGATGAAAATGAAACAATTTGATGGCATGATTATTTGTTCCCGAACGAGCTCATGGGAAGCCATTGAACCTTATGCAAAATTTGCTCCTATCATTTCGTGTGAAAAACTGCAGCATCCTCTTATATCGTCTGTCTATGTGAATCACTATGACGGCTTTCGGATTGGAACAGAATATTTATTACAAAACGGACACGAACGGATTGGATTTTGTTTAGCACGCAAAAAAAGCGTGAGTACAAAGCAGCGTGAGCAAGCGTTCTTTGATACTCTTCGTGCAGCAGGTAAACACTCACAAACTGACTGGCAGTTTTATCAATGCTACAATATTCAAGATGGCGCCAATGTCATTCACAGCATACTAACGATGAAAAATCGTCCTACCGCTCTTTTTGCTGCAAGCGATCAAGTTGCTTCGGGATTATTAACAGAAGCGAGAAAACAAGGACTGCGAGTACCAGAAGATTTAGCGATTTTAGGATTTGATAACCACCCTATTTCTGAAGCGTTAGAGATAACAACGATTGAAAACCCAGGATTAGCAATGGGAAATCGTGCTTTTTCACTATTTTATGAACAAGTACAACAAGAACAAATTACAGGGACTTCTGAAGAGTTACCGTTTCGTCTCATTGAACGAGGAACAGTGTAAAAGCTCCTATTACTGGAGCTTTTTTTGTATAAATCCAAAGTAACTACTCAGTTACTTTATGAAAAACCGATAGAAAAGAATTTTTTTAAATGGGCGAGAGGGACTGGCGATGCATAGGAGCGGTCAGGGCCTTTTCCTGCCACGTGCAAGGTTTGAAAACAAAAGTAGACAATAAGTGCAGGCTCCTTTTGTTTCTGCATAGTTGCAATCTATATGTCGAAAAATTAAAATGGATTTCCTATAGTTCATATCATTGCCCTTCTTGACTATATCCTTCTTCTATCCTATACTTTAACTAACGAACGGTAGGTAGGGGATGAGCATGACAGCAAACCGTATTAAATCTGTAGCACTTTCACACTTTGCACGCTATGGCTATGAAGGAACTTCACTCGCAAATATTGCCGGAGAGGTTGGTATTAAGAAGCCGTCAATATATGCACACTTTAAAGGAAAAGAAGAGCTCTATTTTATTTGCTTAGAAGAATCTTTACAAAAGGATCTTGCATTCTTTAAACAGTATGTGAAGAAGTCAGAAGAAACTCCCTTTGAAGACTTTTTATTTCATCTTCTTAAAAATTATGGCCATCGCTTTCAAGAAAGTATTGAAGCAATGTTTTGGTTACGCACTTCGTTTTTTCCACCATTTGCCTTCCGTGAGCAAATTATGGAAAAAGCAAATGCATACATCGAAAGCATCGGACAGCTTTTAGTACCTATTTTTGAACAGGCACAAGACAAGAAAGAATTTTGTAACATTGAAGTATCAGAAGCTGTTGCAGCTTATTTATGTTTAATGGACGGATTAATGGTTGAATTTTTATTTGCTGGAATACAACCATTTGAAAATCGATTATACGCATCTTGGAAAGTATTTTGGCGAGGATTATCAAGCTGACGGATTGCACATGCAATACGTCATTTTCTTGCCCTAAACCTAACGACTGATAGGAAGGAGAATGAATGAGATGGAATGGATTTATGTTGTTATCGCAGGACTCATTGAAATCGTTTGGGTAATTGGTTTAAAACATGCCACAATACCACTAGAATGGGTTGGTGTGGCACTTACAATTGCCATAAGCTTTTTCCTTTTATTCAAAGCTTACGCAAAGCTCCCTGTCGGAACTGTATATGCTGTGTTCACAGGAATTGGAGCTGGAGGTATTGTCCTAACAGAAATTTTTATTTTCGGCGAACCATTTTCAATGGTAAAAATCTTATTTATCGGATTAATTTTCGTAGGTGTTATTGGTTTAAAACGAGTAACAGGTGAACAAAAACAGAAGGAGGCCGCATAACATGGCCTGGGTATATTTAATTATTGCTGGTATTTGTGAAGTTACCGGTGTTATCTTTATGAAGATAGCCAATGAAAAAAAAGGCTGGACACCAAAACTGATGTTAATTGCCAACTTCGGTGTAAGTTTCTTCTTCTTATCTCTCGCAATGGATACATTGCCAATGGGAACGGCTTACGCAATTTGGACAGGAATCGGAACTGCCGGAAGTGCACTACTTGGCATTCTCATTTTCCGCGAATCCGCTGATTGGCGCCGTCTTGTCTTTTTAAGTTGTATCTTATGCGGTGCAGTTGGTTTAAAATTAATGAATTAACGAGGTGAATGCAAGGTAACTACTCAGTTACTTTATGAAAAACCGACAAAAAATCATTTTTTAAATGGGCGAGATGGACTGGCGATGCATAGGAGCGGTCAGGGCCTTTTCCTGCCACGTGCAAGGTTTGAAAACAAAAGTAGACAATACGTGTAGGCTCTTCTGCATAGCCGCAATCTAATATGTCGAAAAATGAAAATGGATTCATATATATTCCATATTGCAGAATAATTATTTCATAAAGCATTTGCACTTCTCATGTTTCTGCCTAACATGGCTCTTGAGGTCACTTCTGTTATGTGGTCCATTATCGCCTCTATTGGGATTATTATCATTTGGTTCACTACAAAACTTTGGAAAAAGCTCTTTTCAAAAGACAGTTCTTCAGACAAGAAGTAACTGTCTTTTTTTCATATCATTTCCTCCTTTGGGCATACTACAAAAAAGGAGCTGATTATATGCAAACTTCTGCACATAAGCAGATTTTACTGCTATTCTTCGTCTTTATTATGTTTGTTGTGTTTTTTAGTTTCTTACTACATACGTATAACGTGCCTGTTTACTCGCCGAGTATGGTGTCGGTTTATAAAATTGTTATGCATAGTTTGGTGCATTGAAGAAGGTGTCTCGTAATGAGACACCTTCTTTTTATAAATCACGCTTTTCATATAAATGTATGGTGAGAAATAATGATGCAACATTTAAAGCAATCGCTCCAACTAAAACAATTGCATTAGCTGTAAAATGGGTAGCCCATCCATTCATTGAATCTGTCCAAAAGGCGGAAATAACCGCGCCCTGTATCATAGTAAACATTATACCTATAAAAACTGCAACTTGTGTTCCTATTTTATTCCCAATACCCAAACTGACAGGTAATACAATACTAATAAATAAAATCCCTTCAACCATTCCGCCTACTATATCTCCCCATACTATTACAGTACTGACTTCTTTTTTTCCATATTGAATTTGTAATATCCCTATTATCAATGCCATAAGTATGCCTAGCACAATTAAACAATGTGAAAAAATATATTTAGACAAGACTACATTTTTTCGGCTAACAGGTAAACTGCTTACTACTTTGTTACTATTATTTTTTTCTTCTTGATTTATAGACACGATTGTTCCAAGCACTGGTACAATTATACATGCGATTGTCACAAAAGCTTTGTTATTGATATCTATAGTCGAAAGAAAAAGAGAATAGACAAAATAAAAAATGATCATTTTTCTTTGTAACATAAAATCTTTCCAAACTAATTGTTGCATAGCAACCTCCTCCTTATACATCTTGTTTTTCGTGTATTTTTATCGTAAACATTATGGATAAGATATAGATAGCAAATAAAATAAGAACGCTTATCAAAAATGATAATTCGAACGAATATTCCGAAAAATAAACTTGAAATACACCATCTTCTTTTCCTACTTCTCCATTTAGCCATGTACTAGCACGAAAAAATAGAAACATAACAACTCCATATAGCACTGAGCGCATCATTTTCACTTTAATGCCATAATAAATGGGTAAAGAAACGGCTACATATACAACGGAAACAATAAAAGCAATCAGCAATGAATGCCATGGAAAATAAGATGCATCCATTCTATCGATAGCAACTCCTTGAAAAAGCCATTGAAAAACAGTTCCCGGCATCAACACACCTATGCCAACAAGTAAAAGGAAAGACACATATTTCGCCATAATAATTTCTCTTCTGAGTAACGGCAAACTATTTAATAGCTTATCACTTTGATTCCGTTCTTCTATCATTGTTGATGTATTTAAAAATACCATTGTAATTAACAGACTACTAAAAATAGATGCATTTTGATCATATAAATATAATCCATACGACGCAAAATAAAAGAGAACGCACATCATCCACGTAAAGCGCTGCACATACAAGTCCTTAAACACAAGCAGCCGCATTTCTCTTTCTCTCCTTCGCCGTATACACGATAATATCATCAAGTGTCGGTTTCTCTAGCACAACTTCTTGACCAAACCAATCTGCAACCGCCCGTTTATCCTTCGCCAATCCTTCAAACCCATATTTATTTTTTCTTAAACCGACAAACAGTTCTTTTCCTTCTACGTCTAACAAGTCATTGCTTCCTTTTACGATTATGTAATTCTCCAGTAGTTCGTCTTTCTCTCCAGTAAAGACGATTTCACCTTCATTTATAAATGTAATATAATCAGCAATGCTTTCTAAATCCGTTGTAATGTGTGTAGAAAATAACACGGATATTTCCTCTTCCATTACTATCTCTTGCAATATATCAAGCAGCTCACTTCGAACAACCGGATCTAATCCTGCTGTTGGTTCATCCATAATGATTAGCTCAGCATGATGTGACAACGCCATAGCAATGGCATATTTCATTTTCATTCCTTTTGATAACTGTTTAATCTTTTTATGTTTCGGAACTTGTAATCGCTCCATGTATGATTGGTATTGTGCTTCATCCCACTTTTTATAAAAAGGCGCAATAATACGCTTCATTTGTTCACATGTTAAATCTTCATAATAATGATTTTCGTCATATACAAAGCCGATATTTTGTTTTACTTCTTTTTCATATTTTTGATTGTCCTTACCAAAAATATGAATTTCACCACTATTTCGTTTCACTAAATTCATTATCATTTTAATTGTCGTACTTTTTCCTGATCCATTTGGTCCAATAAACCCCATAATATATCCGCGTGGCAGTTTAAAATTTACATTTCGGACTGAAAAACCTTGATAATCTTTACAAACATTTTTAAATTCTAGCATGTGTCTTATTCCCCCTTATATAGAAACGCAATCATATGCTGCAACTCTTCAAGAGACAGCTGGAGAAGTTTACTTTCATTTACTACTTCTTCCGCTTTACTTTCCAACAATCGCAGCCTTTGTTCTCGTATGAGCTCATTATTTTGCACAGAAACATACGTCCCTTTTCCAGCGACTGTCTCTATATACCCTTCTTTTTCAAGCTCTTCATACGCCCTTTTCGTCGTAATGACACTAATTTGTAATTCCTTCGCTAAACTACGGATAGACGGTAATTGCTCTCCACCTTTTACATTCCCATTTAAAATTAGCTGCCGAAGCTGCTTACTAATCTGTTCATAAATCGGATCTGGTGAAGAGTTTGAAATAATAATATTCATATTCCCCTCCACAGTGTATATACTGTATACATCTAATATATACAGTATATACACACTTCTCTATTTTTGGCAATAAAAAAAGACCAACAATTTCCTGTTGGTCTTTCATATATGTATCACTTCTCAAAGCGATTTAACATCTCATCTCTCATACCAAAGCTTACAATTGCAATTCCAACATACATAAAAATAAGAAATGCTGGATGTACTGTGTTATACCAATGACTATCAATAATTAAATATACCGTTAATGCTGCAACAAGTAAAAATGCAACAATAAACATATAGAAATGTCTTTTACTACCCATAACGAACTCCTCTCTAATTACTCATTTATTGTAACGAATTATCCCCTATGACTCAAGACTAACTTTCCTGTAAATGATCTAACTCAACTTTCACAATATCATGACAAGCGATTGGAATTAGTGTTCCTTTACTATCAATTGCAGTTACACTCTTGTTATCTAATACGTGATGCTTCACTCTCTCCAACATTTTTTCTGTATCTTGGTAATAAAATTCTTTAATATCCTTAATCATATCACCATTTTCTAAATAGTACACCATCCTACAACGCTTATAGCCCATCTTTTCCATCCCCTTGTTCAATTCTTCACATATGTATAAAAAATTTACATTTCTGCTTCTCATTTACTTTAATTCCAATAAAATTCTAACAAAAATACACACTTTTATCAAAGGAACTTTTTCAACAAAAACGTTGAGAAAGTGTGATAATTCTCCAATCTTACATAAAACCTGCGATTTTATAACATCTTTTTTAAGTAATAACATTTTTGATCATAATATATAAATTTATTTTGATTTTTCAACATATAAGTCGCTGCTACGAAGAAAAAAGAAGTATTCACTTCGCATGTGGCAGAAAAAGGCCCTGACCGCTCCTATGCATGGCTAGTCCCTCTCGCCCATTTAAAAAAATACTTTTCTGTCGGTTTTTCAATTTGTATTTATATAAAAAGAACTCGCATATAGCGAGTTCTCTACAAATTATTATTAAACTTGAACCATAGATGGTTTTTGATAGCGTAAAATCGGCTTACGTGCTGCCATTGTTTCATCAAGGCGCTTAATTACTGTTGTATGCGGCGCTTCTTGAACCACTTCTGGATTTTCTTCTACCTCTTTTGCGATCTGAATCATCGTATCGATAAATCCATCTAATGTTTCTTTTGATTCTGTTTCTGTCGGCTCAATCATAATACATTCTTCCACATTTAATGGGAAGTAAATTGTTGGTGGATGGTAGCCGAAATCAAGCAGACGTTTTGCAATATCAAGCGTACGTACGCCAAGTTTCTTTTGGCGACGACCAGATAAAACAAATTCATGCTTACAATGTCTGTCAAATGGAAGATCGTAGAATGGAGCTAATCTTCTCATCATATAGTTCGCGTTTAATACTGCATATTCTGTTACCGCACGAAGTCCATCTGGACCCATAGAACGAATATACGTATACGCACGAACGTTAATACCAAAGTTACCATAGAACGGTTTCACGCGTCCGATTGCTTGTGGACGATCGTAATTAAAGTGATAGCCGCTTTCTGTTTTCTCTAAAACTGGCTTAGGTAAAAACGGAATTAAATCTGCTTTTACACCTACTGGACCAGAACCAGGGCCACCGCCGCCATGCGGACCTGTAAATGTTTTATGAAGATTTAAATGTACAACGTCAAATCCCATATCTCCTGGGCGCGCTTGACTTAATACTGCATTTAAGTTTGCACCGTCATAGTACAATTTACCGCCTGCATTATGAACGATTTCTGCCATTTCTAAAATGTTCTCTTCAAATAGACCAAGTGTATTTGGGTTTGTTAACATAAGCGCTGCTGTTTCTTCGTTCACAACACGCTTTAAGTCTTCTAAATCAACAAGACCATTTTCATTAGACTGGACTGTAATCGTCTCAAATCCTGCTACTGTTGCAGAAGCTGGGTTTGTTCCGTGAGCAGAGTCAGGAACGATTACTTTCGTACGGTTATAGTCACCGTTTGCTTCGTGATATGCACGAATTAACATTAATCCTGTCCATTCACCGTGCGCTCCTGCTGCTGGCTGAAGCGTTACATTATCCATACCTGTAATTTCTATTAAATGCTCTTGTAAGTCATACATTAATTCCATTGCACCTTGCACTGTTTTTTCATCTTGAAGCGGATGAATGTGTGCAAGACCAGGGAAACGCGCTACATTTTCATTGATTTTCGGGTTGTACTTCATCGTACAAGATCCTAGTGGATAAAACCCAGAATCAACACCGTGGTTACGATTTGAAAGCGCTGTGTAATGGCGCATAATATCAAGTTCTGATACTTCAGGAAGCTCTGCATCTTCCGTGCGAATATACTCGCTCTCAAACACATCTTCTAATTTTACTTCTTCTACATCTAATTGGGGTAAGCTATATCCTATGCGTCCTTCTCTACTCATTTCAAAAATAAGTGCTTGGTCTTGGTTCTTCATTGGATAGCCCCCATTTCGTTTACAAGTGTGTCAATTTCTTCTTTTGTGCGTAACTCTGTTACAGCTACAAGCATATGATTTGTAAGTTCTTTATAATCACGGCCAAGGTCGTAACCACCGATGATATTTTTGGATAATAATGCATCGTTTACTTCTTGTACTGGACGTTTGCAATCTACAACAAATTCATTGAAGAACGGTCCAGCAAATGTTACTGTAAAGCCTTTTGCTTCAAGTTGACGTTTTGCATATTGTGCTTTAGAAACGTTTTGACGTGCCATTTCCTTCACACCTTGTTTCCCAAGGGCTGTCATTGCAACAGAAGCTGCTAATGCGTTTAACGCTTGGTTTGAACAAATATTAGACGTCGCTTTATCACGACGAATATGTTGCTCACGTGCTTGCAGCGTTAATACGAAACCACGTTGTCCTTCAGAATCCACTGTTTGTCCAACAAGGCGTCCTGGAATTTTACGCATAAACGCTTTTGTTGTAGCAAAATAACCGCAGTGCGGGCCACCAAACTGCGTTGGAATACCAAATGGCTGTGCATCGCCTACAACAACATCAGCACCAAATTTACCAGGTGGTGTTAACGCTCCTAACGCTAATGGATTAGAAGAAACGATGAATAATGATTTTTGCTGATGAACGATTCTCTCAATATCAGCTAGTTTTTCCACTTGTCCAAAGAAGTTTGGATATTGAACGATTACGCAAGCTACTGTATCATCTACTTCGCTTTGTAATGCGTCTAAATCTGTTACACCATCTTTATAATCAACTTCAACAACCTCAAGGTGTTGACCTTTTGCATATGTTTCAAGAACTGCTCTTGATTCCGGATGAACTGCTTTAGAAACAAGAATTTTCTTTTTACGAGTATGACCTGCTGCTAGCATTGCCGCTTCTGCTAACGCTGTACCTCCGTCATACATAGAAGAGTTTGCTACATCCATACCTGTTAGTTCACAAATCATTGTTTGGAATTCAAAGATTGCTTGTAATTCCCCTTGTGAAATTTCTGGTTGGTACGGTGTATAAGCTGTATAAAATTCTGAACGAGACAGAACATGATCTACAATTACTGGTGCATAATGATCGTATACACCTGCTCCTAAGAAGGAAGCATAGTCTTTTAAGTTTGCATTTTTACTAGCAAGCTCAGACAGTTCTTTTAAAAGTTCTGGTTCTGATTTTGCCTGTTTAATATTTAAATCCCCTTGAAAACGAACGCTTTCTGGAATATCAGAAAATAACTCATCAATCGTTTGAACACCGATCGTTTGTAACATTTCTTTTTTGTCTTCTTCTGTCATTGGAAGATAACGATGCAACATGAAATCTACCCCTCTCCCCGTTACTTTGAACGTTTGTAAAATGGTGTTGGAACAACAACTGCTTTGACGCGTTTATTACGAATTTCAATTTCTACTTCTGTATCAACTGCTGCATATTTCACATCAATTAACGCTAAACCGATACTTTTCTTTAACGTTGGAGATTGTGTACCACTTGTAACTTCCCCGATTTTTTCTTCGCCTACATATACAGGGTAATGCGTGCGCGGGATACCACGTTCAATTACTTCGATGCCGACTAATTTACGAGGTGCACCGTTTTCTTTTTGTTCCTTTAACGTTTCTTTTCCAAAGAAATCCATTTCTTTATTTGGTTTTACCGCAAAGCCAATTCCAGCTTCAATTGGTGTAATATCTTTTGATAACTCTTGACCATAAAGAGGAAGTGTTGCTTCAAAACGAAGTGTATCACGCGCTCCTAAACCACATGGTTTTAAGCCATCTTCTTCGCCTACTTTAAGAAGTTTCTCCCAAAGTTTTGCAGCTTCTTCGCTCTTACAGTAAATTTCAAATCCATCTTCACCTGTATAACCAGTACGAGATACAAGCGCTTCTACACCATCCACAAGAACATTGTCTTTAAATTTAAAGAACTTAATTTCTTTCAAATCTTCTGATACAACTTTTTGTAAAATGCCCTCTGCTTTTGGTCCTTGAATTGCAAGTTGTGCAATTTCACTAGAAACGTTGACTACTTGCACATCGCCGCTTACATGAGATGCTAACCATTCGTAATCTTTATCAATATTTGATGCATTGATTACTAACAAATAGTCTTCTTCTCCGCGTTTGTAGATTAATAAGTCATCTACTGTACCACCATCTTCGTAACACATTGCCGTATATTGTGCTCCGCCTACCTTTAAGATAGAAACGTCGTTTGTAACTACACGTTGTAAAAATGCTAAACTATCTGCACCTTTTACTTCTACTTCTCCCATGTGAGAAACATCAAAAAGACCTGCTTTAGTACGAACAGCTTCATGTTCTTCTTTAATGCTTGAAAATTGAACTGGCAATTCCCAACCACCAAAATCAATTGTTTTCCCACCATACTTCGCGTATACATCAAATAGCGGTGTACGTTGTAACGTAATCATGTTCTCTCCCCCTTACGCTTTCTATGACAAATCAATAAAAGTTGGTTTCCCATTTCTAAACGTTTTCCATTCAGAAAAGATGGGATATACGGAATCTGATTCTATTTTTTTATGAAAGCGTAAATAAAAAAGTGCTTTCTTGGATAAAATACGAAAGATTCCACACATTTCACACCATTATCCTAACATTTTTCGAGTCGTTTCATCAATATTCTAGCTAAAAAAATAATTTAGAATTTATAGAAGGTGAGATATTATCCATGAATGTCAAAATTTCAATAGAGCGTTCTTGGCAAGAAAACTTCTTAAAACGAATAGAAGAAGATGGCCCGTGGACAAACTGGGAACTATTTCATCTCGCATATCAAACTGAACAGTCCCTTCTCATTCCCAAATTTGACGGGCTACAGGCACCTAAACATTTGCCACATTTCACGCCACTTCCACATCAGTTAGAAGTAGCGCAAACCGTCATTGAACAAATGAACGGAAAGGCAATCTTAGCAGATGAAGTTGGCCTTGGAAAGACAATTGAAGCTGGACTTATTTTAAAAGAATATATGGTGCGCGGACTTGTGAAAAAAGTACTTATTCTTGTACCTGCATCTCTCGTTTCACAATGGACATATGAACTAAATACAAAATTTTTCATTCCAGCCGCCATGCAGCGAAAAAGTTACTCCTGGGAGCAAGCTGACGTTATTGTATCGTCTATCGATACCGCAAAGCGCTCGCCGCACCGTGATATCGTTTTAAATTTAGAATATGATCTCATTATTATTGATGAAGCACATAAACTAAAAAACAACAAAACGAAAAACTATGAATTTGCCCAACTATTAAAGAAAAAATTTTGTTTATTACTTACCGCAACACCTGTTCAAAATCGCATTGATGAAATCTTTAATCTTGTCTCGCTATTAAAACCCGGACATCTCGGCAACCAATCTAATTTTGAAGAATATTACGCTTCGAAAAATCGCACGACTGAAACAGATGAACATTTAAAAGAACTCATTAATAAAGTAATGGTACGGAATCGACGACACGACACTGGCATCGAATGGCCAAAACGACATGTTCATACGCTCTTTGTCGACTTCAATGAACAAGAAAAAGCTTTATACGATGCAATTGAAGGATGGAAAAGACAAGATGTATCTACTTCTGCATTTTCTGCGTTAACATTGAAGCGTGAAGCGTGCAGCAGCCGCGAAGCTGTTTATTTCTCACTCAAAAAACATGTAGAAAAGCGGCAAAAAGAAGATACGCAATATACAGTAGATCCATACATAGATGTGTTAATGGAGAAAATTAATGGTATTTCCGCTAATTCAAAAGCAAATAAAGCATTAGAAATCATAAAAGAAATTAATGATAAAGTTGTCATTTTCACCGAATACCGTGCTTCTCAAATGTATTTACAATGGTTTTTAAAGCAGCACGGCATCTCGTCTGTACCTTTTCGGGGCGGATTTAAACGCGGTAAAAAAGATTGGATGAAAGAATTGTTTCAAAACCATGCCCAAGTATTAATTGCGACAGAAGCAGGCGGTGAAGGAATAAATCTACAATTTTGTAATTACATGATCAACTACGATCTTCCTTGGAATCCGATGCGTCTTGAACAAAGAATTGGACGGATTCATCGTCTCGGACAAAAGCATGACGTTCATATTTATAATTTGGCAACGAAACATACAATAGAAGAACATATTTTAAAACTGCTGTATGAAAAAATTGACTTATTTGAGCGCGTCATTGGTGATTTAGATGAAATTTTAACAAGAATCAATATGAAAAACATCGATGCGCACATTCACGATATTTTTACTCATTCCAAAAGTGAAGGAGAAATCCGCATTAAAATGGAAAATTTAACGTCGATTATTGAATTTGCCAAACGAAATGAAGCCGAGGTGCGTGGCTATGCAGCAACATGAAATTCATCATTATTTACATTGTTTTTTCGAGGCAAACGGCTGTGAAATTTTGCAGCGTTCCCCTCATTTATTAGACGTTCAATTAACAATCGAAATGGATAAACTACTGATGAACCGTCCATTTTATTGGCATTATCTTGAAAAAACAGGTGGGATACCAAATCCGATGCGTCTTACATTCATTACTGATGCAAAACCCGAGGAGAAAGAAGGCGAGTTCATTCACTACGGTTCTCCGCGCTTACATCAAATTTTTCAAGCAACAAAAGAATTAGGTGCTTACATTCGTTTATTTGAGGATGTACATTCAAATGGACAAACAAGCACTCCGCTTCACCCTTGGCTTGGCGTCAATATAAAGGTCTCTTATCAATGTGATCGAAAAAAGGATATGCTGTATTCCATCGGGATTCACCTTATTTCTGGTGCAATGATTACAAATTTTCATGAGGCATTAACAGCGCTTCGTCTTACACCAAAAATCCCTGATTTTTGTTTTACATTAACGCCAATTATTAAACCGCAAAGCGGCTTATCTAGAATAGAAGAAGCTACGAAACGTATCATTGCTTCAGACGATCACTCATGGGCTGAAGAAGCAAAAGTTCGTTGGAATCACGATTTACAACTACTAAACCGCTTTTATGAGGAAAGTAATGAATTACCAGAAAGCTACGAAATAGAAAAACGAGCCTTACAAGAGCAATATGAACCGCGCATTATGATGCAAATTATAAACGGCGGACTCTTTTATGTGACAGCCAATCATTTTCTAACATAAAAAAACTCCTTCTACAAGGAGCTTTTTTATGTTAGAAAGTAAAAGTTCATTTTAGATTTTCCCATTATATTTCCGGCCATCGTTATGTTCTTGCTGATGAATTTTTGTCATTCTTTTTTGATATTCTCTATCTTTTGCACTTACATGATTTGCATCCGTTTCTGTATTCTTCTTTGAACCGCCTGCTCCGTTACTCATTTTGTTCACCCCCACTCGTATATACTTCGGCATTAGTTTTCGCAATCCACATTCCACTTATACAAAAAATAAGGAGAGGAAATCCCCTCTCCTTACACATATTTTTGAAACATATCATGTAACTCTTGATTCACAAGATAAGAAATCTGCTCATCTGACTTATGAGGATAACGATCACGTAGTCGAATAGATGCCTTTAAAACTAAGTTCTCTAATACAGAACGCCCGCCCTTTCCATAAATCGTCTCTGCATATTCTATCAATTTTCCATCCTCAACTGTTGCAGGAGTTTGATCGAAGAAAAATTTACTCATTTGTACCACCTCTCCTTTGATAACGTTTACATTTATATAAACTCAATATGTTATTTATTTCACAATTAATGTATGCATGTATAGATGATTAGTTCCATTATAAAACAACATTGCCATAGTATCAAAGTGTATTTTAAACAATTTTGTGAACAAATATAAAAAATGAAAGCGTTTTAAATATTGTTATTAACATTATACCAAATAAACTTAATAATCAAATGTACTAAAAACTTAAATGTTACTATTAAAGACAAAAGTTCTTTATAGTATGAAATAAATATCTAAATTACCTTACAAATTTAAAAAATTGCATAAAAAAAGCTTTTAAAGGAATTTCCTCCTCTAAAAGCTTTTTTGCTATTCATTATGTACACGACTTCGTGAACGTAAAATATTATCCTTTAATCACGCATCTTTGTGCTCTTTCGCATTTTCGTGTATATATGAACTTTGATATTTAATTAATAACTTATCAAGCAATGGCAATAAAATTGGTGCTAACACCATATAAAATCCAACATTTCCAATCGCGTGATTGAGATCAAACGGTAAGCCTGCCATATAATAAGCCCAAAAATATTTCAAGCCATAAATCGGTGCTTGACATAAAGAAATAACAAATCCATATAAAAAACCTGTAAATCCAGCGTACAATCCCATAATGACATGTGGGATTTTTGAAAACATAGGTCGGATAACCAAACCTGTAATAAGCACAATAACAACATACGAAATAATTTGTGGAATTGTCCAAATTCCTATTCCTAATATTAAGTTTGATGCTACCATAACAAGAATAGCGTGCACAATTCCATAACGTATTCCCATTAGCAATGTTACTAAAATAAGTAATGTCGTTGTTGGTTGTACATTAGGAATAAACGCAAATATCAATCTTCCAGCAACTGATAACGCAGTTAGTACAGCCACTAATGCAATACTTTTAATATGTGTAATCGGAACATTAGAAGATCGGTTATGAAGCTGCATGTAAATCCCACTTCACTTCGTCACCGTTTTTTAATTCAGTTTCGTTTGCACCTTTTACTGCTGGTGTACCATTAACATTAAACAACCAATACTTATTTTCTTTCGTATCTTGTTTAATTCCATTAATCGAAGTGATAAACCCTTTATTCTCTTCAATTTTGAAGTTCTTCTTCATCACGTCTAAAAGTGTTTCTTTTCCCGTAATTTCAATAGTCTTTTTTTCTACCTTACTATCACCATTATTTTGCGTTATTTCAATTGTTACTTTACTTACTGCATCTTTCTGTTTTGAGGTATTAACAGATGCGTCTTTGTTTGAACAACCAACGATGTTTATTAACATCACGATTGCAAAAAGTACCTTCATCATCGTTTTCGTTACTTTCATCATGGTCTCCTTTCTGTCCAAATAAAAAAGGCCTAGTAAGGCGTATAAGCAAAAACTAGACCTGTAGACTAACCTCTTTGCCTCGAAACAGTTAGTCTAAACAAAGCTGTATGTAATCGACCTGACTTAAGACTAGATATCTAATCTATTACAGTGGCGGGACCGCGTTGGAATTTCACCAAACTTCCATTACCTACAACATTTTTATGAACGATTTTTTTACAATTAATTACTAAGTTTAATAATTCCCCACTATTATATCACAATGAAAGCTTAAATATTTCGGGATAACTAATCATTTTTTATTCTTAATCCTATGAACAAGTTCAATATTCAGAATTTTTATTGTACAATACAAAAAAGGAGGAGTTCAATGAAACAAAACAATAAAGTAATTTACGATATTATTTTTTATCTTATCTTTCCATTTGTTATTTGGAAATTTGGCAAACAATATATGGATGCATATTATGCCATGCTACTTTCTTCTGTTCCAGGTATTTTTTATACACTGTATTGTTTCAAGAAAGAACGGCAATTTCATGTGACCGGCTTTTTTATCCTCGTTACAATGATTGTAAATACAAGCGTAGATATACTTTCCGGATCAGCTGAGAAAATGTTATGGAACGACGTGTACTATCACATTGTACTTGGTATTGTTGTGATATGTACCATTTTTATCAAACAACCACTTATGTTATATTTCGCAGCCGACCTTGCTGCATTGCAAGGGGATGATCGAAAGAAATCGCAATTGTTATATCGTGACCCTCGCCTCTTTCCATCGTTCCAATACTTTACTTTCTTTTTTGGCTTACAATTTATTGTACTTAGCGGTATTAAGATTTATATGATTTCTAAATTTGGAGTAGACGGATACGGAGAAATGAAAGCGATTATGACAGGAGTTGGTTGGTGCATTTCAATCGGAATTGGAGCTGGGTTCCTTTGGATTAGTAATAAAATTAACCAAGTGACCGAAGCTGAAGTTTAATGCATAAAGTGAAACTTCCATCATTGGGAGTTTTTTATCTCCCACCTTACTTCCTTTTTTCTCTATACATTTTGAGGTGGAAGTCCTACTGCCCGCTAAAGTGGGATAAAAAAGAAGCTCCACTGCTTGTAAGCGGTGGAGCTTCTTTTCTAGGTTATATTGTCGAATATACAGCGTGTTCAACTCGCCGTAGAAATTGTACTATGACATAAAACCCTTTTCTAGTTGAAAATTATTCCATGAAAAATACTTAACTCGATTTCTTTCTCTTCTTCATTTGACGATAAAAGAATGCAGCACTTACCGGCAACATACCAAACCAACGATTTAAGAATGGTTCTCTCTCTTCACGGCGCTGTTGCCGTTTTTGTTTTCGATCCTCTTTTGGAGCATCCATATATGATACAAATTGTTGTGTGACATATCTTATATAATCATTTGTAGACATATCTATCACCTCTACTAGATTAGTATGTCCACTTCTTTATTTATTAATCCGCCCTTGAATTTCTTGAACAATTGCTTCAATACTTTTATTTGTCGTATCGATCTTCACCGTTGCTTCTTCATAATAAGCTTGACGCTTTTCAAATTTCTCGATAAACGACCCTATATTCTCCTTTTGAAACAACGGTCTTGTTGTATCCCCAGCAATTCGCTCCGCAATGACATGTGGATCACAGTACAAATAAATTACAGTTCCATGTTCTTTCATCCACTTTCGGTTCTCCGCTTTTTCAACGATTCCTCCTCCAGTTGTAATAATATAATCATTTGTCGGTAATGATTGCAGAACTTCACTTTCATACTTTCGGAAAACATCTTCTCCTTCTTCTGAAAAGATATCCCGAATCAGTTTCCTTTTCTTTTCTTCAATACGCTGATCTGTATCAATAACTGGCATATGAAGTGCACTACTTAATGCTTTACCAACTGTTGTTTTCCCAGATCCCATAAAACCTGTTATATATAATGTTTGCATGTTATCCTCTCTCCTCTTGCCAATTCGTAATTGCTTCGTTATTTGTATTATAATGAAAGCTAACTTTACTTGCGCGCTTTCGTTTTGTTATACATTGTAAAGTAATAGAAGCATTTCCATCTACAATTGTGTAATTTCCCTTTGCTTCACCTGCCTCGTACGAATAAATAAATTCTCTGTTTCCCATTGTAGCTTTTAATTCTTGTTTCACATCCGCAACAGCTTGGCTCGTTATTTCTTCTAAAATAAACAATTCTTCTGCTTCTGTATAAAATTTTTGATCTGATAGGAGTATATTTGTCTCATATACTAAAAAAGACATGAGTAAAAATAGGAGGATGATTGTTCCCGGCATTGTAAATCCACTTTCCGACTTCATCATTTCACCTCAATAGCAGAGTAACGGGTAACAACACCATCATATACTTTACCGTTTATATCCTGCACACGTATGATTAATGTATGAGCTGCTAATTGATAAGAAATGTCCCCTACTTTTTGTAATAGAACTTCATGACCCGTCCCATTTACTTTTCGAACAATATTATTTCCAGACTTAACATATGTGATTTGTTCTCCTGCCTTTGTTTTGAAAAACAATTTTCCTTCCCCATTATTTCCTTCTTCTACATCGCGAAACTCAATTTGCACCTGCTCTAAAAAAACGTTCCATTCCCAATTCGTGATTTGTTTAGGGGTACGGGGGTTCTATAAAGAGGAGTTGAAGACGGGGGAGAAGAAGAAAAAATACAGATATAAATAGAAAACAGATCATAACTTCTAACAACGTAAACCCCGATTGCTTATTTTTTAACATGACGACACCGTTCATTCTCTCGCTGTTTACTATCTTTCCACATTACGCACACTTTTTCTGTCTTCCATTGAATTGTATATACCGTATGTTCATAGCGTTTTTCTATTACTGGCGATACTACATGGTCATACATATATACAGCGGCCACTTCTTTCAACAGTAGCTGCGCTCTGTATCGAAGCTGAATATTTTTTCGTTCCTGCATAATAAGAAGCGTTTGCGGAATTAAAAGCGAAACGGCCATCATTAATAAACTAAGAGACACAAGCATTTCTAGCATAACCGAACCTTTGTCACACTTCATAATACGTAAATCTCCCTCTCCCAAGTTGAAATACAACATGATACGTTTTAGATTTATAAGAAATAATAATCGTTCCACCTCTATTAATATTTCCATCCGCTCCGTAACTCATTGGATTAGGGAACGTGTTTATATTCACCTGTATATCAGATGGATAGTAACGAACGAGAACAGGGTTTGTTTCTCCCGATGATGTAATAGTGTACGAAGCTTGATTAGGAAACCACCGTAATGTGTGACGGTTATGGCGGCTCATTGCTACTTGTTGCATGAAAAGGATATCTTGAGAAAATTGGTGCATAAACTGATTCATCTTTTGTTTTTCGTAAATCGACGATAAATTAAAATACGTTACTACACTTAAAATAGAAATAGCACTTAATACGATGAGCATTTCTAATAGAGTAAAGCCATTTTTTTTCACGATTTCCCTACAACTTTAACCTCTCCATTTGCAGCATCAATTGTAATGCTCTCCCCTTTTGGACAAGTTTTAGATGTAATATACTTCCCCGTATATAAATCATCCACCGTTGGGATTTTATTATGTTCTAATTGATATGCTTGTACTTGTGATTCAACTGACTTTACAAAAGCATCACATCCCTTTCCTTGTACAGAAGATCGTTGATTTACGACATTTGGAATAATAAGCAGTAATAACACAGAGATGACAACCATAACAAGCAACATTTCTAACAGCGTAAAGCCTTTTTCATTTTTCACAGAACATGCCTCCTAAATAGAATCCATCATTTGAAACATCGGCATAATCATCGCTAAGTACATAAGCACAACAACCATTCCGATACATGCAAACAAAAGGGGCTGTATAACAAATAAAATACGATTAATTTTCTCTTCGATTTTTTCAATTGTCATTTCACTATAATCGGCAAGCTCAGTTGCTAAATTGCCATTTGCTTGTCCATGTTTAATAATGTAAGCGAGCTCTTGTTCATAATACGAACGATTCATCATAATAGAATCAAGATGGTCCCCTATCGTTAATAACTCCTGTATTTTGAGAGCTTCACATTGAAAAAACAAATGATGTTTTTGCTCCTTCATTAACGTTAGCGCTTCTAATATGGATAGTCCACCTTGTAAAAGACCGCTTAATTGAATCGCAAAATAGTGTGAGTTCGTTAATTTAAAAAACATTTTTATAAGAGGAACTCTCATACAAATATCCATTCTCGTAACTGGATGCAACCTTTTTACATACAGCATATAGATAAGAACTGCGCTGCCAATTGCAACAACAACGCCTCCCATAACATACGGAAGTGCTTGAATAACTGTTAAAATACTGTCTGTAAATGAAGTAGATGATCCGCGGAGTGAACGGTATAAAGTAGAGAACTGTGGAAGAAGAACTAGGTTAAATACAAGAAGAATACCTAATAAAAACAAAGAAAGAACGAATGGATAGCGCAGCACTTTCATCATATTTTTTTGAT
Source organism: Bacillus sp. 123MFChir2 (assembly GCF_000383235.1). Lineage (GTDB taxonomy): Bacteria > Bacillota > Bacilli > Bacillales > Bacillaceae_G > Bacillus_A. The sequence continues at coordinate 64,396 of NZ_KB910946.1, forward strand.
GTTTATCTTTTCTGCAAAGAAGTGAGCTCCCTTGCTGCAGTGCAAAAGCAATGTCACCGTGCTGCTCTGCATAAAATAAATAGCTTAAAATATCGGGATGAAATGCAAGTTTATCAAAAACATCATGTAAGCTGCTTCCCTTTTTAAATTCTTCAGCAGCATCTTGAAGCTGCACTTGCTTATGCGGGGTTAGGTGAAAATGCAAAAACTCTAATGCATGTAATAAAGAGTATCCTTTCTCTAAAAGTTCGCCAAGCCTTCGCAGCAATAATGCTTGTTCATGTAACCGCCACTTTTCTTTCTTAAACATAAACATCTTCTTCAATAAACCCCAGTGCATACCCTTTTCTTAATTCATCCTGAAGCGTTGTATATTGGTACGTTGCTTGTCTTCCATTTGCTTCATAAATGACTTCTTTCAATTCATCACCGTACAATAATTCATAAATGCTTGCTCGGCGTACGTGACGCATTTTTTTACATAGCGGTGAGCATTTCCCTTTGCAAAATGGACATTTTAATTCCACAAGTCGCTGCGCTGCTACCGCTAGTAGCGATTGTTCAATTTCTAAAAGTGAAATACCATAATCCATTAAACGTAGCACTGCGCTCTTTGCATCATTCGTATGCAATGTTGTCATAACTAAATGTCCCGTTAAACTTGCTCGAACTGCCACCTTTGCTGTTTCTTCATCGCGAATCTCTCCTACTAATATAATATCTGGGTCATGACGTAAAATCGCTTTTAATCCAGTTGCATACGTAATACCCGCTTTTTCATTAATTTGAATTTGTAATAGTCCATCTTTTTTCTTTTCAACTGGATCTTCTAGTGTCACAATGCGGCGAGTCTGTTCCTTCTTTGCTACTTCTAATAGAGCATACATCGTTGTCGTTTTCCCCGATCCTGTTGGTCCTGTAAAAATAATTAACCCGTGCGAATGGTGCAAAAAAGAGAGAAGTGTTTTTGCGGAATTTGGGAATAATGAGAGATGAGAGAGGGTCGGAACCGCAGTTTGTAAGTGCAACCGAATAACGAGACTTTCATGATGCACAGTTGGCAAAGTAGAAAGGCGCAAATATACCTCTTCCTCGTCAACTTTCATCTGCAATGAACCATTTTGCGGCTTTCTTCTTTCACCAATATCCATAGCTGCTAAAAACTTAAAGTGTGATACAAGTCGGTCACAAAATTCTTTTGAAGTATGATGCTTTGTTACTAAATCTTTTCCAATACGCAATTGTACAACAGCATCTTCATGACGCGGTACAATATGAAGATCTGATGCTCGCAACCTACATGCTTCTTTCATAATTGTGTCAGCAAATTGTTCGACAGCATTCACTGTTATCGCCTCCTCACTCTTTATATATCACGACCATCATGAAAAGAAAAATGGTGAATTTTCCATTTCAACAGCAATATTTTTCAATTTTATATACGAAAAAGTTTGTGAAATTATGAACAATTAATGAATCATTGCCCAAAAACATGTTATACAACATTATCTATATTATAATATTGTTATCTCAGATAAACCGATAAAGGTGGCGATCCTCATGGAACAAGCTTTAAAAATTACAAACGTACTTTCTGATCCAACACGCTATTATATTTATAAATATATTTCTCAAAAACACACGGAGGTAACCGTACAAGAAATTGCTGATGAATTTGATATTCATCCGAATGTTGCGCGTTTACATCTTTCAAAGCTAGAAGATGTAAATATGTTAAAATCAGAAACAAAAAAAACAGGTAAAGGCGGCAGACCTAGCCGGTTATATGTCTTATCAGATGATGTCATTCAACTGCAATTTCCGTTTCGCGATTATCAATTATTAGCACAAATTGCTTGCAATACATTACTTAGCTTAGGTGAAGTTGGCGAGAAAGCACTTTATGAAACGGGCAAAAAGTTTGGTAAAGAATTAATGGAACAACAGCTAAATCGCTTAAACATTAATGAAAATGAATTAACGGTTGAACAAAAAGTACAAATTGCCAAAGAAGCTTTAACAACAGCGGGCTTATCTCCAGAATTTGAACTAAGCACCGATGGAGCCAAAATTTTCTATGACGTATACAATTGCCCATTTAAAGAAGTTGCCATTCATCATCCAAAAGAAGTTTGTAACATGCATGTCGATATGATGAAAGGGATCTTTGAAGTTCTATTTCCGAACATGGAATTAACACGTAATGATAATATGTTCGAAACAGGTTGTAAGTCTTGTAATTATCATCTTCATGTGTAAAATAAGAAGCCAGATTATACTGGCTTCTTATTATTTTGTAAATGTTTACAATAGTTAGAAAAGTGCATTATAATTAGGGAGAGTATTGAGTTCATACAAAGGGAGGGGAATGGGATGGAGCGCATGTTTCGCGTTCTCGGCTTTTGGACTGGTATTTTTTCCGTGATGTTTTATTTAGGTGATATGTATGGGGCAGCACTATTATTTTTAGGACAAACAGGATTTTTTGTACTTTTAAGTTATTTAAAATTAACAGAGCGTATGTACATTTATGTATTTGGCGCATATTTAACAGTCTTCTTCATTGGATTTACATACTATACGACATTCCTTCTTACACCAGGAATTGGACATTAAGATGGCATATATGCCATCTTTCAGAGTGTTGGGAAACCCTTTGGGTTTCCCAACCTCTGATGACCTTTATTGTAACTATGTATAAAAAAATTGTACGAAACAATAAAAAATAAGAAAAACAGCCCTTCAACTGACCCTTTCTGGTCAGATGAAGGGCTATTTTTTTCATGTTTTGGCAGGCTGCGGTGAGATATGCCTGTATTTGGACAGACTTCATC
>NZ_KB910947.1 GCF_000383235.1 Bacillus sp. 123MFChir2
AAGAGCTTTTAAAAGCAGTAATGTAAGTTTATTATTCCGCAATTATTTATAAAAATTATCATACAAATGATCTGTATATGAAAGATAAATAGATGTACAGAGCAGAGGAGGAAATCATATGGAAATCGCAATGGCAGTTTTAAAATTTATAGGTGGAATACTTCCATTCGTAGAAGAGCTTTTAAAAGCAGTAATGTAAGTTTATTATTCCGCAATTATTTATAAAAATTATCATACAAATGATCTGTATACCAAATATAAATTGATGTACAGATCATTTGTGTGAGCAAAGTCCCTTTAGTATAATGAAGGGACTTTTTTTAGGTTTCTATATACTTTTCTTGCTAATAAGTTTGATTATGGTAGTAAGATAAAATTATATTCTCAAAACAAAAAAATTATCTTTCCATATTTTTTCGTTTTGGGGGATTTAATTTCGTTAGGTTAATGGCAAGATGGTGGTCTTACTGCCCGTTAATACGGGATAAAAAACGGAAAATCAAAAAGAGCCTCGATTGTATCAAGATTCTTTTTGTAGAGAGTAGGATAAATACATGAACGAACAATATTACGACGCGGTGTTACATATAAAAACAGTAGGAGAGCAAAAAGAGTTCTACAAGTCTTTGCATTATCATCGTTATGAACCAACACCATATCATGCACTCGAAACATTATTTGCTCAATATGACTTAAAAAGCAGTGACCGAGTTGTTGATTTTGGATGCGGGAAAGGACGATTAAATTTCTATATTCATCATTTCTATCATGCGTCGGTTGTGGGGATAGAAATGAATGAAACATTTTATAAAGAAGCGATGGAAAATCGAGATCGCTATATAAAGAAGGAGAAAAAAGGTAGAGATAAAATCCACTTTCAATGTTGCTTAGCGCAAGAGTACAAGATTGATCCGCTTGATAATAAATTTTACTTCTTTAATCCGTTTTCGGTGCAAGTATTTATGAATGTTATTAATAATATATTATTCTCAGTAGAACAAGTGGAACGGGAAGTAGAGCTGATTTTATATTATCCATCGGAAGATTATATTTATTTTTTAGATAATCAAACCTCGTTTGAATTGAAAGAGGAAGTGAGATTGCCGGGATTGTATGAGCGGAATTCGAATGAGCGGTTTTTGGTGTATCAGTTGGGGTAGTAGTTAGAATTAATTATGCAGAACCGGACCATAAATAAATGAGTTTTTTCATACACAGCAAAGTTTTACTACAAAATGACTAGGCTTATCCAAAACGGATAAGCCTAGTCATTTTGTAATAGCTCTATGTTTCGGCGAGGATATGTAAATATGCCTTAATTTTTGAGTGAAGATTTACTCAGCTTTTTTAGATAAAAGAAGTAAATAGAAATTTAAATTTCTTTTCTAAGTTCCAGTTTTCTATATAAAAGTGCAAGTAGCATGGATGGAATGGTACAAACAATCATTCCGATAAAGGCATATCTTGGCTCAATTTCGTATAAATAGGCACCGAAAATTGTAAATACGGCAGTGCTCCAGCTTAGAGCCAACGCTGAATATATGCCTTGTGCTTTCGGAATCTGTGTATGTGAAATGTTTTTGACTAGGTATTTCATAAAGGCATAATGCCCCATAGCAAATGAGCATGCATGCAACGTTTGCGCGATACAGAAAACAATTACATTAGGAAAGGCAAATACTAATATCCAACGTACGGAAGAACCAAGTGCTGCCAGTGCGAGTAAGGATCCTACTGAAAAGTTATGAAACTTCCGGTCTGCGATTGAGAAAAAAATGATTTCCGCGATTACGGCAATGTTAATAATTACACCTATTAAATATTTGGGTGCATGGATTTCTTGTAAAAAGAGATAACCATAATTGTAATAAGAAGCGTGTGCCGCTTGCAGTAAAATTACTATAATGAGTACCAAACTAAAGTGCTTGATATGAAATAATTTTAACATGCCTTCTTTTTGTACTTGGTCTGATTGAGGCTTTTTAGATAGAATGACAGGTGCACGCATAAAACCAAGACACACGAATATCACTGTGCCAAGTAACAGGGCCCATAAAATCATTTCATCTCCAAGCATCCCTGTAAAGATAGATAAAATCATGCCGGCTAGGACGAATCCGATGGATCCCCATTGACGGCTTCTCCCGTAATCTTTTAATTGGTTACTTTGTACGAGTACGCCAGCAGCGCTATCTAAAGCAGGCATCAATGTTGGATAAAAAAAGTGGAATGCTAATGTGACTATAAGTAAGCTAGTAAAGGAACTTGCCGGAATATAACACAGAATAGCAATCAGCGTACTGATTCCCGCCCCATTTAATAAGGTTTTACTACTAAATTTCCCTGATAAATAAGGAAATGCAAATAATGTGGAAAGGCCTCTTGCAACTAAACCTAAGCTCATAATCAAGCTAGCTTGAGGGACCGTAATTCCTTTTGTATGAATCATCCACCCTGTCCAATAGGGTAGAAAAATTCCCCATGTCATAAAAAAACTAAAAAACTGTATACTCATCCAGCGATGTGTGTTCATGCTGTATCCCCTCCATAGTTTGCATGTTATCATGTAAATACGTAAAAATAATATGAGATATCTCATATTTTTGAGGTGGATTATGGAAATCTACAAAGGTGAGAAAAAGCGAATGCAGTTGAAGAAGAGCTCTATTAGGCATTTATTTTCTTTTCCAGTTGAAGAGTTTATGGAAGTGCACGAGTATGAACGGGATGAGTGGATTATTCAAGAAGGCATGAGAACAGATTTTCTATTTTATGTTATTGAAGGGAAAGCAAAGATATATGTAACACATCAAAATGGAAAAGTTTCCTTAATTAATTTTATCAACACAAATGAGTACATTGGTGAAATGGAATTATTTAATGAGGTGTACTATACAAAAGGAATTCAAGCATCAATGAAGACCATTTGTTTTGCTCTTCCTATTCATCGCTGCCGCACACAATTGATGGAAGATGCAAAATTTCTACGTGAATTAACTAAGTTTTTAAGTATAAAGGCAACACTTATGGCTGCAAAGTATTCACAAAGCCTTGCCTTTCCGCTTGAAAACCGGCTTGCAGATTTTATTTTGCAAACAGCTTATGAAGGGGTCTATAAGGAGAAACATGTAACGGTTTGTGATTATTTAGGTGTATCCTATCGTCACTTATTGCATGTACTAACACAATTTTGCGATAAAGGGTATTTGCAAAAGGAAGGGCGATACTATCAAATTGAACAGTACCATTCTTTATATGAACTTGCAGAGATGTTGAAGAATAAGTAACCATTTAGATAAAAGAATGACGATAGAAGATATCCCCTTTGCATAATATTTCAAAAATTGTTCGATATTTCATAATTGATGTTTCAAATTCCATGTTATGATTAATTGGTAAAGATTGACTTGTATGAATTTTGGAACATTAAAGGGGAGATCACATATGAAAGCAGTAGTGGTTAATAAAAACAGCAAAGCAAACATTGAAGTTATTGAAAAAGAATTACGTCCGTTACGCTCAGGTGAAGCACTAGTAGATGTAGAGTATTGTGGAGTTTGCCACACTGACTTACACGTTGCGAACCATGATTTTGGTAACACAGATGGCCGCATCCTTGGTCACGAGGGTGTAGGTATTGTTACTGAAATTGCAGATGATGTTACTTCACTTAAGGTTGGTGACCGTGTAAGTATCGCATGGATGTTCCAATCTTGTGGCCGTTGTGAGTATTGTGTAACTGGTAGAGAAACATTCTGTCGTGAAGTTAAGAATGCTGGTTATTCAGTAGATGGTGGCATGGCTGAACAATGTATCGTTACTGCTGATTATGCGGTAAAAGTACCAGAAGGATTAGACCCTGTTCAAGCATCATCAATTACATGTGCAGGCGTAACTACATACAAAGCTATTAAAGTATCAGACATTAAACCAAGTCAACCTATCGTAATCTACGGTTGTGGTGGGTTAGGTAACCTAGCTATTCAATACGCTAAGAAGGTATTTTGTGCGAAGGTAATTGCGGTAGATATCAATGACGATAAATTAGCATTAGCTAAAGAAGTTGGCGCTGATATGACTATTAACCCAATTACGCAAGGTCCTGCTGAAAAGATTGTACAAGAGGTGTTTGGTGGCGCTTATGCTGCTGTAGTAACAGCGGTTTCTAAAGTAGCCTTCAACTCAGCAGTTGATGCAGTACGTGCTTGCGGTAAAGTAGTTGCGGTAGGCTTACCAGTAGAAACGATGGACTTAAACATTCCACGACTTGTACTAGATGGAATTGAAGTAGTTGGTTCTCTAGTTGGTACTCGTAAGGATCTAGAGGAGGCATTTATGTTCGGTGCAGAAGGCAAAGTAGTGCCGGTTGTTCAAACTTGCTCACTAGATGAAGTGCAAGATGTATTCGAAGAAATGGAACAAGGTAAGATTCAAGGTCGTATGGTAATTGATTTTAAACAACACAAGTGTAATTGCGGGTGTAAATAACTTGTAACTACTCCGTTACTTTCTATAGATAATAAGGAGCATATTTTCGCTGGTATGATTCTCTTAATAAATATTAAAAGGTAGCTTCTTGGGAATGAGTTCAGTATTGAACTGAACTCATTCATTAAGAAGATTGGCGAAAATAACAATCGAGTTTGGGCTAGTCGTGATAGCCTATAACTTTCTCAAAAATAATAAAACCCACGTAGAAATTAAATTTTCTCTGTGGGTTTTATTCATTTAAAGGGGCTTTTGTGATAACCTCTTTTTCATCTCAGAAATATTAGGAATTCTATTTTTGGGTATTTAAAATGAATATCATGTAAATACATTTGGAAATTTATATAATAAATAATGAAGTTTATATTGTATAATGCGGAAAATATGGAAATTTTTATTTTAGCTAATTTCATGCAAGGAGAAACACAAAATTTTTGAAGATATATTGCCTTTAATGTGATCTTGAAATAAAGACAGGTTTAACAAAAACGGTATGGACATTTCCAACCGTTTTTCTTTTAAGGAATTTAAAAAACTTTTCAATGGAGTACGTCGTCTAATCAATTGAAAGGAGGAACTGATGTGGATGAATTAACAGCAGAGGTGTTTGAAGTAGAAGATAAAGAGGTACTTATAGATGAGATAATGAACAAGTATGGACAGGAGATTTTACAACTTGTTTATTCATATGTAAATAACAAAGAGGTCGCTGAGGACTTGACGCAAGATATATTTGTTAAATGTTATAAATCTCTTCATACATACAAGGGGAAATCGAAGTTAAGAACATGGTTGTGGAGAATTGCTATTAATCATTGTAAGGACTATATAAAAAGTTGGTATAACAAAAAGGTAATCGTTACAGAAAATGAATTTACTTATACTGGGGTTCAAAAAGAAAGCGTTGAACAGACTGTTATTCAAAATGATGAGGATCATAGGCTGGCTTCTGCAGTAATGAACTTACCAATAAAATATCGAGAAGTGATTTATCTCTTTTATTTTGAAGAATTGTCAATCAAAGATATTGCTATGGTAATAGAAGTGAAGGAAAACACTATTAAAACAAGACTTAAAAGAGCAAAGGAACTCTTGAAGATAGGATTGGAGGAATAATCAAATGGAAGATCGATTAAAAGGGCTACGAAAATCAATGGAGAAAACAACCTTTAAACATTTGAGTTTTTCTGATCAGCATCGAAAGCAGGTACACGAAGAAATCAATAAATCATACGAAAATGAAGAAGATATCTTTTTAGCAGTTTTACAGCTTCTCATTTATGAAAAAACAGGATACGAATTGGCACAGCTATTACGGGGGAGAGGGATTCAAAAATTCGAAGGAAATGAAGGGTTTTTATACACCTTATTACATCGCCTGGAACAGAATCATTTTATCCAATCAAGTTGGGATCATTCAGGAGCTAAATATTATCAATTAAATGACAAGGGAAGAAAGATGCTACGAAAGGTAGAAAAATCTTCTACAAAGAAACAATTTATACTAAAAGAATTGATACAGGAGTGAGGCGAAATTGAACAAAAGAGGGGATCGCTTTTTAAAAGAAGTTACCAATCATATTAAATCAAAAGAAGCAAAGAGCTTTGTGGCAACTGAACTAGATTTTCACTTGAAGCAGGCGAAGAATATGTGGATAGAGAAAGGGTTAAGTGAGGAAGTTGCTGAAGACAAAGCTGTTGAACAAATGGGAAGTCCAATCAAACTTGGACAAGAACTTAACAAACTTCATAAGCCAAAGGTTGATTGGTTCATTATTATTTTATTAGTGGCTGCTATGGGGCTAGGTTTTTTGCCGGTTGTAGCTTTTGGACATACGAATGATTTACTAATAAATAAGGTGATATTTGTTATTCTTGGTGTTGTAACAGCTTTTGGGATGATGCTGATTGATTATCGGAAATTAGAGAGACTGGGATGGCTGTTTTACATAATTGGAGTACTCATCTTGTTAATGATAAGCTATTTTCCAAACGCTATGCGCAGTGGAGAACCTTTGATACGAATTGGCCCCCTTACAATTGGAAGTTTAATGGCTGTACCATTCTTTTTTCTAGCTTGGGCTTCTTTTTTCAATAATAGTAGGTTAAAGGTTTGGTATCTTGGGATTTTGTGCTTATTTTCTTTATATCTATTCTTAACTATACCAAATCTCTCAGAAACCTTTATCTATACCATGATGGTATTCGTTATGCTTTGGTGGAGTAAGTTAGGTAAGAAAAAGGCACTGATCATTACAGTTGTATCAATTTGTTTATCTATCATCGGTGGATTATTTTTCTGGTCCTCAGTCAACGCATACCGGATGGATAGAATTTTAGGGTTTTTAAACCCAGAAAATTACGCAGGTGGTCCGGGTTATATGTATGTACGTTTAAAAGAGTTAATGTCGTCAGCAGGGTGGTTTGGTACATCTGGAAATATGGAGTTCACTCCTGCTGCACGTACCGATTTTGTGTTTGCAAGTCTGACTTACTATTATGGGTACTTACTTGCGTTGATCCTTGTCTTAATTCTTTCCCTTTTTGTAGTAAGGATAATGGTCACATCTCATAAAATAAATGATCGTTACGGTAAATTGCTTCTTGTTGGTGGAGTGACGCTTTTTGTAGTCCAGTTCATTTATAACGTTGGAATGATCCTAGGTTTATTACCGATCGCTTCTATATCTTTGCCTTTTATTAGCTACGGACTGATGCCAACTCTGTTTAATGCATTTTTAATGGGTATCGTGTTAAGTGTGTATCGACGTAAAAATTTGATATTAAGTAGTTGCATTTAAAGGTTGAATGAACGGTTTTTTGTGTATCGGCTTTGGGATTCATTGCGCAGAATTGTATCATGAGTAAATGTAAAAAGAAGGAGCACATGTTCATCATGCACTCCTTCTTTTTCGTACTGTTTGCTTCACTACTCAGGCATTAATGGGCAGTGTTAATACGGGATAAAAATGGACCTAGATCTCTTTGTTTTAAAACTTTGCGCGTGACAGAAAAGGGCCCTGACCGCCTATGCATGGCTAGATACCCTTGTCCACCGAAAAAGAATGGTTTTATGACGGTTTCGTATTAATAATAGTAGTATAATAGTGACTGAGGTGTTGAAAATATGGAAGATATAACCTTAGGATTACTACTGGATGTCGTTGGTGAATTATTTTCAGATGAAATCTCAATTGCCGTTTCGAATATAGAAGAATATATCTACTATCGGCCAAGTAAACGAATTGATTTAAAAATTAGCACCGGGGACCCAATAAAGGAAGGGACGATTGCCCATAAGGCGATTGTGACGAAGCAAAAGGTTTCTGAGTTTATTGACCGGGATGTTTTTGGTATTCCTTATCATGGAATGGCCGTACCATTTTTTAATAACGGGAAGCTTGAAGGCTGCGTGACGGCAATTTATCCGGCTTTAACGGATGGAAAGTCGGTCGTTACCTTAAAAACAACGGACGGCTGGGTCCCGATTCCTTTTTCAAAGGTCATTTATTTAGAGGCCAAAGATAAAAAGACGTATGTGAATTCAGAAGAGTTATCAGGAACACATAAATATTCGCTACAAGAATTTGAATATTTGCTTCCGAAGGATTCGTTTATTAGGTGTCACCGCTCATTTATTGTAAATGTCAATCATATTAAAGCGATTTATCCTGATACTCATTCTACTTTTTTGCTTTCGATGGATAATGGTGAGAGGGTACCAGTTAGTCAATCATACGCCAGTTATTTTCGTAAACTTCTAGGATTCTAGATTTTTCTGCTTCAGAGCCTAGATTCGCTCCTTTATCTGAATTTTCGGTATCGTATACCAAAATCCCTATTTTAATAGTGTTAATGTGTAAAATAATTATGAATATTCATTAAGAGAGGGATTACATATGGAGAACAATTTGGATAGAATCAGGGACCATCGTCTGAAGGACCGAGTAGTTACACCTGAAGAAGCGGCTTCCTGGATTGAGAGTGGAATGACTTTAGGTTTAAGTGGGTTTACACGTGCAGGTGATGTGAAAGCAGTCCCATTTGCGCTTGTGAATCGCGTTAAGGATGATAAATCATTTAAAGTAAATGTTTATACTGGAGCTTCGTTAGGTTCGGATGTGGATAAATTATTTGCTGAAGCAGGAATTTTAGGGAAAAGATTGCCTTTCCAAGCCGATCCAACTATGCGAAAGGGAATTAATGATGGAGACCTTTTATTTGTAGATCAGCATTTATCTCATACAGCGGAGCTACTCCGTGCTGATGTTATGGATATAGATGTTGCTATTTTGGAAGCGGTTGCAATTTCTGAGGACGGAATGCTTATTCCAACCACTTCAATTGGAAATTCCTTAGCATTTGCTCTAAATGCCAAGTCCATTATTATTGAAATGAATATGGCTCAATCGTCGCAACTAGAGGGGTTGCATGATTTATATGAACCTGGAAAGCAAGGGGAAAGATCTCCAATTCCGCTCGTGAAATCAGATGATCGGATTGGAACGATCGGTATTCCGATTGATGTTGAAAAAGTGAAGGGTATTGTGTTTACGAACCAACTTGATTCGCCATCGACGATTGTTCCTCCAGATGAAGAAACTGTTATTATGGCACAGCATTTAATAGAGTTCCTTCGAAAAGAAGTAAAAGTAGGCCGATTAACGAATAGTTTAGCGCCATTACAATCGGGAATTGGTTCAGTGGCCAATGCAGTGCTGCATGGAATGTTAGATTCGGAGTTTGAGGATCTAGAAGTTTATTCCGAGGTATTACAGGATGCGGTCTTTGATCTTATGGATGCTGGGAAAGTCCATTTTGCTTCTTGTTGCTCCATCACGCTTTCTGAAGAGAAAATGCAACAGGTATTTGCCAATTTTGAAAAATATCGCGACAAATTAATGATGCGCCCACAAGAGATTTCCAATCATCCTGAAATCATTCGCCGTCTTGGATTAATTTCAATTAATACTGCTTTAGAATTAGATATATACGGAAATGTCAATTCTACTCACGTATTAGGTACAAAAATGATGAACGGTATTGGTGGTTCTGGTGATTTTGCAAGAAATGCACGCTTAGCTATTTTTGTTACGAAATCAATTGCGAAAGGCGGTAATATTTCAAGTATCGTTCCTTTCGTCTCTCACGTAGACCATACGGAACACGATGTCGATGTAATCGTAACAGAACAGGGGTATGCTGACTTAAGAGGGCTGGCGCCAAGAGAAAGAGTGGAACTAATTATTGAGAATTGCGCGCATCCAATGTATCGTGACCAGCTACGAGCTTATTACGAAGAAGCACAAACAAGGGGTGGACAAACTCCTCATGTTTTAGAAAAAGCTTTCTCTTGGCATACGAATTATGCTAAAAATGGAACAATGATTGAAAAGGTACTGGAAACTGTATAAGCAAGTAATAATAAACCACAAACAGGGGATTCCATTTCATATTAAAGAATTGAAGTTAAGAGTTATAAACCATACATCTTCTATTCATATACAAGGACAGGCTTACTTAAGTGAGCTTGTCTTTTTTATTTACTTTTCATCCCTATATAGATGCAAACTGAAAAACTAACATAAAAACCCTTTTCTTTTTCAGTGGGCGAGAGCAACTGACCATGCATAGCAGCGACTTATATGTTAAAAAATCAACTTGTATTTATCTATATCAATGCCGATTCAAGGGTTATACAAATATTTGGTAAAACAAAGTATACTTAATGTCATGAATACATTTAATTGGGAGTGATTTCTATATTTAGGGAAAATGCAAAAAGGATATTTATATCATTATTAACAAATCCAATATTAATAATTGGATACGGGATTTTTTGTTATGAGTTAGCTTTATACTGTAAGTATGGAAGAATGAATTATAATATTTATATTTTGTTATTATGTATAGTGCTTTTTATATCCATAGCTACATTTACTACAATGCGAGTGATAAAAGATAGAGAATATGAATCTGAAAAATTAACTAATTCAACTGCATGGAAATACATTTCTATTATCATTATTGTTGTAATTACATCATTTTATGGATTACAGATTTATAAAAGTGCAATAAATTTAGATGGCAAACTGGCATGGTTTATAGAAAGATTAAAACACGAAAGGTCAGTTAAACTTAAACATAATAATATATATGAATCTGGAGTAGAAGGTATTTTTGGAGATATAAATAAAAAGTATCCTTTGCCAAAGAAATTATATATGGCAACTGATTTTGATCTTACATTTCATTCAGATGGAACAATTACAGCGTTTGGTACATTTGTTTATGGGAAAAATGCTGATGGGAAAGTGGAAACTTATTTAATATCTTATAATAAGAAGAAATCAGAAGATATTACTATAATACGAGATGGGTATGCAAATCCTGATTATGATGATGATAAATTAGTAGAGCCTCTAATTAAAACGGTTAAGGCTATTCCAGTTAAGCGAACGGTTAGTAAGTGGGATGAGAGTGAGTATGGATTGATTTATTATGGGAAAAGGGATTGGGGATACAATACAGAGGGAATTATTAATATTACTGAGGATGGTAAGGAGCATAGCCCTAAAGAAGCAGCTTCTGAAATCATTGGATATACTGTATCTATATTTGTCCCTGGAAAAGAGAAAGAGTTAGTACCTGCTAGATATAACTTAATATGTGACGCAAATTGGAGTAAATCAAAGACTCCTCCAAATAAAGATAGGTTTAAAGAGAAGAAACAAGATTTAACAAATGAAAAGGAACAGTTTTTCCTATCAAAAGAAGTTGGTTATAAACTAAATATGACAGATAAAGCATTAGGTAGTGCTTTTTATTCACTAAGCAAGACGATTGATGGAGGGAAAACATGGGAGGTTATCAATCCAGACCCATTCAACAGAGGAATTGGTAGTGTATCAGGAATAACCTTTATAAGTGATAAACTTGGATTTTTAGCAGCAGTTAGACCTTCTGGTAATGAGGGAGAGCTATATCGTACAGATGATGGGGGCCTGTCTTTCAAAAAGGTAGATTATCCGCCTCACGAAGTGAAGTTAGATCATACACAGTCTATAATAAGACCTTTTGATTCTCCAGGTATGCCATATGAGAAAGATGGAGTTTTCAATATGTTAGTTGGACAAGGAGCAGATGGAGACTACAATGGCGATAGTAGTGCACTTTATCAATCAAAGGATAAAGGAGAGACATGGGAATTTGTAGAGGAAGTTAAAAAGAAATAACGAGAATGGAATTGTTTTTTTCAAAAAAAGAAAGCCGCTACACTACCAATTAGGTAGCGGCTTTCTTTTTTTATTAATTGCGGATTAGATAATCAAATGCACCTAAAGCTGCATTAGCTCCTGATCCCATAGAAATAATGATTTGTTTATATGGGTTATTTGTACAGTCACCTGCAGCAAATACGCCCGGTACGTTTGTAGCGCCGTGCTTGTCTGTTACGATCTCACCGCGATTACGTTCAACTGTATCGCCTAACCAGTCTGTGTTTGGTACAAGACCGATTTGAACGAATACACCTTGAAGTTCAATGTGATGAACTTCTTCTGTTTCACGATCGATGTAAGAAATACCGTCTACTTTGTCAGTACCAGTGATTTCTTTCGTTTGTACGTTCTTTAGAACCGTTACATTCGGTAAGCTGTAAAGACGTTCTTGTAATACAGCATCCGCTTTTAGTTCTGGCATGAATTCAAGAACAGTTACGTGTTTTACGATACCTGCTAAGTCAATTGCTGCTTCAATACCAGAGTTACCGCCGCCGATAACTGCTACGTGTTTTCCTGTGAATAATGGACCGTCACAGTGAGGGCAGTATGCTACCCCTTTGTTTTTGAACTCAGCTTCACCTGGTACGCCAACATTGCGCCAACGAGCACCTGTTGAAATGATTACGCTCTTACTTTTTAGAACAGCGCCGTTTTCCAGTTCCACTTCAATAAGTTCTTTCTTTTCTAAACGTTTTGCACGTTGTAAGTTCATAACATCAATGTCGTATTCTTTTACGTGTTCTTCAAGGCTTGCTACGAGTTTAGGGCCTTCAGTGTGTTTTACGCTAATAAAGTTCTCGATACCCATCGTATCCATTACTTGACCGCCGAAGCGTTCTGCAACGATACCTGTGCGAATGCCTTTACGCGCTGCATAAATTGCTGCACTTGCACCAGCTGGGCCGCCGCCAACAACAAGAACATCGTATGGATCTTTATTAGAAAGCTCTGATGCATCAGGACCGTTACCCATCTTAGCAAGAATTTCTTCAAGTGTCATACGACCGCTGCTTAAGAATTCACCGTTTAAGTAAACAGATGGTACTGCCATGATGTCTTTGCTTTCTACCTCTTCTTTAAATGCAGCGCCGTCAATCATAGTATGTGTAATACCAGGATTTAGAACGCTCATTACGTTCAAGGCTTGCACAACATCAGGACAGTTATGACAGCTTAAGCTGATGTAAGATTCAAAATGATATGCACCTTGAATGTTTTTTACTTGATCAATTACTTTTTGTTCAACTTTTGGAGCTCTTCCGCTAACTTGTAGTAAAGCTAACACTAATGAAGTAAATTCATGTCCTAGAGGGATACCAGCAAACGTTACGCCAGTGTTCTCACCGATACGATTTACACTGAAGCTTGGTGTTCTCTCCAATTGTGTTTTTTCTACTGTAATTTTAGAAGACATAGTTGCTAGCTCGTCAACTAGAGCTAGCATGTCTTTTGATACGTTATCGGATCCTGCACTTACTTTAAGGAGTACATCGTTCTCCATTAGTTGAAGATATTGGGCTAATTGTGCTTTTATATCTGCATCTAGTATCATTTTGAGTATGCTCCTTAAATTTTGCCTACAAGGTCAAGGCTTGGTTTAAGTGTTGCAGCACCTTCTTGCCATTTAGCTGGGCAAACTTCACCTGGATTGTTGCGAACGTATTGTGCAGCTTTGATTTTGTTAACAAGGATGCTTGCATCACGGCCGATACCGTCTGCATTAATTTCCATAGATTGGATAACGCCATCTGGATCGATGATGAATGTACCACGAGCAGCAAGACCTTCTGATTCAACTAATACGTTGAAGTTAGTAGAGATTGTGCGTGTTGGGTCACCAATCATAATATACTCGATTTTACCGATTGTTTCTGAGCTATCGTGCCATGCTTTATGTGTAAAGTGAGTGTCTGTTGAAACAGAATACACTTCAACTCCTAATTCTTTTAAAGCAGCGTATTGGTTTTGTAAGTCTTCAAGTTCAGTTGGGCACACGAATGTGAAGTCAGCTGGGTAGAAGCAAACTACGCTCCATTTGCCTTTGAAGTTCTCTTCAGTAACCTGAATAAATTCACCGTTGTGGTAAGCTGACGCATTGAATGGTAATACTTCTGTTCCAATTAATAACATAATAAATTCCTCCTAAGTATATGTTCTGAGAATCATAGATTACTCAGTATGTTGTTTGGTTAAAATATAATAATTCTAATTCAATATTCATTATCATATAAAAGTTTTTATTTTGTCAAGAGAAATGTTTGATGCATGACTAGCTCCTCAGTATACAAAGTATGTGGTAAAGTTGATATAGATGGAAATTGAATCGATTCGTAAAAGGAGTAATTTCATTTACTCCTTTTATTATTAAGAAAGGACTGAACACATTGTATTTAACGATAAAAGAAGCAGCTGAATTTCTAAGTATGCCAGAAGCGTATATCGAAAGCTTAATTCAACAAAAACGCATACGTGCCGTTCATGACGGGAAGCAGTATTTATTGAATAAAGAGCAGTTTAATACACATTTAGAACAAATGGAGAAATATAAAAGGTTAGTAGAAGAAATATTAAATGAACCAATTCCAGAAGATATGGATGTGAAAGATGAAGACTAGGAAGTATTTCCTAGTCTTTATTTATATGTATAACTAAAAAAACATAAAACCCCTTTCTTTTAGAGGAGGACGAGAGCAACTGGCCGTGCATAGGAGCGGTCAGGGCCTTTTCCTGCCACATGCAAAGTTTAAAACAAAGATAGACAGCAAGTAGCGGCCATGTTTTGTTCTGCATAGCAGCGACTTAGATGTTAAAAAACGACATAAAACCTCTTTCTTTTAGAGGAGGACGAGAGCAACTGGCCGTGCATAGGAGCGGTCAGAGCTTTTTCCTGCCACATGCAAGGTTTAAAATAAAATGACAAAGCGAGTGCAAGTCATGTTTCGTTCTGCATAACGGCGACTTATATGACGGAAAATTAAAATGGATATATAGGTAAACTGTTTATTATTTTTTAATATAGGATTGTAGGTTACAGGTATATCGCTATAATGAAAATGATGGAAATTTTTTATAATCAAAGGAGTTTTAAAATGAACAAAGCTCATACACTTATACAAGAAGAAGTGAAAGCATTAAAGCTTTTTTTAAGTTTATTTTATATAATCTTCTTCTTAAGTGACATCCTGTATTATTATTTTGATCCAAAAGTACGAATGGGAGATAGCTGTATAGGTTTTCCGGAAGGTAGTTTAGGATTATGGATGTATGCTTTTATGTTTTTATTGTTATTAATCTCTATCTATTTTACAAAAAAGAAACATGTATATTTAGTAAAGTATATTATTTTTATAGGATATGTTTTTATTGATTTGATTAATAATATACTAATTTATTATGGAAATACAAAACCATTTGCTGATGGTAATACAGTAGAATCGTTTTTACTATTATTTTCTCCTATTTTTGTGAATAAACGATATTTTTGGATAGTGTCCCTTGGGCTTGTTGGAAAGTATGCCTTTTTAGGAGTTATATTACATACACTAATTGTCCTTGTCCCTATTGTGCTATGTGTAAGTTTTGCAACAATCGCATTTATTTTGTTAACACGTTTTCAATCGTATGTACGCACAATTAAAAGTATGCTTGAAGAGGCACAACAAGCTGAAAAATTAGCGGTTATCGGAAAAATGGCGGCTACGATTGCCCATGAGATACGCAATCCATTAACATCATTAAAAGGCTTTACGCAGTTGCAGCGGGAAAAACATCCTGAAGATGCAGCATACTATAACATCATGGTGCAGGAGATTGAACGTCTGAATGCGATTGTTAGTGAATTAATGGTTCTTGGAAAACCGAAACAGAGACAATACGCACTACATAATATAAAAGATATTTTATATTACGTGATTTCGATTGTAGAACAGCCAGCTTCTCAATATGGTATTACCATCACAACAGCGTTTGCGAAAAAGATACCTTCTATACAGTGTGATGAGAAACAGATGAAACAAATATTTCTTAACATTATTAAGAACGCAATTGAATCTATGCCTGGCGGCGGTAATATTATTGTGGAAGCGAATGTAGTTCATAAGCAGATTGTAGTGAGAGTGACTGACGAAGGATGCGGGATCAGTAAAGAGAAAATAGATAAAATAGGTGCGGCTTTTTATACGACAAAGGAAGATGGAACAGGTTTAGGGTTAATGGTTACATACAAAATTCTTGAAGAACATCAAGGGGAAATGGAATTTGAAAGCGAACCTGGTATTGGAACAAAGGTACATATCAAGTTGCCGGTAGAAAAAGAGAATTAAATATAAGTGAAAAAACGCTTCTTTCAGAAAGCTAGTTGTTTTTTAATTTATATTCATAGGTAGGTATTCACCTGTTTTTTCTTACTTGCATATCGTAGCTTATGTAGTGAAACTGCTTACAAGGGAGTGAAAGGCAGTGACAGGAAACATAAAAAATTATTATGCGGGCGGTAATACAGCAAGGGGATTTTACAGTTTGTATGAAGAGAACCTAACGGAATTAGACCGATTATTTATTCTAAAGGGCGGGCCTGGAACGGGAAAATCTTCACTGATGAAGGCGATTGGTCGTGAGTGGGTGAAGAAAGGATACGATATTGAGCTGTTACATTGTTCATCTGACAATCATTCAATTGATGGTGTGATCATTCCCGCGTTAAAAGTAGGGATTGTTGATGGAACGGCACCGCATGTGATTGAACCGAAAATGCCAGGTGTTGTAGAAGAGTATGTAAACTTAGGGATCGCTTGGGATTCTGCTGAGCTTAGGAAACAGAAAGGTGAGATTGTCCATTATACATCAGAAGCGACGAGTGCGTTTCAGTCAGCTTATGCGTGCTTTAAGACGGCGCTAGAGATTCATGATGAATGGGAGAAGTTTTATATTGACCACATTGATTTTGAAAAGGCAAATGAATTAACAAAGCAGCTTGTGCAGCAATTTTTTACTGATAAAACGTGTGCGAAAGAAGCGAATGTGAAGCATCGTTTTTTAGGCGCAGCAACGCCAAAAGGAGCAGTTGATTTTGTTCCGAATTTAACGGAAGATGTACCAAAGCGTTATTTTATAAAAGGGCGGCCTGGTTCCGGAAAATCGACGATGTTAAAGAAATTAGCAGCGACAGCTGAAGAGAAAGGATTCGATGTTGAGATCTATCATTGCGGCTTTGATCCAAATAGTCTTGATATGGTCATTGTTAGAGAACTTGGCTTTGCTATTTTTGATAGTACAGCACCGCATGAATATTTTCCAACTCGTGATAGTGATGAAATCATTGATATGTATGAGCTTATTATTGAACCGGGAACAGATGAGAAGTATGCAGTAGAAATTCAAGATGTATCAAGACGCTATAGAGAGAAAATGAATGAAGCGATGTCCTATTTAGCAAAGGCAAAATCTGTGCGTGATAAACTAGAGAAAATTTATATTGCAGCGATGGACTTTGAAAAAGTGGATGCATGTAAAGATGAAATTCAAGCGGAGTTTGAGCGGATTGCAGAACGTGTTGCCGAGAAGCAAAAGTGAAGAAAAGATGAGATACTTTGTTGTATCTCATCTTTTTAAAATCGGTCGTGTTTGTCTGTATAAATCAAGATTTGGACTTGATCCATTTATAATAACATCATGAATAATTCTCGCGAACACCATGCTGTACACTATGCCATTATCCCCATAAGGATAGATAAAATAGCAGTTAGGCATTTCATCATATATCCCAATCATCGGTAATCCATCATGCGTGCCGCCGTAAAAAGCACCGAAATAAAATTCAGGTTTTACATCGATATTGGGAAACAACTTTTGAAATTCTTTTAATAATGTATCTCGTTTATGGATGAGCCTCGCATCTCGTTCTTCGGCGATACCTGTATCTTCATCAAGTCCGCCGATAATAACGCGGTTGTCAGCAGTGGTTCGTATATAACTATATGGACGAGCTGTTTCCCAAATAAGTGTCTGTTTGTACCAGGAAGAAAAATCAGATACAGGGGTTGTGACAATTGCATAAGAACTGCTTAGTGTTGCATTTTTGTCTTTTTTAAACTCTAATCCTTCATAACCAGCAGCAATAATTACTTTTTTGGCAGTGATAGTATGACCGTTTTTTGTAAAAAAAGTAGTTGTATCTGTTTCTAATTTCTGCCCTGTTATTTCAGTATCTTCGTATATTTGAACTCCTTTATCTGCCGCTTGTTTAATTAGGCCGTGCGTATATTTATATGGATTAATTTCACCGTCATTATATGTATAAAGAGCAGCGTGTTTTTGGAAGGGATACTTTTGGCCAATTTGTTTTTCTGTTAACAAAACTGCTTTGAAACCATGCTTTTGTAAGTAATAAAGTTCTTTTTCTAGTTTCTTAACATCACTTTCATAGCTGGCATAGTACAAGCTATCACGTCGAATAAAATCAGCTGAAATGGGTAGATTTTGAGAAGCAGCTTCAATATCGCCAATGGCTTGTTCGCATAATTTAAAATGACGAACGGCATGTTCTTCTCCAAACGTATTTACAAGCTCAAAAAACATTTTTTCACCTAAATATTGAATGAGTCCCGTGTTTGGCAAATTGCTTCCATGTCCAACTTTTCTTTTATCAACAACAACGACGCGTAAATTTGTTTCACTTAAGAAATGTGAAAATTGTGCTCCAGAACTTCCTGCACCTATAATTAACACATCACATGTTATATCCTCTTGCAAAGAAGGGTAAGTGGGTGGGCTTGGGAGAGTTGTTGTCCAAAATATTTTACCTGTGTGTAAATCCATTTCTATACACCTGCCTAAATGAAAATCATATCTTCTCCTAAAGTTACCGAATTATTGAAGTTGTATACGTTTTGGAATAAAAAGAAGGAATCTTATTATATTTGTCGAATTTCCGGGGAAATGATCAGAAAATGAGAGTGATTTTATGAAAGAGAAAATCCAATTCGAATTAGAAAGAATCGAGAAAGAGAATGATGTGAAAATCTTGTTTGCGGTTGAATCAGGGAGCCGGGCCTGGGGATTTCCATCAAAAGATAGCGACTATGATGTGCGTTTTGTATACGTAAACCGAGTGGAATGGTATTTATCAATTGAACAACAGCGAGATGTTATTGAGTATCCAATTAACGATGCCCTTGATATAAGCGGCTGGGAACTCCGCAAGGCACTGCAGCTATTTTCTAAATCGAATCCAGCTTTGTTAGAATGGATCAGTTCACCAATTGTATACACTAAGGCATCTAATCTTTCCGAGCGTTTGCAGGAAATGAGTAGTCAGTTTGATCCAAAAGCAACGGTATATCATTATTTACATATGGCGTCTAAAAACTATCGCGCCTTTTTGCAAGGTGAAGAAGTGAAGCTGAAGAAATACTTTTATGTATTACGTCCAATCTTAGCTTGCAAATGGTTAGAAGAAAAAAGAAAATTGCCGCCTGTTGAGTTTGAAAAATTAGTGAATGGACTAGCACTGAATGCGGCACTTTTACAAGAGATAGCAAAGCTGCTTGAAAAGAAAAAAGCAGGAATTGAGCTGGATGTAGGTCCGAAAATTACGTTATTAAATGAATTTCTAGAAGAGCAGATTATCTATTATGAAGAGTACGTGAAGAGTGTAGAAAAGAGATCCGTTATCGATATTGAAAAGCTAAATGTACTGTTTCGAGATATGTTGCAAAAAAGCTGGAAAGAGCACTAATTATAAAAGTGCTCTTTCTTATATGAGAGAGGAAAGATAACAATCCATTTTAGGTTTTCGACATCCAATTCGCGGCTATACAAAATACAACATAACCGCTACTCGCATACTCCTTTTGTTTAAAACCTCGCAAGTGGCAGAAAAGGGCCCTGACCGTTACTCTGCACGGTCAGACGCTCTCGTCCTTCCTAAAAAGAAAGAGGTTTTAAATCTTTACTTACATATCCTCAATTCTTTTTAACGCCTCATCCGCCGGCCCTTCAATTACCTCTCCTTTAATTGAAAAACGTGAACCGTGACAAGGACAATCCCATGTACATTCACCGCTATTCCACTCTACTTCGCAACCTAAATGTGTACAAGTGGTATCGACAATGTGAAGCTTACCATTATCATCTTTATACGCACCGGCACGTTTTCCGTTTACATTTACAACAGCACCTTCTCCGTTTTCGAGATCTTCTGGTTTTCGAAGAGCAAACTCCAGTTTTCCTTCAATTAAATGTTTTGCTACGTCGAGGTTTTGTGTAACAAACGTTTTTAAATCTGGATGCGCATGGAATCGTGATGGTGCATAGAGTTCTTTATATGGACTATCAATTTTCATAATGGATGCTTTTAGCAGTAAAGCTGCTGCAGTCCCATTTGTCATGCCCCATTTGCGGTAACCTGTTGCTACAAAAATGTTAGGATTATTTTCATTAATGTGCCCGACATAAGGAACTTTATCGAGTGTGATTAAGTCTTGTGTTGCCCATCTGTATGGGATTTCTTCTATGCCAAAGGTTTCTTCGCCAAATGTTTGCAGTGCTTCGTAATGGTTCATCATATTGATGCCTTGTCCCGTTTTATGACTTTCACCACCAATTAACACAAGTTTTTCGCCATCCATTGTAGTGTAGCGGAGGGATCGTTTTGGGTTATCGACGCTTATATACATTCCTCCTGGATACTCTTGCTTTGTTTTCACGCCAAGGACATAAGAGCGTTCTGCGTACATTCTTGCGAAGAAGAAGCTAGTTGCATCATAAAAAGGAAAGTGTGAACAAGAAATAACGTGACTACAGGTGATTCGATGCCCATCTTTTGTAATCACTTGTTGATAAGCTCCTTTTTCTACATCAATGGCAGTTGTATTTTCATATAGAACGCCGCCATATTCAATGAACTGTTCGACAAGTGCTGTTAGGTAGCGAAGCGGATGGAATTGCGCTTGATTTCTTATAACAAGTGCAGCTTTTACAGGAATAGGAAGCGGGATCTTTTCTACATATTCACCGGGGATATTAAGCTGTTTGTATGCTTCTAATTCTTCTGTTAATTTGTGTAGATTATCGATTGAGTTTGTATATAGATAAGCATCTTCTTCTATGAAATCACATTGAATATTGTGCTGCTGTACCGTATCTTTTATAAATCGCAGTGCTTCATTGTTTGCCTCGTAATATAATTTCGCTTTTTCTTCTCCAAAGTGATTGATGAGTTCATTGTAAATCAGATCATGCTGCGTTGTAATTTTTGCCGTTGTATGTCCAGTTGTTCCGTTTAAAATATTTCCTGCATCAATTAAAGCTACTTTGACTCCTTCCTTAGCGAGCAAGTAGGCAGTTGTGATGCCAGTGATACCTGCTCCGACAATGGCAACTTCCGTTCTGATATTTTCTGTTAGCTTTGGGAAGGTAGGTAATTGAATAGAATCACGCCAATATGGTTCAGGAAATTTTGGGAGCTGATTGTATTCCAAGTGAATGCACCTCTTATTCTAATAATTTCTTGTTAGTTATTTTTTCCAACTTGGGGGAATTTCATGTATTTAAATTGAATTACTAAAAATTATTTTTAAATAATTTTTTTAGAGGGAGTTCTATATACAATTTTGCATTTTAAGAGACTTGGCAGAACGTAGAATAAATAAGATAAGTATAGTGTTTATCATGAAATGAAGTGATTAGCGAAGAGGAGATAAAAAGATAATAGGAAGTGTAAATGTTGGTAAATAAACGTTTTTTCTTTAGTAACATAGAAAGTAATTATAAAAATATAACCAACTTTTATTACTAGGTCATAAAAGTTGTTGACAATACAGAAAGCGCACTGATATGATTCATCTTGTGGAAAGGTTGATAAAGAGTAAAAAGAGAAATGTTTTTCAATGAATAATAATTGTAAGAGTGAGTGAGCATAATTTTCTTTGAGAAAGAAAATTTATAATACTAGTTATTATCAATCTGGAAGCGATAATCGATGCAAAGTGCGTAAGCGCGGCATGAGAAAGGGGCACAAGTAATGAAGGATCTTCATACGTTTGGCTGGTATGCAGCACGTGTATCACCACATTTGCCAAAAAAGGCATTTAAGCCAGTCCCAGCTCGTTTGTTTGGCGGACTAGCCTACTTATTAATTACGATAGCAGGTTTTTTGGCAATTGGCTTATTCAATTTGAATGTGTGGGCCAATCTTGGAATTGCAATCGTCTTAGGACTGTGTTTTGCATCTATGGGATTTCTTGGACATGAAATTTTACATGGTACAGTAGTAAGAAAAGCTTGGTTAAGAGATTTTCTTGGAGCAATTGCGTTTATGCCATTATCAACTGGACCAAAATTGTGGAGAAAGTGGCATAATTTAACGCACCATGTGCACACACAACATGAGGAGCATGATCCAGATGCGTGGCCAACAATAGATAAGTTTAAGAAAAGCAAATTTTTACGCTGGGTATATCGCCTTCCGTTACACGTTCGCTCTTTCTTTAGCTTTTTGTCGTTAACACTTCAATTTACAGCGCATTCGTCTCGTATGTTTTTCCTTTTTATTAAGAAATTTAAACCACAGAATCAAAAATCTGTGTGGTTCCAGCTTCTTTTGCCGTGGACAGTATGGATTAGTTTATTGTTTATTATGGGTCCTGCAAAATGGTTTTTTGCTTATGTCATTCCATTGTTAATTGCGAATTTCATTGTAATGGGGTATATTGCAACAAACCATCGGTTGAATCCAATCGTTCCTGTAAACGATCCACTTGCAAACTGTTTATCGGTAACGGTGCCGCGTTGGGTAGACGTATTACATTTTAACTTCTCATATCATACAGAACATCACTTATTCCCAGGTATGAGCTCGAAATACTATCCGTTAGTAAAAGAGAAAATTAAAGAAATGTGGCCAGAGCGCTATCATGAAATGCCGATGGAGAAAGCATTAGCTGCTCTTTGGAATACACCGCGTGTGTATTATCAAGGCAGTGAGTTAGTTGATCCACATAAATCACATGTATACGGCTCTTTAGGAAATGGATTAAATCCTGAGAATATTAAATATCGTCAGGAAAATATTGAAGAATCAAAAGCTGTGAAGAACGGCTAAAATATGGTATAAAAGCCTCTTTTTTTAGGAGGGCGAGAGCACCTGGCCGTGTGTAGAAGCGGTCGGGGCTTTTTTTACCTTAAAAACAAAGGGTGCAGGTCACGTTTTGTTCTGCATAGCAACGATATATAGAACCTTCATATTTAATAATAAAAGCACGAGCTCGTAAAGAGTTCGTGCTTTTTACATAGGGATTTCTGTTTGTTTCGCAGGTTGTGCATGATTCGTAGTTTTGCGCGCCAATCTTTTTTCAAGAAGATGTACAAAGTACGTAAATAGAAGGACAAGCGCGAGATAATAGACACTGACAATCATGTATGTTTCGAGCTGCTGAAAGTTTGCAGCAGCTTCAGAAAGTCCAGTGCCCCACAGCTCTGACATTCCTACATAGGCAACGAGAGAAGAGTCTTTAAGGCCGATAATGAACTGATTGCCAAGCGGCGGAATAGACAAACGAAACGCTTGAGGCAAAATAATACGCCGCATTGCTAAAGGGTATGGCATTCCTAAAGAACGAGCTGCCTCAAGTTGGCCGCGGTCCACGGATTGAATAGAGCCTCTAAAAATTTCTGTAATGTAAGCACCGTTATGAATAGCGAGAGCAATTGCACCTGCCCAAAACGGTGATAAGACAATAATAGATGTAATTCCAAAATAGAGGATCATAATTTGTACAACTAGCGGTATCCCGCGAATAATCGCAATGTATACATGGGCAATTCCATTTAAAAGCTTGCTGTTGGAGATACGAAAAAAAGCAAATAGTAATCCAATTAAGGATCCAAGTAATAAGGATGTTATTGTTAATTGTAATGTAATGACAACTGCTTTGAGGAACGCTGGATATGTAGATATGAAAATATCAATCATGGTTATCACCTCTGTATTGGTTTATTTTCATTACTATGATAGCGATACCCCGCAAAGGATGCGGGGTATTATTTATGTGTGGAAAATCTATTTTTCTTTTTCACCTAGAATGTTACGACCGAACCACTTTTTACTAATCTTTTCATAGGTGCCATCTTGAATGATTGCATCTAGTGCTTTATTTAATTTTTGCATCAATTCTTTGTCATCTTTGCGAACAGCGATGGCCATTTCATCAAGAGACAATGGTTTTCCAGCATCTTTTATATTTGCTTTTCCTTCTTTCATCATGCGTAGGCCTACCATTTGGTCTGTGACAACAGCATCAACTCGCCCTGGTTCTAGGTCCATAAGCGCAGTAATATCACTATCGTACTCTGTAATTTGATCTGTTTGCTTAGCAATAAGTGTTTTGAATGTACTTGCTTTTACAACACCTACTTTTTTTCCTTTTAAATCTTCAGCAGAGGAGATGGAGGTGTTCGTTTTTGTCACGAAAATTTGGGCGCCGGAACGATAGTATGGATTCGTAAAGTTAACTGCTTTTAGACGATCTTCTGTGATGGCCATACTTCCTAAAATCACATCATATTTTTTTGCTTGCAGACCTTGGATTAACGTTTCCCAAGGATTTGTGACAGGAACAGCCTTCATATTCATTTTCTTAGCAAGAGCTTCACCAATTTCGACGTCAAAACCGGTAAGCTTACTATTTTCTTTATAGTTAAACGGTTTATATAAACCACTCATCGCATAGCGAAATTCTTTCTTTCCATCGGTTGATGAAGTGCTGCTTTCTTTACTACAGGCACCTAATACTAAAGAAGCACATAATGTAATCGCTGCTATCGCTTTAAACATCTTTCGTTTCATAAAAGCACCTCCAATTGTTATAAAACATTTCGTAAGAATTGCTTTGCACGTGGGTTTGACGGAGCAGTGAAGAATTGTTCTGGGGGTGCATCTTCTACGATTTGTCCGTCATCCATAAAAATAATGCGGTCAGCTACCTCTCGGGCAAATCCCATTTCATGCGTGACGATAATCATCGTCATCCCTTCTTTGGCGAGATCTTTCATAACTTGTAGTACTTCTCCAACGAGTTCAGGATCGAGAGCTGAGGTAGGTTCGTCAAATAACATAATTTTTGGATTCATTGCGAGTGCTCTCGCAATAGCAATTCGCTGTTTTTGACCACCTGATAAAAGATCGGGTGTTACGTTTGCTTTATCTTGCAATCCGACTTTTTCTAGTAATTCGTAGGCACTGTTTGTTGCTTTTGTTTTATCTAACTTTTTGACGTGAATAGGAGCTTCTATGATGTTTTCTAGTGAGGTCATATGAGGAAATAAATTGAAATGTTGAAAAACCATACCGACATTTTCGCGGACTTTGTTTAAATTTGTATGTTTCGGCTGAATTTGTTCTCCCTGTATCGAAATTTCTCCATTATCATACACTTCTAGGAAGTTTAAACAACGCAGTAATGTACTTTTTCCTGAACCGCTTGCACCGATTAAGACAACAACTTCTTTTTCTTGTACGTTTAGATTGACGTTTTTTAACACGTTTAACGACCCGAAGGATTTTGTAAGATTTTGAACTTGTATCATGCATCCCCCTCCAAAGAAATGTAGATGTATAAAAATAACTTATTTTTGTTAATTAGTCATAAATTGTCAAAATCCTTTATTTTTTGTTAAAAATTTAAAGGGAGTCGTATATTAGTAGAAAACAGGAAGAATTATATATAAATACAAATTGAAAAAATGACATAAAAACCACTTTTTTAGGGGAGGAGACTAGAGAAACTGGCCATGAATAGAGGCGCGGTCAGTGCCTTTTCCTGCCACGTGCAAAGTTTAAAACAAAGGTAGAAAGCAAGTAGCGGCCATGTTTTGTTCTGCATAGCAGCGACTTAGATATTAAAGAATATTAATCTAGATTATTATGGTCTTAATTAATGTATTTATGTATCTTACAAAGTTCAAATCGTAGATATGTAATATTACATAAAATAACAATAGTTTATACTGCTATAATATAAGAGCAAAATGACTCCATATTATGGAGCGCATATATAACAAAATACCCTAAGATTTTATTACAAAAAGGCGAAGAGTGTTTATCATTCTTCGCCTTTTTGTATCCTTTACACATATTGTCATGTAAAGGAAGATCTTAAAAGTTGAATTATTTATTTTAAAAATCATTATATCTATTTATAATGAAAATGGGGATAACAATATATAGAGTGTATTTATATCATTTAGATGGGGGAGCTTGGGATGGAAACAGAAAAAAGGCCTTTTTCTTTTGGGTTACGTATACAGCTAATGTTGTTTATAACGGTATTAGCGCTTATTACGTATTCAACAAGTGTAATTTTTATTTATGTTGTATATGATTATGTTCATGAATATGTAAATCAAATTATATACAATATTGTTGTGGTGATATTAGGGGTTATTTGGTCAGGGGTTTTGGCGTATTTTGCAGCGGATTTTCTTATTAAGCCGCTTCGAAAGCTTGAGGAAGCTGCTCATAAAGCAGCAAATGGGGATATTCGTGAAGATGTTTCGCTTCCAAAAGCGGATGATGAAATCCGGTCTTTAAGCGTTGCGTTTAATGCGATGCTTGGAAATTTGCGGACAATGGTGAAAAATATTGATACGACATTTACATATACAAACCACCAAGTGCAGCAAATTCGTGAGCAAACAGAAGAGGCGACGAAACAAGCACAAGGTGTTTCAGAAACACTTACTGAAATTTCTGTAGGGGCAGAGCACTCAGCTGCTTCGATTCAAACAATTGTTTCTACAGTTGATGCGACAATTTCAATTGCAAGTGAAGTAGAAGAAAAAGCAAAGCAATCTAATGAATTATCTTCGCAAATGGTGCAGGCGCTTGGACAAAGTACACGTGTTTTTGTATCGCTTATTGAGGGAATTCAAATGCTTGCGAAAGAAAATGAACAATCGATGAAAAGTGTACAAAAGCTAGAAGGACATACAAAACAAGTAGGGCATATCGTTTCATTAGTGAGTGAGATTGCTAGTCAGACCAATTTATTAGCATTAAATGCATCAATTGAGGCAGCTCGAGCTGGAGAGCATGGGAGAGGATTTGCAATTGTTGCTGAAGAAGTACGCAGATTGGCAGACGAAAGCGCAAGTTCAGCCCAAAATATTTCAAGTTTATTGCATGATATGCAAAACGAAGTGAAGCGGGTTTCTATGCAAATGACGGATCAAGTGAAAACCGCAAGAGAAGAAGCAAAACGCGGGGAAGCAACGGAGCTCATTTTGAAAGACATGACAGCAAGTATTATGGAAGTAGCAGACGCGATTCAAAAAATTAGTGGTTATATGAAAGAACAAATGAATTATATTCACGAAACAGGTGTACAAACGAAGGAAGTAGCAGCAATTGCTGAAGAAACCTCAGCGGGGGCGCAGGAAGTTGTCCGTGTAACGATGAAGCAATCTGAAAATATGATATTCATTGATCAGTTATCGAAAGATTTAGAGAAGCGCGCAGTAGAATTAAAAAGGACAATTGCACAGTTTTTACTGTAGGGAAGAACGATGAATGTTCTTCCTTTTTCATTTGATACATTATATAAAAAAAGTAAAAGTATGAACGTTTCCGTAACATTTATCTATATCTCTTTCGGATGGAAATTATAGCAAGATATAATAAAGCTATAATATTAGAGGGAGTGTCTTTCATGAAAAAAGAGAAAAGACAACAACTAATTAAACAATTGGTGAGAGAGAATGAAATAGAGACACAAGAAAAATTGGTAGAATTGTTAGAGGAACGCGATGTATCTGTTACACAAGCAACGATTTCTCGAGATATTCATGAATTAAATTTAGTAAAGGGAGCTTCTTCAAAAGGGCCTGTAATATATAAGGTTTTTACAGAAGAAAACCAGCGCACAGATATACAGCTAAAGAAAAAAATAAGGGAAGTTGTTGTACAAATCGATTATGTAGAACAACTGACTGTTATTAAAACTTTACCTGGGAATGCTCATGTTATTGGAGCTTTATTAGACTCTTTAGACTGGAAAGAAAAAATAGGATGTATATGCGGGAATGATACATGCCTTATCATTTCTCCATCAAAAGTAGATAGGGAGATTTTAAAAGGTCGATTGAATTTCATTATGTAAATACGAATTAAAAAAACGACATAGAAACCCGACATAAAAACCCCTTTTTTAGAGGGGGATGAGAGCATCTGGCCATGCATAGAAGCGGTCAGTGCCTTTTCCTGCCACGCGCAAAGTTTTAAAACAAATAAAGGTAGCAAGCTATATGTCGGTCAAAATGAATACATAATTGAGAAGGCTGTTTCTAATAAATGTTAGAACAGTCTTTTTTATTTATATATAGATGCAAATTGAAAAGCTAACATAAAAACCCTTTTCTTTTTCGGTGGGGGAGAGCAACTGGCCATGCATAGAAACGGTCAGTACTTTTGCCGAATTTTGAGGTGGAGTACTACTGCCTACGAATAGTGGGATGAAATTTAACGACCCATTAAGAAGAAGTGCCTTTATTTTTGTGAGTACGAGAAAAATTTTAAATTTAAAATAGAGGCTATTATACAGCTAATATACGTTATATTTCACCTGGTTAGTTAAGTATAAGATGAAATATCTTATAAAAATACGATTACATATATGTTTTAAAAAATAATTTGTGAAATATTCCACTCACTATTGTTAGCGTTTTCACAAAGCGGTAGGTGCATTCTGTTTATTATGTACTTGTAGACATCAAACAAATTTAAAAGGAGGTACAACAAATGAAACATCCGATCCATGTTACTTCAGAAATTGGAGAATTAGAAACGGTTTTACTAAAACGTCCTGGTAAGGAAGTGGAAAACTTAACACCAGATTATTTGCAACAATTATTATTTGACGATATTCCATATTTACCAATTATCCAACAGGAGCATGATTATTTTGCGCAAACATTACGCAATCGGGGTGTTGAAGTTCTTTATTTAGAAAAACTAGCCGCTGAGGCGTTAGTTGATAAAAAACTTCGTGAAGAATTTGTTGATCGTATTTTAAAAGAAGGACAGGCAGACGTAAATGGTGCATACCAGAATTTAAAAGAATATTTACTTTCCTTTTCAAATGAAGAAATGATTCAAAAGATTATGGGGGGCGTACGTAAAAACGAAATTGAAGCTAGTAAAAAGACCCACCTGTATGAATTAATGGAAGATCATTATCCATTTTATTTAGATCCGATGCCAAATCTTTATTTTACTCGTGACCCAGCAGCTAGTATAGGTGGCGGTTTAACAATTAACAGAATGAGAGAACCAGCACGGAGACGTGAATCATTGTTTATGGAATATATCATTAAACATCATCCACGATTTGCGAGTCACAATGTACCAGTTTGGTTAGACCGTGACTATGAGTTTCCAATTGAAGGCGGCGATGAGCTTATCTTAAATGAGGAAACAATTGCGATTGGCGTATCGGCTAGATCATCAGCTAAAGCAATTGAACGCTTAGCGAAAAATTTGTTTAGTCGTCAAAATAAAATTAAGAGAGTACTAGCAATAGAGATTCCAAAATGTCGTGCATTTATGCATTTAGATACAGTATTTACAATGGTTGATTACGATAAATTTACAATTCATCCAGCGATTCAAGGTCCAGAAGGAAATATGAATGTTTATATTTTGGAAAAAGGAGAGGATAAAGAAACTCTTAAAATTACACATCGTACCTCTTTAACTGAGGCTTTAAAAGAAGCGCTAGGTTTGAGTGAATTGGTTCTTATTCCTTGCGGAGGAGGAGATGCGATTGCTTCTGCTCGTGAACAATGGAACGATGGATCCAATACATTAGCAATTGCGCCGGGTGTAGTTGTTACATATGATCGCAACTATGTATCAAATGCTTTATTACGAGAGCATGGTATAGAGGTTGTGGAAGTATTAAGTTCAGAATTGTCTCGCGGCCGTGGGGGTCCACGTTGCATGAGTATGCCGATTGTTCGAAAAGATATCTAAGCTAAATACAAGAGAAAGTAGGGACGAATGATGATGATGACAAAACCAAACTTAAAAGGAAGAAGTTTTCTTGCTGAAAAAGATTTTACAGAGGAAGAATTTTTATATCTTATTGATTTAGCGGCAGAATTAAAAGAGAAAAAGAAAAACGGTATAGCGCATCATTATTTAGAAGGGAAAAATGTTGCTCTATTATTTGAAAAAACTTCAACTCGTACTCGTTGTGCATTTACGGTGGCTTGTACGGATTTAGGGGCAAGTCCTGAATACCT
This sequence comes from Bacillus sp. 123MFChir2, assembly GCF_000383235.1. Classification (GTDB taxonomy): domain Bacteria; phylum Bacillota; class Bacilli; order Bacillales; family Bacillaceae_G; genus Bacillus_A. The sequence continues at coordinate 30,069 of NZ_KB910947.1, forward strand.
AGGTAAAAATGATATTCAGCTCGGGAAGAAAGAATCTGTTGAAGATACAGCAAAAGTGTTAGGACGTATGTTTGACGGTATTGAATTCCGCGGATTTTCACATGCAACAGTAGAATCTCTAGCGAACAACTCAGGTGTGCCAGTATGGAACGGCTTAACAGACATGTGGCATCCGACACAAACGCTTGCAGATTTGTTAACAGTAAAAGAGCACCTTGGAAAATTAGAGGATATTAAGCTCGTCTATGTTGGAGATGGACGTAATAATGTGGCGAATAGCTTGTTAGTTGGCGGTTCGATGGTAGGAATGGAAGTACGCATTTGTACCCCAGAATCATTATTCCCAGCACAGGAAATCATTGATACTGCTAAGAAATATAGTGACCGGGTCATGGTAACAAGTAACGTGGAAGAAGCTGTTGCCGGTGCGGATGTTATCTATACAGATGTATGGGTATCTATGGGCGAAGAAGATAAATTTGCTGAACGTATTGAACTTCTTACTCCATATCAAGTGAACATGGAAATGATTAAAAAGACTGGAAATGAAAATATGATTTTCTTACATTGTTTACCTGCATTTCATGATGTAGAAACATTGTACGGAGAGGAAATATATGAAAAATATGGCATAAAAGAAATGGAGGTAAGTGACGAAGTATTCCGCAGTAAGCATTCAAAAGTATTTGATCAAGCGGAAAATAGAATGCATACAATTAAAGCGGTTATGGCAGCTACTTTAGGAAATATGGAATAAAGAAGGAGGAGATTCCTCCTTCTTTATCCCTCTATTAATAAAAGTTTCGCTACAATCATTCACTACTGTTGTTTATTCCTATCTGATAAAAGAGAGGTGAGTGTAATGGGGGAAGAGAAAAAATTGGGACTGTTTACTTTGACAGCGCTTGTTGTAGGCTCCATGATCGGCGGCGGAGCATTTAACTTAGCAAGTGATATGGCAAAGGGTGCAGGTGCAGGTGCAATTATTATTGGTTGGATTATAACGGGTATTGGAATGGTTTCACTTGGATTAGCGTTTCAAAATTTAACAGTGAAAAGACCGGATTTAGATGGTGGGATTTTTAGTTATGCAAAAGCTGGATTTGGTAATTTCATGGGGTTTAATAGTGCTTGGGGATATTGGTTATCCGCTTGGCTCGGAAATGTAGCTTACGGTACGTTATTATTTGCTTCACTAGGTTATTTTTTTCCGATTTTTGAAGGTGGACAAAATGTAGCATCGATTATTGGAGCAAGTATATTACTATGGTGTGTTCATATGATGATTTTACGCGGTGTACATTCAGCGGCACTTGTGAATTTAGTAACAACAATTGCAAAGTTAGTACCAGTCTTTGTATTTATTATTGTCGGGATATTTGCTTTTCATATTGATATTTTCGTAGATGGATTTTGGGGACAAGGTGCTGCTTTTTCATGGGCGGATGTAGGAAGCCAAGTTAAAAGTACAATGCTTGTCACACTTTGGGTATTTATTGGGGTAGAAGGAGCTGTCGTCTTATCAAGTCGTGCAAAAAGTCGAAGTGATGTTGGAAAAGCAACGGTTATTGGATTAATAGGAACTCTCATTATATACATTCTTCTGACACTATTATCATTAGGGATTATGAAGCAGGCTGATGTTGCAAATTTGAAAAGTCCAGCAATGGCATATTTATTTGAAAGTGTTGTCGGAAAATGGGGAGCTATCTTTATTAACTTAGGTTTAATTATTTCTGTATTAGGTGCTTGGTTAGGGTGGACGTTATTAGCATCTGAAATTCCTTACTTGGCTGCGAAAGACGGTGTATTTCCAAAATGGTTTGCGAAGGAAAATAAAAATAAGGCTCCTGCCAATGCATTATGGTTAACAAATGGCCTGATTCAAGTTTTCTTATTGACATTTGTTGTTTCAGATCAAGCTTATCATTTTGCATTTTCGCTCGCTTCTTCGGCGATTTTAATTCCTTATGCTTTTTCAGCATTCTATCAATTTAAGTATAGTTTGCAGTCCGGGGAGAAAGATCGGACAAGAAATATTGTCATTGGTTTAGTTGCAAGTATGTATGGGATTTGGTTAATTTATGCAGCAGGTTTAAATTATTTATTGCTGACTATGACATTATATGCACCAGGAATTTTTATCTTTTACAAAGTTCAAAAACAAACAAATTCAAAACAAATCTTTACTCGTGTCGAGCTTATTTCCTCGATAGTTATTGGGATTTTAGCACTGTTTGCGATTTATCAATTGGCTACAGGCGGTATTACTCTTTAAAAAACTCTTTTGAAAAGAAATAGGAGGGTTACAAAATGACAAGAAAAAAAATCGTCGTTGCACTAGGAGGAAATGCGATCCAATCTGGAGATGCTACTGCACAGGCACAACAAGAAGCATTAGAAAGAACGGCCGAACAATTGGTTAAAATCATGGAAAATAATGTAGACGTTGTCATTGCACATGGGAATGGTCCGCAAGTAGGTAACATCTTATTGCAGCAAAAAGCAGCAGAAACAGAAAAAACACCTGCCATGCCATTAGATACTTGCGGTGCAATGACCCAAGGAATGATCGGGTATTGGATGGAAAATGCAATTGAAAAGGCTTTGAAAAAGCGGGGGATCGAAAAAGATGTAGTAACGGTGATCACCCGGGTTGAGGTGGATGAAAAGGACGAGGCATTCGAAAATCCAACAAAACCAATCGGTCCTTTTTATACAGAAGAAGAAGCACGGAAGTTAATGGAGACAACAAAAGCTGCATTTAAAGAAGATGCAGGACGTGGCTGGCGACGTGTTGTACCATCCCCGAAACCGATAAGCATTCACGAACATAAAGTAATTAATGCATTAGTGGAGGACGGTGATATTGTCATTGCTGTTGGAGGCGGAGGCATCCCTGTTATTAATTCGAAAGATGGCTTAGTAGGAACAGAGGCTGTTATTGATAAAGATTTTGCTGCTCAAAAATTAGCTGAATTAGTGGATGCTGATATTCTCGTTATTTTAACTGCAGTTGATTATGTGTATGTAAACTTCAATACACCAGATCAGAAGAAACTAGAGAAAGTTACCGTTGCTGAGCTAGAGAAATATATACAAGAAAGTCAATTTGCACCTGGAAGTATGCTTCCGAAAATTGAAGCAGCCATTAATTTTGTGAATACAGATTCAAAACGAAAAACGATTATTACTTCATTGGAAAAGGTATATGAAGCGTTAGAAGAGAATGCGGGTACTATTATTGCAAAGTAAGGTATATATAGATGCAAATTGAAAAACTAATATAAAAACCTTGTAACTACTCAGTTACTGTATGAAAAAAAGGCAGAAAAGCATTTATTTAAATGGGCAAGAGGGACTGGCCATGCATAGAGGCGGTCAGTTCCTTTTCCTGCCACGTGCAAAGTTTAAAACAAAGATAGACAGCAAGTAGCGGCTTCTGCATAACAGCGACTTAGATGTTAAAAAATCAACCTGTATTTATATATATCGGAAATTTAAAATCAATTTATAGAAAAAGAATGAAGTGACTAGGCTTCATTCTTTTTCTATATAAGTAAGTTCATAAAGTATTCATTCATAAAGGAGAAAATCATTGTTTTATTATGATAAAATAATTTATGAAGGCGCTTTCTTTACGTTACATGATTCCTGCTATTTACGGGAACCCTCACCTCAAGATTCAAAGAGAAGCGAAAAAAATAGGCGGAGGATGAAGAATCCTGAGCTGACGGAAGTTTCACTTTACAGAAAGAGAGAGGACATTTCATGCAAAGACGAAATATAGTGGAAGACTTAAAGCAATTTGAACTATTTGCTAATTTATCAAATAAGAAATTGGAAAGTCTGGCACAATTTGTTTATTGGCGAACCTATAAAAAGGGGCAATTTTTATTTTTAGAAGGTGATTCAAGAGACAGAATCTATTTTATGCTAGATGGATTTGTGAAATTAGAGCGAGTGAATCAAAGCGGAAATTTGTTATATGAAGATTACATAAAGCGTTTTTCTATTTTTCCTTATTGCGGTATGTTTACAGATGCGTCATATAATTATACGGCCGTTGCAATGACGGACGTCGATGTGTACTATATTCCCACTGCTATTTTTGAGGATATGGTGAAGTCAAATCAAAAGCAGCTCATGTATATTGTTCAAGAGCTTTCTTCTATATTGAAAATAAATGAAAAGCGTGTCCAAAACATTACCATTCCAAATGCCCAAGATCGGGTCATACAAACATTAGGTTACTTGATGAACGATTTAGGAGAAGAAGCAGGAAAAGAAATTTTAATTTCATGTCCTCTCACAACAATTGAAATTTCTAAAATATCCGGGACGTCTCGGGAGACAGTTAGTGGCGTATTAAAGCAATTAAAAAATGATTGTATCGTCACAATTTTAGATAAAAAAATTACAATACATGATCCAACTTATTTTGAAGAAAGTTCGATGTAAAAAAGAATAAATCATAAAGAAATGGGAGATAAGATTAATAAGGTAAATTATTAATCTTATTTATATATAAACCCACTTTGATTTTTTAACACACAAATCGCTACTATACAGAATACAATATGCCCGCTACCTGCCTCTTGATCCATTTGTTTCAAATGGCAGGAAAAGGCCTTGACCGTCCCCCTAAAAAAGAAAAGGGGGTTTTTTATGTCTGTTTTTATACATGTGCATAAACAACTTTTTTGCGCTAGTAAATATGAAGAATTTAGCGGGATAAAAGCTTCACTTTGTTTCAGACTAATCATACATATATATATTTAGTGATAATGTAAAATTTATCGTTACAAACTCTTTATATTTTGTTATGATAGTGTTACGAAAACGTTTGCATAAACTTGTGCAAAAAGGAGAGAAGGAGTTATGAACAAAACATGGTGGAAAGAAGCCGTAGCTTATCAAATTTATCCGCGCAGTTTTATGGATTCAAATGGTGATGGTATCGGAGATTTGCAAGGAATGATCTCAAAGTTAGACTATTTAAAAGATCTGGGCATTGATGTAATTTGGATTTGTCCAATGTATAAATCGCCAAACGATGATAACGGCTATGATATTAGTGATTATCAAGATATTATGGACGAATTTGGTACGATGGCTGATTTTGATGAATTATTAGCAGAAGTACACAAACGTGATATGAAGCTAATTATTGATCTTGTTATTAATCATTCAAGTGATGAGCATCCATGGTTTATTGAATCGCGTTCTTCTAAGGATAACCCAAAGCGTGATTGGTATATATGGCACGACGGGAAAAATGGAAAAGAACCAAATAACTGGGAAAGTATTTTTAACGGATCTGCTTGGGAGTATGATGAAACAACAGACCAATATTACTTACATCTGTTCTCACGTAAGCAACCAGATTTAAACTGGGAAAACGAAGAAGTACGCCAAGTTTTATATGACACAGTGAATTGGTGGCTTGATAAAGGAATTGACGGCTTCCGTGTTGATGCGATTAGTCACATTAAGAAGGAAGACGGATTCAAGGATATGCCGAATCCGAAAGGGCTAAAGTATGTGCCTTCTTTCGATAAACATATGAATGTGAAAGGCATTCAGCCGCTGTTAGAAGAGTTAAAAGCAAACACGTTTGCTAAATACGATATTATGACTGTCGGCGAAGCAAATGGTGTGAAAATTGAAGATGCTGAGCTTTGGGTTGGAGAAGAGCAAGGGAAATTCAATATGGTATTCCAATTCGAGCATTTAAGCTTATGGGATGCAGAAAAGAAAAAAGAACTCGATATTGTAGGGCTTAAAAAAGTGTTAACGAAGTGGCAAAAAGGTTTGGAGAATAAAGGATGGAATGCGCTGTATATTGAAAACCATGATAAACCGCGTATTGTCTCTACTTGGGGCGATGATAAACAATACTGGCGCGAAAGTGCAACAGCTTTAGGGGCGATGTATTTCTTTATGCAGGGCACACCGTTCATTTATCAAGGTCAAGAAATCGGGATGACGAATGTTCAGTTCCCGCGTATCGAAGATTATGACGATGTGGCGATTAAGAACTTATATCGTCAAAAGGTTGAAGAGGGAGTACCTCATCAAGACATTATGGAGATTATTTGGGCATCTTGCCGCGACAACTCACGTACACCAATGCAGTGGAATAGTGAAGAAAATGCTGGCTTTACAACAGGTACGCCTTGGTTTGGAATGAATCCAAATTATCGAGAAATTAATGTAGACGTGCAGCAAACAGACGCAGATTCTATTTTAAATTTCTATAAAAAGATGGTTGTACTAAAAAAAGAACATGAAGTGTTTACGTATGGAACGTACGATTTACTTTTAGAAGATCACCCGCAAATTTATGCGTATACACGTACGTTACATGATGAAAAAGTTGTTGTAATTAGCAATATATCGAAGAGCGAAGCTGTATATGAAGAGACTTCATTCGAGTTAAAATGCAATCGTTTGCTTCTGAATAACTACGAAGTAGAAGCTCATAATGCAGTGACAACAATCACTTTACAACCATTTGAAACAAGGATTTATCGTGTTAAATAATAAGGGAAGATGCTTATATAGCATCTTTCCTTATATAAAAGTTAGCATTTTTTATAAAATTATTATTGCAATATGAAAACGCTTTTATTAAAATGGATTTATGAAAACGATTGCGTAAAAAAACGTTTTCACAAGGGGATAAGCAATTATTATTTATACATGAGGGACTAAGTTAGAAAAAGGAGGAACAAAAAAATGAAGAAGCTTGCATCTTTTGATTTTTGGCAAAAGTTTGGAAAAGCTTTACTAGTAGTAGTTGCGGTTATGCCGGCTGCTGGTTTAATGATTTCTATTGGTAAACTAATCGGTATGTCTGCTGGGGATGTAAATGCAGTACAAACGATTGCTAGAGTTATGGAAGATATCGGTTGGGCAATTATTGTAAACTTACATATTTTATTCGCTGTAGCAATTGGGGGATCTTGGGCGAAGGATCGTGCAGGCGGTGCGTTTGCGGCATTGTTAGCATTCATATTAACAAACCGTATTACCGGAGCAATTTTTGGTGTGAACGCTGCAATGTTAGTAGATTCAAAAGCGAAAGTATCTTCTTTATTAGCAGGAGATTTACTTGTAAAAGATTATTTTACTTCTGTTCTTGGTGCACCAGCACTTAATATGGGAGTTTTCGTAGGTATTATTTCAGGTTTCTTAGGAGCTACACTATACAATAAATATTATAACTATAATAAATTACCACAAGCATTAGCTTTCTTTAACGGAAAACGTTTCGTGCCATTTGTAGTAATCGTTGGTTCTACAATCACTGCTATTATTCTATCATTCGTATGGCCATTCATTCAAAGTGGATTAAACGAATTTGGACGCTGGATTGCAGCTTCAAAAGATAGCGCACCAGTTGTTGCGCCATTTGTATACGGAACATTAGAACGCTTATTATTACCATTTGGATTGCATCATATGTTAACGATTCCAATGAACTATACAGCGCTTGGCGGATCGTACACAATCTTAACAGGTGCTAAGGCAGGACAAGTTGTAGCGGGACAAGATCCATTATGGCTTGCATGGATTACAGACTTAAATAACTTAATTACTAAAGGTGATATGAATGCATATCATGACTTATTAAATAGCGTTGTTCCTGCACGTTTCAAAGTAGGACAAGTTATCGGTTCAACTGCATCATTAATTGGTATCGCATTTGCGATGTACCGCAACGTAGATGTAGAAAAACGTCATAAATATAAACCAATGTTCTTCTCAGCAGCATTAGCAGTATTTTTAACTGGGGTTACAGAGCCAATTGAATTTATGTTTATGTTTATTGCTCCAGTATTATATGTTGTGTATGCAATTATCACTGGTGTAGCATTCGCGTTAGCAGATATTATTAATCTACGTGTTCATGCATTTGGTTTTATTGAGTTATTAACTCGTACACCAATGATTGTAAAGGCTGGATTAACAAGAGATCTTATTAACTTCTTTGTTGTATCAGCGATCTTCTTTGGATTAAACTTTACGATCTTCAACTTCTTAATTAAAAAGTTCAACTTACCAACACCAGGACGTGCTGGTAACTACATTGAGAATGAAGATGGTACTGAAGAAGTAGCAGCAGCAAGTGTAAAAGAAGGCTCATTAGCAACAGCGGTTATCGCATTGTTAGGCGGGAAAGAAAACATTGCCGATGTAGATGCTTGTATGACGCGTTTACGTGTGACAGTAAAAGATTTAGATATTGTTGCAAAAGAAGCAGAGTGGAAGAAGAACGGAGCACTTGGATTAATTGTAAAAGATAAAGGTGTACAAGCTGTATATGGTCCAAAAGCTGACGTATTGAAATCAGATATTCAAGATATTTTAGGTATATAACAAATGAAATTATTAACATTAAATTGTCATTCGTGGCAAGAAGATGAGCAAATTGCAAAGATTCATTACTTGGCAAAAACGATTCAAGAAAATGATTATGATGTTATCGCATTGCAAGAAGTAAGTCAGTCAATTGCAGCCAGAGATGTATCTGGAAACATGAAAGAAGATAATTTTGGACGCTTATTACAAGCGGAGTTAGAGAAGCTTGGCGCGGCAAAATATGACGTTGTATGGGACTTTGCTCATATTGGATACGATGTGTATGAAGAAGGTTTAACCATTTTAACAAAGCATTCTATTAGAACGAGCGATTCATTTTTCGTATCAGATAGTACCGACACAACGTACTGGAAAACACGGAAAATTGTAAGCGTTATGGTTTCTTATTACAACCAGCCGGTGACATTTTATTCTTGTCACCTCGGCTGGTGGAACGATGAAGAAGAACCATTTCAGAAGCAAGTCGATCGTTTATTGCAGCGCGCGGAGAATAACGAATTGTCGTTCTTAATGGGTGACTTCAATAACAATGCACGTTTGCAAAATGAGGGCTATGACTATCTTATGCAAAAAGGCTTATATGACACATATCAATTAGCAGAACGAAAAGACGAAGGAACAACTGTGCAAGGAAAGATTGCTGGCTGGGATGAGAATGAGCAGAATTTACGTATCGATCTTATTTTAAGCAATCAGCCTGTACAAGTTACTTCTTCCAAAGTGATTTTTAATGGGATAAACCGTGAAGTAATATCTGATCATTTTGGTGTTGAAGTTCAAATTAACATGTAATGAAAAAGGCAACCACCGTGCAAAATACGGATTGGTTGTCTTTTTTATTACATTCGATATATAATCTTAAGAACTGAACGTAAAACCAAAACGGTCATTTTGTTTGTATGTTTCATTAAAGTTATCATATAATGATGTGTACAGTTTTTTAGGAACGTATACGGTTCATCAACGTAACATAGGATTGATTTTTTGAAAATGTATCATTTTTAGTACACGGAACGGAAAGCGTCCACTCAGAGTGGAGTGCACATCTATATATCTTTCCTGTCTTTTGGTGATGAACTAACATATACACCGTTTCAGTTAAAGTTTTCTAAAAATAATGTTATAATGGCGAAATGTATGTATGAATTTGGGAAAAAGAAAAAACATATGATTAGGTGATTAATAATATGAAACAAATATGGCGTATATATACGACAGACATAAGGAATGTAGCAAGGCACTGGGCTGCAATTGTAATCATCATAGGGCTTACGATTTTACCATCGCTCTATGCGTGGTTTAATATTGAAGCCTCGTGGGACCCTTATGGGAGTACGAAAGATGTTCCCATTGCAATAACTAATGAAGACAAAGGTGCAAATCTACGAGGGAAAGACATTAATATAGGGAAAGAAGTTGTGGATTCCCTAAAAAAAGATAAAAACCTCGGTTGGAAATTCGTTAATGAGAAGGAAGCGATACATGGCGTGAAGCATGGTGATTATTACGCAAGTATTACCATTCCTAAAGACTTCTCAGAAAAAATTGCAACGGTATTGGATGAGAATCCGCAAAAACCAGAAATTCAATATTATGTGAACGAAAAGGTAAATGCCATTGCACCAAAAATCACTTCAAAAGGTGCGTCTGGTATTGTTGAAGAAATAGGCAAAAGCTTTGTTAAAACAGCAAATGGTGAGATTTTTCAAATCTTTAATGAGCTTGGAATTGACTTAGAAACAAACTTACCAAGTATTGAAAAGATAAAGGATCTTGTTTTCAAATTAGAAGCACAAATTCCAGAAATCAATAAAGTGGTGGATACAGCATTAACAGATGCTGATAAAGCACAAGGTCTTGTAACGACAGCACAAGATACGTTACCAAAGGTTGAAAGTATTATTCAAGATGGTCAGCAGATGTCGAAAGGTTTAGATTCGTTCTTTGCAGCAAATGATCAAGCGTTGGATGAGGCACCAGCGGCGATTAAGAGAGATTTAACGTATGCGAAAAAGGCTGCCGATGATGCGGCGCAGATTACGGATTTTATAAAAGATCCATTGAAAAATGTAGATAAGGAAATGATTAAAGGGCAGATAAAATCCTTGCAAAGTACAGCAAATGGAGTAAAAGACGCTTCGCAAAAGATTTCTGGTTATACAGATAAGGCGAAAGAGTATTTAAATACAGCTGATGCAAAAGCTGAAAAATTCAAACCACTTGTTGAATACATTGAGCAAAAGTCTGCAATGGGAATTGAAGATACTAATTTACTCAAGAAACTTGTTCAAGATTCTAACATATCTGAAAAAGATACTCTTGTAAGTGAAATAGAAGTTCTTAATAAAAAGCTTAATGAAATCAACAAAAATGCAAAATTGGCAATAGAAGCAGCAAACGATTTGAATAAGAATAAGCCGGCTATTGAAGGTTTATTAAATCAAATCGATAGTTTAGCAAAAGATGTTGAAAAAGGCTCAAATAATTTTATTAATGGTACAAATGATTTAATAAATAAAGTTGATAATGGTATAGGTGGTAATGTAAATCTAGAACCGGCAAAACAAGGATTATACGACGTTCAATCTCAGCTTCAAAAGGGAATTAATATAATAGACGGAATTATTCCTGTATTAAATAGCGCAGATAAGCTTGCTGGTGATGCAGGTAAAACAACAAACATTCCTGAGACTGTAGCGAAATTAAATGATGCAAAAGGAGACATGCAAAAGATAATTAATAAAATAAATAAGGCTCTTGATGTCATTAATAGCGGGAAGATACCATCAAAAGATGATATAGATGGTATAAATGCAGCTGCTAAAGATGCATCCAACACATTAGGTGATATCTTAGCACGCTACGATTCTGAAATTGTCCCAAGTTTCAACGATGCAATTGCGAAAACGAAAAGAATGAACAAAAACGCAGCGGATGTTTTAAATACAGCCAATCAAAGTCTACCTGATGTAAAAAAATTGCTAGAGGATGCATCAAAAGGATTAGCGCTTGGCAAAGAGGACGTAGCTAAAGTAAAAGCAGAACTTCCAGAAGCTGAGAAGAAAATTAAAGAAATTGCGAATAAAATTCGCGAGTTTGAATCACAAGAAGATTTAAAGGACATCATTCGTTTGCTAAAGCATGATGTCGAAAAACAAAGTGATTATTTTGCAAATCCAGTAAATCTAAAAGAGAATAAATTGTTCCCAATTCCAAACTACGGTTCAGCAATGTCGCCGTTCTACACAGTGTTAGCATTATGGGTAGGGGCACTACTCATGGTGTCATTATTAACAGTAGAAGTACATGAGGAAGACGCGGAATATAAAAGTTATCAAATTTACTTCGGACGTTTCTTAACATTCTTAACGGTCGGTCTTGCTCAGGCATTTATCGTAGCAGTGGGAGATATATTCTTACTGGGCACTTATGTAGTTGATAAATTTTGGTTTGTCCTATTTAGCATGTTCATTGCTGGAGTGTTCGTTTGTATTGTATACTCACTTGTTTCTGTATTTGGAAACATCGGTAAATCCATGGCAATCGTGTTACTTGTATTACAAGTTGCCGGTTCAGGTGGAACATTCCCAATTCAAATGACGCCGAAGTTCTTCCAAGCAATTTATCCATTCCTGCCGTTCACGTATGCAATTCGTATTATTCGTGAGACAGTGGGCGGTATGATGTGGGGGATTGTGTGGAAAGATCTTCTCGTACTTTGCGTATGGGTTGGTGTGATGCTTGTTATTGCGTTAGCTCTGAAAAAGCCAATTAATAAGTCGAGTGAAAAGTTTGTAGAAAACGCAAAAGGAAGTAAGTTGATTCATTAATAAACAAAGGTTCCTGCCGATTGGTGGGGCACTGAAAAAGTCCTCATAGTTTAAAAAACTTTCGCTTTTTTCATATATAATGGTTGTACTAATTCTAGGTGGTGTCTCGGATGATTTCAAAACAACAATCTCTTAACCTTAGCCCATTCATGGCGATTTACGATATCGTCATACCAAAAGATAATATGCTCCGTCAATTTAATGAAATGGTTGATTTTTCTTTTGTTTTAGAAGAATTGAAGGATAAATATTGTCTCGATAACGGTCGTAATGCAGTGCCGCCCGTTCGTATGTTCAAATATTTATTGCTAAAATCCATTTTTGATTTATCAGATATAGATGTTGTTGAACGCTCAAAATATGACATGTCTTTTAAATATTTCTTAGATATGGCACCAGAAGATATGGTGATCGATCCTAGTTCATTAACGAAGTTTTATAAGCTTCGTTTAAAGGATGTAGAGTTACTTGACATGCTCATCCAAAAAACAGTGGAAATTGCACTAGAAAAGAACTTGATGCAAAGTAAATCTATTATTGTTGACGCTACGCATACAAAAGCACGTTTCAATCAAAAAGCGCGAGAAGCATACCATTGCTTCTTGCGCTTTTCTTGTGTGTGTTAAAAAAACAGATAATAAATCGCTGTAAGGAGTAGGGGGAATCCTAAGGTAGCTGCTACGACCTTAGTATGCAGTTTACGCCCCATGACAACAATTGCAATATACTCTCGAATCATCGCGTTTGGCCAATAATAAAAAGCTGTTTCTGAACCGATTCCATGGCTGTTAAGTCCAGCTTTTTTTGCATATAATCCAGCGCGGAAAAGATGGAAATTATTCGTTGTAAAGATACTTTCGTATTTGCCTTCTTTTCGTGAATCCATAATTTGTTTTGAAAATAACATATTTTGATACGTGTTAACAGAACGATCTTCTTTTATCGTATGTTCGATAGGAATCCCTTTTTCAACGGCGTATGTTTGCATAGCCTCAGCCTCGGAAATGTTTTCGTCAGGTCCTTGTCCACCAGAGAAAATGATTATAGGCGGAAAAGAAACAGCCGCTTGTTTCCAATAGAAATCAATTGCCTTATTAATTCTGCTTGCTAAAAGTGGTGGCACTTTATCGTTAATTAATCCGCTACCAAGGACGATAATGAAATCTTGATTAGGTTTTGGTCTGTTGAATTGATACAGAAAATAAGCTGTTAAGAAGTTCGACAAATGGAAAAGGAAATATACTATAATGAAAAACACTCCGAACGGAATTATTCCGAAATCACGGGTTAAAAGTTGAGTTGGCTCAAATAATAAGAATACTATTATACTGAATAAAATACTTAGTCCAGCTAGTAGCACTAAACAATTTGAAAAACGTAGCCTTTCTCTTCTCATTAAAATTCTTGCATTCAGAAATAGCCCAATCATTAAAGCAAATATACCAAAGGTTAACATAAAGCCAATAATGAGAAGAGGGATAACGGCAATGTATTGAAATTTTATATTACTAGAGCTAAAACCCAAATAAACAAACAGGATAAGGAATGAGCAAAAGAACAGATTAAATAAAAATCCGATTAGTAAACTTCTTGGATCTCTTAAATAAAAGAATAAAAAAATAATAAGTAAAATAAAGGTGATGATTTCTAAAAACATAACTTTTATGAATACCTCAACTTTCTAATAAATTCTTTCAAATTATATGTAACTACTTGAGAAGGTTGTTCTTTCCTACCCAAACCTTCCCAACGTTGTTTAGTTGCGTTTGTTTTTGTCTTGATATTTGGCGAACTCCCTCGCTTCTTTAAGGTCTCACCATATTATTTTGGGAATTTCGTACATTATCAAGACCTAAATTAAAAAAATCCCAATAGATAAAGGTCAATATATAATTTTATAGGGTCCCGCCACATGTCCATCAACTTAAGAAAAGCAAATTCCCAAAAGCGAGAAAATTGATATCCCCAGGTAAAAATGTACAAACTTTTTTGTTTTGAGGACGTTATAAAATTATTAAATTGATGGATATAGGTTGTTAACTTAAAACATCATAATTTCAATAGTCTAAAGACACCAGCCTTCCATTCATATAATAAATGGAAGGCTGTTAAAGTTATTTAATTTTAATCTTTTTTACATCTGAAAAAACATAATCTAAATAGATTGTTTCTTTAATGAAATTTACATCTATTTTCCTTAATGTTAAAAAAAACGATATTACCCTACTGTAAGTCCCAATAAAAATAAGGGGGATTTAATAAAGTTTTCTCACCTAAGTAACTTTCGTACATTATTCCTAATAGTGCTAATATCAAATCTTACGTTAAGTATTAGCGGACATAAACTACTGATTTTTAGAGATTATCATATATCTTTCAATTGAGAGATGCATTTTCCCTACATTAACATTACAATTTTGTTAGAGAGTAAAAAAATCGTATGTACAATCATTCAAATATAACTATTTCTTCACTTTATAAACAGTCATTCTGTCACCAATCAAAATACGTACAGATTCTAAATTCGGATGGTTTGCTACTGTTTCGCTGCATTTCTTCATAAGTTCTGTATAGCATTTTCATCAGCTACACTACTATCCCTAATGATTAAAGTACCTTGAAGTGGAATATACCGATACATTAGATGTAGATCCAAGTGCGAATGTTGGGAAAGTTACACGTCTTTCATATCGTCTTTTGAGATACTTTAAAATAACAAACGGCTCAATATATTTCACTTAGATTACAAAAATGTTAGGTAAATGTTAGGTAAACCAATGGCAGCTACTCCAGAAAAGGCGTAAATTAGGAACAATCAAACAAGTGTAGGAGGACAACGATGAGCAAGCCAGTTGTAGACGTAAAAAACGTTCAAAATATGGATGGGGAGCTTTCTTATGATACAAGAAAAGAATTCACAAAACATGTAGATACATGTAAAGTATGTCAAGATTTATTACTAGAAATTAGTAAATTAAATCAATGGGAAAACGTTATGTTAGAGGAAGAAACAGCACATTCACTCAAAGAAATCAAAATTGATGTAGATCAAGCGTGGAAAACATTTGAAAGTCGCACAAAACTAGAAAATGTTTATTATATAAATCAAAAACTGAACAGAAGAAGGAATTGTTTACAAATATGAGTAAACAATTAAAATGAATTTATATGAAGTGAAACTTCTGTCAGTGGAGGTTTTTCTTTTTCCACACTGATGGAAGTTTCGTTTTATCTTGTGTCGAATCGCCGATATATTTTAAAAAACGGTTGATATAGGAGTGGACATGAAAAAAGGAGTTGGTAAGCCAACTCCTTTAATCAAACTTCACCCCTTTTAATGCTTCCGCGAACGCATTATTTGGAGGTTCTTCTTGAAAACTATGGTATATTAAACGGTATATAGTTAGTAAAGGAGTTCGAATAAATGGCAAAAAGTGTAGTAATTGCTGAGAAACCATCAGTTGCACGTGATATAGCAAAAGTATTAAAGTGTACAAAAAAAGGTAATGGATTTTTAGAAGGTGACAAATACATCGTGACTTGGGCTCTTGGGCATTTAGTGACGCTCGCAGATCCTGAGGCTTATGATAATAAGTATAAAACATGGAATCTTGAAGATCTTCCAATGCTTCCAGAACGTATGAAATTAGTTGTTATAAAACAAACGGGAAAACAGTTTAATGCTGTGAAACATCAACTTACCCGAAATGATGTTAATGAGGTGATTGTGGCTACAGATGCTGGAAGAGAGGGAGAATTAGTTGCACGTTGGATAATTGAAAAAGCAAAGGTGAATAAACCAATTAAGCGTTTATGGATTTCCTCTGTAACAGACAAAGCAATTAAAGATGGTTTTAATAATTTAAAGCCAGGTAAAGCTTATGACAATTTGTATGCTTCAGCAGTTGCGCGTTCAGAAGCTGATTGGTATATCGGTCTTAACGCAACTCGAGCTTTAACAACTCGCTTTAATGCACAGCTCAATTGCGGCCGTGTACAAACACCAACTGTAGCTATTATCGCTGGTCGTGAAGATGAAATAAAGAATTTTAAAGCTCAAACTTACTACGGTATCGAAGCTCAAACAACGAATCAGTTAAAACTAACTTGGCAAGATGCAAACGGTAATAGCCGTAGTTTTAATAAAGAGAAAATTGATGGAATTGTAAAGAATCTAGATAAACAAAATGCTACTGTTGTCGAAATTGATAAAAAACAGAAGAAGTCATTCTCTCCTGGTCTTTACGATTTAACTGAATTACAGCGTGATGCAAATAAAAAATTTGGTTACTCTGCGAAAGAAACATTAAACATTATGCAGAAGTTATATGAACAACATAAAGTGTTAACATATCCTCGTACAGATTCGCGTTACATTTCATCTGATATTGTTGGAACACTTCAGGAGCGTCTGAAAGCATGCGGCGTGGGAGAATATCGCTCTTTAGCACATAAAGTTTTAAATAAACCGATAAAGTCTAATAAATCATTTGTGGATGATAGCAAAGTAAGTGATCATCACGCGATTATTCCAACAGAAGGCTATGTTAACTTCTCAGCTTTCACCGATAAAGAACGTAAAATTTATGACTTAGTTGTAAAACGTTTCTTAGCCGTTTTATTCCCAGCATTTGAATATGAACAGCTAACATTACGTACAAAAGTTGATAATGAAACGTTCATTGCACGCGGGAAAACAATTTTACATGCTGGTTGGAAAGAAGTGTACGAAAACCGCTTTGAAGACGATGATGTAACTGATGACGTAAAAGAGCAAATTTTACCTCGCATTGAAAAAGGCGATACATTGAATATAAAACTAATCATGCAAACATCAGGTCAAACAAAGCCACCTGCACGATTTAATGAAGCGACTTTACTTTCAGCAATGGAAAATCCTACAAAATATATGGAGACACAAAATAAACAACTTGCTGATACGTTAAAATCGACTGGTGGATTAGGTACTGTAGCGACACGTGCAGATATTATCGATAAACTCTTCAATTCATTCTTAATTGAAAAGCGTGGAAAAGATATTCACATTACGTCAAAAGGTCGTCAATTACTCGATCTAGTACCAGAAGAATTAAAATCTCCTACACTAACTGGTGAATGGGAGCAAAAACTTGAAGCGATCGCAAAGGGGAAATTAAAAAAAGAAGTATTCATTGCAGAAATGAAAAGCTATACGAAAGAAATTGTTGCTGAAATTAAATCGAGCGATAAAAAGTATAAACACGACAACATTTCAACAAAAACTTGTCCAGATTGCGGCAAACCGATGCTAGAAGTAAACGGGAAAAAAGGAAAAATGCTCGTATGCCAAGACCGCGAATGCGGACATCGTAAAAATGTGTCTCGTACAACAAATGCCCGTTGCCCGCAATGTAAGAAAAAACTAGAACTACGCGGTGAAGGTGCAGGGCAAATCTTCGCATGTAAATGTGGTTATCGCGAGAAACTTTCTACATTCCAAGAACGTCGTAAGAAAGAATCCGGAAATAAAGCTGATAAGCGCGATGTTCAAAAATATATGCGTCAACAGAAAAAAGAAGAAGAACCATTGAATAACGCATTAGCAGAAGCATTAAAGAAATTAAAATTTGATTAAATTAATAAAAAAGAATTGCTATCTAAAGTTGTGGTCTGTGTAGCAATGGGGCTAAATCACGCAATAAGCATTAGCGGACATGAAAAATAGTAATGACGAACCTAGATTAGCATCCATCTGATTTGTATTTTAATATACCAATATATTAAGTGGTTAAGTAATATAAAAGGTATGAAGAGAGTTTCTATTCTTTTCATACCTTTTTTATATAAATCCACTTTAATTTTTCGACATATAGATTGCTGCTATGCAGAGAAAAAGGCCCTGACTGATTCTATGCATGGCCAGTTGCTCTCGCCCACCGAAAAAGAAAAGGGTTTTTATGTTAGTTTTTCAATTTGCATCTATATAACAAAAATGTAATGTTAATGACATGTAATTAAACCGATACTATGAATGTAATTATATACAATAAATTACAGAAATGAACGGGAGTTAAAGCATTTTTATAATGAAAAGGGAGAAGTATAAATGCGAAATATATTAAGTGTAGAAAAAATTGAAAAATATTATGGTAATAAAGGTAATGTAACAAAGGCTATAGATAATATTAGTTTTAAGGTAGATGAGGGAGAATTTGTTGGGATAATGGGGCCTTCAGGAAGTGGCAAAACCACATTGCTTAACTGTATATCAACTATTGATAATGTTACTACGGGAAAAATAATAATAAATAATAGTGACATTACTAGGTTGAAATCAAAGTCACTAGATAAGTTTAGACAAAATGAATTAGGGTTTATATTTCAGGACTTTAATTTATTAGATACTCTTACCACCTATGAAAATATTGCTTTAGCGTTAACGATAAAAGGTGAGGAAAGTTCAAAAATTGATGGCAAAATAAAATCAGTGGCGAAATATTTAGATATTGAACAAGTATTAAGCAAATACCCTTATCAAATGTCAGGTGGACAAAAACAAAGGGTTGCTTCGGCAAGAGCTATCGTAACAGATCCATCTTTAGTACTTGCAGATGAACCAACAGGAGCGTTAGATTCTAAATCAGCTAGATTATTACTTGAAAGATTTGAAAGTCTAAATAAGGATTTAAAAGCTACAATACTTATGGTTACTCATGATGCATTTACAGCAAGCTATGCTCGTAGAATTCTTTTTATTAAAGATGGGAAAATATTTAGCGAGTTGGTAAGAGGGAATGATTCCAGAAAAGAATTCTTTACTAAAATTATCGAAGTTATAACCCTTCTCGGAGGTGACGATAATAATGTATTCTAAGGTTGCTGCCCATAATGTAAAGAAAAGTTTTAAGGATTATGCGATATATTTCTTAACACTAACAATGGCTGTTTGTATATTTTATAGCTTTAATTCATTAGAATCACAAAAGGCACTTATGGAAGTTGAGGCTTCAGGTAGATCGTTTGTGCCTACTTTAATGAGAGCTATCTCAATTGTGTCCGTATTTGTATCCGTAATATTAGGCAGTTTAATCTTGTATGCAAATAATTTTTTAATCAAAAAACGTAAAAAAGAATTAGGACTATACATGACTTTAGGTATGGGGAAAAGTACCATATCCAGAATGTTGGTAACAGAGACATTTCTAGTTGGCGTTATATCTTTAGTGAGTGGACTTATACTAGGTATTGGAGTATCACAGGGGTTGTCTACATTTGCATTAAAGCTATTTGATTTGCCTATGAATAAATATAAATTTGCAATTTCAACAGGTGCTATAGGTAAAACAGTATTATACTTTGGAATCATGTTTGTACTTGTTATGTTATTCAATGTATATGTTGTTTCTAAATACAAAATAATTGATTTGTTGACAGCGGGTAGAAAAAACGAAGAGATAAAATTAAAAAATCCTGTTATATATTTAATAACATTTATTTTATGCGTAGTATCACTTGGATTTGCATATGGTACTGTACTAAAGATTGGATTAGATTTTGGAAATCCTATGCTCATTGTAGCAATCATTCTTGGAATATTAGGTACATTGTTGTTTTTCTTCAGCTTATCTGGATTTATTTTATTTGTTGTAAAGAAAAATAAACAAGTTTATTTTAAAGGGTTAAATATATTTATATTAAAGCAAATGAGTAGTAAAGTGAATACAAACTTTATATCAATGGCTGTAATCTGTTTGATGTTATTCATTACAATGGTGGTTTTATCTACAGGAATAAGCTTTAAAAGAAATATGGAGGCAAGAACTATAGAATCAACACCATTTGATGCTAGTATAATGTTGGTAAATAAAGATGAAAATTACAACATAGAAGACATGTTAAAGACATTAAATTTTAAAATAAGTAATAATGAAAAATATGTATCTTATAATCAATATCAAACAGGGATGAAAGTGGATGACTTTGTACCAGAAGTACCTAAAGAGTATAAGAATAGCGATGTGGATTTCATTAAAGTATCTGATTATAATGAAATTTTAGCATTTAAAGGTGAAAAAGAAATTCATTTAAAAGATAATGAAGTTTTACTTTTATCTAACAGGTTGGATAATCCGATAAATGAAAAGTTAAAAAATAGTAATAAAATAAATATAAAAGGAAAAGAGTATGTAGTAAAAAATTCTAAAGCTATACAAGAAAACCTTCAAACTATGGGGAATTTAACTTCTACATTCATAATCGTTATCAATGATGAGTTTTTATCAGGATATAAAATTTTTACATCCGTAATTAATGTAAATTATTTAGATGGAAATAGAGAAGAATATAATAAAAAATATGATCAAGTTGAAGCGGACTTTAATCAATATAATAAAGATAAACATATAAATATTGGATTTGTATATGGCGTATCAAAGGATAGTGTTTTTGAAAAAAGCAATGGAATTTCTACCATCATACTATTTATTGGGATGTATGTAGGTATTGTATTTTTAATAACGAGTATGGCTGTATTAGCTCTTCAACAATTATCAGAAGCCAGTGATAGTATAGAGAGATATAAATCTTTAAAGAGAATTGGGTCAAGCAGAAAAATGATTGACAAAACAATTTTCATTCAGACTTTAGTCTACTTTAGCCTTCCAGTTATTCTTGCTTTAATTCATTCAGTAACTGGAATTTATGTAGTCAATAATTTTATAAATTTGTATCAAAATGCAGATATTAGTTTTTCAGCGTTCATGACTGCGTTAATCTTTATTGTAATTTATGCAGGATATTTCTACACAACATATATCGGGTATAAAAATATTGTAAAAGGTAATACTTGATTTTATAATGATGATTAAGGCTATTAAATCTTGTTACTCAAGATTTAATAGCCTTATATTCTATATAAATCCAAATTTTAAAAACGACATAAAACCATTTTTTTTAGGTGGGCGAGAGCATCTGGCCATGCATAGAAACGGCCTGCCACATATAAGATAAAACAAAGGGAGAAAGTAAGTGCAGGCTCTTCCGTATAGCCGCAATCTATATGTCGAAAGATTAAAATGGATTCATATATAGGGAGGGCAAAGTCATGAAAAAAATTATTCTTATTGAAGATGAGGAAATTATAAGAGAAGAATTACAAAATTTTTTTGAAAAATATGGATATGAAGTAAAGGCTCCCATAGATTTTAATCATATTATCGAATATGTAGAAAACGAGAATGCAGACCTTATATTATTAGATGTAAATCTTCCTGTGTTCGATGGCTATTATATATGCAGAGAAATACGTAAAACTTCAGATGTTCCAATCATAATGGTTACAAGCAGAGATAGTGATGTAGATGAACTAATAAGTATGAATTTAGGAGCAGATGATTTTATAACAAAGCCTTATAATACAGAAATATTATTAGCGAGAGTAACAAACATTTTAAGAAGAGCATCTGGAGGTTCAAAGACAAATAATATCTTAATTTATAGAGATTTTAATTTAAATCTTTCAAATGCAACGGTTACTTATCAAGACAAATCATTAGAGTTAACTAAAAATGAGGTTAAAATACTCTCATGTTTAATAAATAACCGCGGTAATATTGTAAAAAGGGATGCCCTTATGGAATACTTGTGGAAGTCAGATTATTTTGTAGATGATAGCACCTTAACTGTTAATATAAATAGATTAAGAAAAAAGCTTGAAGAGATAGGAATAGAAAATCCAATAGAAACAAGGAGAGGATTAGGGTATATAATGCCATGAGCACAGGTGAATTTATTAAGGATAAAATGGTAGTAATACTATCTAATGTACTGGTATTTATCATACTAGCAGGTATATTGATGACTGCAAATGTTGATTTCATTATCATATTCTTTGTCTTTTGCATTTGGTTTTTTCCATTAATTTCATATATGGCTATAGAACTTATAAAATGTAAAAATTATTACAATCAAGCTAATGGTATATTAGAAAGCTTGGATAAAAAATACCTATTTCCAGAGGTAGTAGAGGAAACAAACTTTATACATGGTGAAAAGCTGAATTCTATACTTAAAGAAATCAGTAGGGATATGCATGAAAATGTGAAAAATTATCGGGAAATGCAAACAGATTACAGAGAATATATAGAGACATGGGTGCATGAGATTAAGACACCAATAGCTTCTACAAAGCTAATAATTGAAAATAATCAAAATGAAGTAACTACTAAAATAGACTCTCAAATGGATCGAATCGAGGGGTTTGTAGAACAGGTGCTGTATTATTCTCGGAGTAGTGATGTTAGTAAAGACTATATTATAAAGCCAATCAACCTTGATCATGTAGTAAGGAATGTAATTAAAAGAAACTATAGGGATTTTATTCATAAGAGAATAAAATTAGATATGAAAGATATTGATGAAACTGTATATAGTGATGGAAAATGGATTGAATTTATTATCAATCAAATAATAGGAAATTCTATAAAGTACTCAAATAATAAAGAACCAATGATACGTATATATTCAATTAAGAAAGCTAACTCAGTAATATTAACTATAGAGGATAATGGAGTAGGGATAATAGATAAAGATATAAGTAGAGTTTTTGAAAAAGGATTTACCGGAGAGAATGGAAGGAAATTCAGCAAAAGTACAGGAATGGGATTGTACTTATGTGAAAAACTTTGCACAAAATTGGGATTGAAAATTAGTATTGAATCCGAGGTAAATAAAGGAACGAACGTTACATTAATATTTCCTTTGTCAAGTATGGTAACTCTTGAGTCTTCTTTATGACAGAGATGCTGTGTAACTACTCAATCACTCTATGAAGAACCGATAGAAAAGCATTTTTTTAAGTGGCCCTGAGGGACTGGCTATGTATAGTAGCGGTCAGGGCCTTTTCCTGCCACGCGCAAAGTTTTAAAACAAAGAAAGGAAGCAAGGTGTAGGTCCATTTTTATCCCGCATTAACGAGCAGTAAGACCCCACCTCAGAGAAGCGAAGAAGATAGGTGGGGGTCAACTGCCCGTAAAAGCCCGATTGGTTCAACTAACCATCAGTGAGAAAATCTTCACTGATGGAAGTTTCACTTTATCTTCATGGCAGCAATTATAGGTAAGCGTATTTTCGCTGGAATTATACCCCTTACCAAACTTCTAAATGAAATGTATGGCTGAGTAGTTACAATGCTGCTATCTTTCCACATATTTCGGATGAAACCTATAAACAAAAGAAGAAATTGATAAAGTCTAGCCGTGGTCAACAGATTTACCGTCTAGATGCAGAGTTCCGAAAAAAAGTGAAATAAACAAAAAATAACTCCAAAATCAACTTTTATTGTATGTTTTGGAGTTACTTTACGTTTAATTTTCTAATTCTTAGTCCTCTTTCGGAAGAACAATACCTTTATACAATTGAACTGTAATGAAGTAGTAAATTGTGTAAATGACTACGAAAATTACAATTGGAAGCCAAATACGGAAGTACGGATCGACTAGGAAGAGCGAGAAGATTTTCATACCAACTAGTACATGTACAATCCCGACAATCGCTGGGAATAAGAATACTAAGAATAATTCTTTATAAATTGATTTTGTTAATAATTCACGGCGTACACCGATTTTACGAAGCATTTGATAACGCGTAATATCGCTTGATGCACCAGATAGAATTTTAAACATTAAACAGCTTGCCATCATGGCTAAGAAAGCAATCCCTAAGAAGAAGCCCATAAATACTGTCCCACTCGAAAAACCGTAAATTTCAGTATACATCGCGTATTTACTTATTTCAGAACTATGCACATTTTTATATTTAATTAACTGCAACTCGTCAAGTTTTTTCCATTCTTTTGTGTATGTTAAGAAATCATCTGTTTTTCCAATGAATACAGTGCCCTCTGTACCTTTCAAGCCATCATACATTTTTTGATCGACAATTTTAATTGTTCGATCAGGATGAACATAATATGGCTCCAGCGTTTTGAAAGCATCCTCCCACTCTTTTGGAATTACATGATCAGACTTTTCTTGGCTGAAACTTGAAATAGCGCCTACTGGTAGTTCTTCAGAAGCTCTTTTCACCTTAGCAAGGTCCTTTATTCCCTTCGCATTTTTAATATCTTTTACGAAAGGACGATTTTTTTCTAGATCTTCTTTTACATAATAAACGTATTTATCATCTGTCTTATAGCGGTATTCGCTTTTCTCTTTAAATGTAATACCATCTAAGATTTTCTTTTCTTCAGCTGTCGGGTTATGAATCGTAGCATCATAAATCGCAAAAAGATCTACACTTACCTTAGCGTTATTTTTAAACGCCATACCAGCTGAAATTGCTCCCGCTCCAAGCGCAACTAACATTGCTACTGTCGCTAGTACTTTTGTTAAGCTGTTAATACGGAAGTTTAACTGCGCAAATGTAAAAGCATTCAGTCCTTTTTCAGTACGATTTTTATTACTTTTCAGCTTTTTAATACTAAGAGGTAGGAACGTTCCAAATATCATGTAAGTTCCGGACGTTACAGTAAATAACGCAATAAAAATCCCAGCTTCCTTTAACTTATCCATGTAAATCATGGAAGCATAGCCAATTGCTAATAAAATAATCCCCAATATTGCAAAGATAACAGTCTTAGCACCTTTTACAGAAACACGATCTGTGTTTGAGTCTGCATGTACAAGTTGCAGAACTGTAATACGTGATAATTTGATACTATTCATAATTGCTGAGAATACAAATAGTACAAAGAAGAAGATGCAAGTAACAGTCATTGACGGAACATAAAACGCTTGATAACCGCTTCCAGTAAACTCAAGCTGCTTCATAAGTAATTGCCCAACTCCTTGTGCAAGACCTACTCCTACTGCAATCCCGATTACTAGAGATGCTACTCCAATAATGATTGTTTCCATGAACATAAGCAACGTAATCTTCTGTTTTTTTGCTCCTAGCATCATATACATACCGAATTCTTTTTGACGAAGCGATAATAAGAATGAGTTTGCATATAGAATATAGAAGAATGTAATAATTGCTAATAAGATTGAACCAGCTTGGAATACTAATCCAATTGAACTAATAGTAGCGTTTGCCTTAAGAAAGGCTTTGTTTAACGCTAACGTTTGGAACATATAAAAAATTGAAATGGACATAACAAGACCAACAAGTAAGACGATATAGTCCTTCAGCTTACTTTTTAGTCCTGACATAGAAAGCTTAACTAACATGACTGAACCTCCTTTCTTATGCTTTTTGTGTACCTAAGTCTGCGAGTACATCTAAAATCTCTTTATAGAACGCTTCACGCGTACCAGTGCGGTGAATTTCTTTATATAACTCTCCGTCTTGAATAAATAGAATACGTCGGCAGTAACTTGCACTATATGGATCATGTGTAACCATCATAATAGATACGCCTTGTTCTTCATTTAAGTTTGTCATCGCATCTAAAAGACTTGCTGCGTTTTTAGAATCAAGCGCTCCTGTTGGCTCGTCCCCTAAAATGATAGCTGGTTCATGCACAAGTGCACGTGCTGCTGCTGAACGTTGTTTTTGTCCACCAGATACTTCAGATGGATACTTTTGAAGTATCTCTGAGATTCCTAACATTCCTGCTACTTTTTCTACTTTCGGGCCAATCTTTTTTGAAGAAACACCTTGTAGTGAAAGTGGCAAAGCAATATTTTCGTAAATTGATAGATTCTCAAGTAAATTAAAATCTTGGAAGATGAAACCTAATTTTTGAGAACGGAAATCTGAAAGTTCCCCTTGTTTCATCTTTGTGATATCGATACCAGCGATTTCAACAACACCGCCTGTTGCTTTATCTAATGTTGAAATTACATTTAGTAACGTTGTTTTCCCTGAACCAGATGGTCCCATAATTCCAACGAATTCTCCCTCTTGAATCGAGAATGACACTCCTTTTAACGCATGTGACTGGCTTTCGCCTTTTTTACCGTACACTTTTTGAACGTTTTTTACGTCTACAACTGGATTGTTCATCGTTGTCCTCCTACGCTTTTTTTTACTGTTCCTAATTTACGCCTTTTCTGGAGTATCTGCCATTGGTTTGCCTAACATTTACCTAACATTTTTGTAATCTAAGTGAAACATATTGAGCCGTTTGTTATTTTAAAGTATCTCAAAGGACGATATGAAAGACGTGTAACTTTTCCAACATTCACACTTGGATCTACATCTAATGTACCGGTATATTCCACTTCATCCACATTACAACCTGTGCCAATTTTTATATGTTTTTTTAAAAAAAATCCCTGAAATGGGGAATTAGCTTAATCTATTAGAAATGAATACATCATATTAAAAAGTAGACTTTTTGACATGGCTATAAATCTAAAATTTTTTATTTCAAAAGTACGACTTATGATTATCTGAAATGCTTCAATTAAAATGTATATAAATCCAATTTATTTGTTTTACATATAGATTGCTACTATGAAAAAAAGGAACCTGCACTTGTTTGCTCTTTTTGGTTTTCGCTGCGCATGTGGCAGAAATAGGACCTGACCGTTACTATGCGTGGCCAGTTGCTCTCGCTCACCGAAAAAGAAAAGGGTTTTTATGTTAGTTTTTCAATTTGCATCTATATATATGTTTTGACACGCTCATTGTTAAAAGAAGTTAAAACCCTTTATTTATAAGAAGTTTCTTAATAATTGGCTTCTTATTCCCAAATTTCGAGGGGGTGAGCAAAGATACTTTATTTAGAATCTGTACGTATTTTGATTGGTGACGGAATGACGGTTTCTAAAGCGAAGAAATAATCATATTTGAATGATTGTACATACGATTTTTTTACTATCTAACAAAAATGTAATGCTCATGTAATGTTTTTAACTGTCTTCTTTGTGAGGAAAGACTTAAGATAACAACATAACAAAAACACATGAGGTGAAGGAATTGAAAAAATATATCGCACTTTTGAGTATTTTAGTCGTATTTGCAATCGTATTAGTAAATTTTGATTTTAATCGTTTCGGTAAAGATGAATATTATGTTCAAATTACAACGGATGGAATTGAAAAAACTTATGACGGCAACACATCAAAATACTTTGAGTATAAGTTAACTGGATTTGATAAAGACGGTAAAGAAAAAGAATTAAAATTTGATGCTCAAAAAAAACTTCGTAAAGAAGCATTCCTACGCGTCTACTACTCTGATAAAAAAGGTGTATCAGCTTGGGAAGAATTGAAGAAGAACGAGCTTCCTGCGAAAGTGAAAGAAAAACTAGCTGCGAAATAATAGAAATAAAAAGGATTTGGCCTTAAAGGTCAAATCCTTTTCTGTTGTGTGCCCAGCATGCGCTTTCTCCCTTTGTTGTAAACATCGTCCGTGGCAGAAAAAGGCCCTGACCGGCTCCTATGCACGGCCAGTTGCTCTCGCCCACCCAAAAAGCATGGTTTTATGTCAGTACATTCAATATATTCATTTTAAATTTCCAGCATATAAGTCGCGGCTATGCCAAATACAACATGTCCTGCACTTATTTCCTCCTTTTGTTGTAAACATCGCCCGTGGCAGAAAAAGGCCCTGACCGCTATACAAGGCTAGTCGCTTTTGCCCACTTAAAAAGAATAGTTTTATGTCTGTTTTTAAAATTTGTAAATATATAAATCCATTTTAAATTTCTGGCCTCTAAGTCGCGGCTATGCCAAATACAACATGCCCTGCACTTATTTCCTCCTTTTGTTGTAAACATCGCCCGTGGCAGAAAAAGGCCTTGCCCGGCTCCTATGCACGGCCAGTTGCTCTCGCCCACCTGAAAAAGAGCTTTTTTTATTTTTTTCAGTTTGTATTTACCTCTTTTTTTTAACTTGTTATTTCCATAGAATCAGCGTAGACTCTGAAGTAGATGAATAAGAAAACACATGGGAGTTTGTGGATGCAAACTGAGAGTACGGCTAATCCGTCGTTGACCATTTGAACCTGTTGGGTAATGCCAGCGTAGGGAGAGTGTAAAAAGCACATTATGAAGACACTTTGCATGCGCAAAAGTGTCTTTTTTGCTATATCTCCCGTTATAAAAAAGGAGAGATACATATGAAAATGAAAGAAATTGCGGCAAGTAAAACGGCTGAACAAGGGCCGGGAAGTTTCCAAGTTGAATTTCTGAATCAGTTATCGAATGTTACTGCAGAAGACGTTGAACAGTATGGGAATGTTGAAGAAGTTCGTTAAGAAGGGGTGAGAGAAATGGCACGCATCGATAAACAACACATGTCTGAATTACTAAAAGTATATTTTATTATGGGCAGCAACAATTGCCGTAAAGACCCATTACAAGTTATGAAAGAAGCACTGGATGGCGGAGTTACACTTTTTCAGTATCGTGAAAAAGGTGACGGAGCATTAACGGGAGAAGGCCGATATACATTTGCAAAACAGCTGCAATCTTTATGCAAAGAATATAATGTTCCATTTATCGTAAATGATGATGTGGAATTCGCACTAGCGTTAGATGCCGATGGTGTTCATGTTGGGCAAGATGATGAAAATATTGAGATCGTACGTGAAAAGATGGGTGATAAAATCATTGGTGTATCCGCTCATACAATAGAAGAAGCTCGTTTTGCGATTGAAAAAGGTGCGGATTATTTAGGGGTAGGACCAATTTTTCAAACAAACACGAAAAAAGATGCAAAAGCAGTACAAGGAACGGTAGGATTGCGTGTTTTCCGTGAAAGTGGTATTGAAATTCCGATTGTCGGTATTGGTGGTATTACAAACTACAATGCTGCTTCTGTTGTGGAAGCTGGGGCAGATGGTGTTTCAGTGATTTCAGCGATAAGTTTAGCGGATTCTCCTTATGAGAGTACGAAAAAATTAGCGGAGTTAGTAAACAAATAATGAGTTGATAGATGAAAAGACCGATTTCTCATATGCAGAAATCGGTCTTTTTTTGTATAAAACAAATTGCGCCGTTTGAAACTAAAGTGTATGAATATACTGCTTCGGAGGCGACAACATGATTCGATTATCACCGATTTAGAAGCAAATGTTCTTCACATTCATTTAGAGAGAATTGGAACGAAAGTATTTCCAGGTTACGCTCATTATCTTTCTCTTGAGACGAAAGATAATGAGCATATTGCCCAAGTGCTAACGGGAATGCGGGAGAAAGGATATAGTATTGAAATCATTGAATAAATATTTAAACAAACGTTTGATTAAAAAAGCTAGCCCTTGTAAAGGCTAGCTCTTTCTGAATTAAAACATCAGTGAAACAAGAAGCATTCCAATTCCAATTGAGGTAATTGTTGCAACAAGACCCGGAATCATAAAGCTATGATTTAATACATATTTACCAATACGCGTTGTACCTGTACGGTCAAAGTTAATTGCCGCAACGATTGTTCCGTAGTTTGGAATAAAGAAATATCCGTTTACAGCTGGGAACATTGCAATCAATAGTGCCGGTGGAATGCCAAGTGTTAATCCAAGTGGTATTAACGCACGTACTGTTGCAGCTTGGCTATATAACAAGATTGATAGTACGAATAGTGCAATTGCAAATAACCACGGTGCACTCGTTACGAGATCTTGAATAGAACCTTGAATGATTTGTAAGTTACCGTTAAAGAATGTATCTCCCATCCAGGCGATACCGAAAATCGCAACAACCGCTGTTGCTCCTGCTTTAAAGACGTTACCAGACACGATGCTTTCTACATTTGGTTTGCAAAAAATCACAATAAGTGCAGCGATTGTTAGCATTACCATTTCAATAGTGTTTGGCATCGAAAGACGTACAAGCTTTCCGTCTATCATCCAGCCAGGACGTAACGCTTCAAAAGATCCAAGAAGAACAACGAGAACTGTCGCAAGTAAAAAGAGGATAACAGACAGTTTTGCACCTTTTGGGATAATGAATTCTTTCTTTTCTTCTAGTTTCGGAATCACACCTTCTTGTAAGCGCTTTAAATATTCTTCATCTTCGTTTAGCTCTTTTCCCATTTTGCTCGCGACGAAAGCAGCTAACATGCATGCGATAAAGGTAGATGGGATACTAATTTTTAAAATATCTAATAGTGTAATATTATAGTTAGCAAGCATAGCGAGAAGTGCCACGGTTGCTGCTGAAATTGGACTTGCCGTAATCGCTTGCTGCGATGCAATAACAGCAATTGACAGTGGGCGCTCTGGTCGAATTCCTGATTCACGCGATACTTCAGCAATGACAGGAAGAACGGAATAGGCAACGTGTCCTGTTCCTGCGCAAAACGTAAATAAATAAGTAACGATTGGAGCAAAGAACGTAATCCACTTCGGATTTTTGCGGAGCGCTTTTTCTGCAATATGAACAAGATAGTCCATTCCCCCAGCAGCTTGCAACGCTCCAGCGGCTGTAATCACTGCTAAAATCATAAGCATAACATCAATCGGGGGAGAGGTTGGTTGTAAGTGGAAGAAGAAGACAAATATCGCCATCCCAACGCCTCCCATGACGCCAAGGCCAACTCCTCCAAGGCGTGCACCGATGAAAATGCAGAGTAGTAAGATGATAAACTGTAGCCAGAACATAGTATAGCACCTCCGAGATCATAATCGATTGTTATCGTCGAATAACTTTATTTGTTTCATGTTTCGAAAGTTGAATAATATATACAAGTTAAGAACCCGATATAAAGTGAAACTTTAATCAGTGGGGGTTTTCTTCATCCCCCACTGATTATTAGCCCTCACCAATCGGGCTTTTACGGACAGTTTATCTCCCACCTAACTTCTTAAGAAAAG
>NZ_KB910948.1 GCF_000383235.1 Bacillus sp. 123MFChir2
GATCCACTAAATATTCTTTTACTTCCTCAAACGTCATTTCCAAGTATTTATAGACCGTAGGTCGTGAGATTTTTAGCTCTTCTGCAATTTGTGCAACTTTAAATTTCTTCTCATGTAATTGACGAATTTTCAAGTATAGCATTAACTTCTCCTCCAAATCCCCAACCTCCAATAAACAGATACTTTCAGTTTACTAGAAAATTGGTTTTAATGAGCTAAAGTGTAAAAGGTTTCTTAGCGAAAACTGTCAATTTTATTTTAGCGTTTACAACTTTGCCCTATAGATTTAATATAATAGCCCTTCTTATATAAATATGGATATACATTTGAATTCTCAGGATAATTCATGGCTATATGTATAAATACATTTAGTTGAAATAAAGGATTAATATTAGACATTAAAATTATCTCTCCCAACAAAAGGATGCATATTTCTATTTATTACATTTTCGTATTTTTCATTTCCAATCCATATCTCAATCGTAGGATCTAAGTACTTTTGAAAATTAGTTGCCAATCTATGTACGGTATTACCACAAGTTCCTTTTGGAATAAATACTGTAAATTCATCTAAACTCAGATCCATCATAACCTCTTGCCATAAATGTAAATCCACACCATATATATGTACTCTTTCTTCAGAAATCCATTGTGGTTCAGCTAAAATTTTGAACGGTTCTTTACCTTTTGGAAATGTACTCTCAATGAAATTTCTAAATACATTCCTCTTTAATCTTTTACCAAATTTAAAAACAATTGGACTACCTTGAAATGAAAAATTATATTGATTATTTGGGGACTTAATTAACTCATAATCTAACCAAACATTACTCTCAATGTCCTCAGTAATTTTCTGATACGTATTAACCGTCTCAAATATCTGATGCCTATGGTCCATAAAATTATTAGAACGATTGGTAACTTTCCCGTTGTAATAAAAATGATGTCCACCTTTTCCACCCTTACAAAGAGTCGGAAATCTCATCGAAGTAATAGAATTAAATTCTGGAAGAATTTTACGAATCAAATCAATATGTTCTGTTATTTCACCAATTTCTTTAGATAAAGATATCTTCGTAGGCTCCTCCATCACATAATCCTCTTTATATTCTAATTGCCCTTCATTCACATGTAGATTATAAATATTCTGATATTCAAAGTTCATCTTAATATATCTGTTTAAATGGTGCTGATTTTTCACTTGATGTAAGAATGAATTAAACATCTTTCCTGAAACCCATAAAGAATCTACCAAAGAAGAATTCTTAACTATATTATTGGCCACCTTATCTGAATAGTCAGCGTTATCTATAGAATATATAACAAAAAATCTATTATTAATTATTTCTAAAAATCCAAATGGACTCTTTTTATTCCCTAATACAAAGAACTTTTCATCTATTTGCTTATATAAAACTTTTTCACGATTCAATATTATATTGAGGTCTAAAGAATTCTCTAACCAACCATTGGAAGAAGTGACCAAATCCTCATTAAATGTTTCAAAAATATAAGATTTTAATAGTGGATTTTTTGTTTTGTATGTATCCAATTGCCCTTTAATATTATTTATATATTCATCTAAATAGTTGAATACCACATCACGAGAATATTTCATAGTCAACCTCCTTATATAGTAAAACCCCCCCTACTTACCTACAGTAGGGGGGGTTAAGGAAAATTTCCCTTTTGGCCATGCTGCGCTCAGTTGCGCGGGGGTGTTATAACCCAAAGTATCTACTTTTATTATAATTAGTCATGTTTGTTTTTGCAATAAACTTTATTTAATTTTTTGAAGTTGTTCCTGTTCTTGAAGTCTTTTATATAAATCCTCCAAATCTTTTTTTGCTTGCTCATAAAGCGCTCGTTGATTCTCTAAATCATTTTTTGTTTTCTCTAAGTCTGCACTTAAAGTACTATTTTGTTCTAGTTTTTCTTTCAAATTGGCCTTTAATTCTATATGCTCTGCATATACTTTTGGTAAATAATGTTTTAATAATACACTGTCTATTTCATCCAGCTTGTCTTTTCCCACATTACTATTAATATTATCTTTCTCATACACTTTACGAATTCTTCTCTTATCAATAACCCGTATTGAATCTAATAAAACTGCACACTCATGTTTAAAACCATGAGATTCACCTACATCAATATGTAACTCATCCTGATCTCCATGCTTTGGAGTGGATACCGGTGCAATTAACATCAAATTCTTGTTGTCATGCAGTATAACAGCAGGATGCTCAAATGTTAATTCTGAACCATAGTGACCAAATAACTCTACAGATACAATATTTCCACGAATATGATTCGCATATGTTTTAATGAATTTCTTATCTTCAATGTAATTTTCTAATCCTTTCATCCATTTCAAACCATAATCCTGTTTATATGTAATAATATTACTAAACAGTTCATCTAATAACTCTTTCACATCAATAACACATTGCGAATCTTCTTTCAATCTTGGAATTGTAAAAGCTGGGTCATCTTCTTTTTTTGTTTCAATATCCCTAAGTTTTTTAGAAGTACGCTTATGAAACTCTTCTATATCTTTTTTAGATTTTAATGCCATTGTATCCCCCTGCAACCCTTTTTATTTATAGAATACCATTTAATGTATAAATTTTTAATCTAATTATCATATCTCTACAAAATATTTATTCGTTATATAAAAATTATACATTTTTAATTCTTTTTTATTACTACTATTCAAAATATATTACCAAAGGTTTTACTTTAAGCATAATTTGGCCATATATAAAATAAAGCATAAACTGTCCAAATCGGACAATTTATGCTTTAACTTACAAATAAAAATAAAAAAACCACCAAATATGTATTGGTGGAGACGGTGGGAGTCGAACCCACGTCCAAAAGTATTGGCACTTAAGCTTCTACGAGTGTAGTCGATATATTGGCATTTCGCAAACTCTTCGGCCTATCGACAGGCTTCCGAATTGCTAGTCTGGTTGTTCTCTTCCTTTGTCCTCAGACGGTGAACGCCGGCGTAGCCCACTTAGAGTGAGTCCGCTACCCTACCACATGGGCAATGGAGGGGCGAACCGCTAAAAGCTGTTATTAAGCAGCTAAAGCGAAGTTGTTTTGTTGTTTGCCAGTTATTGGCTTTGACGTTTTAACGAGGCCGATCCCCTCGACTCGCAACCTAAGCTCAAACTACCCCTGTCGAATCCGTAACGTCCCCATATAAGAAATGGAGCATACGAAGTATATTCGTGATAGCTACTATTGAGCTGTTTTTCAATGTTCAACTGGCCTTACATTTGTTATTATAGCACACGATCGTCATTTTGCAATTGTAAATTTCTGTATTACATCTTTTGACGATCGCGGAATACACGTGCAATTTCACGTTTTGCTTCTTTTTCTTTTAAATCATGGCGCTTATCGTATTGCTTTTTACCTTTACCTAAACCAAGTGCCATTTTCGCAAATCCATTTTTCAAATAAATTTTAAGCGGTACAAGCGTATAGCCTGTTTCTCTCGTATATCCGATTAGCTTTAAAATTTCTTTTTTATGAAGAAGTAACTTTCTTGTACGAAGCGGCTCATGGTTAAAACGATTTCCTTGTTCATACGGACTAATGTGCATATTATGTACCCATACTTCACCATTTTGCACACGTGCAAAGGCATCTTTTAAGTTTACACGGCCAGCGCGAATCGCCTTAATTTCTGTTCCTTGAAGGACAAGACCTGCTTCATATGTTTCTTCAATAAAGTAATCATGATATGCTTTTTTATTTTGTGCAATGACCTTCCCTTGACCTTTTGGCATCTCTATCTTTGCCTCCCTTCATTTGTACTATTGTAGCAAAATATGAAGAAAGAAGCCATATATGGCTTCTTTCTTACTTACGTTTTTTCTTTTTCTTCTTAAAGCTCGGTGCATTTTCAAAGAATGGCTTGTTCTTTTTGCTTCCGCTTTGTTTTCCATTACGGTTTGATTCTTTTCCTTGTCCGCCGCGCTTGTTATCACGATCACCGCGTTTTTTTCTATTTCCTTTCGGCTGTTCAATGACAACAGGACGATCTTTTCGTTGTCGTTTCACACTGCCTTTCATGCCGACAATTTCAAAGTCAATTGCGCGTTCATCTTTGTTTACGTTGATTACGCGAATTGTAATTTCATCACCAATGCGGAAGACGTTCCCTGTTCGTTCACCAATCATCGCAAAATGCTTCTCATCATAACGATAATAATCATCTGTTAAATAGCTAACATGAACAAGACCTTCAATTGTATTTGGAAGTTCGACGAATAAACCGAAGTTTGTTACAGAGCTAATAATCCCGTCGTATTCTTCACCAACTTTATCAAGCATATATTCTGCTTTTTTCAATTCATCTGTTTCACGCTCTGCTTCAACAGCGCGGCGCTCCATATTAGAAGAATGCTCCGCAATATCTGGTAAATTTTCACGCCACTTTGCTTGTGTTTCATTGTCCACTTTTCCGTTAATTAAATACGTGCGAATTAATCTGTGCACAATTAAATCTGGATAACGACGAATTGGTGATGTGAAATGTGTATAAAACTCTGTCGATAAACCGAAGTGACCTAAACTATCCGCATCGTAGCGTGCTTGCTTCATAGAACGAAGCATAACTGTTGAAATAACAACCTCTTCTGGTTGACCTTGTACCATCTCTATAATTTGTTGCAGCGCACGCGGATGCACTTCATTTCCACGGCCTTTTACTGCATATCCAAAGTTTGTAATAAACTCAAAGAAACGCTCTAATTTATCCTCTTTCGGATCTTCGTGAACGCGGTACATAAACGGTACGTTCATCCAGTGGAAATGCTCTGCAACTGTTTCGTTTGCTACTAGCATAAATTCTTCAATAAGCTTTTCCGCAACAGAACGCTCACGCAATACAACGTCTGTTGGTTTGCCCTCTTCGTCCACTAACACTTTCGCTTCTTTAAAGTCAAAGTCAATGGCTCCGCGGCGCATACGCTTTTCACGTAAAATAGCAGCTAGTTTACCCATCTCTTGGAACATTGGGACTAACGGCTCATAACGCGTCATTAATTCTTCATCTTCATCATCCAAAATGCGCTTCACATCAGAATACGTCATACGCTCCGTTGTTTTAATCACACTTTGGAAAATTTCATGCTTCACTACTTCCCCTTGCTCATTAATTTCCATTTCACAAGATAAAGTTAAGCGGTCTACCTTTGGATTTAATGAACAAATGCCGTTAGATAAACGATGCGGAATCATCGGGATTACGCGGTCTACAAGATAAATACTCGTTCCGCGCTCAGCTGCTTCGCTGTCAATTGCGGAACCTTCTGTCACGTAATGACTTACATCCGCAATATGTACACCAAGCTTGTAATTGCCATTCTCAAGCTTCGTTACTGTAACCGCATCATCTAAGTCTTTCGCATCCGCACCATCGATTGTAACAATTGTTTGATCTCGTAAATCACGGCGCCCTTGTAAATCGTTCTCATCAATCATTTCCGGTACACTGTTCGCATGCTCCATTGCATCTGCTGGGAACGCAAGCGGTAAGTTATGCTTATGAATAACAGATAAAATATCAACGCCTGGGTCGTTTTTATGACCAAGAATTTGAATAACTTCTCCTTCGGCACTTAAACGATCTTGCGGATAGCTTGTAATTTTCACAACAACTTTATGACCTTCTACTGCACCCATAGAAGCATTTTTTGGAACGAAAATATCGCTTGTCCAGCGTTTGTTATCAGGAAGCACAAAGCCATAGTTTTTCGATTCTGTATATGTACCAACTAATTCTTTCGTTCCGCGCTCTATAATACGAACAATTGTCCCTTCCTTACGCGAACCGCTTGACTCTGAACTAATACGCGCTAGTACTGTATCACCGTGCAGTGCACCTTTTAATTCTGTTGGCGGTATGAAAATATCATCTGTTCCTTTTTCTTCCGGCACGACAAATGCAAAACCGCGGGCATGTCCAATCAGTTTTCCGCGCACTAAGTTCATTTTCTCTGGAAGACCGTAACGATTACTTCTTGTCCGCACAACAAGTCCTTTTTCCTCCATAATGACAAGCGCCTTCACAAACTCTTTAAAATCCGCCGCATCTTCAATACCGAACGCTTCCTCTAACTCTTGCACAGTAAGCGGTTTATATGCTTCTTCTTTCATAAACGATAACAACTTATCGATATTTTCTTTCATCATTTCCTCCAAGTACAAAAACCTCCTTCTAAATCCTCGTATTTTATATTGTATCCGAAAAGATAACCATATATAAATGATGTTGCCTTATATACATCCATTTTGATTTTTCACCTATAAATCACTGCTACGAAAGTAAAACAGGCACTAACCGCTTCTACACATGGCCAGTTCCTCTCGTCCTCACTAAATGAAAAGCGTTTATGGGTTCGGTTTTTAGCATATAACTTCCTGCCATGTAAACAAAAAGTAATCCTAACTCATTTCATCCATTTGTTTTAACCTCGCACGTGGCACAAATGGGCACTAACCGCCTCTACGCATCGCCAGTTCCTCTCGCAAACCCTTAAAAGAAAAGGGGTTTTCTATCGACTTTTCAACTTGTATGTATATACGTAAAAAAGAGGCAACTAGATCCTACCAGTCTAGTTGCTCCAAGAAGTTATATACATCTTCATGCAGCTCATCACGCTGCTTATCAAGCGTAATTACATGTGTAGAATCTTCGTACCACTTAATTTCTTTCACATTTGATTCTACTCCATTATAAATAATATTTGCGCTATTTGTATTAATCATTTCGTCATGGCGTGCTTGCACAACAAATGTTGGTGCATAAATCATGTCAATGTTATTGCGCACATCGCGAATTAAATCTTGCAGTGCTCTTAACGTGTCCATCGGTGTTTGTTTAAACGCAAACATCTCTTCTTCAATCTTCTCTGGTGATTTACGCTCACGCTTTTTATATTCGCGCGCGTACGCTAATATACCTTGGTACATTGTTTCTTCGCTTTTAATGTACATTGGGGCACACATTGGTACCACTCCGATAATCGGCATTGTATAAGCAAGTTTTAATGAAAAGACACCGCCAAGCGATAAGCCAACAGCTGCAATCTTTTCATATCCTTTATCTTTTAAATGTTGATATGCTTCCATTACATCTTTCCACCAGTCTTCTGGACCCGTGTGCACAAGCTGTTCTGGTGGTACACCATGACCTTTATAAATCGGAGCATGACATGTGTAGCCTTTTGTCTCTAAATAACGTCCAAGCATACGAACATCAGCAGAATTTCCTGTAAAACCATGTAATAGTAAAACTGCACGTTCTCCCGCTTCAAATGTAAATGGTTTTGGGGATGCTAGTTTCATTCCTCTTTCTCCTTCTCTCTCTATAATGTAATCCTCATATATATGTCCATTTTAATTTTCCGACACATAAGTTGCTGCCGTGCACAATACACACGGCCAGTTCCTCTTGACAAACCTTAAATGAAAAGGCACTTTTTTGCCGATTTTCCAACACACAAATCACCGCTATCCAAAACAAAACAAGACCTGCTCTCGCCCGCTCCCTTTGTTTCAAACATCGCACGTGGCAGAAAAAGGCACTGACCACTTCTACGCATCGCCAGTTCCTCTCGACAAACCTAAAAAAAGGCTTTTATATCATTTTAAAAATTTGTAGTCTATCCATAGTTTAACATAGTTTCTTTTCCATAATCTAATTAGAAATTTTCTCCGAATAAAATAAAAAAAAGATCCCCCAAAAAGGTGAATCTTTTTCATTTAGACTTGTAAATACGTAACAGCAAATGTTAACACGAAGAATAGTACAGCAAGAACAACTGTAATGCGGTTTAATACAGCTTCTACTCCGCGTGCTTTTTGCTTGCCGAATAATTGCTCAGCGCCGCCAGAAATTGCACCGGATAAACCAGCACTCTTACTAGATTGCATTAATACAAGTACAATTAATAACAGCGATACAATAATAAGTAAAACTGATAAAAACGTATGCACTTTACATGCCTCCTAAAGTTTCAGTTACTTTAAATGTAACATAAAAGGATGGGAAAAGCGAGAGCGTCTCATACGCTCTTACCAGCCCGATACTTCACTAGGTTAAATAAAAATCGCCGCAAATAATGGGCCAAGCAAACATGTTAAAATTGCTGTTAATGTCATCGTTACCGAACCAATTACACCTTCGTGCTCATTATTTTTCATCGCACGCATAACGCCCATAATATGAGAGGCACAGCCAAAGCCAATTCCTCTTCCAACAGAATTTGTCACTCTGCTCCACTTTAATAAAAGAGGACCAGAAATTGTTCCAGATATCCCGGCAACTACTACGAAAGCAGCCGTTAACGATGGTACACCGCCAACTTCTTCTGACACACTCATAGCTACTGGCATCGTTACAGACTTCGGTAAGGAAGATAAAATTAAACTTTTATCTGTTCCCATAACAGTTGCAATCATTAGATCACTTGCAATGGCAACAATTGTTCCTACCAGTACACCACCAGCAATTGGGACAACGTACTTCTTCAAAACGCCGCGTTGTTTATAAAGAGGAATCGCAAACGCTACTACACCAGGCCCAAGCAATTTCGAAATCCAGCCTCCGCCGCTTTGCATGTATTGTTGATATGGTATATCACATACAATTAACAAGATAATCATTAAAGCTGTTGCGACAAGCATGGGAATCGTAAACGGCGTTGGAAACCACTTATAAATCTTCTTTGCTAGTTGATACAATAACATCGTTAACATAACCCAACCAATTCCAATTACTATGCTCATTGTGTCTCTTTTTCCTTTCTATTCGCCAAATATTGTCCTGTATGCCCTGCTACAATGATAATTAAAAACGTACTCGCGACAACAGTAATGAACAATGAAATACCTTTATTCATAAAAAAAGAACCATAATTCATTAAACCAATGGTTGGAGGGATTAGTAAAAATGGCATAAGAGCAACCAATGTTTCTGCTCCTAATTCAAACCATTTCACAGGAAGGACTTTCAAACCAAGCAATATCAGTAACAAAAACATCCCTACTAAACTCCCTGGAATCGGAAGATGAAGCGCTCCTTCTATCCACGTTCCAATCATATACAATACGTAAAGTATTGCTACTTGGACAATAATTTTTGTAAAATTCATCTGTCTATCATCCTTCATTATGCAATTCTTGACATTTTCTACATTTATCATAGTACAAATTGTAAAAACCTGCAATTTATCTGATTGACAAATAAAACACGATGTGGTATGCGCTTTCATTCCTATTTTTACTGTATTTGTAAACGTTATTAGCAATCTGTATTTTTCATTTGTATATAAAGTTTATATTTTCAAAATTTTCGAGTGACACAAAAAAACAATTGCTTCACTTCGCAATTGTTTTTTCGCAAGAAATTCTATTA
The DNA here is from genome assembly GCF_000383235.1 of Bacillus sp. 123MFChir2. Classification (GTDB taxonomy): domain Bacteria; phylum Bacillota; class Bacilli; order Bacillales; family Bacillaceae_G; genus Bacillus_A. The sequence goes on from NZ_KB910948.1 coordinate 9,440, forward strand.
GTTTCCTTTTGGTAATTGAATTGGATCGAATTTTTCATTATAAGAAATTTTTGTATCTCCTACAATCTGAAGGGCGTCTTTATTCGCTTTCATCTCGGCATTTGTCTTAATAGATTCAATTTTAAATTCTTTTGTAATGATATACTCCACATGCAGTGAATCAACAGTTGCCTGTTGTCTTTCAAATGTTTTTTTCGCATTCGCATTAACACTGAATAAATAGTCTTTTGCTTCTTGTCCATTTAACTGAAATGAAAGTTTATATTTATCTCCATCTTTCTCAACTTTCATTTTATCTGTCAGTTGTAACGTTTTCTCGAGTTCTTCTATCGTATTTTTAGATGTTTTGAAATCATTCGCGTTCACTTGATTTAATTGATCTGCTGGAACTGGGACAAACTTTCCTGAATTCGGATCTTTTACTTCCGCAGCAATCTTTCCACCTACGTCAAAGATAATAACATTTGTATCATTCATATTCATTTCAGTTCGGGAGTTTCCTTTATTCGGCTCAAACTGCGCTTTTATTTTCGTGTCTACCGACATATTTAAAGCCTTCGTATTCAAATCACATGTCATCGTAACATGTTCTTCTTTTTTAAAATTATCAGTAGCCTTCGTAAAAATATCTTTTGCTGTTAGTTCTTTCTCTTTCTCTTTCTCTTTCACTTTTTCTTTTTGTACCGCTACTGTTTTAGGCTCATCAGTCTTTGTAGTTTTTTCACTGCTGCATCCTGCTCCTATAAGAAGTACAAAACTAGAAACCGTAATTATTTTTTTCATAAAATATTCCTCCATAACCAATTTTACTCTTAGTTATATCGGAAATCGAAATCGTTGCCAAGTACTTTTTTATTTTTCAGCGGTTTTTCTGTATACAAAAAACCTCCTATCAATGTGGATATCCACATTGATAGGAGGTGAAAAGCAACACTATTCTACCTTACAGAAATTACTTCTTTAAGTTGTAGAAAGATTTTAAACCATCGTAAACAGCGATTTCGCCTAGTTCGTCTTCGATGCGTAATAATTGGTTGTATTTCGCAATACGGTCAGTACGGCTCATAGAACCAGTTTTGATTTGGCCAGCGTTAGTTGCAACTGCGATGTCAGCGATTGTAGCATCTTCAGTTTCACCAGAACGGTGAGATACAACTGCTGTGTAACCAGCACGTTTAGCCATTTCGATTGCTTCGAAAGTTTCAGTTAAAGTACCGATTTGGTTAACTTTAATTAAGATTGAGTTAGAGATACCTTTTTCGATACCTTCAGCAAGTTTTTGTGTGTTCGTTACGAATAAGTCGTCACCAACTAATTGAACTTTTTTGCCAAGACGGTCAGTTAATAACTTGTGGCCATCCCAGTCGTTTTCGTCTAAACCATCTTCAATAGAGATGATTGGGAAGTTGTTGCAAAGATCTTCATAGAAATCAACCATTTCTGCAGAAGTCATGCTACGACCTTCACCTGTAAGATCATATTTACCAGTTTCTTTGTTGTAGAACTCAGAAGAAGCAACGTCCATTCCTAAGAATACGTTCTCGCCAGCTTTGTAACCAGCTTTTTCGATTGCTTCGATGATTACTTCTAATGCCTCGCGGTTAGAACCAAGGTTTGGAGCGAATCCACCTTCGTCACCTACTGCTGTGTTAAGACCTTTGTCATGTAATACAGCTTTTAATGCATGGAATACTTCAGCACCCATACGGATTGCTTCTTTGAATGACGGTGCACCAACTGGTAAGATCATGAACTCTTGGAAGTCTACGTTGTTGTCAGCGTGAGAACCACCGTTGATGATGTTCATCATTGGAGTTGGTAATTGTTTTGCATTGAATCCACCAAGGTAACGGTATAATGGAAGACCTACATAGTCAGCTGCTGCGTGAGCTACTGCCATAGATACACCAAGGATAGCGTTAGCGCCTAGTTTACCTTTGTTTGGAGTGCCGTCTAATTCGATCATAGCACGGTCGATTCCAGCTTGGTCAGTTACGTCGAAACCAACGATTTCTGGAGCGATAATTTCATTTACATTATTTACTGCGTTAAGAACACCTTTACCAAGGTAACGAGATTTGTCACCGTCACGTAATTCTACTGCTTCGTATTCACCCGTAGATGCACCACTTGGTACTAATGCGCGTCCGAATGAACCGCTTTCTGTGTATACTTCTACTTCTACAGTTGGGTTACCACGAGAGTCTAAAACTTCACGAGCATAAACATCTAAAATTGCTGGCATATTATTTCTCTCCTTTTATATGAGTAATTATTTAATAATTGTTTTACCTGTCATTTCTTTTGGCTGTTCAACGCCAAGAAGTGTAAGCATTGTTGGTGCGATATCTCCCAAAATACCGCCTTCGCGAAGCTCAATACCTTCTTTTGTCACGATGAAAGGAACCGGGTTCGTTGTATGAGCAGTCATCGGTGTGCCTTCTGGAGTTAACTCCTCATCAGCATTACCATGGTCAGCAGTAATAAGTGCTACACCATCTTTTGCAAGAATCGCTTCTACAACTTTTCCTAAACATTCATCAGTTGCTTCTACTGCTTTAATTGTTGGTTCCATCATCCCAGAATGGCCAACCATGTCACAGTTTGCAAAGTTAAGAATGATTACATCATGCTTATCATTTTCAATTTCATTTACTAAAGCGTCCGTAACTTCGTAAATGCTCATTTCAGGTTTCAAGTCATAAGTTGCAACCTTAGGTGAGTTAATTAAAATACGCTCTTCTCCTGGGAATTCAGCCTCACGACCACCGCTAAAGAAGAATGTAACGTGCGGATACTTTTCAGTTTCTGCAATGCGAAGTTGTTTTAATCCCGCTTGTGAAACAACTTCACCTAACGTATTATCCAAGTTCATTGGCTTGAACGCTACGTAACCTTTTACCGTTTCACTAAAGTGTGTCATACAAACGAATTCTGGAATACGAGGTACTTTTTCACCACGATCGAACTCACGGAAATCTTCATTTGTAAATACACGAGCAATTTGAATTGCACGGTCTGGACGGAAATTGTAGAAGATGATTGCATCATCATCATTGATTGTTGCAATTGGCGTTTCATCTTCATTTACCATTACAGACGGCAATACGAATTCATCATAGATACCATTTGCATAAGAGTCATCCACACACTCATATGCTGTTTTGTAAGTAGGGCCTTCGCCATTCACCATGGCACGGTAACATTTTTCAACGCGATCCCAACGCTTGTCACGGTCCATGGAGTAGTAACGACCGGAGATTGTCGCGAACTGTCCTACTCCTGTTTCTTTGATTACTTCATTTGTTGCATCGATATAACCTTTTGCTGTTTGCGGACCAACATCGCGGCCATCTAAGAACGCATGGATATATACCTTTTCCACGCCTTCTTTTGCAGCTAAGCGAAGAAGAGCAAACATATGGTCAATGTGACTATGCACACCGCCATCAGAAAGTAAACCGAACAAATGAAGAGCTGTACCCTTTTCCTTTACGTGTTTCATTGCACTTTGGAACGTTTCGTTCTGATCGAATTCACCTTCACGAATTGCAACGTTCACACGTGTTAAGCTTTGATATACAGTGCGGCCGGCACCAATATTTAAGTGACCTACCTCAGAGTTACCCATTTGACCTTCTGGAAGACCTACTGCCTCACCGCACGCTGTTAGTGTTGTGTGAGGGAATTTGCTCCAGTAACCATCGAAATTAGGCTTCTTAGCTTGTGCTACAGCATTCCCGTATGTTTCTTCACGTAAACCGAAACCGTCAAGAATGATTAAAGCTGTTGGCTTTCTCATTTTACCGCCTCCAAAAGACCTAAGAAGGAAGCAGGCTCTAAGCTTGCGCCGCCAACTAAAGCACCATCGATATCAGATTGTGCCATGTATTCTTTAATGTTTTCAGGTTTTACGCTACCGCCGTATTGAATACGAACTGCTTCTGCCGCTGCCGGTGAGACCGCTTCAGCAACAACTTTACGGATGTGTGCACATACTTCGTTTGCATCTTGTGCAGAAGAAGATTTACCTGTACCGATTGCCCAAATTGGCTCATAAGCGATAACAGTTACTTTTACTTGCTCTTCTGTTAAGCCTGCAAGTGCTTTTGTCACTTGACCTGCTACAAGATCAAATGTTTTTCCGCTTTCGCGCTCTTCTAACGTTTCACCACAGCAAACGATTGGTGTTAAACCATGTTCAAATGCTGCAAGAGTCTTTTTGTTTACAGTTTCGTCTGTTTCAGCAAACATTTCACGACGCTCAGAGTGGCCAAGTACTACGTAGCTCACTTTTAAGTCGCTAAGTGCCACTGGGCTAATTTCGCCAGTAAATGCACCATTTTTTTCGAAGTGCATGTTTTGTGCACCTACTTGTAAATCAGTTCCTTCTGAAGCTGCTACAAGACGCTCTAAGAAAAGAGCTGGCGAGCAAACAACTGCATCAACAGCCGCCGCTGCCGGGATTTGACCTTTTACTTCCTCTACGAAGCTAACTGCTTCAGATAGAGTTTTATTCATTTTCCAGTTACCTGCGATAATTGGTTTACGCATGCTTTGCACCGTCCTTTTTCTTGGCTGCTAATTATTTGTCGTTAAGACAAACTACACCAGGAAGTTCTTTACCTTCCATAAATTCTAATGATGCACCGCCGCCAGTAGAAATGTGGCTCATTTTATCAGCCATACCAAATAGTTCAACAGCTGCTGCAGAGTCACCACCGCCGATAACAGAGTATGTACCTTCTGCATCTGCTAATGCTTGTCCTACCGCTTTCGTACCTTCTGCATATGGAGCCATTTCAAATACGCCCATTGGTCCGTTCCATACAACAAGCTTAGAGCTTTTAATTACATCTGCATAAATTGCACTTGTTTTCGGTCCGATATCTAAACTTTGCCAATCAGCAGGAATAGAATCGATATCTACAACTTGTCGGTTTGCAGTTTCAGAAAACTCATCTGCAATCACGCAATCAACTGGCATGTAGAAGTTTACACCTTTTTCTTTTGCAAGTTGGATAAACTCTTTTGCTAGTTCAATTTTGTCATCTTCACATAGAGATTTTCCAATTTCATGACCTAATGCTTTTACAAATGTATAAGCAAGTCCGCCGCCAATGATTAAGTTATCAACTTTATCAAGTAGATGACGTATTACACCGATTTTATCTTTTACTTTCGCACCACCGATGATTGCTGTAAATGGACGATCTGGATTAGAAAGTGCTTTACCTAATACATCTAATTCTTTTTCCATTAAGAAACCTGATACTGCTGGTAAGTAATCTGCAATACCTGCAGTAGAAGCGTGAGCACGATGAGCTGCACCGAATGCATCATTTACAAAGATATCAGCAAGAGCTGCAAATTCTTTTGCAAGGTCAGCATCGTTCTTTTCTTCGCCCGCATAGAAACGCACGTTTTCAAGAACTAATACGTCGCCTTCGTTCATTGCTGCAACCATTTCTTGTACAGCAGGCCCAAATGCTTCGTCCGCTTTTTTCACGTCTTTACCAAGAAGCTCACCTAAACGTACTGCTACTGGAGTTAGACGCATTTCTTCTACCACTTGTCCTTTTGGACGACCTAAATGGCTTGCTAAAATCACTTTCGCACCTTGCTCTACTAAATATTGAATTGTAGGAAGAGCTGCACGAATACGAGTCTCGTCTGTAACTTTGCCTTCTTTCATTGGTACGTTGAAATCAACGCGGCAAAATACTCGTTTACCCTTTAAATCTACGTCACGAATTGATTTTTTGTTCATTGGATTTCCCTCCGACTAGTTAGGATTGACAAAACCCATTCAAAAGCTTATCACATTTGCTTATAAAACGAAAGGAGAGAGAGGGAACAAACCCTCTCCCTCGTTTTGTCATTTATTACGTATAAACTTATGAATTAAAGACCTTTAGACGCGATATAGTCTACTAAGTCAACTACGCGGTTAGAGTAACCAGTTTCGTTGTCGTACCAAGAAAGAACTTTAAGCATGTTGCCTTCCATAGTCATTGTAGATAATGCATCGATTGTAGAAGAGCTTGTGCATCCGTTATAGTCGATAGATACTAATGGCTCTTCGCTGTATCCAAGGATACCTTTTAATTCGCCTTCAGCTGCTGCTTTGAATGCTGCGTTTACTTCTTCAACTGTTACTTCTTTCTCAAGTTCAACAACTAAGTCAACAAGAGATACGTTAGCAGTTGGAACACGAACTGCACCGCCGTTTAATTTACCTTTAAGTTCTGGTAATACTAATGCTACTGCTTTCGCTGCACCAGTTGTAGTTGGGATCATGCTCATTGCTGCTGCACGTGCACGACGTAAATCTTTATGTGGTAAGTCTAAAATTTGTTGATCGTTAGTGTAAGAGTGAATAGTTGTCATCATACCACGTTTTACACCGAATTTTTCGTTTAATACTTTAGCAAATGGAGCTAAGCAGTTTGTAGTACAAGAAGCGTTAGAGATTACGTTATGATTAGCTGCATCATATTGCTCGTGGTTAACACCCATAACGATTGTGATATCTTCGTCAGAAGCTGGTGCAGAGATGATAACTTTTTTAACTGATCCACCTAAGTGTTTCTCAGCGTCTGCTTTTTTAGTGAAACGGCCAGTAGATTCTACTACTACTTCTACGCCGTAGTCGCTCCATGGTAATTGAGCTGGATCGCGCTCAGCGATAACTTTGATTTCTTTACCGTTAACGATAATGCTGTCGCCGTTAGCAGATACTTCTGCATTTACTGTTCCGTGAACAGAGTCATATTTTAAAAGGTGAGCTAAAGTTTTAGCGTCTGTTAAGTCGTTGATTGCTACTACTTCCACGTTAGGGTTGTTAAGAGCTGCGCGGAATACCACACGTCCGATACGGCCGAATCCATTAATACCAATTTTAGTCATTTTAATTTCCTCCTTGGGGGATGTATGTTAAGGGTTATTTACCCCTTACTAACTCTTTTGCTGCACCTTCGTCTGTAATCAGTAACGAAGTGTGTCCTTGTTTAATTACTGCTTGAATCGCTTTTGCTTTTGATGAACCTCCAGCAACTGATACGACATGAGATACATGTCCTAAATCTTCAAGCTGCATGCCAACCGTCTTTACTTTATGAACAACTTCACCTTGTTCGTTGAAGTAGTATCCAAAAGCTTCGCCGACTGCTTTGTTCTCTTTAATTTTCATCCAATCTGCTTCTAAAGTACTTCTTCTACGCGCCATTGTTAAGGCATCACCGATTCCGTGAATGACAATGTTGGAAGATCGAATCAACTCAAGAATTTCTTTCACAGAAGGCTCTGTCACAATGGATGCGTATGCTTCGCTGCTTACGTGGTCAGGAACATACAATAAGCGATAATTACTCATCGTATTTTGTGCCATTTTCGCACAAATTGTGTTTGCTTCTAGCTCAACACTCTCTCCTATTCCACCGCGCGCTGGGACAAATAGCATATGTAGATCTTTGCAGTCCATTTGCATCATATCAGCTACGGCAGCTATCGTGGTTCCTCCAGTCACAGCAACGATATTATTCGCTGTTAGACGATCTTTTATACAAGAGGCACAAGCGCGGCCCATCTCCAGCTTGACCCAAGGTGATTCATCACTATCACCAGGGACAACGAAAACTTCATCCAAGTCTAATCTTTCCTTAAGCTGCTTTTCCAAAACCTTCAAACCAGAAATTTCTTTCATAAAGTCTTCCAAAGCAAGAACAACAGCTGTTCCTTCTTCTGTTAATGTCATTCCAGAAGAGGCGACGTGAATCAAGTTCTCATCTTTCAAAACCTGCACTTCACTTCGTAATACTCGTTCTGTCATACCAAGACTTGCAGATAAATTTCTCCTACCAATAGGTTGTGTTAACCGGATGTACTGAAGAATTTGCATTCTCTTTTGCATAACAGGTAGCAGATCAGGTAATAATTTTTTTGTGTACTGAATCCATGAGCGCATCGTATTATATCTCCTCACTACATTGGTTCATTCTCTATATGGTCATTATATGTCCCGTAGTGACATATTGTGTCCCGCATGGAGTAAAAAAATAATCCCTGCTACATTTATTATTGTAACAGGAGATCTAAAGTTATTCAACTCTTATCGCACGAATTATGCTGTTTATTATGACATCTTTGTGAATAACCCCATATTCTACCTCTTCTCCTTCAACTTCAACGACTGGGATCATAAGATGATACCTCTCTAACAGCTTTTCATCCTCATAAATATTTATTTCCCTCAAATCAAATACGTATTCATCTTGGAGCTCTTGCAGAAGTTTTTTTGCTTTTTGACAAAGACCACATTCTTCTTTTGTATATAGAATAACCTCCATATTCATCACCTATACAATCGTTTTTCGCAGCGAAGAAGCTGGGATATTTAACTGCTCGCGATATTTCGCTACCGTTCTGCGCGAAACAACAATTTCGTGTTCTTCTTCTAACATTTTTGAAATCTTTTGATCTGAAAGTGGTTTTTTCTTATTTTCTTTCTCTACAAACTCCCCGATGAGCTGCTTCACTCTCTTCGTTGAAATTGCCTCGGCTTCTGTTGTTGCTACTGCATTGCTAAAGAAAGCCTTCATTTCAAATAAACCATACGGCGTTTGCACATATTTATTGCGCGTTGCTCGGCTAATCGTTGACTCATGGACGCTTAATATTTCAGCCACCTCTTTTAACGCAAGCGGCCTTAAATATTGCGGACCATTCATAAAAAAATCGCGCTGCTTTTCAATAATTACTTCCATTACATTTAAAAGCGTTTGCTTTCTTTGTTTTAAACTACGCATAATCCATTGCACATGCTGATATTTTTCCGAAACATAAGAAGCGACGTCACTCTCACTATTATGAAGGAGCTCACTATATTCTGAATGAATTTCAATTCTCGGCATATTACGTTCATTCATCTGAATCACCAAGCGATTCCCTTCTTTTTTCACTGCCATATCTGGAACGATGTACATCGGCTTCTCCGAAGAAAACGCCAAACCTGGTTTTGGCTGCAGCGATGTAATCACATGAACAGCGTATTGTAATTCTTCCGTACTACACTTCAATACATTTGCTAATTTGCGCCAATCTTTCTTTACGAAATATGCAAAATATTCATATACAATCATTTCCGCTAAAGTGTTTCTTTTTTGTAAGCGCTTTAATTGGATGGATAGGCATTCTTGAATATTTCTCGCTCCTACCCCTGCTGGCTCTAATGATTGAACAAGCTCCATACAGCTATTTACTTTCTCTATACATACCGCTAATAGCGCCGCTAATTCCTCATTTGTTTCTTGTAAGTACCCATTCTCATCCACATTTAAAATAATAAATGAGGCAATTTTTCTTTGCTCTTCATCTATTTTATAATACTGTAATTGGTTTACTAAATGCTGTTGAATCGTTGTAGAATCGACACTGTAGATTTCCATTTGATTCTCAGTTTGTTTACTCGTTGTTTTACTCTTTTTCTTTTCCCTGTCAAAGCCATTTAGCTCAATAAGGGGATTTTCCAGCGATTGCTCATACAAAAACTCCGTTAATTCCTGCACATTGTACTGGAGCATTGTAATCGCTTGTCTTAACTCTTGCGTCATTGCCAAACGTAAACTTTGTTCTTGTAAAAGACCTGCTTTCACCCTAATCTCCCCCTCACTTCTATTGTACAATAAGTTTATAAAAAGGAGAATCCTGCACAGATACCCATTCCAAAATATTGTTAACTTATATGTATTAATGAAATTTGCATCTTACAACCGAAAAATGAATAATATTGAAAGAAAATAACACCAACTTCTTAAAAATATATACTAAATACTAATATCAACTACTAATTTTAGATATAATAACATAAATTTCACTTACATACTATCACTACAAAATAAAAAGCCCTAACCTACAAATGTAAGTTAGGACTTTTCGACGCGCCCAGAGGGATTCGAACCCCCGGCAGACGTGGTACCGGAAACCACCGCTCTATCCGACTGAGCTATGGGCGCATGATCATTCTACTGCAAAAGGATTTCTTTTTATCCTATCGCGCACTGTTTATTATACGATATCTTCGTTTTGGAAGCAATTACTTCTTATGTCGCAATGACTGATATACAATATACGGCCTACATCGTTACGTGATGTAGGCCGTATATAATGAAACGATATTATTTATGCAAATGATACGGGACTGTTGTAATGACAATATCTTTATTGCGCATAAACCACATGCGCAGAAGAAGTGCACTTTGGTTATGCAATGCATTGTGCCACCATTTGTGCGGAATGAACTGCGGAATAATAATATGGATATGTCCCCCATCTTTTTGTTTCGCCTCTATTGTTTTAATAAAACGATTCAGCGGTTCAAGAATAGAACGATATTTACTGCGTAGAACGACTAGTCTACAAGGAGTTCCCCAGTCTTTCCACTTTTTCTCCATTTTATTTATAGATTCCTTATCGAAACCAACGTATACAGCAATCGGATCAACATCTACACTCTTCGCAAAAGATATCGTGTTGTTCACAACACGGTGGACACCTGACACTAAAACAAGCGTGACTACATCACTTGCTTCTGGACGTACCGTTTGCATATCGATGCGCAATTCTTTTGCAACATCTTCATAATGTTTGTGAATGGACATTGAAATGAAAATAATAATAGGTAAGACAACTAATACAACCCAGGCGCCGCCTGTAAACTTCGTAACAGCAAAAATAACGGCAACGATTGATGTAATTACAGCACCAACTGTATTAATTGTAAACTTAATTTTCCAATGCGATCCTTTTACTCGTTTCCAGCGGCGCATTAAACCAATTTGCGCTACTGTAAACGAAAGGAACACACCGATTGCGTATAGCGGAATTAACGCATTCGTATGCGCATGAAACGCTATGATCAAAATACATGCCAACGACGCTAGCGCAATAATTCCATTCGAATACCCTAAACGATCTCCGCGATTTGTTAAACTTCGAGGCAAATATCCGTCTGCCGCTACAATCGCAGCAAGCTGAGAAAATCCCGTAAATGTGGAGTTTGCCGCTAAAATTAACACAATAAACGTAAACCATATAATCACTTGATATAAAATTCCGTGTCCAAAATACATACCCGTCAACTGTGACAACATCGTGTTGTGCGGATCTGGGGTAACACCCTTCACATACAAGTGGTACGAAAATCCTAAAAGTGTCACAGCTGTGATAACACCTAAAGCAATATATGTTCTAATTGCGTTTTTTTGCTGCGGTTCTCTAAAAATAGGAACTGCATTTGAAATTGTCTCAATTCCTGTAAGTGCTGAACAAGCCGAACTGAACGCTTTCAAAATTAATAAAGTTGTTAAGCCTTCTGGAACTGTCCCAAAGCTCGGTGTACTCGGTTGAACAACCCCGTGACGAAATTCATCAAAAAATCCTGTGAAAATTAAAATTAACATACAAATCATAAAACCGAATGTCGGCCAAGCAAATACGCGAGCTGACTCTGCTACCCCGCGCAAGTTTATAAGTACTAAGATAACGACGCATAAAATCGCCAAAATCGTTTCATATGGAACAACTACAGGATACGCAGAAGAAACTGCTTCTATCGCTGCAGATACAGATACCGCTACAGTCAATACATAATCAACAAGCAAAGAACTAGAGGCGACAAGAGAAACCCAGCGCTGCTTGAAGTTATCTTTCGCAATCGCATACGCTCCCCCGCCGTTTGGATATGCCAAAATCCCCATAATATACGACACAATTAAAATTGCTAAAAGAACGATAGTCGAAATGGTAATCGGCATAATCAACCATTTCGCATCAGGACCAAGTCCTTCCAGCTCTGTCATTCCGGATTCAGGCCCATACGCAACAGATGAATACAAATCTGCCGAAAGGATAGGTAGCGCAATTAACCAAAATAATTTGTTATGGTGCGCATGAAGCTCTGACGTTCGCATCGGACGACCAATTAAAAAACGCTTCACACTACTGAAATTACTTGCAGAAAACCAAATTGCAAGTAATGCAACTATAATTAACACCGCTTCCAACCATCTAACTAAAGTGTGATGATCCATAACTCTTTCTCCTTTTAATCACTATTTGCTCATTTTATTCTCCTGATTTGAATTGATACATAATATTTTGAACAACGAAATATAAAATATGTACTTTTAAAAACCCTAAAATTGGTAATTATATTTCAACACACATTCACAAATTCTAATGATTGAAATTCAATTCAACTAGAGGAGGAATTACGTTATGACTGTAATTACGAAACTTAAACAAACTGTTTCAGGATTAAAAAGTGCACAAGCGAGCTTAGAAGGGTTCGCTCTTGATACTGATAACCAACAAGCGAAGCAATTATTCCAAAGCGCAGCACAACAAACGCAATCCATTATTGATTCTTTATCTCCGCGCGTTCAAGAGGTTCAACAAGAAGAACCTCAATACACACAGCAGTAAAGGGCGTTTTTATTAAACGGAATAATACCCGCTTTATGCTGAACCGAAAAAAGGGTGATACAATATCATCCTTTTTTCACCTCAAATTACATAGAGCTATAGAAATGGAATGATACAATGAGAAAATTTAGAATTATTACTTTGTTATTCCTTCTCTTCTTCAGTTTCCTAAGCGGCTGTAACAGTCCACTAGATAAAAAAGTAAAAAAAGAAGCAAACGAAAAAGAAGAGCACCAAACAAATAAAAAAGATACACCATTAAAAAATGTCAGTATGGAGAATATTGATCAATCCATCGCAAATCAAGCGAAAGATCAGATTTTTAATATGGAGGAAGTCATTGATGTTAAATCGGTTAACTTCAATAACGAACTATACGTAGCCGCGAAACCAGAGCACCACGAACGCTTTCAACTAAAGAAATTAAAAAAGGAAATGAAACAGACATTAAAAAAGACGTATCCTAATTTAAAAGTTTACGTCAGTATGGATAAAAAAGTTTTCATGTTGCTAGATAAATTAGAAACGAAGATTAAAAACAAAGAAGCAGATAAGAAAGAAATAAAAAAACAACTAAAAGTAGTTAAAGAAGAAATGCATTCCGATATTTAATAATACTTTTCAACATAGAAAAGGATGGATTCATATGTCGAGCCAAAACAAAGACTTATCGCCAGTGCAACAAGAATATAAAAAATTTGAACAGCAGCGTGAACCAAAGCGTCCTGTTCTCAAAAATTGTATAAAAGCTTTTTTTGTAGGTGGATTCATTTGTTTAATCGGTCAACTAATCTCCACATTTTATATTACTTATTTCGATTTTACGGAACGATCTGCGGGGAATCCAACTGTAGCGACAATGATCTTTATTTCCATGCTCTTAACAGGTTTCGGTGTATACGATCGATTAGCTCAGTTTGGCGGGGCAGGTACAGCCGTTCCTGTTACCGGATTTGGAAACTCCGTCATATCAGCTTGTATTGAGCATCGTACGGAAGGTTTTGTACTTGGAGTGGGCGGGAATATGTTTAAACTAGCCGGATCTGTTATTTTATTCGGTGTATTTTCTGCATTTGTAATTGCACTAATTCGAACAATTCTAGTTCAATGGGGAGGGTTTTAAATGTTACAAGGCCACCGAACATGGGTATTTGACAACAAGCCTGTCATTATATCAACTGGTGTCATTGGCGGACCATTTGAAGCGAACGGCAACATCCCCGATGATTTCGATACATTGCATGATAATTTATGGTTAGGACAAGACTCCTACGAAAAAGCACATCGAGTTTTATTCGAAGAAGCTTGCAGCAGGGCCACAGAAAAGGCACAACTTCGGAAAGAAGATATTCAATTTATCCTAGCAGGAGATTTAATTAATCAAATTACGCCTTCTAGCTTTGCTTGCCGGACACTCGGTACTCCTTATCTTGGATTATTCGGCGCTTGTTCTACCTCGATGGAAGGACTCGCTTTAGGTGCCAGCATCATAAATGCAAAAGGAGCAAAATATTTATTAACAGGAGCATCTAGCCATAATACTGCTGTAGAAAAACAGTTCAGATATCCAACTGAATATGGAGGTCAAAAACCCCCTACTGCGCAGTGGACAGTAACAGGAGCGGGCGCTGCCTTATTAAGCGACCAAGGAGATGGCCCTTGCGTAACATCAGCAACAATCGGCAGAGTGATCGATATGGGATTAACCGACCCGCTAAATATGGGAGGGGCTATGGCTCCTGCTGCTGTCGACACGATAGAAGCACATTTAAGAGAACGACAAATCGATGCATCCTACTATGACTTAATTGTAACGGGTGATCTCGGACATGTAGGACGCGAAATTGCCTTTGACTTACTACGTAAGCAGGGAACATCTATACGAAGCGAACAATTTCAAGATTGCGGATTACTTATTTACAGAGACAACCAGCCTATTTTAGCAGGAGCAAGCGGGCCAGGCTGCTCAGCAACTGTTGTGTATGGGCATTTATTAAACCGAATGAAAAAAGGAGAGTTTCGCAAAATACTTGTAGTTGCTACTGGGGCTTTACTTTCCCCATTAACTTTCCAGCAACAAGAAACGATTCCTTGTATCGCTCATGCAGTATCCATTGAAGTTGGAGGTATATAATACATGATCTTTTTTTGGGCTTTTGTAATTGGCGGCCTCATTTGTGTCATTGGGCAAGTTATGTTCGACGTCTTCAAACTCACCCCTGCTCATACAATGTCGACACTTGTTGTCATTGGGGCTATATTAGATGGATTTAATTTGTATGAACCATTAATTGATTTTGCCGGAGCAGGCGCAACGGTTCCTATTACAAGCTTTGGGAACGCTCTCGTTCACGGTGCAATGGCGGAAGCAGCTGAACATGGCATTATTGGTGTTATAACAGGGATGTTTAAAGTAACAAGTGCCGGTATATCTGCCGCAATTATTTTCGGATTCATTGGAGCTTTATTATTTAAACCAAAAGGATAAGAGGTGTTCTCATGACCGTTGTTGCAAGTGTAAAAACATGCCTCGCTAGTTTAAAAGGCGCACAAGCAAGTTTAAGTGCCCTTTCACAAAACTCTGCTGATCAAGAAGCAAAGCGCGTTTTTCATGAATGTATGTTAGAGATGGATAGTATAATTACTGATGTACAAGGGCGAGTTTCAACATTAGAACGAGAAGAACCACAATATAAAGGATTTTAGGAAGACTGGAGGGAATATACATGCCTGACATTCACATACCAGAATGGCCACTTGTCATTATACGTTCTTTATTTGTCTTAATTGTTTTATTCGCCATTACGAAATGGCTTGGCAAAAGACAAATCTCTCAACTTTCCTTTTTTGAATACATAGCGGGTATGACGATTGGTGATATTGCGGCAGAAGTATCGACAGGATTGGAACAAAACTTCTTCCACGGTATTTCTAGTATGCTGGTTTTTGCGGTCATACCCTTTTTCGCAGGACTAATTTCCTTAAAAAATAAAACAGTGCGAGATTTTGTAGAGGGTAAATCCACCATTTTTATAAAAGATGGCAAAGTGCTCGAAGATAATTTAAAAAAGGAAAAATATACAAGCGACGAACTACTAGAGCTTCTGCGAAAAAAAGATGTATTCAACATAACCGATGTTGAATTTGCTATATTAGAGCCTAGCGGTGAATTAAACGTATTATTAAAGAAAGACAGACAACCATTAACTGCAAAAGATATCGGATTAAAATTACCAAATGAAAAAGAAACACAAACAGTCATTATGGACGGAAACATAATAGATGAACCTCTTGCAGCAAGTGGCCATAACCGTGCTTGGGTTCGCACTGAACTCGAAAAAATAGGAGTTGCAATCGACAACGTATTCATTGGACAAGTCGACTCCTACGGCCAACTCACTGTCGACATATACAACGATAAAATTCAAATGCCTTCTCCCCAAGATAAACCATTATTACTCGCTTCCTTAAAGAAGTGTCACGCTGATCTTGAACTCTTTTCTTTAGAAACGAAATCAAGTACCGCCGCGAACATGTATGTAAACAACGCTAAGAAGCTAGAGGAAATTTTAAATAAAGTAACGTATTTACTGAAAGAGTAGTACGGAAAAGAACGCTTATATATGTAACGGCGTTCTTTTTTATGTCTATATAAAGTGAAACTTCCATCAGTGGGGAGATAAATCACTGCCATGCATCGAACAGAGAATCTACGCTCGCTCTCCCTTTTTGTTTTCACTTCGCGCGTGGCAGAAAAGAACCCTGACCGCTTCTATGCATGGTCAGATGCTCTCGACCACCTAAAAAAAGAGGGGGTTTTTATGGGTATGTTTAAATTCACTCAATTCGGTTATGATGAGGAAGGTACAGAAGAAGGGAATTCCTCATTTATAGCGAATTAACATGATACACGTACATATTTTCTTAAACTGAAGTGGTTTCGTTTGACCTTTATTGACCATAATTGTATTATAAAACTAACAAATGTGTTAAAGGAGGAAGTTACACATGAATTTAATTCCTACAGTTATCGAACAAACAAATCGCGGGGAACGTGCTTATGATATTTACTCTCGTTTATTAAAAGACCGTATCATCATGCTTGGTAGCGCAATTGATGACAACGTAGCAAACTCTATCGTTTCTCAGCTTTTATTCTTAGAATCACAAGACCCAGAAAAGGATATTCATATATATATCAACAGTCCTGGTGGCTCTATTACAGCTGGTATGGCAATTTACGATACAATGCAATTCATTAAACCAAACGTATCTACAATTTGTATCGGTATGGCTGCATCTATGGGTGCTTTCTTACTTGCAGCTGGTGAAAAAGGAAAACGTTTCGCGCTTCCAAACAGTGAAGTTATGATTCACCAACCACTTGGTGGTGCCCAAGGACAAGCGACGGAAATCGAAATCGCTGCAAAACGTATCCTATTCTTACGCGATAAACTAAACAAAATTCTTGCTGAGCGTACAGGTCAAGATTTAGAAGTAATTGAGCGCGACACAGAGCGTGACAACTTCATGACAGCAGAAAAAGCATTAGAATACGGCTTAATTGACAAAATCTTTACAAACCGCTAAGAAAAGCGGAAGCGGCTTGCTCAGAATCGCAGGACGTTGGAGCCACCGACAAAGAGGTGCTTTTTACCTCGTCCGAGGGGGCGAAACGACCGGAGATTCTAGCCGTTGGAGCTAGATCATAAGAAAAGCGGAAGCGGCTTGCTCAGAATGAGAGGGGGATGGAGCTTCTGACAAAGAGGTGCTTTTTACCTCGGCGGAAGAAGCGAAGCCACCGACCATTCTAGCCGCTGGAGCTAGATCATAAGAAAAGAGCTATCATCTACGATAGCTCTTTTTCATTTATCGGCAATTCGACACAGGATAAAGTGAAAATTCCATCAGTGACGCTTTTCTCACTGATGGAAATCTCTCACTAATCAGGCCTTTATGAGCAGCTTTCTTCCCCGTGTTTCCTCAGTCCTTACTGCCCACGAATAGTGGGATAAAAACCCTTCAACGACGTTCGACAGACGTATCGGAAACGCAACGCACAATAAAAAGCTATCGCACATTCGCGATAGCTTTTTATTGTTCTTTTTGCACATAAGCAACAAGTGCTGCCAATGCTTCTGTCTCATCTGATCCTTCTGTCGTAATCGTAACTTCACATCCAGATCCAACAGCTAAGCTCATAATCCCCATAATACTCTTAGCATTGACCGTTTTCCCGTCTTTCTCCATAAAAATATCAGCTTGAAAACGGTTTGCTTCTTGTACAAACAACGCCGCCGGACGTGCTTGTAATCCAGTCTTCAACAGCACCTCTATCCTTTTTTGAACCACTGTTCCATTCCCCTTTGCCTTTTATTTTTTTACAACCGCTTCACCAGCGCGTAATTTCTCCGCAATGTCATCAATTTTACGCAACCGATGATTGATACCCGATTTACTAATGTTTCCCCCAGATACCATTTCTCCTAATTCTTTCAATGTAACATCTTGATAATTGATACGCAGCTCTGCGATTTCACGTAATTTATCTGGTAAAAAATCCAGTCCAACAGTCTCGTCAATATAACGAATGTTTTCAATTTGTCTTAAAGCTGCACCAATCGTTTTATTTAAGTTTGCCGTTTCACAGTTCACAAGACGATTTACAGAATTACGCATATCACGCACAATTCGAATATCTTCGAACCTTAAAAGAGCGCTATGAGCCCCAATAATATTTAAGAACTCGGTAATTTTTTCCGCTTCCTTTAAATACGTAATGTACCCTTTTCGCCTTTCTAACGTTTTACTGTTTAACGCAAATTCATTCATCAGTTCACATATCGCATCATTATGTTCGTTGTATAACGAGAAAATTTCTAAATGATACGAGGATGTTTCTGGATTATTAACGGAACCGCCAGCTAAAAATGCCCCGCGTAAGTACGATCGTTTACAACACTTTTTCTCAATCAATTCTTGTGAAATATTACGAATAAACGAAAAGTCCTCTCGTACAATGTGCAAATCTAATAAAATCTCACGCGCTTTTTCAACTAAACGAACGATGTACACATTATTTTTCTTTAAGCGCATTTTCTTACGGACAAGTAGTTCAACTGTCACGTTATATCCTTTTTTCAATAATGTATAAATTCTTCGAGCAATCGCTGCATTTTCCGTTTGAATGTCAATGATTACACGACGATTTGAAAAGGAGAGTGAACCGTTCATACGAAGTAATGCTGATAACTCTGCTTTCTCACAGCATTCCTTCATTTCGAGCTTTGTTAGCTCCTTCTTTGTTTCTGATGCAAAGGACAACCGTTTCACCTCCTAACAATAATTACTACCCTAAATGAATTTGTAGCGTTACCTCAAAGAAGTAACGCCTTATACCATGCAAGCTTTTTCAAGCTGACAAGTTATATTAATGAATATAAAATCGAAGCTAGCTTTATCGTATCATGACGCACAACTTGATCATCATACTTTGCTAAACAACCTTTAATCAACTTAATATTATGTGCGGCAAAACGCTCTTCATCAATTGCAACCTGCCCCGACATTTCTTCTGCATAACGTCCTAATAGTTTAGATGGAATTGGTTCATCATTCACAATTGCTGTATCAATAAATGCTTCCCCAAGGTGATCATGCAATGCTTTCACATGGTCAAACGCTGTATATCCCATTGTTTCACCAGCTTGGGTCATAACATTACAAACGTATGCTTTCTTTGCTTTTGCCCGAAGTACTGCATCCCCAATTTTTTTCACCATTAAATTCGGCAAAATACTTGTATACAAACTTCCTGGTCCAAATAGAAGTAAATCAGCTCTTTGAATTTCCATTAATGTTTCATGAAGCGGTTCTACTTCCCCTGGCGTTAGAAAGACACGGTTAATTTTTTTCCCGGAATACGGGATTTTTGATTCCCCGCTTACAATTTGACCATCTTCCAATTCCGCATGCAAAACAACACTTTGATTTGCAGCTGGAAGTACACGACCTCTCACATTTAACACTTTACTCGTTTCCGTAATGGCATGAAAGAAATCACCTGTAATAGCTGTCATTCCAGCTAACAATAAATTTCCAAGCGCATGTCCTGTTAATCCTTCTCCCGATGTAAAACGATGCTGAAATAACGCCTCTACAAGAGGCTCCACATCCGACAACGCAACAAGCACGTTACGAATGTCTCCAGGAGGTGGGATTTCTAATTCATCGCGAAGTCTCCCAGAACTTCCTCCATCATCAGCAACCGTTACAATCGCTGTAATATCGACAGGATACTTTTTTAAACCGCGTAGCAAAACGGATAGTCCCGTTCCGCCTCCCATAATAACGATTTTCGGTTTCCTCTCTTTTCCCATCTCTTAATGTCCCTTTCTCTTCTCCACATCACGATGAGATACATGAGTTGTATATTCTTGCTTCAAATGTTGCGTTAAATATTCTGCAAGTGTAACGGATCGATGTTGCCCTCCTGTACATCCGATTGCAATAACAAGCTGACTTTTTCCTTCGCGCTTATAATGCGGAAGCATAAAGGAAATAAGGTCTGTTAACTTCTCTAAAAATTTGTGCGTTTCGTTAAATTTCAGCACATACGACGATACTTCCTCGTCAAGACCTGTTAATGGCTTCATATGTGGAATATAGTATGGATTTGGTAAAAAACGAACATCAAATACTAAATCAGCATCAATTGGAATACCATATTTAAATCCAAATGACATCACATTTACACGAAATGCTTGTTCACCCTCAGTTGAGAATAATTGAATGATCTTTTCTCTTAGCTCTTTCGGCTTTAATTCCGACGTATCAAGTACAATATTCGCACGCGCCTTCATATCTGTTAATAACGAACGCTCAGCTTCTATTCCTTTTAACGGAAGGCCCGTTGGAGCAAGTGGATGTGAACGCCTTGTTTCTTTATAACGAGTTACAAGTGTACTATCTTTTGCATCCAAGAATAAAATATGCGGAATAATCCATGTGCGTTCTGTTAAATCATCAAGCGCTCCCCATAAATGATCAAAGAACTCTCGGCCACGTAAATCAATACCGAGCGCTACTTTATTCATTTTCCCTTTCGAGTCTGCCATTAATTCAACAAACTTCGGCAACAACATAGGCGGTAAATTATCCACGCAAAAATATCCTAGATCTTCAAAGCTTTGCAGGGCAACCGTTTTTCCTGCTCCGGACATTCCTGTAATAATAACCATTTTAATATCATTATGCGCGTCCATTATATCCCTCCTCATCGCTTAACTCGGATCTAACCGATACGAAAGTAATTCAAAATCTGGTGTATATACAAATGTACCGTAAATAATACCATTTCCTTTAATTAAATAATCAATAATATGATAATCTCCCGGTGCCATTGGCAACTCATCAATCTTATCAAATGTATGCCAGCCTATTATCCCTTCTTCGCTTTGCAGTTTATTTTCTCCTGCAAAATCTGTCGCTAAGAAAGAAAACATCATCCATTCAGAAACAACCTTGTCTCCTTCTTGGATTACGAAAGTGAAGACACCTTTTAATGCTGGATTTTTCAAATAAATACCCGTTTCTTCGCGATATTCGCGAACAACTGATTCTCTCACCGTTTCCCCGCGCTCCATTTTACCCCCTGGAGCAACCCACCAATTGCGACGAGGCTTTTGTAATAGAAGAACTTCATTATCCTTAATTAACACACAGTTTGTCACTCTTTGCAAACTTCCTCACCTCAACTACTAACGGAGAAATCCCCATTATATACTTCCTTCATTATACTATCAAATACAGTTTGTCACAACGAAGGAACCCCATGTCTAAAGCAAATGAAAAAAGGTGACGGAAGACTATTCCCATCACCTTATAGTAAAATCCTCATAATTATTGATCATCCACAATAATATACGCTGTTCTTATTGGCCCATGTACCCCTACGACAAGATTCATTTCAATATCTGCACTGTTTGACGGACCTGAGATAAAATTCAAACAAGATGGAGGGGCTTCACCCTCAACATTTTGATGATGAATCGTCTTTGTAGCTTGTGTTAACCTCGGGACAATCGTGCTCTTCGGGACAATGGCAATATACGATTCTGGAAGAAGACTGACATGTCTGCCTTTCATTCCATCATTATATAAAACGACGGTTCCTGATTCCGCAAGAGTAATATCACAGAATGTAATTCCAAGATCAGCTGTTTTCGCGAATTCAATACTCTCTTCCTTATGGGCTAAATCCCATTTGTGAAAATGCATTGCCCCTTCATTTATAAACGTATTACTAAGATTATATTCATCGAACCGTTCATCATTTGAATAAATAACAGATTTGATATTCCATTCTTTCATAAAGGAGTGTAATGTTTCTGCCAGATTAGCCTTTTTTGTTCTCAGAACTTCTGTATGTATCGTTTCACAATGTTCCATCAACTTCAATACAAGCTCATCCTTCGTTAATCCGTCAAAAACGCCCCATTGCGGAGCAACAGACCAGCTCGGTTTTTCTACGGTTTCTGGACGTTTTCTCCCAAGTCTTTCGGATAGCTTAGCTAAAAATGTTTCGCGATTTTGAATGGCCATTATCGATCCTCCCTTGACCGCTTTTCAAACCAATCTCTAAACAGTTGTTTTTTCGGAGCTGGAAAGTCTCTTGCTTTTGTCCAAGCTTTTAACGGTCCTACCCCGCGCTCAATTTTGTCTCCTTTTGTAAAAGGCTTTAATGCATACGGAGCTGTCCTTGCCGCTAACGAGAATGACCTCGAACTCTTCACCATTTTTTCAAAGCCTTTCATCGCCATATCCCAAGCTACAGGAGACTTTTTCGCTTCCTCTACAATCTGCCTACGATGCTGAAGTAATAATTCATGTAAAGGTATTCGCACCGGGCACGCTTCCGTACAAGCGCCGCAAAGGCTAGATGCATAAGGTAAATCCTTGTATTCATCATATCCGCCTAAAAGCGGTGTTAATACAGCGCCAATTGGCCCGGGATAGATTGAGCCGTATGCATGTCCTCCGATATGACGATATACTGGACACACATTAATACATGCCGCACAGCGAATACACTGCAACACACTTTGAAACTCTGTCCCTAAAATATTAGAACGGCCGTTATCAACAATTACTAAATGAAACTCCTCTGGTCCATCTGTCCCCCCAGGTTCCGTTAAACCAGTAATATAACTTGTTAACTTTTGCCCGACAGAACTTCGGCACAGAAGTGTCACTAACACATCAAGCTCTTCCCATGTTGGAACAATCCGCTCCATTCCCATCACGGTAATTAACGTTTTCGGAATCGTCGTAACTAATCTGGCATTCCCTTCATTCGCTACAATTGAAATAGACCCAGACTCCGCAACGGCAAAATTACATCCTGTCACGCCTACATCCGCTGTTAAAAAATCATTACGCAAATAGTTTCGGACAAACCTCGCCATTTTTTCAGGATCAGCTGTTCCGGTATAGCCTATTTTCTCCTTAAACAACTCACAAATGCTTTCTTTATCTTTATGAAGACACGGAACAACGATATGTGATGGTGGATCATGATCATTAATTTGTAAAATAAATTCCGCTAGGTCCGTTTCTAATACTTCCCCTCCAACTTCTTCAATTGCTTCATTTAGACTAATTTCTTCCGTTACCATAGATTTTGACTTTACAATTTTTTTCGCATTTTTCTTTTTTATAATTCCTTTTACATATTCCCTTGCATCTTCAGCAGTATCTGCGAAATACACAGAACCACCATTTTCCTCAATCTTTTCCGTGAGTTGATATAAATAATAATCAAGATTTTCTAACGTATGCTTTCGGATCTCTTCTCCTAAAGAACGCCATTCTTCCCAATTCCCAAGGCTCTCAGTCGCTTTTAATTTCTTACTTCTAAGACCATCTTGCGCTTTCTTAACTGCATTTCTCATGAATTGATCCCCGATACCTGTTTCAGCACGTTTATGAAAAGGATCGTTCCCAATTTTCATCCCCATATTTAGATCCCCTCTCTATCCTCATTTAATACTTGCGCAATATGCTTCACTTCAATTGGATAACCATGACGGGTTAAGCGCCCTTTTATATTCATTAAACAACTGCAATCCATCCCGATTAACACTTCCGCACCCGTCTCCATAATATGTTTTACTTTTTCCTCAACCATTTCCTCAGAGATTTCCGCCATCTTCACTGCAAATGTACCACCGAATCCACAGCAATCATAATTATGGGACAATGGAACAACTTCCAATCCTTCTACATGTTTTAATAATGTTTGCGGAGGCTCTTTTATATTCATTAATCGGCTCATATGACACGATGTATGAACAGTTGCTTTTTTATGAAGCTTTGCACCTAAAGCTTCTTTGCCCAACACTTCTACAATAAACTGTGTAAATTCATATGTTTTCTTTGCAAGTTCCGTAGCCTTTTCGCGCCACTCTGTTTCACTTTCAGAAAATAAACTTGAAAACTCGTGAACCATCATAACGCAAGATCCTGATGGTGCCACAACATATTCTGAACCAGCAAATGCTTCAATCATATGCTTTGCGGCCGTTTTCGTTTCCTTCTGATATCCGCTATTATAAGCAGGCTGACCACAGCAAGTTTGTTTTTTAGGAAAATCGACTTCACAGCCTAAATCTTCAAGAATCTCAACAACGTCCTTTCCTACTTCTGGATAAAAGACATCAGCAAGACAAGTAATAAATACCGACACTTTCATATAGACACCTCCAAATAGGTCCCCACCTATCTTCTCCTCTGTTTTGTGACAAGAGACTTACTGTTTGCGAATGGCGAGGTAAACTAGAAAAATAAAGGCAATAATTCTTTTCATTTTTTTACTTATGTGAATCAATTTCATAACAGACAAAGTACATAGCAAAACCGAATAATGAATTGATTTTCTGTTATGGAATTCGCATTCAAACATTTTTTCTCAATTAAATTAGATTCATTTTCAGTTTCATTTGTTTTTATTACATCGACAGCTATTTATGGAAATGACTCATGTATAATCGCAAATAGCTTCTTAAAATTTATCTTTTTTCATATTATTGGTAAAAAATACAAAAAATATTAATAAAAAATAATAACTAATCTGTTTTCCGACACAGAAGTCTATGCTATGCAGAATACAATATGCCCTCCACTCGCTTCCTCCCTTTGTTTTAGGAATCGCATGTGGCAAAAAAAGGCCCTGATCGCTGCTCTCATCTCCTCCCTTAAAAAGAATGGGTTTAAGCTTTTACAAATAAAAAAAATAAGTGATCGAGGACTATCCCTCAATCACTTATTTCTTACTAAAATATGATACAAGCGCAAATCCTATATAAGTCGCCGTACACTATCCGCCGACAAATGAAAAAGAAGCTACCTCAGTAAAGGCAACTTCTCTTCTCGAGTTATTATTTTTCTACTTTTAGTTCTTCTAACAGCTCTTCCACGTAATGCTGTGCACTTTGCGCTGCAATACTTCCATCGCCTGTTGCTGTTACAATTTGGCGAAGCATTTTTTCACGAATGTCGCCAGCTGCGAAAATACCAGGAACTTTTGTTTCCATACGCTCATTTGTTTCAATATAACCATTTTCATTTGTAATACCTAACTCTGCAAATGGTTTAGAAAGTGGTAACATCCCAACGTAAATAAATACGCCTTCTGTTTTAAACTCTTGCTCTTCACCACTATTTACATCTACAAGTGTTACGCTGCCTACTTTTCCGTTTGTTTCATTAATTTCTTTTACAGTGTGGTTCCAAATAAAATCAACTTTTTCATTTTGGAAAGCACGGTCCTGTAAAATCTTTTGTGCACGCAATTGGTCACGGCGATGAACAATCGTTACTTTCGTTGCAAAGCGTGTTAAATACACACCTTCTTCAACAGCCGAGTCGCCGCCGCCAACAACGACAAGCTCTTTCCCTTTAAAGAATGCACCGTCGCATACTGCGCAGTATGATACGCCGCGTCCGCCAAGTTCTTTCTCGCCTGGCACACCAATTTTCTTATATTCCGCACCACTTGCAACAATAATGGCGCGTGCTTTATATTCTTTCTTTCCAGCAATTACTGTTTTATATTCTTTTCCATCGACAATTTGTTTCACATCACCATATGCATATTCTGCACCAAATTTCTTCGCATGTTCAAACATTTTATTTGATAAGTCTGGTCCTAAAATATGGTCATAACCTGGATAGTTTTCTACTTCTTCTGTATTTGCCATTTGTCCGCCCGGAATGCCGCGTTCTAACATTAACGTACTTAAATTTGCTCGAGATGTATACACAGCTGCTGTCATTCCTGCCGGGCCAGCTCCGATAATAATTACATCATAAATTTTTTCTTCTGCCATATTCTTCATCTCCTGTTCTTAACGCTCTTGTAATACCCTCATTATACTGCCGGCAATGTTTTTTTCCCAATGATTTGCTTGCTCTTACCCCGCTATTCGTGGGCAGTAAATGCGGGGTAAGCACAGGGAAGAAAACTTCCCGTAAAAGCCCGATTGGACAGGCTTTCCATCAGCGGAGCGATGAACCCACCCCACTGATGGAAGTTTCACTTTACTCATGCACACATCTTACTGCTTGCACATACTTTCGTACAGTTGCTACCGATACATTATATATATTCCCAAGCTCTGCCTGCGTCAACTTATCGTGACATTCGCCTCTTACAATATATTCAACTGCCGCTGACCAGCCATATACATTTGTAAACGCCGTTCCGCTCGTATATAAGCGTATAAATGTACAAAACCAAAGATGTAAACACTCTTCAATCAGCTCATCATCTTTGTTTGTATAGTTGTATAAAGCATCAGCAATATGAACACATTGTTCAAACGGCTGAAGCTCTTGTGGAATACTTTTATGACTATTAATTAAAAAGAAATAGTGCGCGAGCTGTGATACGATTGGAACACGCTTAGGAGATTGCATCACATCAAAGAAAAAGCCAACTTTCTCTGGTGTTGTCAGCTCATTCATTAAATATAAAGCTAGCATTTGTTCTTCTAACGTTTCACTTTGCTGAAATGATTGCTGCAGTTCTCCAAATAAAATATTTTGGCCTTCATCTGCTAAATTAATAGCATTCCAAGGCTCCTTCCCTTTTTTATCAGGATGTAAATCCACAACGTGCGCCCACATTTTTTCTGCTGTTTGTTCATCTTTTACCATGTAAGCAGAATATGCGAACCAATAATAAAAACTAACATCACCTTCGTAACCTTGACGCTTTAAAACTTTTAACCATTTATATGCACTTTCAAAACGACCAATTGTCGCAAATGTTGTCCCTAGTTTTACACGATGCTCAAACGACATCGGATACACTGTCTCCAGTTGTTCTGCTAACTTTTCTACTTGCTTATGTTCCCCAATAGAATATAGAAAAATAAGCGTATTACATAAGGCATGAATATTCCCTGGATTTTTCTCTAAAATTAACTCTGTCATTTTCAATGCTTGATCAACATTGCCAAGCTGAAAATGAGCAATTGCTAAATTATTATGTGCCGACCAAAATTCCGGATATTCCGTTATAACGCCTTCAAGCGTAGCAATCGCCTCTTCTAATTGACCGTTCCGAATATAATGATTTGCTTGCTCTTGCATCACAATTAATCCATCTTCATCTTCAAGTTCCGGTGCATCCATTTCTTCTTCTTCAATAATCTCTAAAAGTTCCATCGTTTCTTCAATAAATTCTTTGTCCGTCGCAACTTCTAAATACCGCTCTGCATACTTTTTTGCTTGTTGGAATAAACCAAGATACGCATAATTATTTGCCATAAAATAATAGCATTCTTCTATTTGTTCACCCGTACGAACAATTTGTAAAAAAATTTGATTCGATTCGTGATAATCTCCCGCTTCTGATAATGCCGTTGCTAATTGACATAAAATAAACGGCTCTTTCTGACTTTGTGCCGCTCTTTTAAAATATTTAATTGCATCGGCTAAATGATGGTTACGATAAGCCTTCATTCCTTTATCATAAAAGAAATCGGCTAATTGATTAAAAGAAATAACTTGTCCGTTATCTTTATGAATTTCTTGATTTTTCCCCATAGATCCTCCATTATTTCATTCTTCTATCTATAAGTATAAACGATTCTTCTAAAAACAAAACAGTATATTATACGCAAATATTTCCTTTTCATTACCGAAAAGAAAAGGAAAATGTTACATTTCTAACATTTCCCTTTTCTCGCTGCCATTTCCTCTTTCGTATAAATAACACGCATCGGATTTCCACCAACAAAAGCACCGCCCGGTACATCACGATGAACAAGTGTACCAGCTGAAACAATCGCTCCGTCTCCAATGACAACTCCCGGTAGAATAGTTGAATTTGCTCCTATCATTACTTCGTCTCCAATGATAATTTCACCAAGGCGATATTCTGTAATTAAATATTCATGAGCTAATAATGTTGTATTATAACCAATAATCGAATTACGCCCCACCGTAATTTTCTCTGGAAACATAATATCCGGCATAACCATAAGGGCAAAAGAAGTTTGCTCTCCAACTTTCATCCGCAAAAATGTGCGATATAACCAGTTTTTCATCCGTAAAAATGGAGTATAACGCGCAATTTGAATGACAATGAAGTTTCTCATCACTTTCCAAAATGAAACAGTCTTATATACGTTCCATAATGAATTTGCTCCTGACATAGGATAGCGTGTTGTCCGTCGCACCATTCTCTCCCCTTTTGCGCTCCACTTCGTTACTATAAATCCATTTTCTATACGTCACTGCTATGCAGAAAAAAGGAGTCTGCTACTTTCTCCCTTTGTTTAAACTTCGCGTGTGGCAGAAGAAGACCCTGACCGCTTCTATGCATGGCCAGATCCCTCTCTACCACCTAAAAAAGGGGCTTGTTGTCGGTTTAGTGAGGCAAAATCGTTAACAAGTCACTCATTTTTTCTAATACATAATCCGGTTTATAAGACTCTAAATATTCGCGTCCTTTAATTGTCCATGCAACAGCTGCTGTCTTCACGCCAGCATTTTGTCCGCCGACAATATCGTGATGATTATCTCCTACCATTAACGCTTCTTCCGGCTTTGCCTCTAATAATTGCAACGCTCTTTGAATCGGCTCTGGATGCGGCTTCACATGCTCTACATCATCAATTGTCACCACAACATCAAAAAACTGTTTTAATTTCGATAACTTTAATCCCATTTCGACAGTTTGGCGCGCCTTCGTTGTTACAATCCCAACCTTATAACCGTTCTTTCGCAATTCCTGAACAGTTTCATACACTGTTTCATACTCTTCTACTAACTCATCATGATGTTCATGATTAAAGTTACGGTAACATTGAATGAGTTCTTCAACTCGGTTTTCATCAATTTTACTAAATGTATCATGCAATGATGGACCAATAAACGGCAGTACATCCTCGCGCTTATACTGACTTGGATAGTACTTTTCTAAAGTATATAAAAATGAAGAGATAATAAGTTCGTTTGTATTAATCAACGTTCCATCCAAATCAAATAACACTGTATTGATGTTCATCTTTTCCACGCCCTTAGTTGTTATATGTGAAACTTCCATTCAAAGTTACTTGTAAGAGCCCCCCAATCGGGCTCTTACAAGCAGGATATGAAAAGAAGCAGCGCCGCATGTATGACGCTACTTTTTCCTCATTCACCACTGAATTTCTATCATTATTTTTCTGAATACCGTTTATCCGCATACCCCATTTTGCGTCTCACAACAACAAAAATGATAGAGACGAGAATTAAGACAATGGATACGACTTGCGCAATGCGAAGCGGACCAAGCATTAAACTATCTGTACGCAATCCTTCTACAAAGAAACGACCGATAGAGTACCAAGTTAAATATGTGAAAAATAGCTCTCCGCGGCGTAAATTTGCTTTCCGAAGAAATAGAAGTAAAATAACCCCAGCAAAATTCCATAGTGATTCATATAAAAATGTTGGATGGTAATATACACCATCAATATACATTTGATTGACAATAAACTGCGGTAAATGTAAACTTTCAAGAAATTGACGCGTTACCTCATCGCCATGAGCTTCTTGGTTCATAAAGTTTCCCCAGCGGCCAATCGCTTGTCCAAGTAAAATACTTGGCGCTGCGATATCTGCTAGCTTCCAAAAAGATAGACCGCGTACTTTTGCAAATACAATTCCGGTAAGAACCGCACCAATTAATCCGCCATGAATCGCTAAACCGCCTTGACGAATGTTAATAATTTGACTCGGGTTTTGGGAATAATAGTCCCATTCGAAAATAACATAGTATGCACGTGCACAAATGATTGCAATCGGCACTGCAATTAGGACCAAATCAATAAACGTATCTTTTGGAATACCGAGACGCTTTCCTTCGCGGGTTGCAAGCCATAATCCAAGCAACACAGCCGTACCAATAATGACACCATACCAATAAATCGGAAACGGCCCAAGCTGAATTGCTACGCGATCAAGCTGCGGTACAGACCCTAACAGCATATTCTCTACACCCTTTCTATTCCACTAATGGAAGTTTCACTTGGTATTTAATTTTAATCCCCTAGTTCAATTGCGCTCATAAGACGCTCTGAAAATTGTTGCGCTGCATTGACGCCCATACGTTTTAAACGGAAGTTCATCGCTGCTACTTCAATAATGACAGCTAGGTTTCGACCAGGTCGTACTGGTAGAGTAATCTTTGTAATATCTGTATCAATAATTTTCATTTTTTCTTCATCTAAGCCAAGGCGATCATAGTTCTTCTTTTGATCCCAAATCTCAAGATTAATCACAAGTGAAATACGTTTATGATTACGCACTGCACCTGCACCAAATAACGTCATAACGTTAATAATGCCAAGTCCACGAATTTCAAGTAAATGCTCAATTAACTCCGGTGAACTTCCGACTAGTGTATCGTCATCTTCTTGGCGAATTTCTACACTATCATCAGCAACAAGACGATGTCCGCGCTTCACAAGCTCAAGTGCTGTTTCGCTTTTCCCGACACCACTTTGTCCTGTAATCATTACACCAACGCCATAAATATCAACTAATACACCGTGGATGGCTGTTGTTGGCGCCAATTTACTTTCTAAATAGTTCGTCAAACGGCTGGATAAACGTGTCGTTTTTAACGGTGAACATAATATCGGCACGCCGGTCTGACGAGATGCTTGCATTAGGTCCTCTGGTACATCCTGACCGCGCGTTACGATAATGCACGGTGTTTCTTCTGTACAAAGCGCTTGCATGCGCTTTTTCTTTTGTTCAACTGTTAAAGTATCAAAAAAAGTAAGCTCGGTTTTCCCAAGAAGCTGCACACGATCGGCTGGATAATATGTGAAAAAACCTGCCATTTCAATTCCAGGTCGTGATAAATCACTTGTATCAATGGGACGATGAATTCCTTCCTCACCACTTACTAATTCTAACTGAAAATGTTCAATTAAATCTTTCGTACGAACTTTTGGCATATATAAACCTCCACGTTGCGGAATGTATCTAGGCAGCGTACTACCACTCTACCCGCTATTGTACCATTTTTTGCTTAAAACAAGAAATACAGTTTCTTTTGAAAAAGAAAAAAACATTCCACGCTTTGCGCAAAATGTTTTACGTTTTGTTGGATACTTTCTGTCGTCCGATTAGTCTTTCTCATATAACGGTTCAATGATCACTTTCTCAATTAACATATTTAAAATTGAAATAAAGATCGCTGCCATAATTGCTGCGCCAAATCCAGATAAATTAAACGCATCACCAAGTATCGAATCGGTAATTTCTAGCGTAATTGCATTAATAACGATTAAAAAGAACCCAAATGTTAACACAGTAATTGGAAGCGTAATTAAAATTAATAACGGTTTAACAAACACATTTAAAAGAGACAAAATAACGCTTGCAATCACTGCTGTTTGTATATTCGCTATTTCAAACGCACCTGGTGCAAATATTTTAAGAAGACCTGATACAACAATTAGCACAATACTATTTACAATAAGTGATAAAATCAATCTCATGTTCTTTACACTTCCTTTTCACTAGGGACAATGAATACTCAAACTACATATATAAATGCAAATTAAAAAAACGACATACAAACTCCTTTTTTTATAGGGGAGGGCCTTTTCCTGCCACATACCAGGTTTAAATCAAAAGGAGCAGGCATGTTGTATTCTGCATGGCTTCGATTTGTACGTAAAAAATCAAAGTGGATTTATATACTAACAATAATACGTCAACTCCGCCAAAAATACCAAGAACAAATGAAACCGCATATAAGATTCTCCTTACAAACAATCCTTTACTCATTCGCAAGCAACTGTACACCTTTGACAATATTCCAGATAAAAATAACAAGGTTCACAAATCCAAATAACAACAGTGCAATAAGCACCATCACACCCAATTGTTCTGGTGTGTTCATCATAAATCCAAGTAGAAAAACGAGAAATAAACAAAAGAACGGTAATAAATGCGAAATGAGTGCTTTCTTTGCATGAGATTTCACTTCTTCATGAGGAACAACAAAGTACACAATGATTGGAAATAACAACGGAGCCACAAAAATACTAAAATAACAACAAGAGGCTAACACTTTTTCGGTAGAATCCACATCTTCATCCCCTTTGGATGCATATAAAGTGAAACTTCCATCAGTGGGGAGTTTCCCCCCACTGATGGAAAGCCTGCCCGATCGGGCTTTTACGGACAGTTATCCCCTACCTATCTTCTTTGTTTCTCTCTCAATCTTGAGGTGGGGGATTACTGCCCACGAATAGCGGGATAACAGAAAACATGTAACAGAGAAGCATCGCCTCTCTGTTACATGTTCCTTTACTGTGTTAATTCTACTTCCTTCACTTTTTCTTTCATACGTGCTGTATCACGTTCTAAAACACCTTTTAAATACTTGCCTGTGTAAGAATGCTCTTCTTTCACAACTTGCTCCGGCGTACCTGTTGCAACAATTTGCCCACCTTTATCGCCGCCTTCAGGACCGAGGTCAATCAAATAATCTGCCGTTTTAATAACATCTAAGTTATGTTCAATAACAAGTACCGTTTCACCATTTTCAACAAGGCGCTCAAGCACCTTTAATAGACGAGCAATATCATGTGCATGAAGCCCTGTTGTCGGTTCATCTAAAATGTACAACGTGCGGCCTGTTGAACGACGGTGCAGCTCAGATGCTAACTTCACGCGCTGCGCTTCTCCGCCTGATAGCGTCGTTGCCGGTTGACCGAGCTTCATATAACCAAGCCCTACATCCACAAGCGTTTGGAGCTTACGCTTAATTTTTGGGATATTCACAAAGAACTCTACCCCATCTTCAATTGTCATCTCTAACACGTCAGAAATGTTTTTATCTTTATATTTTACTTCCAATGTTTCACGATTATAACGTTTTCCATGACAAACTTCACACGGAACGTACACATCTGGTAAGAAGTGCATTTCAATTTTAATAATCCCATCACCGCGGCACGCTTCACAGCGGCCACCTTTCACGTTAAAACTAAAACGTCCTTTTTGATAACCGCGGACCTTCGCTTCATTCGTCTGTGCAAACACATCACGAATATCATCAAACACACCTGTATATGTTGCTGGATTAGAACGCGGTGTACGCCCAATTGGTGATTGATCAATATCAATTACCTTGTCTAAATGCTCAAGGCCTTTAATTTCCTTATGCATACCAGGCTTACTCTTCGATTTATATAGTTTTTGAGCCACTGCTTTATATAGCACTTCATTAATTAATGTACTTTTCCCCGAACCAGATACACCCGTCACAGCAACAAAAGTGCCTAGCGGGAATGACATCTTCGCATTTTTTAAGTTATTTTCCTTCGCTCCAATAACCTCAATCTTACGTCCATCACCTTTGCGGCGCTCCAGCGGAACTGGAATAAACTTTTTACCTGATAAGTATTGTCCTGTTAACGAATTGTCATCATCCATTACTTCTTGCGGCGTCCCAGCTGAAACGACTTGCCCGCCGTGAATCCCTGCACCAGGACCAATGTCTAATAAATAATCCGCCGCCATCATTGTATCTTCATCATGCTCAACTACAATAAGCGTGTTTCCTAAATCACGCATATTTTTCAGTGTTTGAATTAAGCGATCGTTATCACGCTGATGTAAACCAATGGAAGGTTCATCAAGAATATATAATACGCCCGTTAAGCTCGAACCGATTTGCGTCGCTAAGCGAATACGCTGCGCCTCTCCGCCCGATAATGTTCCAGCTGCACGGCTAAGCGTTAAATAATCAAGTCCCACGTTAATTAAGAAGCTAAGACGCTCTTTAATTTCACGCAAAATAAGTTTCGCAATACTTTGTTGCTTTTCCGTTAATTCAATATTTGTAAAGAACTCGTGCGCATCTTGCACAGAAAACTGCGAGACTTCAGCAATCGTTTTTCCACCTACAAAAACAGCTAAGGTTTCTGGCTTCAAACGAGCGCCTTTACATTTCGGACAAGCTTGCTCCGCCATATATTTTTCCATTTGCTCACGAATATAATCAGAGCTCGTTTCTCGGTAACGGCGCTCAATGTTTGGAATGACACCTTCGAAAACAATGTCGCCTTCCTTCACTTGACCAAAGTCATTCACATAACGGAAATACACTTTTTCATCTCCGCTTCCGTATAACACCTTTTCAAACAAATACTTCGGAATATCTTTTACCGGCGCATCCATATCAATGCCATAATGGTTACAAACAGACTTTAACAACTGCGGATAATATTGCGAACTTGACGGTTCCCAAGGTGCAATTGCATGATCGTTTAATGATAAATCCCAGTTTGGAATGACTAACTCAAGATCTACTTCTAACTTTGAACCAAGACCATCACAAGACGGACACGCACCGAACGGACTATTGAAAGAAAACATGCGCGGCTCAAGTTCGCCAATAGAAAATCCACAATACGGACAAGCGTGATGCTCACTAAACAGCAACTCTTCTTCTCCAATCACATCAATTAAAACGCGGCCTTCACCAAGTTTCAAAGCCGTTTCTAATGAATCGGCAAGGCGACCGGCAACTTCTTCTTTCACTACAATCCGGTCAATGACAACTTCAATGGAGTGTTTTTTATTTTTATCTAGCGTAATTTCTTCTGATATATCAAGCATTTCTCCATCAACACGAACGCGGACATACCCTTGCTTTTTAATATCTTCTAATAGCTTCACATGCGCACCTTTACGACCTGATACAATCGGTGCGAGCACTTGCAACTTCGTGCGTTCTGGATATTCTAAAATACGATCTACCATTTGTTCAATTGTTTGCGATGTAATTTCAATGCCATGATTTGGACAAATCGGAGTCCCCACACGCGCAAATAATAAGCGTAAGTAATCGGAAATCTCCGTCACTGTTCCAACTGTTGAGCGCGGGTTACGGCTCGTCGTTTTTTGGTCAATTGAAATGGCCGGCGATAACCCTTCAATTGCATCAATATCTGGTTTATCCATTTGCCCTAAAAATTGCCGCGCATACGCCGATAGCGATTCTACGTACCGGCGCTGTCCTTCTGCATAAATCGTATCAAACGCTAACGACGATTTCCCTGAACCAGATAGCCCTGTTACAACAACAAGCTGATTTCTTGGAATGGTGACATCTATATTTTTTAAGTTGTGGGCTCTCGCACCTTTTACAACGATAAAATCTTTACCCATTGTCTTCACCCTTCTGCTTTTAATTCTAATAATAGATCCCGAAGCTCAGCTGCCCGCTCAAAATCAAGCGCTTTTGCAGCTTCCTTCATTTCCGCTTCCATTTTTGCAATTACATTTTCTCGTTCTTTTTTCGTCATTTTCTTAGACGATAGCGGCGCTGCTTCATACGTTTCCGTATCTTCCGCTGTCATCGTTGCACGGATAACATCACGCACCTCTTTTTGAATTGTTTTCGGTACAATTCCGTGCTTTTCATTATATGCTTCTTGAATTTGACGACGACGCTTCGTTTCTTCAATTGCGATTCCCATCGATTTTGTAATTCGGTCAGCATACATTACAACATGACCGTTTGCATTACGAGCTGCACGGCCGATCGTCTGAATAAGCGAGCGCTCCGAACGAAGAAATCCTTCTTTATCCGCATCTAAAATAGCTACGAGCGACACTTCTGGAATATCGAGTCCTTCTCGAAGCAAGTTAATACCGACAAGCACATCGAACTTGCCAAGACGCAGATCGCGAATAATTTCAATCCGCTCTAACGTTTTAATTTCAGAATGAAGATAGTTTACTTTAATCCCAACATCTTTTAAATAATCTGTTAAATCCTCTGACATTTTCTTTGTTAATGTCGTAATTAATACACGCTCATTTTTCGCGATTCGCTCTTGGATCTCTCCTAGTAAATCATCAATTTGCCCTTCAATTGGCCTTACATCAATTTCTGGATCTAATAGCCCTGTTGGACGAATAATTTGTTCCGCGACTTCCGGGGAATGTTCTAGTTCATATGGACCCGGTGTTGCTGATACATACACAACTTGATTGGTTTTCTCTTCAAACTCTTCAAACATAAGCGGTCTGTTATCAAGTGCTGATGGCAGACGGAATCCATGATCAACAAGCACTTGCTTACGTGCCTGATCTCCGTTATACATCGCTCTTACTTGCGGCACTGATACATGCGACTCATCCATTACGATGAGAAAATCTTTCGGAAAATAATCTAATAATGTATATGGTGTTGAACCAGCAGGGCGGAGCGTCAAATGACGGGAGTAGTTCTCAATTCCAGAACAAAAGCCCATCTCACGCATCATTTCTAAATCGTAACGTGTCCGCTGCTCAATCCGCTGCGCTTCTAACAATTTACCGTTATCATTTAATTCTTTTAGACGTTCTTCTAATTCTTTTTCAATATTTTCAATGGCAACTTTCATTTTTTCTTCGCGTGTAACGAAGTGAGATGCCGGAAAGATTGCCACATGTTCACGTTCCGCTAATACTTCACCTGTTAATGCATTTACTTCCCTGATGCGATCAATTTCATCCCCGAAAAATTCAATTCGGATACAGTGCTCATCAAGAGATGCTGGGAAGATTTCAACTACATCACCGCGCACGCGAAACGTCCCGCGCTGGAAGTCAATATCATTACGGCCATACTGCACATCAACAAGTTCACGAAGCAATTGATTGCGATCTTTCTCCATACCAACGCGTAAAGAGACAACAAGCTCACTATACTCTTCTGGAGAACCTAAACCGTAAATACAAGACACACTGGCTACAATAATGACATCATCTCTTTCAAATAAAGACGACGTCGCTGAGTGACGCAATTTATCAATCTCATCATTAATTTTTGCGTCTTTTTCAATAAATGTATCGGTTTGCGGTACATATGCTTCCGGTTGATAATAATCGTAGTAACTAACAAAATATTCCACCGCATTGTTCGGAAAGAAATCTTTGAGCTCACTGTATAGCTGTCCTGCTAACGTTTTATTATGAGCCATTACAAGTGTTGGCTTTTTCACCTCTTTAATAACATTTGAAATTGTAAATGTCTTACCCGTCCCTGTCGCTCCAAGCAACACTTGATGTTTCTTACCGTTTTTAATCCCAGCTACAAGCTTCTCTATCGCTTTTGGCTGATCACCTTGCGGGGAATATTCTGAGACAATCTCAAATTGATGCTCCAAATAAATCCGCCCTCCTCGTAAAAAATCTGTATTTTCATTTTAACACGAACGCTCATAAAAAAACCAAAAAAACGAACAGATATTCGATAAACAATTCGACACCATTTCTACAAATTCAAAATATAACAACAAAAAAGATGCTTATTTACTCAGCATCTTCCCATAGTTATTCATGAGGTACCTCCAGCAAAAAATAGCTCATATTCTTATGATTTTCTTTACATTCACTTAATTTATAACTTACAGATTCATCGCTTTTTTCTTTCATAATCCCTTTACACACATCACTTTTTTCCCTTTTTTACTTCCTCCAAATTTGTCGTTGGAATCATCAAAAAGATAGTTTATATTGATTCCATCATAATCTAATGTTTGAAAAATCGGATCCCCTTCATCTGTATAATTTACAATACGCACTTTATCAGCTTTACCATTTTTCACATGAGTTAAAAACCGCTGAAACTTATCTAAATTAGAAGCTCCACCTATTTTTACGATGATATCACTCTTTTTATCGACTTTTGTTTCATCATTTTTCTGATTTCCCGTTTTTACAGAGGATAAACACCCCGTCAAACCGCCTATGTAGAATAGCAAACACAATAAGACAATTCCTTTTCTCATCTTAATCCTCTCCAACCCATTTTGACTTCATCCCACTATTCGCGGGCAGGAAGAAGTTTCGCTTTATACTACCATTCAAAATGAAATAACTTAGTGTAGCAACAAAAATACTTATACAAATATCGACAAGAAATTTATTATTTTTTTGCATAGGTTAAATTTTCTAAAAATTTTGTATTTACAACACCCTCTTTTCATATTACAATACGTTTAAAGATTCGACATTATACGACAAATCGAACTTAAAGTTCAGAATATTTTAACAACAAGAGAGTGAGGGAGCTTATATGAATCTATTCCGAAAAAAATCGATTTCGGCACTGCTAGCGCAATCGCAGCAGAAAGGCACTTCTTTAAAAAAGGAGCTAGGTGCATTTGATTTAACAATGTTAGGAGTCGGCGCTATTATTGGAACAGGTATTTTCGTTCTTACCGGCGTTGCAGCAGCAAAACATGCAGGACCAGCACTTATTTTATCGTTTATTTTATCCGGTTTAGCCTGCGTGTTTGCGGCATTATGTTATTCCGAGTTCGCTTCAACTGTACCAGTATCAGGTAGCGCGTACACTTACAGCTATGCAACATTTGGAGAAATCATTGCTTGGATTTTAGGTTGGGACTTGATTCTAGAATACGGCCTAGCATCCTCAGCCGTTGCATCTGGTTGGTCAGGATATTTCCAAGGATTATTATCTGGATTTGGCATTCAACTGCCGCACGCTTTAACAAGCGCTTATAATCCTGCAGCTGGCACATACGTAGATATACCCGCAATTTGTATTATTTTCATCATGACATTTTTATTAACAAGAGGCGCAAAAAAATCAGCGCGTTTTAATGCGGTTATGGTAGCTATCAAAGTATTTGTTGTTCTTCTATTCATCGGCGTTGGTGCGTTCTATGTAAAACCTGAGAACTGGACACCATTCATGCCATTTGGTTTCTCTGGCGTAACTACTGGAGCGGCAACTGTATTCTTTGCTTATATCGGATTTGACGCTGTATCAACAGCTGCTGAAGAAGTAAAAAATCCACAGCGTAACATGCCAATTGGTATTATCGCTTCCTTAGCAATCTGTACAATCTTATATATCGTTGTTTCATTAGTATTGACAGGAATCGTTCCCTACAATCAATTAGACGTAAAGAACCCTGTTGCATTTGCACTGCAATATATTCATCAAGATTGGGTTGCTGGACTTATCTCTTTAGGAGCAATTGCTGGGATTACAACAGTATTACTCGTTATGCTATATGGACAAACTCGTTTATTTTATGCAATGAGCCGTGATGGCTTACTACCAAAAGCATTTTCTCGCGTAAACAAAAAAACGCAAACACCTGTTATGAACAGCTGGATTACAGCAGCTATGGTTGCTTTCTTTTCTGGATTCGTTCCATTAGACAAGCTAGCAGAGTTAACAAACATCGGTACATTATTCGCATTCATCGTTGTATCAATCGGCGTTATCATCTTACGCAAAAAACAGCCTGACCTGCCCCGTGCCTTTAAAGTCCCATTCGTACCATTGCTTCCGATATTAGCGGTTCTATTCTGCGGATACTTAACATTGCAACTTCCAGCAACAACATGGATTGGCTTTGTCGTTTGGTTAATTATCGGATTAGTTGTATATTTCAGCTACGGTTACAAAAATAGTACGTTGAAAAATGAACAAAAAGAAGACGTTGCATAATAAACAAAAAGAGGTGTTGTCCTTAACGAGACAGCACCTCTTTTTTCTTTTTCGGAAAAACTACGTAAGAAAACGTAATAAGCGTATCTACACCGAAAACGATTCTCCACACTTTACTCACACGATTCGCAGTTTCATTTGAAAACACATCAGCTTCCCAGCTTGATATGTTTTCAAGTGGTACTAGTCCATACAGAAAGAAAAATACAATGTGTACACCCACAAATATAATAAAGTGAGGCACCCAATGGAGCAACTCTTGCTTCGTATGTGCCCAGCCCGTTAATTCTACTGGTTCCTCTATCATTGGCAATACTTCTCCCCGCCACTTTGCAATTACTCGTTGGATACGTAAATCTAGCTTCCTTAAATCTTTCTTTCCGTAAAAAACAGCATACAATAAGATGATGACGATAATAATTTGAAATTGAGAAATCTCCCCTGTTTCATAATAATCAACGACACCTAACGCTAAAATAAATAATTCATTCAGCAATAATACAATCCCTGCTATGAAACTTGCTTTACGCAATCGAAAAGCATACCGCAGTAAAAAGAAACTAATTGCGGCACTCCAAAATACAATTTCAGCGCCAATTAAAAATGCCCAGCGATACTCGGTTAATATATTCATACTTTCCCCACTCCCTCTATATACAATTCAAAAGCCTCATCCATATACTGCAAAAGCTCTTCTTCAATTGGATACATATTCATCCTTTTCGAATCTTCTTTTGACTTACGCACTTCCCACAATTTATCTAAAAACGATTCATCACCGTTTGCCATCTCCCTGCATTTCTCTGAGATGATTCCAGTAATTCCTTGCACTTCAGCATCACTTGGCGCTCTCTTCTTTTGCATAAACTGACGCATTCGTTTTAGTAAAAGAATCCACTCTTGTACTTCTTCATTTCGCTCACTCATGTTTGGCAAATTTTTAAGTAAGTGTTCTTCTTCCTGTGAAAATACTTGTTGCTGAAATTGCTGACGCATTCGCGGGGACTGTTGTGAAAGCTGCATAAGCTCAAACATAATATCCCAATTCAAGTCCCCTTCCAGCTCAGTAGAATGTAAAACAGCTTGCATCATTTTCTCTATACTCGAAAGCTTCTGCTGCTCTTCTCGTACGAACAACAATTGCTTTTGCAAAACCTCTTTGAAATTTACACGCTCTGTTTCCAACATATTCGTGATTTCTTTTAATGCGAATCCCATTTCTTTAAAAAACAAAATCTGCTGCAATTTCAATACATCAGGCTCACTATATAACCGATGACCACCTTCCGTTTTTCCACTCGGCTCTAACAAACCAATTTGATCATAATACCGAAGTGTTCTTACCGTAACGCCCGTTTCCTTCGTTAGTTGCTGTATAGAAATCATTTCCATCACCCTCTCATTTTCATTATATAAGGTGACGTAACGTCAGTTTCAAGAGGATTTATCAAAATAAAAAGCTGTTTACATCAAATTTGTTGTAAACAGCTCTTATCGCAATCATTCTTATTCATCATCTTCAAGATTTTTCAGCTTTCGTTTCTCCCAGGCACAAATTGCGAAAAAGATCGCACTGCCAGTCGCTCTCACCAACCTAAAAAGAAAGTAGTTTTCTGCCTTTTTTCATAAAGGGACTGAGTAGCTACGATATAATAATTAATGTTTGAATATGAACTTCTCTCTGCTTAGGCATTACAGTATAATGTAGTTAGTAACTGAGGACGCGCGGTGGGAGGTTGTACCTTTCTTTCTCTACTTTTAGAGGGAAAGGAGGTGAACCGAATGGAGTTTTTACAACAATTATTGCAGGATGCTACGAAACTATTCGTAGCGGTGTTCGTCACAACTTTTGCGACAGCTTATGCAAATAAGCTAGTAAAAGGCAATAATAAACGTAAAAGAACCACCTCAACGTCAGCCAAACGTAGAAAAGGTGGTTCAAAGAACAAGTAATATATGATTTTGCAACCAACCACCTAACAGCGGTAGTTACAAATCGGGCAGAATGTTCGCAGCATTCTGTCCTTTATTATTATGCACTGAATTAATCAGTTAAAACCATTAAATAAAGGTATTGCCTTACAGCTACATTATACATCTCATATTATCAGAAAACAATATTGTCCCTTTCTTATTTTACGAACTAAACAATCGATCCTCTACACAAAA
Organism: Bacillus sp. 123MFChir2; assembly: GCF_000383235.1. Classification (GTDB taxonomy): domain Bacteria; phylum Bacillota; class Bacilli; order Bacillales; family Bacillaceae_G; genus Bacillus_A. The sequence goes on from NZ_KB910948.1 coordinate 51,153, forward strand.
TGCAACACATACACAAGCGTATACCCAAGAACAGAAAGTAATACCGATCCAATTAGTCCGGCAACAAATGCTTTCGTTCCGAGCTTACGAAATGTCTTAAATTCAACATTTAAACCAAGCCCCGCCATTGCCATCGCCATAAGCATATAAGAAATAACAACAATATCACTTGCGATTTTTTCAGGTATAATTCCTAGTGAATGAAACGCACTCACTGCTAGGAAACCAAAAATAAACCACGGAATTGGAATATCGCGCCAAGATTTTTTCTCTCCCGTTTCTTCTCCGCGCTGAAACCATATGCCAATTAAAATTGCTACAGGTACCAAAAAGGCAACGCGCGTTAATTTCATAATGACTGCAATATCAACCGATTGACTGCCGCCAGGTGCTGCCGCTGCAATAACATGCGCAATTTCATGCAATGTTGCCCCGGAAAAAACACCATATCCATACGGAGACAAGTTAAGCACAGGATATAGTAGTGTATATGCTAATGTGAAAATTGTCCCTAAAATCGCAACGATTGCTGCGCTCACCGCAACCTCTTCATCCTTTGCTTTGACTTGTGGTCCAATTGCCACAACAGCCGCTGCCCCGCAAATCGCTGTTCCGCATGCTGTTAAAATGCCAAGCTTCTTCTCTACTTTACAAAAACGGGTTAACGCATATACAACAGTAAGCGTAAATGTAATAACAATTGCAGCCATGACCAATACCTTTGGACCCGCCTTTGCAATATCAACTAAATTTAATCGCATACCGAGTAATATAATTCCGAGACGCAGTAATTTTTTACTCGCAAAATTCGTTCCCGCAATCGCTTGATGCGGCACACCAATTGCCGCTCTCCATATCATTCCGATTAGAATAGCAATGACCAATTGGCCCATAATACTTAAAAACGGGAGCTGCGCCAAATATTTTGCAGCAATCGCAATGAGTAACGTAATCCCAATGCCCTGTGCAAATCCGAAACGCTTCTCCTTTTCTAACGCTATCATTTGATTCACTTTTTACCACTCCAATACCTATCTTGTAACATACATGTTCGTTCTACTTTCATTATAAAAGCATTTTAATCATAAGTTTAATACCAATATACTATTTCAATCATCAATAAAACTTATGATAGAATGTAACTATGATAAATATAAATTAAAAAACTGACATAAACCCCTTTTCTTTTTAAATGGGCGAGAGCAGCTGGCCATGCATAGGAGCGGTCAGGGCCTTTTCCTGCCACGCGCAAAGTTTTAAAACAAAGAAAGACAGCAAAGTGTAAGTCCATTTTTACCCCGCATTAACGAGCAGCAATCTATATGCTGAAAAATGAACATAACTTTCTCTAGGTAATAAGAGGCATATTTTCACTGGAATCATACCCCTTACCAAATTTCTAAATAAAATGTATAGCTGAGTAGTTACGATAAAATTTTAAAAACGAAAGGACTGGGTCTCATAAACACAGACATTTTAAAAATTTTTGTAACAGTCGTAGAACAAAAACATTTTTCAAGAGCTGCTGAAATGTTGAACCTTTCCCAGCCAGGTGTAAGTATGCACATTCGCAATTTAGAAAATGAATTCGGCACAACGCTCATTCAGCGCTCACCAAAACATGTCCAAGTCACAGAGGCGGGAAACATTTTATACATACATGCTAAACAAATGCTGACACTGTATGAAGAAGCAAAACAAGAAATTAATGAACTTCATAATATCGTTACAGGGACACTGCGCATCGGCGCTAGTTTTACAATCGGAGAGTATCTTCTTCCGAAAATATTAGCAAACTACGCACAAGAACATCCACGCGTTGAAGTGCATACCTTTATCTCGAATACTGATGAGGTATTACAGGGCGTTCGCTCGAATCAGCTAGATATCGGCTTAGTAGAAGGGCAAGTTATCTACACAGATGTAGATGTAGAATCATTTATGGAAGATGAAATGAAACTTGTCGTTCCGCCAAATCATCCTCTGACACTGACAAGCCCGATTCAAACAAACATGCTGCAAGACCAAGTTTGGGTGCTCCGCGAAACCGGTTCAGGAACGAGAGCTTACAGTGACCGCTTTATTCACGACCACCATTTAAAAATGAAGCGTTACTTCACATTTAGCAGCATTCAAAGTGTAAAAGAAGCCGTTGCTGCCGGACTTGGCATTGCCATTTTATCAGACTGGACAGTGCGTAAAGAATTGCAAGCTGGTGAAGTATGCCACATACCTGTTCCAAATGAAAAGCTTACGCGTCCATTCTCCATTGTACGTGGAAAATATTTCATTCCTTCTAAAGCGATTCAAATATTTTTAGATCATGTGCAAAACTTCGCGAATCAACAGCAGTGACAATCCAAAATTAACGTAACTACTCAGTCACTCTATGAAAAAAGGCAGAAAAGCATCTTTTTAAATGGTCCTGAGGGACTGGCCATGCATAGAAGCGATCAGGGCCTTTTCCTGCCACGCGCAACGTTTTAAAACAAAGAGAGGTAGCGAGGTGTAGGTCCATTTTTATCTTCATGACAGTAATCTATATGCTAGAAAATGAAAATAGCTTTCTATAGGTAATGGGGCGCATTTTCGTTGGAATCATACCCCTTACCAAACTTCTAAATGAAATGTACGACTGAGTAGTTACAAATTAACAGCACTTCCGCTCATTACACAGTTTTGACTTTGTCGGCGCTTCTTTTGAAGGTTATATCATGTATCATGGGTCTGCCAATGCACCAGAAGAGATTGTAAATGACAAAGACGCAATCGAAAAGGTCAATCTATATAATCAAATTTTTAAGATAAATTAACAGAATGATTTGACAAACGAACATCCAAATGCATACAATAAAGATAAAATTATGAAAGGAAGGTACATCGACCAATGAAGTTCTAATTCTCTTTTTATTCATCCATCACAAATAGTGAAACAAAATGATGAAAACTAGAAGAGGATTAGTCTGCCCTTTTGTCGATAACTTTCTTTTGACAGGAACATGTAAAAATACGTGTACAGCTTTTTTGTGCATCTCTTTTTACATACTACGGGTGAAATCTATCCTCTCTAGTGAAACTAGGGAGGTTTTTTTATGACCATTTTAACAGCACGAAACATTGAAAAAAGCTTTGGTGACCGCACTTTATTTACGTTACAAGCACTTGATATCCATGCGCACGATCGCATTGGAATCGTCGGTGTAAACGGCGCCGGGAAATCAACGCTATTACAAATATTAAGTAAAGAAATAGCACCTGATGAAGGAACGATTACTCATTACGGTTCGATTGCCATCATTCCACAGTTCCATGAGGAAACACTAGAAGCAGCCTCTTCTCTTGCAAAAGGACAATGGGGTATTTCTCATATCACAACGAATATGAGCGGCGGCGAACGCGGACGTTTAAAAATTGCTCACGCTCTTGAACAAGAAGCATCTATCTTATTTGCTGATGAACCAACAAGTCATCTTGATATGCATGGCACAGAACAACTAGAGCAGGCACTACAATCTTATAAGGGAGCGATTATTTTAATTTCTCATGACCGCGCCTTATTAGACGCCATTTGTACAAAGATGATCGAAATTGAAGATGGTACTGTTCGTGAATATAAAGGCAATTACACAAGCTACCGGGAACAAAAGCAGCAGCAAAGGCAGCACGAGCAAGCGGAATATGAAAAATATACGAAAGAAAAACATCGCTTAGAAACAGCAATTGTAAACAGACAACAGCGAGCTTCCGGTATGACAAAAATCCGATCAAGCTTTAGTTCTTCTGAATCTAAGCTATACAGAATGGGCGCAGCTTATAGCCAAAGCAACGTCCAAAAAGCCGCCAAAGCATTAGAAACAAGATTAGGGCAATTGGAAAAGAAAGAAAAACCAAAAGAAATTGCGTATACAAAGTTTGATATACAATACCATGCACCCATTCATAGTAAAACGGCTGTGCAATTTAATAAGGTTACGAAAAAAATGGGTAGCCGCACCCTTTTTAACAATATAAACGGAAGTATCGTTCCAGGTGCAAAGCTTGCTATTCTCGGAAAAAATGGAAGTGGAAAAACAACGCTATTTCATATGATGCAAACAAAAGAACGAGGAATTCAGCTTTCAAAAAGCTGTAAAATTGGTTACTTTGAACAAACATTAGCTATTTTACAAAACGACAAAACCATTTTACAAAACGTGATGGAAGAAACGCGTTATGACGAAGCGTTCGTACGGACAATCCTTGCGCGTCTCCTATTTCGAAGAGAAGATGTTTATAAACGAGTAAACGTCTTAAGCGGAGGCGAACGCGTAAAGGTCGCACTAGCAAAAATCTTCTTAGGCGACTACAATGTGCTTCTTCTTGATGAGCCGACAAACTATTTAGACCTCGCTACGCAAGAAGAACTAGAGCACATGCTAAAACATTATCCTGGGACTGTACTATTCATTAGTCACGACCGCGCCTTCGTTCATAAAATTGCCGACCACATTTTACACCTAGATGAAGACGAACCGCGGATCTTTCAAGGCAATTACGAGCAGTATACGAAAAGAACTGAACAATCTTCTATTAATCCAGCAGAGCAAGAACTACTGCGTCTGCAAACAAAATTAACAGAAGTAATTGGACGCATTTCGATGCCAGAACGCCGCGATGATATTAACACTCTTGAAAACGAATATGAGCAATTGCTATGTCAAATTCAACAATGTAAAAAATCTATCCTCTGATATATCGGCGCTTCGACAACATTAGACACGCCAAACACACTATTAGGGACTGACCTAGGTCAGTCCCTAATAGTTTAAACGATTCACCCCCTCCTCCTAGTTGAGAAAGGGTTCATAAAATCATTCTCTTATCGAACTTTAACTGCCGTTCCGCTTACAGCTACCATTAACATGCCTTCGCGAACTACTTCATAATCAACATCAATGCCAACAATTGCGTTTGCACCCTTTTGCGCTGCAAGACTTTTCATTTCTTCCATTGCAATATCACGTGCTTCTTTTAATTTACTTTCATAAGCACCAGAACGTCCGCCGACAATGTCACGAACAGAAGCAAATAAATCACGAACAATATTCGCTCCCATAATTGCTTCGCCGTTTACGATATCAATATACTCTTCAATTTCTTTTCCTTGAATAGCAGAAGTTGTTGTAACGATCATATCTACTTCCTCCTATGTATAAAAGTTTATAGCTTTAACTTGCGCAATGCTTTCCATTAATATAATACGCTGACTCTGTGAAAACCGTAAACACAACCTCTACTTCAGGAAGCCCAAAATCCATTAAATATGTAGTAATAGCCTTAGCAAACTGATCACGAACTTCCTGCCCACGCTCGAACCATTTCACCTCAATAAGAGGAAAGACCTCTATTTCTTCTCCGTTGAATATAGATGTAGAATTCGGTAGTTCAAGCGTAAAATTATCCGTACCACACTCACAAATTTCTGCGAGTTCTTCTACTAATGGTTTGCTTATACTCTTTAATTGTTCAGTGGTAACTCCACGAAACACAACATGCGGCATACGAATCCCTCCGATAGATAGCTTATATTTGTTCACATCATAGCATAATTCATTTTATTGCACTAGAACAGATAAAGACATTTCAATGACATTTTCAAGAAACATAATATATGATATTTTTATTCTCTAATACAATTTTTTCAAATTAAGCAATCCTATTCCATACATAGATAGTCCGAAAAATACTCCTCCACAGCTCCATATAATCACATCATATCGAGAAATAGATATTTCCTCTGAACCTAAATAAGGAAAAATATAGCACATTAAAACGAACATTTGAAATCCCCAAAGTAGTCCCGCTTTTAAACCAGATTTTTTTAACTGTTTTTTTCTTTCCAAATATTCTTCTTCTGTGGCACACTCTGTTTCATTTAATCTCTTCTTTTGTACCTTCCATATTAAATAGTTTACATAAATCATATTAACTACAAAAACAATTATCGTCCCTATCGATATGGTGTTATGAATCGTATCAACTACCAACATGATAACCATCACTAACATATTCAAATACCATAACAGTACTCCTGCCACAGCTAATTCCTTATTTATCTCTTGTTTTTGATATTCGTCTCTCTCACTCATCGCTCCTATGAAATTTAAATATATTTTTTCTTTCCATTCATTTTTCATTGTTTAACTCTCCTCCCAAAATAAAGTATTTAAATCTGTTTTTAATGCTTTCGCCAATTCAATACATAAAGCTAAAGAAGGATTATATTTATTGTTCTCAATTAAATTGATTGTTTGTCTAGCAACATTGACTTTTTTAGCTAACTCCAACTGAGAAAGCCCTTCCTGCTTTCGATATTTTCGAACATTATTCAAATACAAGCCCCCTGTATGTTTTTGTCATTTATATATGACATCTTATAGTGAAATAAAGGAAATGTCAATTATATATGACATAATAATACTTACAAAAAATAAGCATAAAAATTTTTTATTTCATGCTTACTAAACTTTTAATTCTTATAACGATAATATCGCAATAATACTTACAATTAAATTCCAGGTAATATGCAAAAGCATACTCGGTAAAATAGATTGCGTCTTTTTATATAAAATAGCAAATACCATTCCCATAATCATCGCTGTAACCGGAAAACCACCATGTAAAAAGCCAAATACTAATGAAGAAATAATCATACCAACTAAAAAATGATATTTCTTCTCTAGAAATCTACATAAAATACCTCTATACAAGAGTTCCTCTTTAACTGGTGTAATAAAAGCCACACTTAAAATATATATAACACTTTGCACTACGCTATTTTTAAATGTTTCTACCCCTAATTCACTCCGTTGTTGCTCCGCACTTTCCACACCTAATAACCCTAACATTACATATTGCGTTACCATTATAACTATAAAACCAAGTACTATATATACGTATGTTTTTCCTGTTTTTAAAGCTGCTACATTCCAAATATCTGCAATAAAAGAACGTGCTGGTTTATATAAAAACAAAACAAGCATAACAGCGACCGCATCTACTAGTAACAAGTGATAACCCTGTAAGATATTATTTGCTGCTTTTTCTCCGTAAACCCCTACAGCTAAAGCAAGAAACATTCCTATCACAAATGAAGTACCCAAAATACTAACAATTATTACCAATAAATCTTTATATTTTAAATTTCTTTCTGTATTACTCATATGAAACGCTGCTTCCTTCATGTTGTTCCCTCCATACTTCCTTTTTATAAATGAATATTTAAATATTATACCGAAATAAAAAAGGGACAAATATGAAATTTTGCATATTATTAGAAAATAATAAAAAACAGCACAAAAAAACGCATCTAACTTTAGATGCGTTTTTATCAGGCTGTGGAGAAAGCCTTCTCCACAGCCTGTTTTTGTGTCTGAACATCTTTTTATCTGTCAACACTGATAAAAAAGATGCAAAGGAGCGATGCCCCATGATGGGAGCGCTGAAAAATCATCGTGATGAGCGCGTAACAATTTCTGTAGAAGAGTTAGTTCCGCAAGACCATTTCCTTCGTGCCATTGAGGCAACAATCGATTTT
>NZ_KB910949.1 GCF_000383235.1 Bacillus sp. 123MFChir2
CAATATTTACTTTTCAGTTCCTCTAAAACAAAAGAAAAATCTACCATTTCATTAAATTGACGGAGCATATTATCTTTTGGTATGACGATATCGTAAATCGCCATGAATGGGCTAAGGTTAAGAGATTGTTGTTTTGAAATCATCCGAGACACCACCTAGAATTATTACAACTATTATACATGAAAAAAACGAAAGCTTCCTCGATTTCATCGAGGAAGCTTTCGTTTTTTCTATGAAGACTTTTTCAGTGGCCTCTATATAAATCCACTTTGTTTTTTTTACATCTAAGTTACTACTACACAGAACAAAACATGACCACTAGTGGCTTTCTCTTTTTGTTTTAAACTTTGCACGTTTCTATGCATGGCCAGATGCTCTCGTCCTCCTCTAAAAAGAACGTGGTTTTTATGTCATTTTTTCAATTTGTATGTATATATTAACCTAATGGATCTTCACCAAAACGTTCCCATAGTTTTGGAAAACGATTAGCTAATTCATCCTCATCTTCTTCCCAGTCAAATTCGATGTCTTGTTTAAATGACTCATAACCTTTTTCATCAAGTAACGATGAAAATTTGTTCCATATTTCATTATCCCACTCTGTATCTCCTGTTTCTTTTAGGCTGAACGCTTCAAGTCCAGTACTTAACATTTCCTCAAGTTCTGGAATGAGTTCTTCCTCTTCATAATAAGCAGGAATTAAATTTGCTAGATTTTCAGGTTTTTGCAAAGCGGATTCAAATGTTTCTTTTCCACATGCGATGAGCCAACCTCTAAAGTAATCAAATGAATCATCGGAGCATCCACCTAAAATAATATAAGCAGCTGCCCATAAAGAGGAAGTGTAGGATTGCCCTAATGCAGTTTGGAAATGCATTTCATAATCTGCAATTTCATCTGCGGATTTTGCAGCTAACTGCTCAATTAACCATTCAACTGTTTCGTTTTTTGAATTCATATCTGAAATAAGTTGCCAAAATTGTTCCTGGTTCATTGCGATCACTCCTCTAAAAAAGATGTTTTTAGTAGTGTAACACGTTTCTAATAATTTACCAGATAAAGAAGTGGATAAAAACCGACATAAAACGAATTGAATATTCTGTCTTATGTTATATAATATTTTTTAACACACAAGTCCCAGTCACGCCAAACAAAAGGAACCCGCACTCGTTGTCTCCCTTTGTTTTAATACCGCAAGTGGCAGAAAAAGGCCCTGACCGCTACTATGCATGGCCAGATGCTCTCGCCCATCTAAAAGAAAAGGGTTTTATAAAATTGTACCTTACAAGAAACGAGATGATGGTATGGCAATACTACTGGCTCTTATTCCAATCATGATGATTTTCATTTGTTTATTTGTCTTCAAGCAAACATCGCTGAAAGCATCGATAATTTCTTATGTCGTGTGCAGCGGAGTTGTTTTACTATCACCGCTATTTCGCCTGCAAATGGGGGAGATTGCCCATGCCACAATAAAGGGTGGTTTAATTTGTTTTATCGTTGGATATGTATTGTTTTTTGGTATTTTTTTATTTCACCTTATGAATAAAATGGGGTATATCGATCAAGTTGCTCGCTTTATGGAACATGTTACACATGACCGTTTACTGCAAATGCTCCTTATGTGTTTTGGGATTTGTCCCCTTATTGAATCGGTAAGTGGTTTTGGAATTGGATTTATGGTGGCTGCTCCTATATTTCTTTCGCTCGGTTATAAGCCGTTTCAAGCCGTTTTACTTTCATTTATCGGTTTATTAGCAAGCTCATGGGGCGCAATGGCGACAGGAACGATTATTGGTTCGGGGCTAATTAATATGCCTTTAGTACAACTCGGTTCTGGTACAGCAGTATTAAGTGTGCCAATCTTTGCATATTTTATTATCCTTTCCTTGTATATAGTCGGCGGCTTTGCAGCAGTAAGACAAAAATGGAAAGAAGCAACAGGCCTTTTTCTATTATTTTCTTTTTCTATCTATTTATCTAGTACATATGTAAGTGTTGAATTAGCAGGAATTTTAAGTGCAATTGTAACGATAACGTTTGGGTTTGTCATTATTAAAATGACGGAAAAACAGCAAAAGGAAGTGTATTCAGAGCAAGCAGCTGCTGAGCAGAAAGAGGTATCCATTGTAAAAATAGTTAGCCCGTACTTATTTTTAACAGTATGCATCTTGCTTTCTCGCCTGATTCCGTCGTTTCATAGTGCACTTCAATCATACGCTGTTATTAACTTACCATCGTACTCTTACAAGCTTGAATTATTGTATTCACCAGGATTTTGGCTTGGGGTTACATGTTTATTTACCATTATTTTCTTCCGGATTCCTTCTATTATAATAATGCAGTCATTATTGCAAACGGTGAAACAGTGGATACCTTTTGCGATTACAACGACAATGTTTATTGCAATTTCAGAACTAATGAGTGCAGCGGGGATGCATGCTTTATTAGCGGAATCCGCTGGTCATATGTTTGGAACGATGTTTGTTTTCATCGCCCCGTTTATAGGTGGTATAGGCGGTTTTTTAACAGGAAGTAACGCTGGATCAAATGCGATGTTTATGAAACTGCAAATGCAAACGGCGCAGAACGTAGGACTCCCGTGGCAGTTTGTGACAATCGTGCAAAATACAAGTTCTTCTTTTGCGACAATTGCGTGTCCATCACGAATTACACTTGGTGCTTATTTATGTAACATTCCATTTCGGGAAAATGAGTTATTGAAGAAGACGACACTTATGATTTTCGTAGCGGTGTTAATTGTGGTGATGGAAGTTTTTGTGTGGCATTTTATTGTGTAAAGAAACATTTCTCTTATAGGAGAAGTGTTTTTGTTTGTAGAAATAAGTAATTTTATAAAAAGAGAAAGAGTGAGCGTAAAATGACTATTAATTTAAGAGATATTACAAATGAGAATTGGATAGAGTGTATATTCTTAACTACAAATAAAGAAGACAAGCACTTTGTTTGCGAAGAGTTTGTAGCTTCAAATGCATTATCATTGGCACAGTCAAAAATTCAAAAAGGTTGGATTACAAAGGCAATATACAGTGATGAAACAATGGTTGGCTTTACAATGTATGGATATTGTGAACAACATAATTTTTTTGAAATATGTAGGCTCATGATTGATCATAAACACCAAGGAAAAGGGTATGGGAAAACGGCACTTTTATACGTAATAGATGAGATGAGAAAAGATGCGAATTGTCATGAGATTTTTCTGTCTTTTGAACCGAATAATATTGTTGCAAAACAGCTGTATGAAAGCATTGGTTTTGAAGATACAGGTAGAACAGTTGATGGGGAATGTTTATATAAGTTACCATTTAAGAAGGATGAAGGGAGATAAAAACCTCCATAATGATTGATAAATGCACAAGATGGGAATTGTAAACGATAGAAGGGAGTGAGACGATGAAATATATTATTATAGGCGGAGATGCAGCTGGAATGAGTGCGGCTATGCAAATTGTCCGCAACGACCAAGAAGCAAATGTAATCACTTTAGAAAAAGGCGAAATCTATTCATATGCACAGTGCGGTCTTCCTTATGCGATTAGCGGGGTCATTGCCTCTACTGAAAAGTTAATTGCTAGAAGCGTTGATACGTTTCGGAATAAATATCATATTGATGCGAAAGTGAATCATGAAGTGACACGTGTAGATCCAGCAAGTAAAAAAGTATATGGCATACATACGCAAACATCAGAACCATTTGAATTCGAATATGATCGTTTATTAATTGCAACGGGAGTGCGACCAGTTATGCCGAACTGGAAAGGCAGTGATCTGCAAGGCGTTCATCTATTAAAAACGATCCCGGATGCAGAGCGCATTATGGAGACGCTTCGAAATAAGAAGGTTGAACATGTTACTATTATTGGCGGCGGAGCAATTGGTATAGAAATGGCGGAAACATTTGTAGAGCTTGGAAAAAAAGTGCGCATGATTGAGCGGAATGATCATGTCGGTACCGTTTTCGATAAGGATATGGCAGCATACATTCATGAAGAAGCAACAAAACATAACATTGAAATTCTGACAAATGAAAATGTGAAAGCGTTTCAAGGAAAAGAACAAGTTGAGTTTGTGGAAACAGAGAAAGGAATGTATGAAACAGATCTTGTTTTAGTATCAGTTGGAGTGAAATCGAACACTGATTTTCTAGAAGGAACAGAGATTATCAAAAATCCAAAAGGTGCGATCCAAGTTAACGCTTATATGCAAACAAATATAGAGGGCATTTATGCGGCAGGAGACTGCGCTACGCAGTACCATATTATAAAAGAAAAACATGACCATATTCCGCTTGGAACAACGGCAAACAAACAAGGAAGAATTGCTGGACTGAACATGGTGAATAAACGAAGAGCGTTTAAAGGGATTGTCGGAACAGCGGTTATGAAATTTATGGACATCACATTAGGACGAACGGGTTTAAATGAAAAAGAAGCAGAGCAATTACAGTTGCCATATGAAATTGTAAAAATAGATTCGACAAACATAGCGGGATATTATCCAAGTAAGAAACCACTTCACGTGAAATTATTGTATCGCAAGGACACGAAACAATTGTTAGGCGGACAAGTAATCGGCGAACAGGGCGTAGATAAACGAATAGACGTCCTCGCGATGGCATTGTTTCATAAAATGACGATTCATGATTTAGAAGACGTGGACTTAAGTTATTCTCCGCCGTTCAACAGTGTATGGGATCCGTTGCAGCAAGCAGCGAGAAGAGGGGAATAAAGTGAAACTTCCATCAGTTGGGTCTCATCCCCAGCTGATGGATAGGATCTAAGCAGAGAAATCATGAATAATTTCTACCACTTCAATTTTTCCGTTAATCAAAAGCTCGGGAAGTTCATTTGTTACATTACCGTTCCAATATTCTTTAGCTTGTTCAATTTTTTGAGAGAAAGGAGCTCCATCTTCTTTTGGTAAAAGGTTTCCATCGCCCTCAAAAGAATTCCCAATCACTCGAAGCTTAACAATCTGCAAAATATTCCGATTGTAAGAATCAAATAATTCTTTCCATTTCAAAGCGTCCTCATAGGTTTTCGCGGCGTATAAGCAAGACAATCTTGAAGGGTATTCAGGATATTCTTGTAATCTAACCATTTCTACGATCACCTCTCGAATCGCTCTAATTGTTTGATCTACATATTTAAGAGCTACTTCGGTATTTTCTTTATTCAAGTTCAATCCTTCATTTGTATCATGACCTTGTAAAATCCGAATGAAGTCTTCACCTTTAGAATTCAATTGTTCTCTCTCAAAAAAGAAGCGATATAAAGCATTATTTTGATTCTCGTTAAAGTTAATGATTTGTCCAAGACTCATTTTTTTCCTAGTAACAATATGATAAACATACAATTCATTTTTTCTCATGGTCTGCCTCCTGTTGGTTATATCATTTCATACACCATATTATACCAACGAAAGGATGCAAGAAGGTGAAAATTTCTGATTATTCTATATTCATGTAAGGATGATCTATCTACATTTTTTTAATTCGATAAAAGATATAACTTATCACCACAGTAATACAAGAAAATAAAATAGCAATGCTAGAAAAAGCGAGCAAGTAAGCATTATATTTTGCTATATTTGCGATCATTGCATGGCTATCAAAATGAAGAAGACCTCCTATAACGTTGAAGAGAAATAGGAATAAGAAGATGGTGATCAGTCCATCTAATGCACCTTGTATGTCAGGCTTACTTAAAGCAATATGCGTAGAGATGCAAATTGCTAGGATCAGAAAGAGCCAAAAATACGGATTTAATAGATTGCTAATTGTAAAAATGCTTTTTAATAGTAGCAGTGAAGATAAAGCAGTGTGTTTGATAATATCATTCATAGCGCCGCCGGGCTGAATATTTGTATCAACACCATTCATAAATACTGAGTATGAGTGGGGGATAAAGAAATACATTAATCCAACTAATGCGGCAATTCCTGAAAAAATAGGAGCAATACCAATAAAGAAATTACCTGTTTTTTGATAAATACTTTTCGGATTATATTGGTGTTGCACATATCCTAAATACCCGTTACTTGTATTCGTTGGAAACCATTGAATATTTACGATTTTATGCCGAAATAAGATGCACATAAAGGCATGGCCAAATTCGTGAATAGGTGTTCCAATCCATGAAGTTAAGAGGAAGCCATTTCTTCCGAAAGCTCGTGTCCAATATGTCCGCGAACGATTTTCTAAATATCCTAATAGAAATCCAACTACAATAATACATCCTACTAATGAAGCTAACTGCATAAAGGTTGTTATAAGCGTTGTAAAAAAGAAGTTTCCTAATTCCATTTTGTCACCTTTTCTATATAAATCAAAATTTTAAAAAACGACATAAAAACCATTCTTTTCGATGGGAGAGAGCATCTGGCCGCGCGTAGAAGCGGTCAGGGCCTTTTTCTGTCACATGCGAAGTAAAAACATAGAAAGAAAGCGAGTGAGGGCTCTTTATTCCTACATAGCAGCAATCTGTATGTCAAAAGATCAAAATGGATTCATATATATGTTTTTTATAAGTAGTAGATTACATGAATTCCATAGCAATAGTCTACTATTATTTTTGGTATGGAAGTAGAAACAAAGAAAACCCTCTTGCAAATGCAAGAGGGTTCTTCGATTGATAAAAGAATCAACCTTCTAATAATAATGATTTTGGATCTTCAAGCATTTCTTTAACCGCAACTAGGAAGCTAACAGCCTCTTTTCCGTCTACGATACGGTGATCGTAAGAAAGGGCGATGTACATCATTGGACGGTTTTCCATGCGCTCTGCATCGATTGCAACAGGGCGTAATTGGATTTTATGCATACCAAGGATACCTACTTGTGGGCTGTTTAGGATTGGTGTTGACATAAGAGAACCGAACACGCCTCCGTTTGTAATTGTAAATGTACCACCTTGTAGTTCTTTCAGTGTAAGTTTGTTATCACGAGCTTTTTTACCAAGATTACTAATTTCGCTCTCAATTTCAGCGAAGTTTAATTGGTTTGCATCACGTACAACAGGAACAACTAATCCATCTGGAGCTGCTACAGCGATTCCGATATCGTAGAATTTCTTAATGATAAGTTCATCACCTTGAATTTCAGCATTTAATAATGGGAATTGTTTTAATGCTGCTACAACTGCTTTTGTGAAGAATGACATGAAGCCAAGACGAGCACCATGTTTCTTTTCGAACGCATCTTTACGTTCTTTACGTAATTCCATGATAGCTGTCATATCAACTTCGTTAAATGTTGTTAACATTGCAGATGTTTGTTGAACTTCTACAAGACGTTTTGCAATTGTTTGACGGCGGCGGGACATTTTTACGCGCTCAACTGGTTTTTCAAACTCAGTAGTTGCAGCTGGTTTTGGACTTTGTTTTTCTTGTTTTGGCTCTGCTTTTGGCGCAGTAGCATGTGCTTGAACATCATGCGGTCTAACGCGGCCAAGTGGATCAGTGCTGCGTACGTCATTTAAGTCGATTCCTAATTCACGTGCCATTTTTCTAGCAGCAGGTGATGCGATCGGACGATCCGTATTTGGAAGACCTTGCATCGGTGCTTTATTTGGCGCTGCAGCTTCAGCTTTTGGTGCTTCTGTAACTTCTTGTTTTGCTGCCGGGGCAGGTGTGTTTACTGCTGCCGCTCCGTTTACATCTAAAACTGCGATAACATCGCCGATTTCAACTGTATCTCCAGGTTCTCCTAGTAATTGTGATACAATACCTGAATCTTCTGCAATGATTTCTACATTGACTTTATCTGTTTCTAGCTCAACAACGCTTGCGCCTTTCTCAACTTTGTCACCTACGTTGATAAGCCATTGTGAAATAGTTCCTTCTGTAATAGATTCTGCAAGCTCAGGTACTTTAATTTCGATCATTTTAAATGTCCTCCCCTATTTTGCCTAACAATTGATTTGGTATGGTTGTATAAATAATCTTCTCTAACCGTGAATGGGGGAGACCCCCCATCCGCAGGAAGTTAACAGTATTACTTATTGTGAACAAATTCTTGTTCTTGTTGTAATTTGAAATTGATATTAAGCGTTTGATTAATAATCAATTCTTGTTCTTTTCTATGAACATGAGGATCGCCGCCTGATGGACTTGAACGGTCTGGACGTCCAATATAGTTCACTTTCACTTTGTCTGTAGCAAGTTCGAATAGAATTGGTGCGATATAATGCCATGCACCCATATTTCTTGGTTCTTCTTGTACCCATACGATTTCTTCCAAGTTTTCAAAACGCTCAGCGATCGCTTGGATTTTCTCAGTAGAGAATGGATATAACTGTTCAACGCGAACGATATGCACTTCATCAAGTGTATGTTCTTTCTTATTTGATTCAACATCTACTGCTAAATCGATTGCCATCTTACCTGTCGTTAATACAAGACGCTTCACTTTACTTGTTTCTGTTCCAAGGTTCGGCTCTTCTACAACTGTTTGGAAGCTGCCCTCACTTAACTCAGAAGCAGGTGAAGATGTAAGTGGATGACGTAATAAGCTCTTTGGCGTCATAATTACTAACGGTCTTACATAATCAGTTCCAAGACTTGCTGCTTGGCGGCGCAGGATATGGAAATATTGCGCTGCACTTGTTAAGTTTGCAACTGTCCAGTTATTTTCTGCAGCAAGCTGTAAGAAACGTTCTGGACGAGCGCTAGAATGCTCAGGACCTTGCCCTTCATAACCGTGCGGAAGAAGTAAAACAAGTCCGGATTTTTGACCCCATTTTGCTCTTCCTGCTGAAACGAACTGGTCAAACAATGCTTGCGCTGTATTTGAGAAGTCTCCGTATTGTGCTTCCCACATTGTTAATGTTTCAGGAGAAAATACGTTATATCCATACTCAAATCCTACAACAGCAGCTTCAGAAAGCGGACTATTATGAACCGCGAAAGAAGCGCGTGCTTGTGGCAGACGGTGCATTGGCGAATACGTTTCGTTCGTTTCTGTATCATGTAATACAACGTGGCGCTGTGCGAATGTACCGCGCTCTGAATCCTGTCCTGTCAGACGGATTGGCGTACCATCTTGTAAAATTGATGCAAACGCTAACGCTTCGGCATTTGCCCATTCTAGCTTACCGCCATCTTTAAATGCGTTCTCACGGCGTTCAAGGATTTTCTTTAATTTTGGATATACGTTAAAACCTTCTGGCCACTCAAGAAGACTTGTATTTAATTCTTTAAGTGTTTCTAATGGAACACCTGTCATCATTTTTGGAATGCCATTTGCAACTACTTCTGGAACTGCAACATTTGCAGATACTTCTTTTTTATCAGAAGAAACTTGATTATATTCAGCTTTTAAATGCTCTTGTATAAATTGCGTAATTGTTTCTACTTCTTCAGCATTTAGAATGCCCTTTGTCTGTAACTCTTCAGCATATAAAGCTCTTACAGTCGGATGCTTGCTAACCTTTTTGTATACTTTCGGTTGTGTAACTGCTGGGTCATCCATTTCGTTATGACCATAGCGGCGATATCCAATTAAGTCAATTAGGAAATCCTTTTTGAATAGCGTACGGTATTGGAAAGCAAGAGTAGCTGCAATGAGACAAGCTTCAGGATCATCAGCATTTACGTGCACAATCGGAATATCAAATCCTTTTGCAAGGTCACTTGAATATCTTGTTGAACGGGAATCATAGCTATCAGTTGTAAAGCCGACTGCATTATTCGCAATAACATGAATCGTTCCGCCTGTTTGATAACCTTTCAGCCTGCTTAAGTTCAGTGTTTCAGGTACGATACCTTGACCAGGGAACGCAGCATCACCGTGTACTAAAATTGCGAAAGATTTAGAAACATCTTGCGTTGGATAACCTGCTTGTTCGCGATTTTCCTGAGCAGCACGTGCAAATCCTTCTACAACTGGATCTACAAATTCAAGGTGACTTGGGTTATTTGCTAAAGTAACTCGTGTAAGAGCTCCTTCAGATCCAACTAATTGCTCTTTACCTAAGTGATACTTCACATCGCCAGTCCAGCCGATATTGTTCTTATCAGTGCCCTGCATCGGTGCTGAATGTTTAAATTCAGTGAACATGTGACTATATGGTTTTTCTAATGTATGAGCGAGTACGCTAAGACGTCCGCGGTGAGCCATCCCGATCATAATATCTTTCACGCCGCCCTTAGCGCCTTCAGAAACCATTTCATCAAGCATAGGAACTAGCATATCAACGCCTTCGATAGAAAAGCGTTTTTGCCCAACAAATGTCTTATGCAAAAATTGCTCGAAACCTTCAACTGCTGTCAATCGTTTTAAAACAGCAATGCGTTTTTCATTTGATAGTGGGTGATACAAGGAAGTTGATTCAACCATTTGTTGTAGCCATGCACGCTCTTCACTATCTTGAACATGAGCGAACTCATAAGCTAAAGATTTTGAATAAATCTCTTTTAATCTATTAACAGCATCAAACGCTGTTTGTACATCTGCAGGTGCATCTGCCCAAACCAT
This sequence comes from Bacillus sp. 123MFChir2, assembly GCF_000383235.1. GTDB lineage: Bacteria > Bacillota > Bacilli > Bacillales > Bacillaceae_G > Bacillus_A. Next base: position 10,499 of record NZ_KB910949.1, read on the forward strand.
TTTAGCTGAAATCGCTTTCAAATCATTTTCACCTAGTCCCTCTAAAGAAAACTGCCCATCCACTTTTTCTTCAAGCGGATTAATATGTGCAGAAAGGTGACCATAAGAACGAATATTTTCTAAAACCTTTGCGATTTTTAGAACTTTTTCTATATCTGTATTGTTTGGAGAAGAAAAATGCGAGTCCTCTGTAAAATCTGCATGAAAAGGAGGAGCACCCCATCTTGCGAAAAGCTCTTCTAACTCTGGATCAACAGAACCTTCCCCGGCTACAAAACGATCGTACTGTTCAATGACATAGCCAAGGTTAGGACCATGGAACTTAGCCCAAGGGCTGTTTGTATTTGTATTCTTCGTCGTCATTTGACAAAACCTCCTACTCGTTAGAACCAGTAACGAGTGCAATTCATTTTATATTCTTATGTTATTACGATAATTTACATAATACAAAACGTTATTACTTATCTGTTTTGTAAAAAAACATTCACAATTACTTATCACCCAGAAATTTACTATGATTACCAAGTAAAACTTTTACAATAAAACCATTGAAAATAGTAGGACAAGTTCAATCTAGGGATAAAATGGAAAAATAATTACTACTTATAAAATGTGTAGGAAATTAAGAATGTTCAAGTAAAAACGTTTTAAATTATGTATATTACAATAATAAGCGCTTTCAAAAATATTATACAACAATATCACAGTGGATAATAGGAAAAAAGATAAAATTGTGAATTTATTATCAATTCCGTTTATTAAAAGAGAAGATAGTAGAGTAGAAGGAAGCTTTTCTTAGAAAATAAAAGATAGAACAGTATTTCTTACTATATTTTATATATTTTTCTTATAACTTAGCTTTAATAAACTTTTCAAATCTAGTTCAGCAACTAATACACTTAATAAAATAAGTGTTGCACCTAAGTAACCTTTCAATGTGAGAGTTTCACCTGTGAAAAAGAAAGCGAACCCTGCAGAAAATACAGGTTCTAATGAAAAAATAAGACCTGCATGTGTAGGAGTCGTGTGTTGCTGCGCAATGACTTGGACAATGAAAGCCATTGCTGTACAAAATATGCTTAATACTAAAATGGAAAACCATGATTCCAAAGTGTTAGGAAGTTTTGGGGTTTCCATAAACATGGAGAAAATGATACTAAATAAGCCGACAAAACCGAGCTGTAACACGCCAAGAGCAATGGAATTCACATGCTTAGTCATAGTTCCAGTAACGATGATATGAACGGCATAAAATAAAGCGCATAAGATGCATAAGATATCACCGTAACCGATCTTTAATTCACTATTGATTGTTAATAGTCCGATTCCTACTATCGTTAAAACAATTGCCAATACAACTTGTTTTTCAGGCTGTTGTTTTAAAAAGATAGATGATAGTATCGGGATGAATATAACGGTGAGACTCATTAAGAAACCAGCATTCGAAACCGTTGTATACTTTGTACCAAAAGTCGCACAAATATAAACGATAAATAAAATAGAAGCTAATATAAACGCATATTTTACAGTTTGAAAATCAATTTTGATTACATGTTTGTAAAATACGATGCCTGATAAAAGAAAGGCAATGATAAAACGTAATGCGATTAAATTATATTCTTGTATGTAAGTGAGTCCGACCTTTGTAAGCAAGATGGAGGCACCCCAAAAAAATGTAACTAGTAGTAGCATTAAATCAGCTTTCAATTGAAGTTTCATCTTTATTTCCTCGTAAGCTATAAATTATTTTGTAATCTTCAAGAACATGATTCTAAGAAATTATTAAACTATGATACCTTGGAAAATAAAACGAAAAAATCAGCTATTAACCTCCAATCTTTTTTATTTATATAGATGCAAATTGAAAAACTAACATAAACCCCCTTTTCTTTTTCGATGGGCGAGAGCAACTGGTCATGGATAGAATCGATCAGGGCCTATTTCTGCCACATGCGCAGCGAAAACCAAAAAGAGCAAACAAGCGCAGTTTCATTTTTTTATAGTAGCAATCTATATGTGAAAAATGAATTTATATATAATTCAATACAATCTTATTAATATTCATTTTAATATCAATTCTGAATATTTAAAACAAAAATCTTCTATGGACATGTAACATGAACTATCATAATTGGGAATTGTTTCTTCACGGATTCGTGGTTCTTTTCATTTCGTAAAACATACCTAAATAAGTATTGCGAAAAACTATTGACAGAATATTAATGCAACCCCTATAATACAAAACATACTTATAAAAGAGTCATATAAATTAAAATATAATTGAGCAATGAAGGGAATTTTAGTAGTGCTTATCTCACTGTTTTAGAGAGCTGATGGAAGGTGCAAATCAGTACAAAGATAAGGATGAATTTCGATCCCGGAGCATCTTTTTCGAAGTAAAGGAAGACCTTTATGAGGGAAAGACGGTCAAATATGAGATCGTTATCAAAGTTGAGAGGCAGACGCAGTCTGCAATTAGGGTGGTAACGCGATATATTCGTCCCTACTGATATAATCAGTAGGGACTTTTTTATTATCCCGCTATTCGTGGGCAGTAACCCCCATTTCAAAAGTTAAAAAGAAACAAGGAAGATAGGTGGGGGATAATGGCTCGTAAAAGCCCGATTGGTTCAACTAACCATCAGTGGGAATAAAAAAATCCCCACTGATGGTTAGTTGAACCTTATACAGAAAACATAATATTGGAAATGCAATGAAAGGAATACAGTAATACTTATTTCCCTGTTTCAGAGAGCTGATGGAAGGTGTGAATCAGTACATAAATAAGTGTGAAATTCAATCCCGGAGCATCTCTTTCCTTTATAAAGGAAAGGGCGGTCAATAGATCGTTAACAAAATGAAGAGGCAGACTTTAGTTTGCAATTAGGGTGGTACCGCGGTGTGAATCGTCCCTGTCATGTAGGACAGGGATGATTTTTTTTTTATTAAAAGAAAAACTACAATTGATCCTATAAAATCTTTTGTAATATTAAAATCTTATATAAACGAGAGGAGAACATCATGGAATTACAAAAAAAGTTATTGCCGCGGCATGTCCGTTTGATGGCACTCGGAGGAGCAATCGGTACAGGGATATTTAAAGGAACTTCTGAAACAGTATCAATAGCGGGGCCAGCAGTTATTTTTTCTTATCTGTTTGCAGGATTATTGCTTCTTGTTGTCATGAGTGCAATCGCAGAGATGGCTATCGCTTATCCTGGGATGAATATGAAAGGGTTTATTCGTAAAGCATTTGGATCAAACGTGTCGTTTGTAATTGGATGGATGTACTGTTTCATGTTATTAGTTGTATGCGTCATTGAAGTAATCGCTGCCGGAAGCTTTCTGCAATATTGGTTTCCTTCCATGTCTTTATGGTCTTTAAGCTTTATTAGTGCAATTTTCATTGTGGCTATTAATTTTATGAATGTAAAACATTACGGCGAGTTTGAATTTTGGTTTGCCGGAATTAAAATTACGATGATTGTTCTATTTCTTATTTTAGGCGGGGCTATTTTATTCGGAGTAATTCCAAGTAATGAAGCAAACTATATGCAAAACTACGTACAGCATCAGGGATTCTTCCCGCACGGCTGGTCAGGAGTATTTTCTGCATTATTAATCGTTATTTTTTCTTACGGTGGTTCCGAACTAATCGGATTGACTGTAACGGAAATGAAGGATACAGAGAAAGTATTGCCTAGAGTGATTAAAGGAGTATTTTGGAGAATCGTATTATTCTATACACTTCCAATTCTTATCATTTGTGGATTAATTCCATGGAATGAAATTGGCAACCAAGCAAGTCCGTTTGTACAAGTGTTATCTGTAGTTGGATTTAAAGGATCAGCTCATATTATGAACTTTGTTCTGATCACAGCAGTATTGTCTGCGGCAAACTCTGGTATTTACGGATGCACACGTATGCTGCATTCCTTAGCGGCAGAAGGAGAAGCGCCGAAACAATTTTCATTTGTTGCAAAGAACGGTGTTCCAGTATATAGCGTTATATTGAGCTCTATTGTTCTTATTAGTGGGACATTTGTCGCATACGTTTCACCTGACCGTGTGTTTGGGTACTTAATGGCAATTCCAGGATTTACAGTATCAGTGGTGTGGACATGTATATGTTTAGCACAACTGAAGCTTCGCAAAACATATACAAAATTGCCGCATTTTAAAGTATGGGCATTTCCATATGCAACTTTATTTACTGCAGTCACATTAAGTATTTGCTGCGTGGCATTTACATTCAGCGATCAAAATAGAGCGAGTATTTTTGTTTGTTTAGGCATTTTAATGATCTTAATTCTATGTTCTATTTTTGTAGGAAAAAAGAAAAACGTATAGTAATACTAAAGGCAGACCGTTGTATGGTCTGCCTTTATAGTGTAAGAAAGTATAAGCGACCACTCTTACAGACATTTTTCTATTAATAAGGTACACTTTATTGGAAGTAATGTAGTGATCAAGTGCAATGATTGAATAGAAAAGAACTTAAACTGTAATAAACTTAAAAATTAAGGAGCTTGTCATGACAATTATTGATAAATTAAAACTAACGAAATTCAAAAACATGACCGTAATTAATCAACCAAGCGACTACAAGATCTTTACGGAACAAAAAACGACCCTTTCAAAAGAACATGATGCGATTTTCATTTTTGTAGAAACACTGGATGAGATGGTTACGCACACAAATAATATCCTAAACAATGACCAACTTCTACTTGAAAAAGGCTATATATTTTTTGCATATCCGAAAAAAGGGAATAAGCGTTATGAAACCTTTATTCACAGAGATGAAATGTTCCCAGCAATGAACGTTGGTGAAGACGGATATATAGGAAGTAGCGATATCAAGTTCGCACGTATGGTAAGCATGGATGACGTTTTCACTGTAGTCGGACTAAAACGCGAAAAAAAGAAAGAAAAGAAAACAGCAGCTGTGAGCCAGTGCGTTGCAGATTATGAGAACAATGTAAAAGATGTCGAAGCATTACTAGCCGACCATCCAAACGAACTGAAGTTTTACCAAAGCTTAACCCATGGATATCAAAAAGACTGGGCACGTCACATCTTCTCGGCAAAGCAACAACAAACACGCGACAAGCGTTATCAACAAATGGTTGATATCCTTTCGCAAGGGTATAAAACACTTGATTTATTCCGTAGGGGGAAGAAATAAACTGAAGCATTCATCAGTGGGGATTTTCTTCATTCTCCATTGATGGAAATCGCACAGCACCGCTAAACTGTAAGACGTAGGAGCGCGATATTGTTTCTTTTTATGATTAATTTCTGCGTCCGATCTTTCAGTGTATTTTTAGATATTACTTTTGCGACAAGTCAAGCATACGAAGGAAAGGAGCGTCCAAATACGGACGCTCTTTTTACTTATTTTAACATGCTGGTTTATATGGTGTTTTTGATCAAATGTTATTTAAGAGCTATAACTACAAAAGGATTTGGGATTGAGGGGCATAAATATTTATTGATCTAAATCTAATTTTCTTTCGTTATATCATACTTTAACAATTGTCGTTGGTCGTAAAACTTCTCATAAATAATACCCATTAAATAGAAAAATATTAGACCAAAACAAATGTGAATGAGTGTAAATTTAGCTCCAAATGAAGCAAATTCATACACCATAACAGGTAATTTTGCAGTTGTCCAAACTCCTAGAAAAAATACAATGTATCGTATGCTCGCTCCTTTTTTTAATAAAAGTGCCGCGATTGGAAAAGCAACATAGAGGGGGCCAGCTGCAATCCCTCCTAATAATAGGGAGAACAAGATGCCATAGATACCAGATTTTTTTCCCATATATTTAATTAATGTTTCTTTCTTCACCCACTGGTCAAGCAACCCTACGAATAGTAAGACAGGGGGAAGTAGAAACAGCATATCTAAAATACTTTTTCCTGTTAATTGAAATGCATTCCATCCCAGCGATTGGTTTACAAAAGTTAGTATAATGAGTCCAAATAGTAAAATGAAAAAGAAACGATATCTTCTTAATTCATTCATGCCATCACCACCCAAATAATATATGAAAATATGAGAGACATTAACAATGCAGATGCATTACGAGAATAAGCAAAACTTCGCCCAAATATCTTTTGTTCCATCGGTAAAGTTGTGATTCCTACTGACATTAATGTAGACATTAATGCCGCAACTTGAGGAAGGCCCGCACCATTTTGAACTAATGTATTTCCAAGAGGAAACACAATAAAGCTTGGAATGAGTGCAACAGAGCCAATTATTGCTGAATAAACAATACCGATAAATCCAGATTTTTCCCCAATGATGGAAGAAATGAAGGAAGGAGTTAATATAGAGAGTGATAGTCCAACGAACAGCATAATCGATAATATAGAAGGGATAAGATTACGAAACATGTTCCATGACTTTAATAGAGCATCTTTTGTTTTATTTCGATCTTTTATAAAAGAAATACTGGTAAGAATAATAGCTATAGTGTAAAGGATAGTACCATTAATCATGATTATACCCCTTCCATTTTTCATATTTATTTAAGAAAAATGATAAATTCTTAATTTTTTCTTCAATATCCATTTGAAAATCTTCTAATGTTCTTTTCCCAACGGTAGTAATTTTGTACATTTTTATCGGCTTATCTTGATCAGATGTATCCAAATAAGACTCAACAGCACCCTCTTTTTCTAATTTCTTAAGTGTGCGATAGATGATGGCACTATCGATTGGATTGACGGGAAGCTCTTCTTCACATTTCTGCAGAAGTTTCCCTCCATAGCTATCTCCCTCTGTTAAAAACAGCAAAAGAAATGCAGCTGTATGTCTCCCTGTATGTTTCATGAAATATATCTCCTCCTGAATGAAATGTAAAAAATATTTTTTGTCATCATAACATTAAAATTATTACTGTTAGTAACATATTACTGTCATTGACAGTGATATGTTACTAACAGTATAAAATCAATATAATGTCATGTCAATTCTGAAAATAAATAACATGCTTTTTTATCTTTCTGATAACACGAATTCAATTGCAAATACTACCGAAAAATTAACAAAATCAACAGAAGGGAATGCGATGTTATCTTAGTGAAAAAATGCCAAGAAAAACAAGAGTGATTTAAAGGATAATAAGTTCCTTTATTTTTTGAAGCATAGTATGTAAAAGGCTATGGAAAAGTAGGTGAAAACATGCGGTTAGGTTCGCAACGTATTATAGGTTTTCCAGGCATAGGGGATTCCCAGGGATAAGATAAGCTATATTTAGTTAGGCAGAGAAGTAAAGGTTAAGTAGATTAAATTGAATATGAACCAGGAATGCAAAAAGCCTCAATCCATTTAAAAAAGGATTGAGGCTTTTTGTCTCGTATGATTACGACAACTTCGAACAAGCAATCTAATAGTTATTTTGTCGCTTTTATATATTGAATGTGAACCACTTTTTTAAGTATTTATTCTGCTGAACAAATACTTTACTAGTTAAGCTTCTCAATTGTTAATGATGCAGCGTTAACTTTCTGTCCAGTTAAAATTGGTAGTAACACATCGGTAGTTAATCCTATATTTCTAAGTTGGAGTGTTGAACGTCTAGGAATATGGATAATAGCTTGTCCAGTGAGCATCAGACTTGCACCAGTAACTTGTCTTTGTATTCCATAATTAGTAAGTCGCTCACCTACTAAAGAATTATTTAAAATTAAACCATATACAGAAGTAGAAGCAGGGCCATCAATTAATAAGATAAATTCGATTTTATAGTCTCCCGCTCTAGGAATAAATAAAGTGTCACTAGGAGGATTAAACACTATATGATTTAATGGACCGTTTCTATTAAACTTTATGTTTTCACCTGATCTGACTCCTATAGGATTGCTACCAACAAGTGTAACGTAACCATAGGCTGGTTTTGGCATGATTATGCACCTCCTCATTTACTCTTATTATCATTGTATGTGATTGAGAGAGAAGGGAGTGTGTGCTTGTCTAGGAAAAATGAATTGTGTATATATAAATACAAATTGAAAAAATGATATAAAAACCACCTTTTTTTAGGGAAGGAGATCAGAGTAACTGGCCATGCATAGCAGCGGTCAGGGCCTTTTCCTACCACGTGCAAAGTTTAAAACAAAGGTAGAAAGCAAGTAGCGACTTAGATGTTAAAAAGTCACCTTGTATTTATATATTTTTGAACTGCGGTGAAGAACGATTTTTCGAGTGGAATGTTACAGTGAGAGGACACAGTTGGAATAGCAGGGCCCATAGCTAGAAATTGAAAGATGACAGCGCTAGTTTCGTGTTGGTAGTTGAAAGATGTCCCTTTAACTGGTACAAACATTATGATCAGATAGCTTTTAATGCTTTCCTTACTTTTTTGGCAAAAGTAAGTGGTTCTTCAACAGATTCGATATTAACATAAACTAAGCGTGGGTTATCGAATAACCATTCATTGTGGATAGACGAAACTATTATTTCTTGAGCACGAATTACAGTAATAAATGGCTCCACTTCATTTTGTAAAAGTGCTACTCTTCCTAAACATAAAGCTTTGCCACTTAAACTATCTATTGATTCGAATGAGAAAGAAGAAGTCACCCCAAATCTTTTTTTCAAAATCGTTGCACTTATTTGATCTCGAGATATTGTAGCGACACACTTTCCACCCGCAAATCCCGATTGACCGCCTATAATTTTTGCAAACTTACGACAAAGTGTTTCTTCATTGTTTACCATTTTATTTATCACCTTCTTTACACTTTATTTTGTTTTTTACAATTTTCTTCTTTCTGCTTGAAACCGTAATGAATGATCTGTAACTAGAAGAGCTGGAACTTCCAGACTTGCCCTTCAGAATATCTTATTAAAATTCAATTAAAGTTGTACAGGCAGTTGTAGTAGGGAAGTTGTGAATTTATTAAGGATGGTATAAGTTGACCTTAAAGCAACGGGTAGATTTTTTGAAATAGGAATATAACATAAAGTACGTTAGAGTAAATAAAATAGAATTAAGTGGCTTAGATAGATAAATGAAGAAATCCGGCTCTTGTGAGTCGGATTTTCTTTAACTTAATTAAGGACGGGACAGATACTACCCTACCACGGCGATTAGAGAAGCGGATAGAACTAGCGATGCAACGTGGTTATTTAAATGGTAAAAAGTATTCTTTAATGTATAAAAATTGGTCAATTCCTAAAGAGAGGATATTATCGTTAAATTCATACTTATATTTTTTTCATTGCTAGAAAAGGTTTTACACGCACGGCTACTTCTCCAGGAATAAGAGCGCCGAGCATTCCTACCGTAATTGGGATAATAATCGTGATAGACATTATTGGCAATGATTCTAGTGGAAAAATGCCATACATTGCATAAACGCCGATAATAGAGAACATGAAGCCAAGCAATCCTGCCAAAAAGCCAAGAAGGGCTCCTTCCAATACGACGAGAAGTCGGACTGAACTGTTCGTCCACCCAATTGACTTTAACACTGAAATTTCTGGTTTGCGCTCCGAAATATTTTGCCATAGCATTTCTGCAGTTGTTACAACCGCTACACAAATTGCAATACCCATTGTAATATAATGCGTGCTATCTACCTTCATGGCTACATACTGACCGAGCCAAGACGTATATAGAATCCCCTTTAGACGAAAGGTTACAAATAAGTAAAAGGAGAGTAGTGTCGTCGGTAATGCAATAGATAGAATAGATAATATATTTCGCTGCCATTTTGCCAATACTTGATTTCCAACCATCATGAACATGTTCGTTGTACGCATCCATCGTTTTGTTTTTGTGGAAATTTCTCCTTGGCGCATCGTCTCGTAGGGAGTGATTTTTGTTAACAAAAAGGCTGGAATTAAGGTGCCAAGTAGGTAAATTAATATACTACAAATTGCAATCAGTAATAACTTCCCAATCAGAAATGTTCCCGTTTGTAAATACATGATGCCTTCTACGACACAAGAAACAAGGATGACGATGCTACATAAAATTGCAGATTCAAAAAACAGCATCTTTATCAAATGCTTTGCTTGCCAACCAAGGGCTAACAATACTGCCATTTCTTTGCGCCTTGCGAGCAAAGAAACTATATTTGTCGCTAGAACATACAAAATCGCAACTCCAATTAAGACAATCAATACCCCAGAATATCCAAGGGTTGTTTCTTTTAAAATTGTAATCGCAGCTCCTAAGTTAATCCAAGGCTGCTCCATCCATCCAAGTGTTTTTCCTTCTTTTTTTACTTCTATTAGAACAGGCTGCGGTGAAGATCCGCGCGTAATATCTGTTACAAGTCCTGTAGCTTCTTCAATCTGTTTTGCTACTGCTTCTAGCTTTTTTTGCGAACTCTCGTTGAAACTTTCAACACCTTTCACTTTCAAGCGAATCGCAGAAATGGCATTATCACCCATCACCGTTTGGGAGGCTTGAATCGTCGTCAGCATATTGGGTGGATTCGTGAGTAGTCCAGCAGGATGACCAATTCCTGTAATGTCACGTGCAGGATTGATTGGGAGATTATTCTCATCTAATACTAAACTCGCTTTGGCTGGTCGATACGTTTCAAGCGGGAGTTCATTTAATGGATCCTTCGAAACGGATAATTCACTAGGGTTATAAAAACCAACAACTCGGTACGTAATTGCAGGGAATATAGGCACTTTGCTCTCATCGACTGTATGTTTAGTAAATTCTATTGCCCGAAATCCACTCTTTGGTATGTAACCATCTATCATATCGTCTTGCATTTTACTAAGTGGGTGTTCTTCAATTTGAAAAGCCTTTTCCCACTGTTCTTGGTAAGGACTTTTTGTTTCTTTGTAAGACAACGGTGTTGGCTTAAATACGATATGAGATTCCTCGAACACTTTAGCATTCTTTTTTGAATCCACTTGACTCGTTGATCCTGTCTCTGGATTCATTCCAAAAATAGAACTGTAATATACTTCTTCTACTTCTTTACTTGTTGTTGAAGTTTCTTCAATTTGTTTCCCTTTTGCTTGTGCTAAAGAGGAATCATCTTCTTTTCTGTCTTTGGTAGATTTTATTTGTTCGATTGTTTGTTGTTGCTGCTCTTTCGTTTCAAACGGAAGAGACAATTTTTCCAATGTTGTTGTTTGTTTACTATTGCTAAAGCTAGCTGCGTTTATAATGATAGGAATCTCGATATGATCTTGCACTTCAGTTCGTCTTAACAATTTTGGCGCATCTTCTTTATCAAAATAGCGACTTTGAGGTAGAGAAGCTGTTACTTTATCTAAGCCAACAAGTTTCGCTTCTTGTTCAGGATCTATTCCGACAATTAACATCGGATCAGAGAATCCTTTTCCACGATCATATACATTATCACATGTAAATTGTGCATCTGTTGTTTCTTTTCCTTGAATACAATAGTTCGTCGATTCATTCATAACAGTTTGTTGTAAACCATTATTTTGAGCCCTCTTCGTATGGACACGATATATCCCCGGTTCTAACTTAGGTTCATTACTTTCATTTTTCCAAAACGCTCCGATATACCCATAACCCATTACCGCGATAGGGGCTGCCACATCAATTTCTTGCATCTTTTGAATCGTTTCATATTGTGCCTGCGTAATCCCGCCCGCAATTCCGTTTAAATAGTTTGGTTCTAATAAATTTTGGACGTCTTTCTTTGTTCCGGCTGGGCGTACTACAATATCATACGCACTCGACCATTTTTTTCCTAATGTTTCTTCAACTGTTCCTTGGTTTGTCTCTGTTAACCCTAATAAATAATTCAGTCCAGAACTCATTAAAAGTACACCAATTAACAGGAGAAGAAAGCGCTCTTTTTGTCGTTTCCAATTATTCCATATTAAGCGAAGCACGGTACTTCCCCCTGACTGTCACGGATGATATAACCATCTTTCATTTCAATCACCCGATCCGCCTCCGCAGCCAAGCTTAAGTCATGCGTAACAAATAATACACTACAGCCTTTTTCTTTATTTAGCTGCTGGATCAACTCGAAAACAATTTTACCGTTCTCTGTATCCAAATTTCCTGTCGGTTCATCAGCTAGAATCCAACTCGGTTCGTTCACTAATGCCCGAGCAATTGCAACGCGCTGTTGTTGTCCTCCAGATAATTGGGACGGTAAAGCATGTAATTTATTAGCTAAGCCCACTTGTTCTAACAATTGAATAGCGCGTTCCTTTTTAGCAAACGAAACACTCCGTGAAAATAAAGGTGCCATTACATTTTCAAGCGCGGTTAACGTCGGCAGCAAATAAAACTGTTGAAAAATAAAACCGATTGCCTCAAAGCGAAAATTAGCCAGTTGCTTCGCATTCATTTTTGTAATGTCTTGGTCTCCGTACAAAATCTCTCCCGCTGTTGGTTGATCTAATGTGCCAATTAAACTTAATAAAGTAGATTTTCCTGATCCTGAAGGTCCAACGATGGAAGTAAACTTCTTTTTTTCAATGGTTAAGTTTAAATTATGTAATACCGGCGTTATAACGCCATCTCCTGTAAATTGTTTTTGAACGTTTTTGAGTTGAATTGATTGGTTCATATAATACTTCCTTTCTATGTCAAACGGTTGCTAAAAACTAATTTTCATATAAACCTTGAGGCTAGTTCAATGCACAAGTATAGCAAGTGCCATTGGAAGTTTTACGTCAGGTCCCTGAATATGATTGACGTGCTGTAGTTTAATAACAATAGTTAATTAAAAATTCAGAATAGAGTAATTGTGTTCAATCCTTATTCTAAAGTGGTTCATTATTCGTATTTGGTCTTCAGTTAACCTCTCTTTATTCCAGTACATATGCATTAAATTATATTCAAAAATTTCCTTTAACTTAATAAATAGAGAAAGTTTTCCTAACATCTCTGGAGATATATCATTTTCCTCTTGATATCCGTCGATTATTGCTTTCGTAATAGAACGCCCATAGTCAACTATGTTGCCATTCCCTACAAACGAATACTCCAACGCACTATATATCGGAACAGCCAAATCAAATATATAATAATGTTTTTCACAATCTTGAAAATCAACCATTGTCAATTTCGAATCACTATCTACTAATATATTTTCTAACCATAAATCCCCATGTAGTAAACCATATGTAGAATGACATTTTGGCAAATTTTTAATTGTAGATAAAACATTATGTGCAATTTCTCTAATCGTACTTTCTTCTTTAGGGATATATTTATAAAAATCATATTCCTCATTATCATGCCAATCGTTAATATATTTAGTCGGCATTATACTTTCAAATTTCCTTGATAAACGATGTAATCTACCAATTTGCCGACCTAATTCTTTTAATACATTGGCATTCCATTGACTTCTTGGTAAGTGTACACCGGAAGCTGTATTATATAAAACAGTTAAAACGTCCTTATCAAGTGTTATCTTTTCTACTAAATTACCGTTTAAAGAAGATATGGCAGGTGAGACTCCAAATCCTTCATTATATAAAAAGTTTGTATATGTAACCTCTTCTAACTGTTCATCATATGTTTTATAGTTTGTTATTCTAGCGAAGAAATCACCTTGTTTTGCAGTACACCGATACATTTCATTTGTTACTGATTCAACTTTAATAAAATTCACTGGATATATTTCGTTAAGTAATTCAAGTATCTTTTGTTCCATATACGTTTTAATTCCTCCAATTCATCTAGCTTCAAAAAAACCTCATTCATACTTAATAGTATATCGAATGTGGTTAATTTTTCCATAAAAATTTACAAAATATGCTGTATATTTTGTAAATACTAGACCACCCCATATATAGGCCCTCGTCCCCTGTGCTGCTCTCATGCCTCACTCATATGTTTTGAGTTATGATTGATAGTTTCCATAAAAAAAGTGTCATAACTTAAGTGCTACGGAACTGTTTAGCACAAGAAGGAGAATAAATAAAAACATCCAATCCTTAAAGAGAGTGGTGAATTTTTGAAAATATCATAAAGAATTTAGGTGCTAAATTTATTGAAAACATTATTTGGTATATTTCTTTTTTTATTGGGAAGCTTTTTGATTAGTTTAACAGTTGATAGTCTTGGGGACATAGGCAACACCCTAATGAAAATAATAGGAATTGTATGTGTTGCATTAGGAATCAAAACAGCAATAAAAAAGCATAATAAATGAAACTAAACTCAATTACTCAAGAACAGGACTGTCAATAGATGGTCTTTTTTTCGGTTTAAGTGTCATAACTTAATAGATTTGGAGCTAATTCCTAAAGGTGTTGCAGCTAAGAATAAATTGTCTAAAGCTGATAAAGAAGAATTAACGGTGTGGAACGAACAGGAAGTACAGTTGTTCTTAAAAGCTGCGAAGGAAAGCAGGTATTCTATTGTCTTTCATATGGCTCTTGTAACTGGAATGCGACAAGGTGAATTGCTAGGGTTACGGTAGAAAGATGTTGATTTAGAAAAGGGACATTTAACCATTAGCCAAACATTAAGCCATGATGGGAAGTCGTTTTTGCTTGAAGGAAAGACGAAATCAAGTTTAAGAAAGATACTATTGCCTGCATCAACAATAGCAAAGCTAAAGAAACATAGAGCAGTCGTATTAAAAGAGAAGCTGAGTCAAGGTGAGGAATACCAAGATAATGACTTGGTGATGTGTACTCTTTCTGGAAAGCCAATCAATCCTGCTACTGTTAGAAGAAGTTTAAACGCTTTGATTGAGAAAGCGGCTGTGCCAAAGATTAGGTTTCATGATTTACGTTATACACATGCAACTCTACTACTAGCTAAAGATGTGAATGTGATTTCTGGGCGTTTAGAACGTAGTAACATCAAAATTACATTAGACACTTATTTACATGTACTGCTAACGATGCAAGAGGATGCAGTTAACAAAATAGAAGAGACTGATTTTGCGGAGTATGAGAGTACACAAATAAAAACCGCATCAAACGTTAATTTGACACGGTTTCTATAACTATGATCCCGACTGGGTTCGAACCAGCGACCTCCACCCTGTCAAGGTGGCGCTCTCCCTGCTGAGCTACGGGATCATGATAAATGGTGATGGATAAACATCTTTGTTATTTTATGGTTTCTATTATAAATGAAATGATGTAAACTCTACAAGACTTTTTATTTGAAAATTTCAAATAAAAACCAAAAGGGTGCTGCTTTTCATTTTACTTCATTATATATGTTCTACACAATAAGGTAGGAAAAGGTATATTCTAGAAAATATGATATGATGGAAATCAATAGGATACGGATGTATAGGGGGAGCATGATGTTTAAAAAGGGGATTGTATTTGTTGTTGGCAGCCTTGTTTTAGTAGGAGTCATATTTGGCGGCTTGAAGTTGTTTTATAAAACAGATCAACAAGAAAGTAAAATTGAGAAGGCTGAACAAATAAAAGAAGAGGATCTATTAAAGAATGTTCCGCACAAAATAACAGCGATACATAGTGATTTAAATAATATAACAGGCTGGGAGAAGTATGAAAAATATGAAGATGTGAACAGTCCGTCATGGGAAGATTCTAAAAGTTCTTTTGAGTTAATTGCTGTTACGCTGAAGGAAGCTGCTTCTTTGTCTGAGGGTGGGTTGAAGGAGGATTTGGAACGAGCTGAGAAGTTACAAGATATTGCAGTGAAACATCATGATACTGAGGCTTTAAGATATGCTCATCGTATTGTTCATGACCTTGATATTAAAATAAATGAATTGGACGTGAAGGATGTTAAGGTTTTTAATAGTGCAAGGGCTGGAGCGGGGAATGGTAGCGAAGTGCCTGTTTACGATGAATATATTAAACAGCACGGCAAATATATAGATGCAAATTGAAAAACTAACATAAAAACCCTTTTCTTTTTCGGTGGGCGAGAGCAACTGGCCATGCATAGAATCGGTTAGGACCTATTTCTGCCACATGCGCAGCGAAAACCAAAAAGGGAAAACAAGTGCAGGTTCCTTTTTTTATAGTAGCAATCTATATGTAAAAAAATAAATTGGATTTATATAAATACGATATTGGTACATAAGTCACTCTCTTTTCCTCTTAAATAGAAAGAAGTTTTCAATATAAATAGTAGTTTTTGAGGCATATAAAGAGTTCATTTTTTACCATTTTATTAATATATTATACAAAGGAATAATTAATATGTTTATAAGAATATATATATGAATGAAGGGGTGTAAATGGTAAGAAGGGTTTATAAAATGTATGTGCCGAGATTTAGAACGATTTCTATTACTGGAGCAGTTTTAGATGTAGATGTGTCTCAGGAAGAATTTGCAACTGAGTTTTTGAAGTGGGTGGAGTCAAAGGATTGGTCATTTATTGGGGTGACGGAGGAGATAACGGAAGAGGAAGCGAAAAAAAGGTTTATGGATCTTTTTAGTGATGAGGAAGATAAGGAGGAGTGATTCCTCCTATTTTTTATCCATTGTTTTTCTGTCTTTTTTTGTAAAATTATGATATACTGGAAAACGGTAAATAAAAGGTAGTGTCGTATTCCTTTTGATTTTTATAATAGAGAACGTATACATATAGAGTTAAGAAAAAGGAGAAGTGTATGTTTAATTACAAGAAAATTTCGGCTCTTATTATTGTGAGTTTGTTATTTTTACTTTCGCCTGTTAAGTTGTATGCAGAGAGTGTACCAGCGCCGGAGGTATTTGGACAGTTTGCGGTGTCAATTGATGCGAAAACAGGTGATGTTTTATATGATAAGAATGCGCATCAACACGCTTTTCCAGCTAGTATAACGAAAGTGTTGACGGGTATTTTGTTGATGGAGAATGTACAGCCTGGAGAGCAAATTGCTTTTTCTCAAAAAGCTCTTGAACAGGATAAAAGTAATTATCAAATTGAATTTCAACCAGGTGAAACGATAGATCGTGATACGGCGCTTATGATTTTGATGGTGCTGAGTGCAAATGATGTAGCATATGCGATTGCGGAGCATGTGGCAGGAAGTCCGGAAAATTTTGCTAAGATGATGAATGAGAAGGCAGTGCAGTTAGGTGCAAAGGATAGTCATTTTGTTACGCCAAATGGTCTTCATGATCCAAATCATTATACAACGGCATATGATATGGCGATGATTACAAGGGGTGTGATGAAGCATCCAGAAATTATGAAGGCAATGAATACGAAGCGAACAAATGTTACAACGTCAAGACAAAGTGCGTCTATTTTTAATAAAGGACAATATTTTGAAAATCCAAATTGTATTGGCGGGAAAACGGGTTTTACAAATGAGGCGCGTAATACACTTGTACAAATGAATGAAAAAGATGGAAATCGTATTGTGAATGTCGTAATGGCTTCACAAAGGCCAGAAATTTATGAAGATATGAGAAAGCTTGCTGATTATGCATTTCCGCAGTTTGCAAAGCAGCAAGTGTTAGATAAAAACAATTGGACAAAGCAAATGCTTTACTTGAATAAATCAGTAGATGGTGAGTTGGAGCGAAGCGTTGATCTTGAATTAAAACAAGGGGAAGCGAAAAATGTCCAAGCTGTTTTTAAAGAAAAGCATGTCGATGAAGCGAATTTATATAAAACAGGTCTTCACCGTGGTGATGTGATTGGGACTGTAGATTTGAAAAAGAATGATCAAACGATAGAAAGTATTAATGTTCTTTCGAAAGAAGATGTTGCGTTTGAGAAGCCAAAAGCGAATATTATAACAAAATCTACTTTTTCGTATGAGCTAATAGCTGGCATTGGCGCAGTTATTCTTATTATTATTAGTATTGGGGTATTTCTTTGGAATCGTAAGAGACAGAAGATGTTGTCGCGATGAAAATAGGCAAATTCATTTTGCCTATTTTTTATTGTGTTTTTTGAATATTCGTTATAATATAGTTGTGAGTTCTTTAAAAAGAACGTCGAATATGAATGTTTTTTGCGATTTGCTTATATAAAGACGAAATAAAAGAAAGGAAGGAAACAGATGAAGTTAGTATGGAAAGTGATTAGTAATATCATTTCTTTTGTTTTGTTTACGATTATGGTTGTTTTAGCGTTTGTTGTTATTTCGTCAAAGGCGAGTGGCAGTGATCCAACGGTGATGGGATACCAATTCAAAGCGGTATTATCAGGATCGATGGAACCTACGTTTTTAACAGGATCTGTTATTGCAATTGAACCGACAAAAGATGGTTCAAAGTATAAAAAAGGCGATGTTATTACGTTTAAAGAGAAAGATAACAAGATTGTGACGCACCGCATTATTGATGTGAAAAATATAAATGGAAAAGTGGCCTATGAAACAAAAGGAGACAATAATAATGGTCCTGATTTAAACCCGGTTCTTCCTGAAAATGTAATCGGAAAATATGCGGATATTACTGCTCCGTATGTTGGTTATTTATTAAGTTATGCAAATTCAAAAGCCGGGGCAGCATTGTTATTAATTATTCCAGGGGTTTTATTGTTAGGATATTCTGTGGTTACTATTTTTGGAGCAATACGCAACATTGATTCTGAAAAGAAAAGCAAGTCTTCCGATGCAGGGCAATCAGTATAGAATGGTTATACTCTTCAATTATTGAAGGTTAACAATATATGTAGAGCTTAGGGGGGAGAAGTGGAGTGACATTAAAAAAGAAGTTAGGAATAGGCGTAGCGTCAGCAGTACTTGGAGCAGCACTGGTTGGCGGAGGAACATTTGCGTACTTTAGTGACAAAGAAGTATCAAATAATACGTTTGCAGCAGGTACGCTTGATTTAGTAGCAAATCCAACGACAATTGTTAATGTAGACAATCTTAAACCTGGTGATACAATTAAACGTGATTTTAAACTAGAGAATAAAGGTTCTTTAGATATTAAAAAAGTACTACTTCAAACAGATTATAGTGTAGTAGATACAAAGGGAGATAATAAAGAGGACTTTGGTAAACATATTAAAGTTATTTTCTTAAAAAATGTTGATAAACATGAAACAGTCGTGAAAGAAACAACGTTAGATAAATTAAAGAACGACACGAATGATCTTATTGCCTGGTTTTGGGATGAGAAAGGTATTTCTGCGGGGAATTCTGATAAATTCACTGTGAAATTTGAATTTGTTGATAATGGCAAGAATCAAAATGAATTCCAAGGCGATAAACTTCAATTGAAATGGACTTTTGATGCGCAGCAAACTGCTGGTGAGGAAAGGTAAAGTTTAAGGAATCCACAAGACTATCTTTACTAGATGGTCTTGTTCTTTATAAAGAATGTTATAATCCTTTATAAGGAATATAAATTCATCTAATGGCAGGTGTGAATATGAAAAAATCATCAAGGAAAGTAAGGAATATACTTATATTACCATGTATCGGTTCTATAGCTTTTTATATGGGATCTCAAGTTGTGACACATACAGAAGCATCTTATGTAAGTCAGCCAAAAGTAGAGGCAACCTTATCAACTGCGATAGTTTTTCCGAAAACAATTGAAAAGTTAACAGGGGAAGCAAAGCAACATAAAGAAGCGATTTTCAATCATTTCAATGCGATCAATCATGAAGGAAAAGGAACAGTTGCAGAATTAGATGGGAAGCTCGCTCTATGGAAGCAGCACCGCGAAGCAATCAAGACGGAAATCGCAGCGCTGCAAGCTAATTTTACGGAGATCGATTCCTATTATAAAACAGCAGTAGAAGGTGTAAAGAAAAATAAAGAGAGTTCTGCACAAGAAGTATTGAAATATGTCCAAACTGGTTTTAATGAAGTGCAAAGTATTCGCAGTGAAGTTGAGAAACAAGCAGTTTTACAAAAAGTAGATGAACGCATTGGAGCATTAGAAAAACAAATAAATGAAGAGAAAAAGAAACAAGCAAACAGTGTTCAAATCATATCACCTGTACAACCTTCAAATTCTTCTCAGCAAACAGAGCAGCTTCCAAAACAAGAAGAGAAAAAGCAGGAGAATCATTCAAATGAAGAGCAGTTGAAACAAAAACAACCAGTTACCCCGCCAGCGCAACCTGAGGAAAAGAAAGAAGGATCAGTTACAGAAACAAAGCAGTAACACATACTTGTAAGGAAAGGCTAAAAAAATAGATTTCACGCGAATGTAGATACGACTAAAAATACCTTCCAAGATGAAAACTGAATTTCAGATGTACATTCCATACATTGATAAGATACAGGCAAAGATAGCGTTGTTAATTGAAAAGGCGAGTTGCCTTTTCTTATTTCATATTTTATGAGGGATGATTATGAAACGGAAAAAGCTGTGGTATATCGTGATCGTATATTGTATAGTTGCATTCATCATTGGGATTACAACAAGTATGGAAAAAGTGCTCGCTAAGGAGCGTAAGGAAATTGATTTAAGTTTAACACCAAAAGAGATGCTATTTGATGTAACGAAGGATATGAAGCCTGGGGACTGGGCGAAGCGGAGCATCCGTGTGAATAATGACGGGGCAGCGGGATTTTTATATACGATGTCTGCTGAGTTTACAGAAGGATCGAAAAAGCTATATGATGGATTAACATTAGAGATAAAGGATCAGCAAGAACAGGTTCTTTATAAAGGGAATTTAAGTGGTTTTACAAAGCTAAAAGGACGTACATTATCTGCGGGGCAGAGTGAACAATTACAATATATTGTGCGCTTTCCTGAGGAATTAGGAAATGAGTATCAAGGATTAGAAACACAAGTTAAGTTTGTATTTTATGCTGAAGAAGACGGTGGTCATATTGGCGAACCGAAAGATTCTAATGGCAGTACGAATGGAAATGATTCAGAAAATCATATAAAACTATTACCGCGTACAGGTGCTGATTATATGTATTCCGTTTTAATCGGAATTGGAATGATGGTGATGGGATTCTTTGTGTATGGAAAACGAATGAAGCGAAAATAAAAGAAAGTATTATATATGTATAAAAAAAGAGAAATTGTAAGGAAAGTGACGGAAAAGAAAGAAAAGTAAATTAAAACGTTAAAAAAACAGAAAATACAGAACTTTTTGAGGTTTTATTTTTACACTTCATGTTCTTTATAATGAACGAAAGAGACTTAGTAAAGAACATACATGGAGCAATTTTGGTAGCAGACGTGCAACGATTATGTCGAAACGAAGCAATTATTTTATTAGTTACATCTCTTATCTACATAAGAGCTAACAATAAAAAGAAAATTGGGGGAATTTAGAATGGGTCTTAAGAAAAAGTTAGGCATGGGAGTAGCATCAGCAGCATTAGGGTTATCTTTAATCGGTGGAGGAACGTTTGCATACTTTAGCGATAAAGAAGTATCTAACAATACATTTGCGGCAGGTACGTTAGATCTTGCGCTTAATCCAAAAACTATCGTTGATATCGACAACTTAAAACCTGGCGATTCCGTGAAAAAAGAATTTTTATTACAAAATAAAGGTTCATTAGCAATTAAAGATGTAAAGTTAGCAACTAAATATGCAGTAATCGATAGCAAAGGCGATAATAATGGTGAAGATTTTGGTAAGCACATTAAAGTGAAGTTTATCTGGAACTGGGATAAACAAAGCGAGCCAGTCTATGAAACTACGTTAGCTGATCTGCAAAACGCAGATCCAGATGTAATTGCAAAAGATGTATTTGCTCCTGAATGGGCTGAAGAAGGCGGCTTAAAAGCTGGTACAGAGGATTATTTATGGGTACAATTCGTTTTCGAAGATAATGGACAAGACCAAAACATCTTCCAAGGCGATAAATTGAACTTAGAATGGACTTTCAATGCTTCACAAACTGATGGTGAAGAGAAGTAAGTAATATAATAAAAGCGGAGGATTTCCTCCGCTTTTTATAATACAAATAAAAAGAGCACTTATATATATGAATCCATTTTGATTTTCCGACATATAGATGGCTGCTATGCAGAAAAAAAGGAGCTTCCACTCGCTTTCTGACTTTGTTTAAACTGCGCATGTGGCAGTAAAAGGCCCTGACCGCTTCTATGCATGGGCCCACCTAAAAAGATGGTTTTATGTCAGTTTTTTAATTTGGATTTATATAGAAAGTACCTTTCCCGCATCATTTTTGTTTCTGTTTCCACTTATTAAACTCTAAAAATTTACGAAATTGTTCTTTTAATTCCATGCCTCAAAATATTAGATACTTCCGCACTGCTCATATTCATATCTAAAGCTTATTACAATAAATCAATCTATTCTGAATCAAGTATTTTTTGCTATCCGTTTGCACAAATGACGCCTTTATTTCATTGATATTAGCTAATTTGTATATATATTTATCTGGAAAAAACGTAATTTTTCAAAAATATTACAAATTGAGACGATATATTGCAAAATAATAGAATTTTCTTTATTATCAAAACATTGGTACATATTTTAATTTGGGGAGGAATAGGGATGAAGAAAAAGCCTTTTAAAGTGCTGTCTACGCTTGCGGCGACAGCTGTACTTAGTTGCACATTTGGGTTTGGTAGTCAATCTGTTTATGCGGCAACACCGTCTAATGTAGGATCTTTAAGTCCAATCGACGATCATTTAATTCCAGACGATCGTTTAGCAGACGCACTCAAGAAACGCGGTGTAATTAGTGAATCTGCGTCGAAAGAAGACACATTAAAAGCTGTTGAAAAATACGTAGAGAAGAAAAAAGGTGAAAATGCTGGGAAAGAACCAGCAGCAGGGGATAGTGTTACACGAGAAGCGTCTGACTTTTTGAAAAAGGTGAAAGATGCAAAAGCAGATGCGAAAGAAAAAGCAGATCAACCTGCTGGAGGGCCAGCAGCTGGGCAAGCTCCGGTTAAAGGGGGATTAAACGGAAAAGTACCAACTAGTTCAGCGAAGCAAAAAGGATATAATGGTGATGTTCGTAAAGATAAAGTACTTGTATTACTAGTAGAATATGCTGATTTTAAACATAACAATATTGATCAAGAACCAGGTTATATGTATTCAAACGATTTTAATCAAGAACATTATCAAAAAATGTTATTTGGTGATGAGCCATTTACACTCTTTGATGGCTCAAAAATCCCAACATTTAAACACTATTATGAAGAGCAATCTGGTGGTAGTTATTCGGTCGATGGAACAGTAACAAAGTGGTTGACAGTTCCAGGTAAAGCAGCGGATTACGGTGCAGATGCTGGCGATGGCGGCCATGATAATAAAGGACCAAAAGGACCACGCGATCTTGTAAAAGATGCATTAAAAGCAGCTGTAGATAGCGGTATTGATTTATCTGAATTTGACCAATTTGATCAATACGATGTCAATCAAGACGGAAATAAAGATCAGCCAGATGGTCTTATTGATCATTTAATGATTCTTCACGCTGGAGTTGGGCAAGAAGCAGGCGGTGGTAAATTAGGTGATGACGCAATTTGGTCACATCGCTGGAATCTTGGAAAACCATATCCAATTGATGGCACAAAGGCAAAAGTTGATAACTGGGGCGGTAAAATGGCTGCATACGATTATACAGTTGAGCCAGAAGACGGAGCAGTCGGCGTATTTGCACATGAATATGGTCATGATTTAGGTCTTCCAGATGAATATGATACAAAGTATTCTGGTGCAGGTGAGCCAATTCAATCTTGGTCTATTATGAGTGGCGGCAGCTGGGCAGGTAACATTGCAGGTACAACACCAACAAGTTTCTCACCGCAAAATAAAGAGTTTTTCCAAAAAACAATCGGTGGGAACTGGGCAAATATTGTTGAAGTCGATTATGATAAGTTAAATAAAGGTATTGGTTATGCAACATTCTTAGATCAAAGTGTAACGAAATCAGCTCGTCCTGGTATGATTCGTGTTAACTTACCAGACAAAGATGTAAAAGGTATTCAGCCTGCATTTGGTAAGAAATATTACTATAGTACAAAAGGTGATGACCTTCATACGACACTAGAAACGCCAGTATTTGATTTAACAAATGCGACAAATGCGAAGTTTGATTACAAATCATTGTATGAAATTGAAACTGGTTATGACTTCCTTGAAGTACATGCAGTGACAGAAAATGGTGCAAAAACGTTAGTGGATCGAATTGGCGAAAAGAATGTGAAAAATGGTATGGATACAACAGATGGTAAATGGGTAGATAAGTCATATGACTTAAGCCAATTTAAAGGTCAAAAAGTAAAACTAGTATTCGAATACATTACAGATGGTGGTTTAGCACCAAACGGTTTTACTCTTGATAATGCGGCATTAACTGTTGATGGAAATGTTGTGTTCTCTGATGATGCAGAAGGCGAAACAAAATTGAAATTAAACGGTTTCGTTGTAGCAGATGGTTTTGATAAGAAGAAACATAACTACTATTTAGAGTGGAGAAACTACGCTGGTGCAGATGAAGCATTAAAACATGCTCGTGGTCCAGTGTACAATACAGGTCTTGTTGTATGGTATGCAGACACTAGTTACACAGATAACTGGGTTGGTGTTCACCCAGGAGATGGATTCTTAGGTGTTGTTGATTCTCATCCAGAGGCAATTGTGGGAACAGTAAACGGCAAACCAACTGTTGCAAATAGCACACGTTATCAAATTGCAGATGCTGCGTTCTCCTTTAACCAAACGCCAGCATGGAAAGTTGCATCTCCATCACGCGGAACATTTGATTACAAAGGGTTACCAGGTGTAGCGAAGTTTGATGATTCTAAAACGTATATGAACAATTTAATCCCAGATGCAGGACGTAAAGTACCAAAGCTTGGATTGAAATTTGAAGTAGTTGGACAAGCAGATGATAATTCTGCAGGTGCAGTTCGTTTATATCGTTAATGATAGAAAAGCTGTTGAAGGGGATTCCTTTCAACAGCTTGTTTTTATGTCTGAACCTCTTTTTTATCTGTCCGCATTGATAAAAAAGAGGTTGGTTTTTCAATTTGCATTTATATATAAATAAAAAGAGCACCTTCATTGAAAGCACTCTTCCTGCATCATTTTTTTTGTTGTTTCCACTTATTAAACTCTAAAAATTCACGAAATTGCTCTTTTGAAACACCGGAATGCATGGCCTCTTTAACGAGTTTAATCCACTCAGAGTCCATTGTATGTTCCTTAGTTGGTTCATCATGAAGAAGTACATCAACAGGAACGTGCAGAACGTTAGAAATCTTTTCGAGAAATTGGATCGAAGGATTTTTTTGTAAGTTTCGTTCAATGGAACTAATATATGACTTTGCAACGCCTGCTTTTTCGGCAAGTTCTGTTAAGGAGATGCCTCTTTGTAGACGCAGTCGTTTTATACGTTCTCCAATCATATTAGCGCACCTTTCTTACTGTATGTATTCGACTTAAGATGTAAATTATTATAACACATTTTTCTCTAAAAAGAACAATGTCGGTTAGTTCTGTGAGGGTTGACTTCCGTGTTGCAAAAAGTTAGATACCTCTGAACTGGTCATATTCATATCTAAAGCTTCTAATAATAAATCAATCCATTCTGAATCAAGTATTTCTTTGTTATCCGTTTGCACAAATGACGCCTCCCTAATAATTGCGGTTATAAAAGCTAGAAAACTATATATATCCAAATTAAAAAAACGACATAAAAAACCTCTTCCTTTTTAGGGGAGGACGAGAGCATCTGGCCGTGCATAGAAGCGGTCAGGGCCTTTTCCTGCCACATACGATGTTTTAAAACAAAGGGCGCAAGCAAGTGCAGGTCGTGTTGCAGTCTGCATAACAGCAACTTATATGTCGAAAGATTAAAGTTGATTTATATAATTCATTAACACTATCATAAGTATGGAAAAATAAAATCACGTTAAAATAATGAAAAATTTGTATATTTCTAGAAATTTAATCAAGTAGGACTAATATTTTGCAATTACATACAGAAATTTTAATAGTTTTATCAAATTTTATCAATATTTTCTGAAAACATTGTTAAATCCGAATATATATCAATCTAAAATAAAGGATTTTTTTCAAAAATATTACAAGTTAAGATGATATATCGCAAATCCATTAAATTTTCTTTATTATCTAAACGTTGGAATGTATTTGATGTTAGGGAGGAATAGGGATAAAGAAAAGGCCTTTTAAGGTGCTGTCTACGCTCACGGCGACAGCTGGGCAGGTAGAATTGCGGGTGCAGTCGTTTATATCGTTAATGATGGAGAAGCTGTTGAAGGGGATTCCTTTCAACAGTTTTTTTATAGGAACATATAGTTTAAGCTATTAATAAAATAATATATAATAAAATTTTACATATCAGTTCATTTTTAATAAGAAAAAACAAGAAATGTATTATAATATATGATGAAGTAAAGGGGGGAAGCTTTATGACGATTGCTTCTATTGTGGAACGACAAAAATCCTATTTTTATAGTGGGAAGACAAGAGGAATAGAGGAAAGAAGGAAACAGTTGCGCGCGTTATATGAAAGTATTCAGCGCTATGAGTCTGAAATTTTTGAAGCGCTAAAGCTGGATTTAAATAAATCAGAGCATGAATCGTATACAACAGAGATTGGTTATACATTAAAAGAGATTTCTTTTATGATAAAAAATCTTTCGAAATGGAGTAAACCAAAGCGCGTGAAAACGGCAATGACTCATATTGGATCAACAGGGAAAATTATCCCAGAGCCGTATGGCGTAACGTTAGTAATTGCTCCGTGGAATTATCCGTTTCAACTAGCGATTGCTCCTTTAGTTGGAGCAATTGCGGCTGGAAATACAGTTGTCTTAAAGCCTTCAGAGTTAACACCCAATGTTTCGAGCGTTCTTGCAAAAATGTTAACGGAGTTATTTCCACCAGAGTTTGTCGCTGTGATTGAAGGCGGCGCCGAGGTGAGCACAGCTTTACTGAAGGAACCGTTTGATTATATTTTCTTTACTGGTAGTGTCGGAGTTGGAAAAATTGTTATGGAGGCAGCTGCAAAACAATTAACGCCCCTTACACTTGAGCTTGGTGGCAAAAGTCCGTGTATTGTACATAAAGATGCAAAGCTTGATGTTACAGCGCGGCGAATTGTCTGGGGGAAATTTTTAAATGCGGGGCAAACGTGCGTGGCACCTGATTATGTATACGTTCATTCTTCAATTAAAGATCAATTTATAGAAGCGATAAGAAAAACTGTGCATGAACAATACGGAGAGAAGCCACTGCAAAATGAGAAATATGTTCGGATTGTGAGCAGGCGGCATTTTGAAAGGTTATGTTCATTTTTAGAAGATGGTCAGGCTGTCGTAGGCGGGAATTATGATCAAGATAAACTAGTAATTGAACCAACAGTACTTACAGATGTAACATGGAATGATGCTGTTATGGAAGATGAGATTTTTGGTCCCATTTTACCATTATTAGAGTATGAGAATATAGAAGATTTGATAACAACTGTTCAGCGTCATCCGAAACCGCTTGCACTGTATGTTTTCTCTGAAGCACGAGATGTGCAAAAGCAAGTAACGCAATCCATTTCCTATGGAGGCGGTTGTATTAATGATGTTGTATATCATCTAGCAACGCCGTATTTACCGTTTGGCGGTGTTGGCCAAAGTGGACTGGGGAGTTATCACGGAGAGCAGAGTTTTCAAACATTTTCACATTATAAAAGCATTTTGTCTCAATCGACAGCATTTGATATGAAAATCCGCTATTCTTCTACAAAAAGTGCTTTAAAATTCATCCGAAAATTGTTAAAATGATGATGGTGTTTATCAATTGGTTCGTCCGTATGATAAAAGCCCCTTCAACACGAAGGGGTTTTTCTATTCAAGGTATGTATCGCACGAAATGAAACCGAACATATTACATAAAGTGAAGCTTCTATCAGTGGTGGGCATCCACCATTCATCACGTTTACATTACGTGATCAAACATCATTTTTGTTTAAATTGAAACAAAGTTATTGTATATAGAATACTTGGTTATTTATGAATATCAAAAATATGAGGT
Source organism: Bacillus sp. 123MFChir2 (assembly GCF_000383235.1). Classification (GTDB taxonomy): domain Bacteria; phylum Bacillota; class Bacilli; order Bacillales; family Bacillaceae_G; genus Bacillus_A. The sequence goes on from NZ_KB910949.1 coordinate 38,342, forward strand.
AGATAGGAAGAGAAGATGAAAAATATTATTAAAGTCGAAGCAGTAGAAAAACATTTTGGGGATCAAGTTATTATTCCGCCGCTTTCGTTAGACATTAAAGAAGGTGAGTTTGTAACGATCCTTGGTCCGAGTGGTTGTGGGAAAACGACGTTACTTCGTATGATTGCTGGTTTTGAAAAACCGACAAAAGGTGTAATTTCGCTCGATGATGAAACGATTAACGATTTACCCCCTTATAAACGTCATATGAACTTAGTGTTTCAGCATTATGCATTGTTTCCACATATGACTGTTGAGAAGAATATTCGCTTTGGAATGAAGATGCAAAAGGTTTCTGAAGCAGAGCAACAAGAACGTGCTGATGAAGCGATGCGTTTAACACAGTTAACAGAATTCCGTAATCGGAAACCATCTAAACTTTCTGGCGGGCAACAGCAGCGCGTGGCGATTGCACGTGCAATCGTGAATAATCCTCGTGTGTTGTTATTAGATGAGCCGCTAGGAGCACTAGATTTTAAGCTTCGAAAAGATTTGCAGCGTGAATTGAAAAACTTACAACGTAATCTGGGTATTACGTTCATATATGTGACGCATGATCAAGAAGAAGCGATGAGTATGAGTGATCGCATTGTGGTTATGAACAAAGGTCACATTGAACAAATTGGAACGCCAAAAGAAATTTATCATAAACCAAAAACGTTGTTCGTTGCGACGTTTATTGGAGAAAATAATATTGTTCAAACAGGGGAAACATACGTAGCAGTACGACCGGAAAATGTGAAAGTACGTTCCGTGGAAGATTCGTCTAATGAGGGATATCACTTTGGTCATATTGAGGATATTGAATTTGTCGGAAATATGGAGAAGCTTTATATTCGCGATGAGAAAACAGGCGAGTTGTTTATGGCGTATCAAAGTGCAGACGAAGCGATGCAGTGGAACATTGGCGACAATGTGTCTGTAGGCTGGGAAAAAGAGGATGAGGTGACCTTAAATTGAAAAAAGGGAAATTACTTGCATTACCTACAGTTGCTTGGTTGCTGATCTTCTTCTTAGTACCTCTCTTGTTTGTGTTAGCTTTTGCATTTTTGCAGCGCGGGACGTATGGAACAGTTGAAATGAGCTTTACCTTAGAAAATATTAAACGTGTATTTGATCCCCTCTATATGGAGACGTTATGGGAAACAGTAAAAATTGCCGTTATAACAACAGTACTTTGTTTATTGATTGGATATCCGTTCGCCTATACGGTGACAATTGTTGATCGTAAATGGCGTTCTCTTTTACTGCTTCTTGCTACAATCCCGTTTTGGATTAACTTTTTAGTCCGTTCATATGCTTGGATTGTTATTTTACGTTCGCAGGGGCTTGTCAATACACTATTGCTTAAATTGGGTATTATTAGTGAACCTTTAAACTTACTATACAATATACCATCTGTTATTCTAGGGATGGTATATTCACTCTTACCATTTATGATTTTGCCTGTATATGCAGCGATTGAACAACTTGACAAGAGAAAATTAGAAGCGGCATATGATTTAGGAGCAACACCGCTTAAAGCGTTTTGGCATGTAACAGTTCCAATGACGATGTCAGGAATCGCGACAGGATCGATTTTAGTATTTGTGTCGTCTATTGGTATGTTTGTTGTATCAGACGTTATGGGTGGTTCGAAAGTTGCATTAATCGGAAATGTGATTCAAAATCAGTTTTTAGGTGCACGCGATTGGCCGTTTGGCTCAGCGCTATCTATGATTGTTGTGTTATTCTCCGTTCTGTTAATTTACTTATATTATCGAGCTACGAAAGTATATAACTATGGAAACGGAGGGGAATAAACGAAGATGAAAAAGTTTTTAGTCACTTATTCTTGGCTAATTTTATTGTTTCTTTATTTACCAATGATGGTACTTATGCTGTTTTCGTTTAATGACTCACGTATTAATGCGGAGTGGAAAGGCTTTACATTTCATTGGTATACAGATTTATTTCAAAGACAAGATGTAATTGATGCGCTTATCAACAGTTTAACGATTGCAGTTGTCACGACAATTGTCTCTACACTGTTAGGTGTGTTAATCGCAATTGCTTTACATCGTTATAAATATCGTTTTGAAGGTGCAATTAACGGACTTGTTTATTTACCAATTCTCATTCCAGATATTTTAATGGGATTATCGCTTTTAATCTTGTTTAGTCAACTTGGTATTGAACTTGGACAAATGACAATTATTATTGCCCACATTACATTTAGTATTTCATTTGTCGTTGTTGTTTTATCAGCAAGACTTTCGGGTATGGGGCGCGACTTAGAAGAAGCAGCAAATGATTTAGGAGCAACGCCGTGGCAAACGTTTCGTTATGTCACGCTACCAGGGCTCGCACCAGGTATTATTTCAGCGGCATTATTAACATTCACATTATCTATTGATGACTTTGTGATAAGTTTCTTTGTATCAGGTCCAGGATCAACAACATTGCCACTGTATATTTACAGTATGGTAAAACGTGGTATATCTCCTGAAATTAATGCATTGTCGACAATTTTGATTGTTGTAATTGTCGGATTAATGCTCGCTTCTGAAATGTTCCGTAGCAAAGGTGCAGATGGCGAGGAAAATAAAGGCGGCCATCTTCCGTTGTAATAAATGACCGAGTAAAAGGTGAAGGATTAAGTTCAAACTAGGAGGGAATGCAAATGAAATGGATGAAAGTAGTCGCAAGTACTGCACTTACTTTCGGAATTGCTGCTGGTGTGTTAGCTGGATGCGGCGAAAAGAAAGAAGAATTAAATATTTACAGCTGGGCTGATAACTTTGATGAGCAAGTCATTAAAGACTTTGAAAAGAAATATGACGTGAAAGTAAATTATGATAAATATGCAAGTAATGAAGAAATGCTTGCGAAATTACAAGCAGGCGGTGCAAAGTATGATTTAGTTCAACCGTCTGATTATATGGTAAAAACAATGACAAAAATGGATTTGTTAGAACCATTAGATAAAAAGAACATTCCGAATGTAGGGAATCTCGTTTCAAACTTTAAGACACCTCCGTTTGATCCGGAAAATAAGTATTCAATCGTGTATACATGGGGTGTAACGGGCATTGCTTATAATAAAAAATATGTAAAAGAAGCACCAACAAGTTGGAATGATTTATGGAATGAAAAATATAAAGGCCACGTCGCATTATTAAATGATTCTCGTGAAGTTCTTGGCATGGGGCTGAAGAAAAATGGGTTTTCAAATAGCGCAAAAAATGATGCGGAGTTAAAAACAGCTTTTACAGATATTCAAAAATTATTACCAAACTTATTAGCGTTTGATACAGATAATATTAAACAACAATTTATTACTGAAGAGGCATGGATCGGTACTGTATGGTCCGGAGATGCGGCATACATTGCAAAAGAAAATAAAGATGTTGGATATGTCGTTCCAAAAGAAGGCAGCACAATTTGGGCAGATACATTAGCAATTCCAAAAGGTGCAAAACATAAAGAGCTTGCAGAGAAATTTATTAACTACTTAATGGATCCAAAAGTCAGCGTGAAAAACTATGAATCCATTGGATATAGTAATCCGAATGAAAAGGCTCGTCCTCTTCACAGTAAAGATTATCAAAACAATCATATGATTTTCTTAACAAAAGAAGAGCTAGATCGTACAGAATGGCTTGTTGATGTGGATGGAAAATTAAAAGATTATGATCGTTACTGGACAGAACTGAAGACGGGAAAAGAAAAGTAATAAAAAGCGCGATTTCTTAGCGGAAATCGCGCTTTTTTATAGCAGGAGGAACGGAAGGTTGAAAAAGAAACTACATCTGTATGAGATTGTATGCATCGCACTTTTGCTTTGTGCATTTAGCCTCATTGCGTGGAGAGTACATTCTGGCGGAGTAACGGCAGTTGATGAATATGTGAAGGGAATGGTAACAGGACTGCAAACAGAATCATCACTTACGTTTTTTCGTTATGTGACAAAACTTGGTTCTGGAAGTGGGATGGCCATTGTGTTAGCAATAAGCTTGTTCTGTCTATGGAAGAAACGTTATTACGTAGCAATGGTTATATATCCTCTTTCTATTCTTAGTACACATCTTATTAATAAAGGAATTAAAGCGATTGTGAAAAGAGATCGGCCGACTCTTAATGAGGCGCTAGATGCGCTCGGGTATAGTTTTCCAAGTGGACATGCGATGTTATCGATTGTTACGTATGGATTTCTTGCCTATATAATCGCAGCAAACGTAAAAAGTGTAGCAGCAAAATACTTTGTAACGATAGCAGCCATTGTACTCATTGTTTTAATTGGACTAAGCCGAATTATTTTATCTGTGCATTATCCAACTGATGTTTTAGCAGGCTATTGCATGAGCGGTGTATTACTTATTATCGCAATCTATTTACACCGTTTCTATTCAGCGCGTTAAAAAAAGCTATCCTTTTTGATAAAAGGATAGCTTTTTTCATGAACGAAAGAGTGGATATGATACACTAAGAGAAAGAATATGAGAAGAGGAGTAGGTGGGACTCTGTGAAAACTACTGTACATAAAGTAGATATGTGGGGGAAAATTGGCGCTTTGTTATATCGATTCCGATATACAACGATTGCGCTATTAATATTATTAGCTGCGCTACTTGGGATATTTGCACCGAAGCTTCCTGGTGTATTAGGCGGAGATGGATTTCAAACACAAGGTGATTATCAAACGACAAAAAAGATACTCGATAAAGATTTTAAACAGTCACAAGATGCATTGTTACTCGTCTTTCAAAAAGAGAAAGGTGTATCTCAGCAAAAATTTATTGAGAGAATTGATGAGGTTGTAAAAAAAATTCAAAGAGAAGAAACGTACGAGTCTTTTCATGAACCGATCGAAAATAAAACAATGCTGAAGGAAGATATTGCTTATGCTACAATTTTATTTTCCGGGAAAACAAGCAAAGAGCGGATGGAAAAAACGTTAGCATTTGCAAAGGATATTCAAAAAGAAAGTAACGGAGAGGTCAAAGTATCTCCAACTGGATATCCAGTTATTAATGATGAAATCAATACGAGAACACAAAATGATTTGAAAGTAGCAGAAATGATTGGGCTGCCAATTGCATTTTTAGTGTTATTACTTTCTTTTGGCAGCTTCTTTGCATCCGTTTTGCCTATTTTAAACGGAGCACTAAGTGTCATTAGTACGATGGGGATTTTATATTTTGTAGGAGAACAAAAGGAACTTTCTATTTTTGTACTGAACGTGGCGCCGATGATTGGGCTTGCTTTATCCATTGATTTTGCTTTATTATTTGTGAATCGTTTCCGAGAAGAGTTGGCACATCATTCTGTTAAAGAAGCCATTATGGTTACTTATCAAACGGCGGGACGTGCCATTATTTTTTCAGGTTTATGTGTATTTGTTGGTTTGTCCGGCTTGTTCTTTTTCAAAATTGATTATATTCAAGCTGTCGCCATTAGCGGGATGATTGTTGTAATCATGAGCATATTATTTTCACTGACGATGCTTCCAGCCCTGTTAGCTTTAATGGGGAAACGTATATTAGGAAAGAACCAAAATATTCAGCGCACAGCACCGATGTGGCGTAAATTTGCACAGTTTGTAATGAAATATCCAATTGTAATGACGATTGTGGCATTTACATTTATTGTTATTTGTTTATTGCCGCTTCGAGGTGCGGATTTACAGTTTCCTGGTGTAGAAGCATTGCCTGAGAAAAGCGAGGCACGCATTGCCTTTGAACGTTATGAAGATGCATTTAATAAAACGATAAAAACTCATGCAGATGTGACGCTTGTCATAGAGACAAAAGGAAAGGTAACAGAAAAAGAGAATTTACAGACGTTGCAAAAGGTTGTGCAGAAACTAAAGAATGATAAAGATGTATATGAAGTGAAAAGTATATATGAACAACTTGGAAATATGTCTGCAGAACAACTGACAGCAATGTTGCAATCGCCAAATCGTGCACAAGTAGAGCCGGCATTAGAGGCGTATGTGAAGGGGAATAAGACAACGATTGGAATTGTTTTAGGTGCATTGCCAAGAACAGAAAAAGCAAAGCAATGGGTCCGAGAGTTTAAAACGAACTATAAAACGGAAGATATAACATATTATCTAGGCGGAATGACAACTTTCCAGCAAGAATTAGAAGATGAAATTAAAGATAAAGTTGTTGTGGGGATGTCTGTTATTTTTGCGTCAACGTTTTTGATTTTATTACTAGCATTTCGTTCGCTCCTGATTCCAATTAAAGCAATTGTGATGAATGTACTTAGTTTAAGTGCAACCATAGGCATTATCATTTGGCTTTTTGAAGGAGGTCATTTTGGATTAGAACAAAGCTCGGTATTATTTGTATTGCCGATATTTATCTTTGGATTAGTATTCGGGTTAAGTATGGACTATGAAGTATTTCTTATTTCACGTATTCATGAATTGTACGGAGAGACGAGAGACAACAACTATGCAACGTTAGAAGGATTAGTATCAACAAGCCGGATTATTACGTCAGCTGCGTTAATTATGATTGTTGTTACTGGGGCATTTGCTTTTACTGATATTTTGCCAGTGAAACAGATGGGACTTGGCGTTGCGCTAGCCATATTCCTTGATGCAACTATTATTCGGTTAATCCTTGTACCAAGTTTAATGAAAATGTTTGGTGAGTGGAACTGGTGGCTTCCATTTGGCAAAAGGAAACAGAAAAACATGGAGTAATAAAGTGCAGCTCTCATCTAGTAGGTGAGAGCTACTTGTATGAATAGCTTGCCCCCCTTTTAGCGAATAGTATGAGATAAGGAGATTACATATAAGAGTGGGGGGAAGGCAATGTTTCGTTATTTTAAATTTAAATTGAATGATACTGTACAATTTGCAGAAAATGATGGGCATATGTACCGCATTGTCGGCTATCGGTTAGAAAAAGGTTTTTATTCAAAGGAGGCACATATTATTTATGAATTACTGCGCGAGTTCGATGGATATACACTCGATGCAGAAGAAGCTGAGCTTGTGAAAGTGATTCAAGTAGAAGAGGAGTATTATAAAATTCGTGATATGGGGGAATATCGTTATCCTGTTAAGCTAAAAACACCGCTGAAAAAAAATAATCATAAAACGATAGACCAATTATTAGATGCTTATAATGATTACAAGCGGCTAGCTGAATTTTTTAAAGATTTATCATATGAAAGAAAGGCGGAAGAAATGCTTTTGGAAATGAAAAGGATTCATGCATAAAGTGATAATGAGAGACAGTTCAAGTGCGAACTGTCTTTCGTTATGCAAGAGAAGCGATTTTCCGTTACAATAAGAAAATGAATAGGAATAAGGTGATGATATGAAAGTGAAGAAAATGGGAGAATGGTGTGAAATTACGGTTCCTTCTGAATGGGCTGGGCGAACGATAGATTCTATTTTGAAAGAAGAATGGCAAGTTCCCAAAAAATTATTACATAAATATCGTATGGAAAAAAGTATTCTTGTGAATGGAGAAGGAAAACGGTGGAGTGAACAACTGCAAAAAGAAGATAAATTGCAAGTTCATATGTTTATGCAAGAAGAGTATGATGTAGAACCGGAGTTTTATGATATAGAAGTTATATATGAAGATGATCATGTATTAATTGTTAATAAACCCATTCAAGTAGACACACATCCTGTCAATAAAGGCGGGACAGGCACGTTAGCAAACTATGTAGCCTTTCATTTACAAATGCAAGGAATTGAAACAAAGGTGCGTCACATTCACCGATTAGATAAGGACACGACAGGAGGAGTCGTTTTTGCGAAGCACGCTTTAGCCGGTGTGATTATGGACCGATTATTAACAGAGCGTAAAATTAAGAGAACATATATGGCACTTGTTGAAGGGAAAGTACAAAAGAAGCGGGGGACAATAGATGCTCCAATTGGACGAGATCGTCATCATGCATCAAGGCGCCGTGTTTCTCCAAAAGGTGACCGTGCTGTAACACATTACGAGGTCATGCAGTATTCGAAAGAGAGTAACATAACGCTTGTTAAAGTTCAATTAGAAACGGGAAGGACGCATCAAATACGCGTTCATATGAGTTATCTCGGTCATCCGCTTATTGGCGATGTATTATATGGTGGTAAAACGAGGCTGCTTTCTCGTCAAGCATTGCATGCTACTCATATTACAATGTTACATCCAATTACAAAACAGAAAATGGAAGCAGAAATCTCTCTTCCTCACGATTTTTCGCGTGTTTTACATTCTTGTATGAATGCAAAATAAAGAGGGGCTAACCTCAAAAGGCACTTATGTGCCTTTTAGGTCAGCCCCTTTATTTTGTTATTTACGGGCTCCCCTATCTCCAAATGAAGTAAAAAGAAAGTTCAATTGGTTTCATTACATAAATCGCTGCTATGCAGAACAAACCATGACCACTACATGCTGTCATGAAGATAAAGTGAAACTTCCATCAGTGACGCTTTCCTCACTGATGGAAAGCTCTCACCAATCGGGCTTTTACGGGCAGTTTTCTTCCCCGTACTTCCCCAGTCTTTACTGCCCACGAATAGCGGGGTAAAAATGGACATACACCTTGTTACCTGTCTTTGTTTTAAAACTTTGCGCGTGGCAAAAAAAGGCCCTAACCGCTGCTATGCATGGCCAGATGCTCTCGCTCACCTAAAAAGAAAGAGGTTCTTAGGTCTGATTTTCAATATGTATATAATAAAATAATCGTAACTATTCAGCCATACATTGCATGTAGAAGTTTAGTAGGTGGGATAACTCCAGCAGAAATACGCTTACCTATAATTGTTGTTATGAAGGTGAAAATGGTAATGCACCTCGCTACCTTTCTCTGTTTTAAAACTTTGCACGTGGTAGGAAAAGGCCCTGACCGCTACTATGCACGGCCAGTCCCTCTCTACCGTCTAAAAAAATGCTTTTCTTTTTTTTACAGAGTAACTGAGTAGTTACAAATAATCAATGGGGCGAACCCCATTGATTAAAGTCTTACTTCGACATAAATTCTTGTGTCCAGTAGTTTCCGTTTTCTACGTAACCAACACCGATATGTGTGTATCCGCTATTTAAAATATTTGCACGGTGACCTGCACTATTCATCCAAGCTTGTACAACTTCTTCAGGAGTACGTTGTCCTTGTGCAATGTTTTCACCAGCAGATTTATATGAAATACCAAACTGTTTCATCATATCAAACGGAGAACCGTATGTTGGGCTAGTGTGATCGAAGTAATGATTTTTTTGCATATCTTCTGATTTAATACGAGCTACTTTGCTTAACTGAGCGTCTACTTTTAATGCTGGTAAACCTTGTTTTGCACGTTCAGCATTTGTTAAATCAACAACTTTTTGTTCAAATGCGCTTAATGAACCTTTTGACTCTTCAGCTGGCTTGTCAGCAGGCTTAGTTGTTTGGTTATTGTCGGCAGGTTTATTAGCAGGTTTGTCAGCAGGCTTAGTTGCTTGGTTGTTGTCAGCAGGTTTATTAACCGGTTTGTCAGCAGGCTTAGTTGCTTGGTTGTTTTCGGCAGGTTTATTAGCAGGTTTGTCAGCAGGCTTAGTTGCTTGGTTGCTGTCAGCAGGTTTATCTTCTGGCTTAGCTGCTGCGTTGTTATCAGCAGGTTTATCTTCCGGCTTAGTTGTTTCATCGTTGTTAACTGGGTTTGTAATTACAATATTCCCCCAAGGAGTTGTAATTGTTGTGTAAGTCGGTTGGCCAGGAATAACACAGTTGCCTGGTTGAAAAGCACCTACATTCCATTTTGCATATGAATTAAAAAGAGATGTGAAGAAAGATTGAAAGTCTTGTTGATTCATATATTGCATAAATAATGGAGAATGCGAAATGTTTTGAACTTTTGATGTTGATGGTTGCATTGTTTCTGCTTTCGCAGTATGTGTTGTTACTCCAAGAGTAAGAGCAGTTGCTGCTACTACAGATAGTAAAGCACGTTTTTTCATTATAGTTGTCCCCCATGTAAGTATAGATTTATGATCAAACAGATTTGTTTTCGTTTGCCTGTTTGATTGACACACCCATCGTAGCACAGATTTTGTCGGAAAAAAGTTGGAAAAAAATTCATAGGTTACAAGATTTCCTTTTTTATCCTAACTACTCAAAGGGAACAAAATAACGGAATATTAGATGTCATAAGGGATAGTTAATATTTTAATAGTGGAAGAGTCATAGTGGCAATTGGATATATTTTCTATCTCAGGAGAAGGAGAATGGGATAACACTAACGTTTATAGAAGAAAATTGAGGAATATTATGGATTGTTTTTAACACAATTGTAATCTTTTTGTCGTTCTTTTTTATTATACAGTAACATATTTTTAATGTTGTAGACTATAAAAAAGACGGGCGTACCTTTAATCGAGAAAGGTACGCCCGTTTTTCAATTTGCATCTATAGATTATATAGTAAGAAAAAAGATTTCACACTTTCCTCACAATTATTTGCTATTTTACAAGTATAACGAAACTGTCCATAATGGAGGTAATCTTTTGAAAAGGTGGCTTATTTCACTTTGTATCGTACTATTACTTACAGGGTGCAAGGGAGGGGCATATCAATCTATTGATCCAAAAACCCCTCTTCTTATAACGACAAATATAAAAGAAGGAAGTATCAGTTTTATTGATACGGATACGAAAAAAACAATTACAACGTGGCATTTAAATGAAACAATTACAGGAACAACGTTGTTACCAGATAAGAATCGTCTACTTGTATATGGAAAACAGCTTGAGTATATATATGTATATTCTTTGAAAGATGGAAAGCAACTTGAAAAATGGAATACAGGAAAAGGCATAGCCAATATCTTATTATCTGAAAATGGAAAAGAGTTATTTGCGGCGGATCAAGAACAGCAAAAGATTCGTATGTTTACAACCGCTGGAAAAGAGATAGAGAGCATTTCGGTTGGAAAGGGTCCGCTGACGATGGTTCAACATCATGATATGTTATATGTTCTTAATTTTTATGATACGAAATTGTCCAGTATTGATGTGAAACAAAAGAAGGTTGTGAACTCTTTTATGATTCCACCAGCTTCAACAGGCGCTTTTCTTAGCGAAGATGGAAAGGACATATTTATTGGCGGACATGGTGACGGGAAACAAGTAAATGAAAAAGTGCTGGAGTATTCTGTACAAGATGGGCAGATGTTACAATCGTTACATGCACCGTTTATGCCGGTCAGCCTGTCTACAGATCAACGATTTATTTATGTAATTAGTCACGGGTCGAACACGCTGAGAAAATTTGATGGGAAAACATATAAAGAAGTAGGATCGCTAGAAGTAGGTTCGAATCCATTTGCATTTTGGCAAATTGGTAGTGAAGGGTATGTTGCAAGTTATGATAGCGATGAAGTGTATGTTTTAGATTTAAATGAAATGAAGATAAAACAGACAATTTCCGTTGGGAAAGGTCCATTTCAATTTACACAAAGAGTAGGGGAGAAGAAATGAGTAAGTATAAAGTACTACTTGTTGATGATGAAAGTGATATGAGGCAGCTTGTCGGTATGTATTTGGACAACTTCGGTTATGAGTGGAAAGAAGCTGAAAATGGAAAACAGGCGCTTTACATGCTTGAACTAGACAATTTTGATTTTGTTATTTTGGATATCATGATGCCAGAAATGGATGGGATTACAGTTTGTAAAGAAATCCGAAAAACATCCGATATTCCGATTATCTTTTTGACAGCAAAAGGAGAGGAATGGAATCGTGTAAACGGATTGCGTACAGGGGCTGATGATTATATTGTTAAACCATTTAGTCCAGGAGAATTAATTGCACGTATGGAAGCAGTGTTAAGGAGATATACGAAATATGAGGAACAAGAGGAAATAGAATTTGGATCAGTTGTTATTAATGAGAAAAGTCGCCGTGTTGAAATAGATGGCGAAGGTATTTCATTAACTGTGAAGGAATTTGATTTACTTTATTTTCTTTGTCAACATAGCGGCCAAGTATTTAGCCGGGAGCAGTTGCTCGAAAAAGTTTGGGGATATGATTACGCCGGTAGCACTCGAACAGTTGATACGCATGTGAAAACAATGCGCTTAAAGCTCGGAGAACGTGGAAATTGCATTCAAACTGTTTGGGGCGTAGGCTATAAATTTGAGGTGTAAGATGTTTACGATGGTACAAAAGTTATGGCTTACTATTGCGTGCGCGGTTTGTATAACAGTTTCGTTTTTATATTTTGTTTCATTATATTCGTATGAAAAATTATATGTCCAAAATATTGAAGACACATTAAAAGCAGAGGGAAACCGTCTTGTAGCGCAATATAGAGCAGATGAACCTATAGGTGTATTTGAGGAAAGAGTAAAATTATTCGATAAAATTGCGAGTGCTGATGTATTGTTTGTGAATAATCCGCGCGATTTAAGTGCATGTCTTCCATTTGATGTTCATTACAATTCAATTATTAGCGAGGATGATCGGCAATCATTGTTAGAAGGAAAGACGATTACAAAGATGGGATATGAAGAGCATTTTCAGCGTAACATTATGGGTGTTGTTATTCCCGTACTAGATAATAAAAAACTGGTCGGTATTGTATATTCTTATATTCCTTTAAAGAGCATTAAAGATTTAATTTATGAAATGGGACTTATTTTAGCACCTCTTGCTCTTGTCATGATTGTGTTAACTGTATGGATTGGCCGAAAGATTGTCATTGCCATTACAAAGCCGCTTTCACAAATGGAGCAGGTTGCGAATCATATGGCAAAAGGAGATTTTTCACAGCGAATTACAATTTCATCAGAGGATGAAATTGGTCGGCTTGGTAAAGCATTTAATAAGATGGCAAGTTCACTAGAAGAAGAGGATGTGCAGCGAAAAGAATTTTTAGCAAATGTGTCACATGAACTGCGAACTCCCCTTAGTTATATTAAAGGATATAGCGAAGCCATTATTGACGGCGTAGCAAAAGGAGAGCAACAGCTAAAATTTACCGGGCTTGTTCATAAAGAAGCAGGACGCATGCAACGTCTTGTTCATGATTTATTAGATTTAGCGCAGCTTGAAGGAGAACGTTTCCCTCTTAAAAAACAGCCGATTGTATTTGCGCAGTTAATTGAAGATGTACTGGAGACATATGAATTACAAGTGACGGAAAAACAAATTATATTGCAGACAACTCTTGATCCAGATGTCATTGTTAACATTGATGAAGATAGGATGCAACAAGTACTTCATAATATCATAGATAATGCGATTCGCTACACAAGTGAGAATGGGACGATACATGTTCAATTAGAACAACAAGCAGGGCAATGTAAATTGCAAATGAAAGATACTGGGATTGGCATTGGCGCTGAACATCTCGAAAAGTTAGGAGAACGTTTTTACCGAGTAGATAAAGCGAGAAGTCGTCACAACGGTGGAACGGGGCTTGGACTTGCGATTGTAAAACAAATTGTGCACATTCACGATGGAACGTGGCAAATTGAAAGTGAAGAAGGAAAAGGAACGACGATTTTGATTTATCTACCGGTTATATAGATGCAAATTGAAAAACTAACATAAAAACCCTTTTTTTAGATGGGCGAGAGCAACTGGCCATGCATAGAAGCGGTCAGGGCCTTTTCCTGCCACGTGCAAAGTTTAAAACAAAGGTAGAAAGCAAGTAGCGGCCATATTTTGTTCTGCATAGCAGCGACTTAGATGTTAAAAAGTCAACTTGTATTTATATATTTCTTCAGAATCATAATGAAGAGATATGGTTTTTCTTTTCTTGAAGTAGTGAGATAACTTTTTTTTGTCTATTTTATGAACAAAATGTTTGTACTTCTGTGCGTTTAGTTCTAAAATAGATAGGGATGCTATTTTCTGTATAAAGTGAAACTTTAGGTATCTCTTGCCTATCTTTTTTTACTTCTCAGAATCTTAAGGTGAGAGCTTTACTGTCCGTTAGCGCGGAATAAATTGTTGTCATTGTTGTTTGGATGATACTGGGGTGATACAACTGGAATACAAATCTATTAAACCAAAAAAAATTTACGAAGAAGTATCGGAAGCCATTTTAGGAATGATTAAAAATGGTACATTAAAGCCTGGTGACAAACTTCTTCCTGTTCATCAATTGGCAGAGCAGTTTCAAGTTGGTAGATCTGCTGTGCGTGAAGCGTTAAGCGCATTGCGGGCAATGGGCTTAATTGAGATGAAGCAAGGTGAAGGTACGTATGTGAAGAATTTTAATGCCTCTTCATTAACATCCTCACTAAATACAACGTTGCTAATGAAACAAGAAGATATTGTGAATTTATTGGAAGTGCGAAAAGTGCTGGAAGTAGGAGCGGTTGGTGCAGCAGCAGTAAAACGCACAGAAGGAAATTTACAAAATATGCAGCGTTGGTTAGATGAGATGCAAAAAGGGGCTGGAGATGAGCAAGCTGGTGAAAAAGCAGATTTTCATTTCCATATGGCAATTGCGGAAGCTTCACATAACAATATTTTGTTAGAATTGATGAACCATGTTTCTGAAATGATTGCTGAAGCAATCGGTGAAACAAGACGAATTATTTTATATGGTGAACAAACAACAGCAGAACGACTTCTAGAAGAGCATCGAAAAATTTATGAAGCAGTGTTAGAGAATGATGTTGCAGCAGCGCAACAAGCAATGCAAGATCACCTAACGAATGTAGAATGTATGGTCACAGGTATTGAAGAAACAAATTCGTAATTTTATGCTTTCAAAACTTTATTTGATAAAATAGAGAAAGTGTAAGAAAGCGTTTTCTAAAGGGGGAATAAGAGCAGTTCATGTCTTACTTCTTTCTTTTTTAACAAATCATCTGATGACCATATGAATGTTGGCTGAGTTGAAATGAGGGGGAACTATAATATGAAAGTTACATTGTTTGTTACATGCTTAGTCGATATGTTTGAAACAAATGTCGGCAAAGCGACGGTTGAAATTTTAGAGCGATTAGGTTGTGAAATTGAATTTCCGGAAGCGCAAGTTTGTTGTGGGCAACCTGCTTACAATAGTGGCCATGTAGAGGCGGCAAAAGAAGCAATGAAGCATATGATTAGCACATTTGAAAATGCTGAGTATATCGTTACACCTTCTGGTTCTTGTGCGACAATGTTTCACGAGTATCCACATGTATTTAAAGATGATCCAGAATGGGCACCGCGTGCGCAAAAAGTAGCTGAAAAAACATATGAATTGACACAATTTATTGTTGATGTGCTAAAAGTTACTGACGTTGGTGCTCGTTTGGATGGTGTAGCAACGGTCCATAAATCTTGTCACATGACGCGTATACTAGGAGTAAAAGAAGCTCCAGGTATTTTATTATCAAATGTGAAGGGCTTAGAAGTGAGAGAACTACCAAATGTACAAAATTGTTGTGGTTTTGGCGGAACGTTCTCGGTAAAAATGACGCCAATTTCTGAACAGATGGTAGATGAAAAAGTTGATAGTGTCATGGAAACAGGTGCTGATTATTTAATTGGAGCAGATTGTGGGTGTTTGTTAAACATTGGCGGGCGTATAGAGCGTTTGGGAAAAAATGTAAAAGTAATGCATATTGCTGAAGTATTGAATAGCCGCTGATGAAGGGGGAAGTAAGCTATGTCTATGAAAACAAGTGATAAAAAATTTAATGATCGTGTTGGTGAAAATCTTCAAGATTCGTTTATGCGCGGGGCAGTATCATCTGCACAAACGCGTTTATATACAAAACGTTTAGAAGCAGCTGAAGAGTTAGGTAACTGGGAAGAATGGCGAGATCTTGGTGAACAAATCCGTCAGCATACGCTAGAAAACTTAGATTATTATTTAATGCAACTAAGCGAAAATGTATCAAAGCGAGGCGGTCATGTTTTCTTTGCGAAAACGAAAGAAGAAGCAGCTGAATATATTAAACAAGTAGCTGAAAAGAAACAAGCGAAAAAAGTTGTGAAATCAAAATCAATGGTAACAGAAGAGATTGGTATGAACCATGTTCTTCAAGAAATTGGCTGTGAAGTCGTTGAGAGTGACTTAGGAGAGTATATTTTACAAGTAGATAATGATCCGCCATCTCATATTGTTGCGCCAGCACTACATAAAAATAGAACGCAAATTCGTGATGTATTTAAAGAAAAATTAGGATATGAAAAATCGGATGATCCATATGAAATGACGAAATTTGTTCGTAAAATTCTTCGTGAAAAATTTATGGATGCAGAAATCGGAGTAACAGGATGTAACTTTGCAGTTGCTAACACAGGTTCTCTTTGTTTAGTAACAAATGAAGGAAACGCAGACCTTGTTATGTCTATTCCGAAAACACAAATTGCGGTAATGGGTATGGAACGTATGGTTCCAACGATGGAAGAGCTTGATGTTCTTGTTGGTTTACTATGTCGCAGCGCTGTTGGTCAAAAACTAACAAGTTATATAACCGTAGCAGGACCAATTCAAGAAGATGAAGTAGATGGACCGGAAGAGTTTCATTTAGTTGTTGTCGATAATGGCCGTTCTGAAATTTTAGGTTCTGAGTTCCGTGAAGTGCTGCAATGTATTCGCTGTGCAGCATGTATCAATGTATGTCCTGTATATCGTCATGTTGGTGGTCACTCTTACGGATCCATTTATCCTGGACCAATTGGTGCAGTATTAACACCGCTTCTAGGTGGATACGATGATTATAAAGAACTTCCATATGCATCTAGTTTATGCGGAGCATGTACAGAAGCTTGTCCAGTAAAAATTCCATTACATGACTTGTTATTAAAACACCGCCAAGTAATTGTGGAAAAAGAAGGACGTGCACCACTTGCAGAAAAGCTTGCGATGAAGATGTTTAGTATGGGTGCTTCGTCAGCTGCTTTATACAAAATGGGATCGAAAATGGCGCCAGCTGCAATGAGCCCATTCACATCCGGAAACCGCGTTTCTAAAGGTGTGGGACCGCTGAAAAATTGGACGGAAATTCGCGAGTTCCCAGCGCCAAGCAAAGAAAGATTCCGCGATTGGTATAAAGAGCATAAGAAAGGCGGGAATAACTAATGGCAGGAACGATTCAAAACCGCGATTCATTTTTAGAAAATATCGCAAAACAGCTTGGACGTGAACGCAAAACAGAAGGGGTACAGCGTCCTAAATGGAAAAATAATATAAATGTAGAAACGTTAAATGATTACTCACAAGAGGAATTATTAGAAGTATTTAAAAAGCAATGTAACAACATTCATACGACTGTTGTTGAAACGAATCGAAATGAATTAAGTGCTGCAATTAAGAGTGTTATCACTGAAAACGGCGGCGGCCCAATTATGTTATCTCAAGATGATCGTTTTGAAGAGTATGGACTTGGACAATTGTTTGAAACGGAACTTCCAGGTGAAAGCGTAGAAGTAAATACTTGGGATCCAGCAAAGAAAGAAGAAAACATGAAGTTAGCGGAAAAAGCAAATATCGGAATTTCGTTTAGTGATTATACATTAGCGGAATCAGGTACAATTGTTGTGCAAAGTCATAAAGGAAGAGGACGTTCCTTACACTTTTTACCGACTATTTATGTAGCGATTATTCCACGTGAAACAATCGTGCCCCGTATCACACAAGCGGTATGTGATTTGAATAAACGTGTAGAAAATGGAGAGGCACCAGCTTCTTGTATTAATTTTATTACAGGGCCAAGTAACTCTGCTGACATTGAAATGAACCTAGTTGTTGGTGTGCATGGACCATTAAAAGCATTTTATTTTGTTGTATAAAATGGAAGGACAGGCCTAATAAGGGCCTGTTTTTTTATGAAGAAAGATACATTTTTGAAAATACAATGTGTTACCTTTTCCTGTTATACTAGGCGCGAAAGGGGAGGATGAAATGCTATTTTATGTATATGCTTTTTTCACTGGTTTGATATTAGGTTCATTCTATCACGTTGTTGCTTATCGTATTCCACTCGGATATTCCATTATAAAACCACGCTCATATTGTTCTCATTGTTCCCACGTATTACAACTCAAAGAGTTGATCCCTATTTTATCATTTTGTATCCAAAAAGGAAGGTGCACGCATTGTAATATAAAAATCTCATATTTGCATCCTTTATTTGAAGGCATTGCAGGAATATTGTTTCTTCTTGCGGCAGTTTCTGTTGGTTTCAACGAGCAGCTCATTATCGTGTGGACGCTGCTATCACTTCTTTTCATTGTTTCCATTACAGATCTTCTTTATATGGTAATTCCAAATCGAATTTTATGCTTTTTTACAGGACTATTTCTAATAGAACGTTTTTTTATACAGCCCTCGCTATGGTGGGATGGATTGTTAGCAGCAATGGTTATGTTTATGCTCTTATATATCATTCAAGCTATTTATCCAAACGGAATTGGAGGAGGGGATGTGAAATTATTTACTTTACTTGGGTTTGTCGTTGGAACAAAAATGATACTGTTGTCACTTTTTTTCTCATCCTTATTTGGTCTTTGTTTTCTTATCATTTTTATTATTCTTAAACGCATGACATATAACGAACCACTCCCCTTTGCACCTTTTATTGCGCTTGGTACAATATGTACATACAGTATGTAGAGGAGGTTTCGACAGTTTCAAAAAAATTTATAAAAGATAATAAAAACCATCACAGGAGAACAAAGGGAACAACTTCTTGATTTGATTCGTACATTTGAAAGTGCTAAACGTTATAGTTTTAATCGTTTAACAGAAGGACATCACGATAAAGAATTGATCAAGAAATTACAACATGTGTATTCCTTAAATAAACGTTATTGTGAAGATGCAGTTTTACAAGCACAAACCATCATTTCCTCTCAAAAAGAGCTCCTTCCTGTTTATGTAGAAAACACTCAAAAAAAGTTAGAACAAAC
>NZ_KB910950.1 GCF_000383235.1 Bacillus sp. 123MFChir2
TCAGTTGAAGGGCTGTTTTTCTTATTTTTTATTGTTTCGTACAATTTTTTTATACATAGTTACAATAAAGGTCATCAGAGGTTGGGAAACCCAAAGGGTTTCCCAACACTCTGAGAAAGAAGACCGGTTACAGACTGTAACCGGTCTTCTTTCGTTCTAAGCATGAATACGTATGGGTTATTCATTCCCTATATTTAAAATTTGTATTGAAAATTATTAACGATAGCAGTATTCTATACATATTCAAACATTTGAAGATGTGTAGAATACTGCTAAATTCTTTAAAATGATAAGTAAGTAACGGAGGCGTTTGAATGGGAAATGAAATGCAACAGTTTAAGGCTGATTTTTTTAAAGCTTTATCACATCCTTTACGGATTCGTATTCTTGAATTACTGTCAGAGGGTGAAAAAAGTGTGAATGAACTCCAAAGCATTCTTAATAAGGAAGGTTCTGCTGTTTCACAACAACTAAGTGTATTACGTGCAAAAAACATTGTTGTTGGTACGAAAGATGGGAAACGAGTTTTATATTCTCTTCGAGATCCGATGATTATGAATTTACTTGAAGTTGCACGTGCCATTTTTAACAACCATCTAATTGATACGATTTCAATGTTAGAAGAAGATGATAAAACAATAGTTAAGGAGGGGGTTGAGTATCGAAGTTAAGAAAGAAGTTATTATTCAACAATGTATTTACAATTCAAATTTATTAAGAGGTAGTTAATTTTTCGGAAAAAGTAAGATTTATTAAAACAGAAAAGAAGGGTTTATAATGAAAGGGTTATTTACAGGAAGATTTGAAGGATACTCATTGGGGCACTTTCAAAAGGATCTTCTTTCAGGAACGATTGTCGGAGTTGTTGCAATTCCACTTGCTATGTCTTTTGCTATAGCTTCTGGAGTTAAACCCGAGTATGGAATTTATACTACATGTATTGCTGGAATTCTTACTGCGCTATTTGGTGGTTCAAAATATCAAATAGGAGGGCCGACAGGTGCTTTTGTTCCGATTCTTTTAAGTATTGTAATTACCTATGGATATGAAAATTTATTACTGGCGGGTTTATTAGCTGGAATTCTTTTATGTTTAATGGGGATTTTTAAATTGGGATCTTTAATTAAGTTTATCCCCCGTCCTGTAACAATTGGTTTTACATCAGGTATTGCTGTTACTATTTTCACGGGACAAATTGCTGGCTTTTTAGGTTTAACCGGTATAAAAAAGCATGAGGCATTTATAGCGAATCTGAACGAAATCTTTATTCATATTGATACCATTAATTTTTATAGCATTATAACAGCTTTCATTTGCCTTGTTGTTATACTTGTAACACCAAAAATCTTTCCCAAAGTACCTGGTTCATTAGTAGCTATTGTAATTTCAACTTTAATTGCGACGGTATTTTTCTCAGACCATGTACCGACTATCGGTACAGCATATGGTACGATACCTAATACACTTCCGCGTTTCCATGTACCAGAAATTACGTTCGAGCGCATCGAACAGCTGATGGGTCCGGCATTTGTAATTGCGATGCTCGGTGGTATTGAATCTCTTCTATCCGCTGTCGTGGCAGATGGTATGACAAATAGTAAACACAACAGTAACAAAGAACTTATTGGTCAAGGAATTGCTAATATTGTGACACCATTATTTGGAGGTATTCCAGCAACTGGAGCAATTGCTCGAACAGCAACTAATATTAAGAGCGGAGCTACTTCGCCGATATCAGGTGTTATTCATGGAATCTTTGTTTTATTAATACTTATATTATTAGCTCCATATGCTTCGCATATTCCACTTGCAAGTATGGCTCCCATTTTAATGGTAGTAGCTTGGAACATGAGTGAACAAAAACATTTTGCTCATATTCTTAAAATGAAGAGTGGAGATTCGCTTGTATTAGTTGTAACATTTTTGTTAACTGTATTTACAAGTTTAACAACAGCTGTAGAAATCGGTCTTATTTTAGCTATTATTTTATTTACAAAACGTATGAGCAACATGCTAGTTATATCTAAAGTACTTCCGGATCATTCGAAAAAGAATGAAAAATTGTTACCACATGTGGTAAATAAAGCTCATGATTGTCCACAAATTAGTATTTATACAATAGAAGGTCCATTATTCTTTGGAGCCGCTCAAACATTTGAACAAAATATATTAGCAACCATTCATTATAAACCTAAGGTTTTAATATTACGAATGGGAAAAGTTCCTTTTATTGATACGACAGGAGAGTCTTACTTTAGAAGTATTGTTCATTCTTTTAAACAACAAGATGGAATACTTCTAGTCTCAGGAATTCAATCTGAACTAAAAACAACTTTAGTTAGAAATGGACTATATGATGAGATTGAGGAACAGAACTTCTTTGAGCATACAGGAGATGCAATTAACTACGCTTTAGAACATTTAGATACGAAAAAGTGTATAGGCTGTAAACATTTTGCGTTTCGTGAATGTAGCCAACTTTCTCATCAACCTCAGAAAGTGAATACAGTAAAAGATAAAGTAAATGCATTAGATTTTTAAAGAAGTAATGAATAAAAATTGTGAACAAGGTTGCTTATAATTATTTATAGCAACCTTGTTTTTGTTTGCATATCAGATTTTAACCGATAAAAGGTCAATTGATGAGAGCATGTTTCTAATTTAAAAAATGATTTCTCTCGAACTATTCAAACAGTAGTTTTTTAGATTTTGCAAATTGTATTCCTGCATATTGCAAGCTTGACAGAGGGAATTTTCAAAAATTTCATTTATTCATATTCCAATCCTAAAAAATACGCATTTTGTTATGCGGAGTCTACCTCTACAATCCAAATCATAATTTTCCACTTAGATAAAAACATTTTAAATATCTCCTTTCATCGTTTTTGGGTATTTAAAATTACAGATGGTTATAAAACGATATTTGACGATCTTTTACTTCGTCCACGATTTGTTGAACACGTTGTTTATGTTCAAGTTCATCTTCAGATAGACGGTTTTTTTGAATCGTTATCGTTAAAAAGAATACGTGAAATGTCATATTATTTTTAACTCCCTTCAAATGTGTAAAATTGTAAGAATATGAAAATCGCACAAAAAAGCCACAGAGAGACATAGTGCTCCTGCGGCAAGACATGAAAAAGCCACAGGAAGGCATCCGACCTCCTGTGGCAGAATAATTTAAATCATAGTAAACGCGATTTTCAATTCCCCATATGGATGGTCGAATATTTATTTGATTGTGAAACAAGTGCTACATATACAGTTACTTTCATCATATCATTCGACCTCCTTTGGAAATTTTTTCTTATGTAAGTAAGTATATACAGTTGGGTTCCGTTTGTAAACCCTGAAATTTAAAAATAGGATAAATTTTTTGAATTTTGGTGAAAATAAACAATGTTTAAAAGAGATTTCATAATGAACGACGAATAATTAGTTTGGAGAGGAATAAAATGAATTTGCTTATTTTCGGAGGATGAACTCTAGTTAATAAGAGTAACAGCAATTTTCAAAAAGTTGGATGGGGGTACAATTATTGTTATGGCTTTTCAAACTGATTATCTTATAAAAACAGCAATTAGCACAGTACTATTTCCGTTTACAGCGGGAAATCTGTACATAAGAAAAAAGAATGAAACGAAAGAACCTGGAAGTATCGTGAAAGTCGATGGTCGCAGCGTTCATTCTATTGTTTCTGGTGAAGAAAATGGAAATCCTACTGTTATTTTAGATGCAGGTTTAAGTGGTAATTGTTTAGCCTGGTGTCTTGTCCAGCCTGAATTATCAAAGTTTACAAGAGTAGTTTCTTTTGACCGGGCTGGATATGGTTGGAGTGATACGAGAAGTGGTTTATCGACTAGTCAAGAAGTAGTGAATGATTTGAAAATGGCTTTAGACAAAATGGGGATTTCTCCTCCTTATATTTTAGTGGGACATTCATTTGCAGGACTAAATATGCGCTTATTTGCAAGTCGATATCCTAATGAAGTAGCAGGAATTGTATTAGTTGATGCGGTACATGAAAATCGATACTTGAAAGAGGAAATGCATACAGATAGGTCGCAGCAATACGTAAAAAGCTTAAAGCAGATGAGATTAGGATATATCACCTCTACCATTGGTTTGCCGCGCCTATTAAAAATACCGGTAGGAGGAAGAAGTCTTCCGGCGCAAGTTCAAAATCATGTAAAACACGTGGGATATACTCCTGGTGCATATGAAGCGGTTTATAAAGAAATGTTGTACAGTGAAGAATCAGCAAAACAAGTAAAACGAGCAGAAAATTTACGTGAAAACTTGCCGGTAGTTGTCATAAGTTCTAATAATTCAGATCCTATATGGAAAGAGCAGCAGCAACTTTTATGTCAACTAACGAACTGTATGAAGCATATTCAAACAGAGAATGGTCATTCGATTCAATTAGAGAATCCAAAGGTCGTGATAAACGCTATAAAGGAATTATTATAGTATGAATAGAAAAGCTAAGACGGTTGTCTATATATAAATACAAATTGAAAAAATGACATAAAAACCAATTTTTTAGGGGAGGAGACGAGAGCAACTGGCCATGCATAGAGGCGGTCAGTTCCTTTTCCTGCCACGTGCAAAGTTTAAAACAAAGATAGACAGCAAGTAGCAGCCATGTTTTGTTCTGCATAGCAGCGATGTATATGTCGAGGAATAAAAATGAATTTATTTAGCATAGAGTGTGTAAGATGCTCGATGTTTCTATGAAAAAGGAGAAACATTGAGCTTTTTTTTCATAGATTTCGCAACTAAAATTACAAATGGGGAAATATACAAATTCTAAGCGGAAAATATGTATAAAAAGAATACACTTATAGAAGGAGGGATGGGGAATGAGGGACTGGAAAGATGATATTGTTAGAATACTTGGAGTATGGTCTTTACTTGGTGCTTATATCGTTTTAATGATGACGATGCGTTACTCGTGGGCGACGGTTTATCAAAGTTTAGCCGTACTAGGGGTACCTCTTCTTGCGCTTGGGGGCTATTTTGTAATAAGAAAAGTAATGTTTGCAAATGTGTTATTTATAAGAGGTATGGGTGTAACGATCTATCTGGCTTATGGATGGTCATGTTGGATGTTTCGAAACATTTACGGTATAGAAAATGAAGAGTTATGGCTTTCAATTAGTTGGTTACTCCCGGTGTTATATTTGTATATAACTGATAAAAAAGCGGAGTGGTATGTGCTGAGCGGCGGAGCAATGTTTTTCTTTTTATTAAATATCGATGAAATAACATGGTTTGCTTTCACGGACAAGTGGCAATCTACTATGATAACTGTTGCTTCAGTTATATGGTACCGATTCGGAAGGGGAATGGCAGGATGTTTTGTATTTTATACAACTAGTTTATTAGGATTGTGGACAGTGTACCTTGAACGATTATACGATGGAGGAGAACCGAATTATTTGATAAAAGTAGTGTGTGCAATTTTCATGACAGTTGTATACATTACGGTATTCAAAAAAGTAAAAGAAAAAAATTTGTATAAAATAACAACTGGTGCAATCTTAACAGCATGGTCATTGTATGCATTGGTAGACATTACAAATCTATTTGTAAATTTAACTATGAATATTTCTTATATATTGATGGGACTTGTTGGTTTGTTTGTTGTTATTTCACAGCAATATCTCTCTTGGCGAGAAAAAAAGAATCAAACGAACATAAACCATCGGAGAATAGGAGAGTACGTGCTATATGTTTTCGTAAGCTCAATAGGTAGTATTCTATTTCTTGCGAGTCTTTACTTCATTTTATGGGAAACAGTAAGAGAAAGCAGCATAATCATGATTGTAAGCGCTACGCTAAGTGTACTTGGAATTTTGGGATATAAAAAAATAACAGCAAAATTTTTGCGGATATTTTTATTTGTTTTCGCTATCATGTCGGGGATTACAACGCTTGTAACAGATCACCATTACATATGGGGATTGTTGTATGCTAGTTGTATATTTGGGTATTGGTTATTCGCAAAGCATAAGGCAGAACAACATAGTTTATGGTGGCTATTGGAAGGAATTATAGTAAGTGAATGTATGAGAGATGCGGAATATACAACAAGTATGAGTTATCTCGTATTCATTCATATCGGATTTTTCATTTTTGCGATTGTACGGAAAAACAAATTTTTATTCAGACATAGTATTGGATTTGGAATGGTATATGCATTTTTCTATTTGTTAGGGAAATACGAAGGAGTTGATTATTGGTTTATTGTAAGCGCACATGGTGGATATATATTACTTCTTGTATTAGGCGTGTTGTATGTAAGAGATATTGTAATGAAGCGGATTGGCATTGTAATCTATTTATTTACGAATTTTATTATGTATGAGACAAATTATATTGGAAACTACGGATTGAGCGGGATGTTGTTTGTGGCAGGGATTGTATTGTTATTAACAAATAAGCAGCAAAAACAAGAGAACATAATAAAATATAACGGAACATATAAGAAAAAACATATATGGTTAGTAGGTATATTTTCTGTGTTTATATTACTAGGTACTGTTACACAACAAGAAATGAATTATTATAACAGTAATATTGTATTGCTAGAATTGGAAAATCCGGTTACAGAATTAGGGGATATGAAAAAAGTATGGTTTTCTTTCAAAATAGAAGCGGAAGCAAATGAAATGATGTTGAAACGTGAAATAAAAAATGAAACAAAAACACCTGTGTATATAAAATTGAAAAAAGAACAAGAAAAGAATTATCATATAGATCAAATAAAGCTCGGTGACTACCCGAAAGAAAAAGGAATTTGGATTAAAGGATTTATGAATTATGGATATGTTACGATTGGAAGTACACATGGAGTTCCTGTTCACCTTGTGAAAGGGGGAGGGATGTATGCAAAAGTCCAAATTGCGAAGAACGGAAATAGTAGAGTAATCGGAATTCAATAAGATAAAAGGATAAGAAGTAATTGAATACGTCAAAAAAATCGATTCCTAAATAGGGAATCGATTTTTTATTTGATCTCTCATATATAGTTAAATTGTTTAGATAATTGCATTAATTTTTATTGAACTAAGAAAGATGTATATGTTAAAATAAAAAAATGATCATTAGAAAATATTTTATTTTATTCAATAATTACCCAATTTAATTTTATCAAAAACACCTATGTTTGTCAAACTTTTGGTCAAATTTTTTTGTCGATAAGGAGTGACAATATGGAGCAGTATGAACAAGAGTGGAAGAGGGAACAAAAACGAATAGAGGAAGTTGTACAGAAAATTAAAGTACACATAAATAGTCTTCAACAATATGTAAGTAGCGGAAAGAAAGAAGTAGTTCAAATTCGAAAAAACTTTTGGAACGATGTAACGACTAACTTCGATAATGCTGAAGAGGCCGTTGAAACAGCGGCAAGTATAAAGCAACAAGCAGAGTTGTTAGCTGAAAGAGAACGCAGTCACTATCATGCAGATAAGCAGCTTACAATGTTAAAACGACTGGAGCAATCCCCGTATTTTGGGAGAATTGATTTTTTAGAAGATGGTGAAAGAAGTTCAGATCAAATTTACCTTGGCATTCATTCGTTTTTTGATGAGAGTACAGAACAATTTCTTGTTTATGATTGGAGGGCGCCAATATCCAGTTTGTATTATGATTCTTCGTTAGGATTAGCCATGTATAAGGCGCAAAATGAAATGATTACAGGAGAAGTAACTTTAAAGAGACAATTTATCATTCGTAACGGTCATATGGATAGCATGTTTGATTCTGGAGTAACAATTGGTGATGCATTATTGCAAGAAGTGTTAGGAAAGAATGCAAATACACAAATGAAAAGTATCGTTTCTACGATTCAGAAAGAACAAAATCTAATTATTCGTAATGAAACGAGTCATCTACTCATTGTACAAGGAGCAGCAGGGAGTGGAAAAACATCGGCTGCATTGCAGCGTGTGGCTTATTTATTATATCGATATCGAGATACATTACATGCAGATCAAATCATTCTTTTTTCTCCTAATCCAATGTTTAATAGTTATATTTCGACTGTTCTTCCTGAATTAGGAGAAGAGAATATGAGACAAACCACATTTCAAGAGTATATAGAGGAGCAAATCGAAAAAACGTTTCATGTAGAAGATCCGTTTACGCAAATGGAATATGTACTTTCAGAGAAAGAAGACGCAGAATATTTAATACGTATGCAAGGTATTCAATATAAAGCAAGTGCACATTTTGTTAAAGTTGTAGACAGTTATGTGGCATATTTGAAACAAGCTGGAATGATTTTTAAAGACGTGAAATTTCGCAGGAAAGTTTTAATATCGAAAGAAGAAATTCTAGAGAAATTTTATTCTTTTCCTGAATCTATGCGGATTCCGAATCGAATAAAATTAATTTCTGAGTGGTTACTGAAAGAATTAAAGAAAAGAGAGCAGTTAGAGCGAAAAGAACTTTGGGTTGAAGAGGAAATACAGCTATTTGATAAAGAAACGTATGCAAAAATCCATAAAAAACTGCAACAAGAGAGACAAAATGCCACGAATACATTTGATGATTTTGAACGTGAACAACAAATGTTAGCCACAATGGTTGTGAAAAAACATTTTAAACCACTTCGTAAACGTGTGAAACAGTTTCAATTTATTAATATGACCGCTATTTATTTACAGTTATTTACTGATCCGTTATTTGTAAAACAATTCACAGATCATAACAACTTACCGTCATGTTGGAAAAAAATATGTGAAGAAACAGTTAGTCGTATACGGGATTATTATATGACTTATGAGGATGCGACGCCTTATTTATATTTAAAAGATCAGTTGAAAGACTTACAACGAAACACATCTGTAATGCATATATTTATTGATGAAGCACAAGATTATTCTGTTTTTCAATTCACCTTTTTGAAGCGATTATTTCCACATAGTAAAATGACGGTACTTGGTGATTTTAATCAAACGATACATGTACATGCGGCTGAAAATGGATTTTCGCAATTATATGCGTTGTATGGAGAGGGAAAAAGCAAGAGAATTGCACTTACACGTAGTTATCGTTCAACGAAACAAATTATTGAATTCACAAGGCAACTGATTTCAGGCGGAAACTGTATTGAACCCTTTGAACGCGAGGGGAGAAAACCTGTTATAACAGCAGTAGAATCAGATGAGGAATTACATCGAAAAATTGTAAATCGGATTAAATATTTGCAAAAAAATAATCACAAAACGATAGCGATTATTTGTAAAACTGCTGAGGAAAGTAAATTGGTATATGACTTACTACAGCAACATGTACAAATTCATCTCATTCAAAAAGAAACAGCTTCGTTTGATTCGGGAGTACTTATTATACCTTCATATTTAGCGAAAGGTGTAGAGTTTGACGCTGTTATTATTTATAATGCTTCAAATCAACAATATAGAAAAGAAAGTGAACGTAAGCTTTTCTATACTGCTTGCACACGTGCTATGCACGAGTTATATATTTATTATAAAAAAGAACTAAGCCCTTTTTTATCAACACTCAATGTAAATACTTATACCCAGGATAAATAAACGAAACAGAGGTCATGCTTCATAGCGTGACCTCTGTTTCGTTTGCATTTTTATATTGTATTCATTGGATTAAATTTCCGTACATCACACATAATAATTACGTATGAAATTCCAATGATATAGGATGGTTAAAATGTGGAAAACAATTGTTGCCTATCTTCCGGAATGGAAAGTATTTGGACAAGCTTTTATTGTATTGTTCGTCCCATATGTGATTTCAAAATTTTTTAGTTGGATCCATACATTAGAGGGAAAGTAGCGGAATGAATGATTTACTGTATCCATTTTGAAGTCAGTCACAATAGGCTAGCTTTATCAACAACCTCTCAGTCTGATAAACATGTACCGTAGTAGGATACCAAAGCCGGTGATTGCTAGTGAAGTTTCGTATTAGGCGGATATAATAAGCTTTTTTAAGAGAAAGAGTGATATGAATGAGAGAGCGGGAGTCAAAAAATCAACAAATGAAAAAGACAGCGAATATAAATGAAAATAAGCAAGGGATTATGTCCATTCAAACCACATCTGAAAACTTCACAGGCGACTTTACGGTAGATCTGGAACTTGTAAAGAAAGAAATTAGTGAAAACTCAGATGTACACTTTCGGGAGTTTAACATTGGACGTACAGGTATTCGGGCAGCAATCATTTTTGTGGAGGGTTTGTCAGATAAAGAGCTCATCGACACACATATTATGAAATCATTAATGATTGATTTTTATAAAGAATATAAACATGACTCATCTTATAAGAAAGGTACGGTTTCAAAAGAGTTTATTAAAGAGCAAGTCCTTTCTATTAGTGAAATAAAAGAAGTTCATGAGATAAAAGGTTTAATGTCAAAGGTACTAACAGGCTCAACCGCACTTTTGATTGATGGCTCATCATATGTGTTGATTCTCAGTACAACGAAAGGGAGAACCCGGAACGTAGAAGAACCTATATCAGAAGTATCAGTAAGGGGTCCGCGGATCGGTTTCACAGAAATTTTAAGCGATAATACTGCTCTTTTACGACGTCATGGTGAAAATACAGGATTATCATTAGTGAAATTCCAAGTAGGAAAACGGGCAAAAAAAGAACTTGTCGTCGCTTATATGAAAGAGATTGCTGATTCGGAGTTAGTAGAAGAGGTGAAGAGGAGAATTCAAAAAATTGACATTGATAATGTACCAGAATCAGGTTATGTAGAGCAGCTCATCGAAGATAATTATCTTAGCCCTTTTGCGCAGGTGCAGAGTACGGAGCGTCCTGATCGGGTCATTGCAGCATTGATGGAAGGGCGGGTTGCAATTTTATTAGACGGAACACCTTTTGCATTAATTGCTCCTGTTACATTTAGTATGATGATGCAATCGCCAGAAGATTATTATGAACGTTGGATTCCAGGAACTCTCATCCGCTTATTACGTTTTGGAGCAGCTATCGTTTCTCTTTTTACACCCGCCTTGTATATTTCCTTTATCTCGTTTCACCCTGGATTGATTCCGACCAAGTTAGCTATTTCTATTTTAGGAGGACGAGAAGGTGTTCCATTTCCTGCATTTATAGAAGCACTTCTTATGGAAATAGCTATCGAAATTTTACGAGAAGCTGGACTGCGGTTGCCAAAACCAATTGGCTCGGCAATGGGGATCGTTGGCGGTCTGATCATTGGACAAGCTGCGGTGGAAGCGGGGATTGTTAGTCCTATGATGGTTATCGTAGTAGCTGCAACGGCCATTTCTTCCTTTGCTCTCTCACCTTATAGTACAGCGATTCCACTTCGTATCCTGCGGTTTGTGGGCATGTTTTGCGCTGCGTTGTTTGGATTGTACGGCCTCATTTTGTTTTTTCTCTTCTTATGTAGTCATTTAGTGAAGCTGAAGAGTTTTGGTGTGCCCTATGTTAGTCCAGCTGTTCCTTATCGATCAAGTGATTGGAAAGACTTTATCATTCGTGTTCCATTTCAAATGATGAAACGTCGCCCAAAGATGCTGCATCCGAAAGATCCAATACGAAAAGGATAGCTTACTTTGAAAAGGAAGTGACTAGCGATGATTACCAATCCTAAAGATCGAATTGAGACTTCGCAAGCGGCTGTTATTATGATCAATTATGTACTTGCGGCAGGTATTCTCACCTTGCCTAGAACAGCTGCCGAAAAAGTGGAGACACCAGATGTTTGGATAACTGTTATTTTAGGCGGGTTGATTGCGATGGTTACGGGAGTAATCATGGTCAAATTAAGCCAACAATTTCCCGATAAAACGTTTTATCAGTATAGCCAAGACATTGTAGGAAAATGGATAGGCGGGTTACTTAGTCTATTTATTATCATTTACTTTTTTACGCTTTCTTCATTTGAAGTAAGAATATTGGAGGAAGTAACAAGTTTCTTTTTACTGGAAGGAACCCCTGGCTGGGCTATTATCATGACGTTTATGTGGGTGGGACTCTATTTGATGATGGGTGGCATCAATCCGATGGCGCGTATGTTTGGGATTATATTTCCGATTACAATCTTTATTTTTTTGTTAACCGCCTTTATGAGTATCGGAATATTTGAGATAGATAATCTCCGTCCAGTGTTAGGGTTAGGTGTTATGCCAGTACTAAAAGGGATCAAAACAACAACTCTCGCTTATTCAGGTGCGGAAATCATGTTGCTCCTGTTGGTGTTTATGGAGCAGCCAAACAAAGGTGTAAAGGTTGTACTAGTTGGAATTACTATTCCTTTGATCTTTTATGTAATTACTGTTGTGATGGTAATTGGAGCTTTTTCTATTGATGGAGTAGTAACGAGAACATGGCCAACCTTTGATCTTATGAGAAGTTTTGAAATTCCTGGTTTAATATTTGAAAGGTTTGAATCTTTATTACTTGTAATATG
Organism: Bacillus sp. 123MFChir2; assembly: GCF_000383235.1. GTDB lineage: Bacteria > Bacillota > Bacilli > Bacillales > Bacillaceae_G > Bacillus_A. The sequence continues at coordinate 12,439 of NZ_KB910950.1, forward strand.
GATTATGCAAATCTTTTCAACTTATACAATTTGTTACTATGCGGCTGCACTTGGCTTGGCTCAACTTTTTAAAAAGAACATTCACTCATTTTTGTATGCATTACTGCCAATCGTTTATATAATTGCTTTAATTCCTAAAAATACGAATGATCTATTCAAATTTGGGGATATGATTGGGAATGCTGCTTTGTGTTTATTTGGTGTATTGCCAATTTTTCTTCTGATGATTGTGAGGTGGAGGAAACGAAAATATGAAACAAAATCATAAAAATATACGATTCCTCCTTATTTTATCGTCGGTACTTTTACTTTTTTCTCTTACAGGATGCTGGAGCAGTCATGAAATTGAAGAGCTTGGTTTTGAAGTCGGTCTAGCATTCGATAAAGGAAAGGAGTCGGCTGCTGAAAAAGGACTAGAAGAAGAAGGCGGGGGATATGCAAAAAAGAACCTGATTACCTCCACTTATCAATTCGTTAAACCGCAAGCATCAGGTGGAGGTGGGAAGGGCGGGGCATCGCAAGGGAAAGCTTATACGAATGTTTCCGAAACCGGAGATTCTCTGCATCAAATGATTCGTGAAGTTTCATTGAGAAGAGATCGTCCTGTAATTTTCCATCATACGAAGGTGATCGTTATTAGTGCAAATCTGGCGCGTACGTATAGCTTGAAAAAAATACTGGATATTTATCTTCGTGATAATGAAATTCGACCAAGTTGCCTCATGTTAATTAGCAAAGGCCGAGCTAGTAAGGCGCTAGAAATGAAGGAAACAGGAGAAATTCCAGCGCTTCGCCTTTATGGAATTGCAGATAATCAATATAGAACGTCAAGAATCTTGCCTCCTGTTCCTCTTGCTAAATTGCCAGGAAAAATGCAATCAGAATCCAGTTTTCTTTTGCAAAATGTTATTTCATCAAAAGGAGAAGTAAAGTTTTCGGGGGCTGCTATTATAAAAGGAAAGACAAAAAAATTGCATGGTTTTTTGTCTGAAAAGGAATTGGAAGGTTTAACATGGATAACAGGGAAAGGGAAAGGTGGTTTAGTAAAAGGGATTGATAAAGAGACAGGCCAACCGATTATGTATGAAGTAGCGTCTATGAAAAGTACAATCACCCCACATGTTAAAGGAAACAAAATTTCTTTTGATGTAAAAATCGAATCAGAGGGGCGAATATCTGAAAATTGGGCTACTTCGGGAAATCTTTTTAATAATAAATTTCTAAAAAGAGCAGAAAAAGCTGCTATACAAGAAGTGAATCAACTAGTAGAGCACACATTAAAAAAGATACAAAAAGAATATGAGGTTGACGTTGCTGGGTTTGGAAACAGATTAAGAATTAAGAATCCAAAAGTATGGGAAAAAGTCAAAAAAGATTGGGATAAAACATTTAGTAAAGTTCCAATTAAATATAGCGTAAAAATAAACATTAAAGATTATGGAGCAAAAGGATCTTAATGAATACTCCCCCACTTACCAAAGCTGGAAGTGGGGGTTTCTAACGTTTCGACCTGGATGATTAACGTCAGTGGAGTTAACACACTAGCGAGCTGTTTCGCTCGTCTCTTCTAAAAGGACATGCCGTTTTTTTACTTGTATATAGAAAAGAGCAGAAAAATGTAACTAATTTTTGATTAAAGCATCTTCGTTAGAAAAAATGCCACTATTTTTAATGTTGTTAACTACTTGTTTTAATTTTTCTTCATTTTGAACAAGAGCAATGCGAACAAAACCTTCTCCATGCGGACCAAATGCATGACCTGGTGTAACAACGACATTGGCACGATCAATTAATGCATATGCGAACTCTAAAGAAGTATAGCCTTTTGGAATTTCAGCCCATATGAACATACTTCCAGGTGGCTTTTCAACATGCCAGCCAGCTTCTGTTAGCCCATTAATAAGTGTATCTCTTCGTTTTTGATAAATTATCCGATTTGCTGCACAATATGTAGCACCCTTTTTTAAAGCAACGGTTGCTGCTTTTTGAATGGGAAGAAAGACGCCGTAGTCTGTGTTTGATTTAAATTGCTTAAGCGCTCCGACAATTTCTTCATTTCCAATTATGTAACCAATACGGCTGCCGGCTAAACTATAACTTTTAGATAAAGAGTTAATTTCTACGCCAACGTCTTTTGCTCCAGGAACGGATAGAAAACTAATAGGTTTTTGATCGTCATAATAAAATTCAGAATAAGCAAAGTCGTGCACGACAATAATGTTGTGTTTTTTTGCAAAGGCAATCACATCAGTAAAAAATGACTTCGTAGCCATTGCTGGTACAGGATTACCAGGGAAGTTTAAAATAATCATTTTTGCTTTTTGAGCAATTTCTATTGGAATCGTATGTAAATCAGGAAGAAAATGATTTTCTTTTTTTAACGGCATAAAATATGGAGTTGCTCCTGCCATTGCAAGTCCTGTTGCATACGCAGTGTATCCTGGATCTGGAACAAGAATTATATCGTCTGAATCAGCAAAAACCATCGGTAAATGAACAAGTCCGTCTTGCGATCCCATTAATAATAAGACCTCATTGTCAGCATTTAAAGTTACATGGTGATTTATCTCATAATATTCTGTTACGGCTTCGTGAAATTCTTGTGTACCTGTTAATGTATAACCATAATTATTCTTTTCGTTTGCTGCCTTTACAAGTGTATTTATGACGATATCAGCAGGGGGCATATCCGGGTTTCCAATACTTAAATCAATTATTTCATGACCTTCTGCTACTTTCTTTTTTTTATATGTTGCTAGTTCACTAAAAATTGATGATTGAAATGCTTCCATGCGATTCGCTAGCCTATAATTCATGAATAACGCCTCCTAATATACAATGGTTGTTATTAAAACTTATCTTGGTATTCTTATTATTTTATTCTTCTGAAAACACACACAAATATATTTTACCATTTTTAGTGGGGATATAAAAATAGTGATGATAAAGTGAAACTTTAATCAGTGGGGGTTTTCTTCATCCCCCACTGATTATTAGTTGAACCAATCGGGCTTTTACGGGCAGTTTATCTCCCCTCTACCTTCTTTGCTTTTGCTGAATTTTGAGGTGGGAGTATTACTGCCCGTTAATGCTTGGTAAAATTTCCTTTACCGTATATTTTTTAATAAAAACAATACTTATACAAAAACTCAATTTGTTAGGGGATCTGCTATTTTATAGCTAATTTTTTAAAAGCAGGAAATAATAAAAGTGTATATCGACAAAAGGAGAAATAGAAATGAAGCAAATTCCTATAGGTGTATCAAATCGTCATATTCATGTGACAAAGGAAGATTTAGAAATGCTTTTTGGAAATGGCTATGAGTTAACGGTAGCGAAAGAGCTTTCCCAGCCAGGAGAATTCGCAGCTGAAGAAACAGTTACGATCAAAACAGAGAAAGCTGAAATTGTGAAAGTACGAATTCTCGGACCTGTTCGCAAATTTACACAAGTAGAGATTTCAAAAACTGATGCTCGTAATCTCGGTATAAACGCTCCGCTTCGCTCATCGGGAAACATTGATGGGACACCTGGTATTACCTTAATTGGTCCAAATGGTGAAATTCAAATTGATAAAGGGGTAATTGTTGCTGAGCGGCACATTCATATGACGCCACAAGATGCAATGCAGTTTCAAGTGAGTGATGGACAATATGTAAGTGTTAAAATTAAAGGTGATAGAGGATTAACTTTTCATCAAGTGTTAATCCGAGTGAAGGATACGTATGCTTTAGACATGCACATCGACACTGATGAAGCAAACAGCGGAAATATAAAAACTGGAGATTTCGGTGAACTGATTTTATCATAAAGAAAGCCATCTCAAAAATGAGATGGCTCCTACATATTCGGTGTTTGAGAAGTATTTTTGCTTAGTTGTTTTTGCTGTAATATTGAAATGAGAATAATAAATAAAGAAAGAACACCAAAGATAAGCACCATATATTGCAATCCAATTGTATCTAAGAAAAAGCCAGTTCCGAGTAAGACAATTTGGAACATGACACGGTCAAACATATTACGGAATGAGAATATACGTCCGTGGTAGCTTTTATCAATTTTCGTTTGGAAAATGGTTGACATAACGGGAAAGAAGCAACCAACACTAAATCCAAACATACCGAAAGATACAAGCGTCATCCATTTTATATCACTGAAAAAGAGTGATAAGTGAGAAAAAGCAATACAAAATGAAAAGATATATAGTAATTTATATGAAGAAACATGCTCTGATAAACGTTTTATGACAAACGCACCAAGCATGAAAGATAAACCTTCAATTGTATAAATAAATCCTTTAATTGTTGTATCATGCTGCATTTCACTAATATTTATAACCATTAAATTGAAACCGCCAATAAATAAAAGTGGAATAATACTTAAAATTAAAGCACGAAACGCAATTGGAATTTCTTTTAAAATCCGAAATACTTCCATGAAACTTGTATTTTGACGTTTCTTTTCAATTGTTTTTGTATCTTCAAAGTTTAATAAAAAAGTAGCAAAGAATAATAGTGCATATGCAGCCATTGAAAAAGCATACATATAGTTCAAACTCATTACAACGAGTAGGAGACCGCCTAGTGAAGTACCGACAATACGAGCGATTGTTGCGATATTCATATGAATTCCATTCATTTGTAATAATTCATGCTCCTGAACAATAAGTGGGATAACAGATTGTAATGCAGGGAAATAAAAAGCTGCAGAAATTTGAATGGCGATCATAAATAAAATCATAAATGAAATACTTTTGTACTCAATAGCGAAAAACATAAAAATAACACTTAATACACGGCCTAACCCTGCATATAAAAGAACTTTTTTCTTAGAATATTGGTCAATAAATCTTCCGGCCATGGGCCCAACAAGGACACCAGCTAATAAACCAATAAACATAATAATGGATTTCATAAAGTCTGATGGTACATACTTTTGCATGAACTCCAAATTACCTAGAATTCCTAGCCATAACCCTACTCCGGCAATAAATTCACCGGTGAGAACGACCCATACATTTTTATTACGCCACATAGGAAAACCTCTCAGTCTTTAATTGTAGTGAAAATCGTATATAAAACCTCCTTTTTTCATTACATCGTATAACTTTATATTTTGAGTCAGAGTATATACTAAGGGTTTAAAAGAAGAATTTCAAATGTTTTGACTTAGAAGCTAATTTCGTTGTATATATACCTTTTTTCTCAGAAGAAAATAAATTGTTATTTCATCTATTGAGTGTGGAAAAAATCTCCTTCTTATTTACTTACCGGTAAGTAAATAAGAAGGAGAGTGTACCTCATGTCAACAAAATACGAACAAATATTAGAAAGAGCTTATATACTATTTGCCGAAAATGGATTTGAAAAAACCAGTTTATCTATAATTGCAAAAGAAGTGAGGGTGACTAAACCTGCTATTTATTATTACTTTTCTTCAAAGGAAGAATTAATTAAAGAATTGTTTAAAGTAATTGTAAAAGAAATTAATTTCTCTAGATTTTTTTCAATGCACAAATATAACAAAGAAAATTTTGAAACGCAGCTTATTCATGACGGCATTCTTATGATACAAGTCCAAGAAAAAGACGTTTATTACTCCAAGATATTAAATGAATATGTTGTGTTGAGCATGCGCGAAGAAAAGTACGAAAACTGGTTACAGGAAGTATTGCAAGAATATTCAGAAGGATTTATCGGAATTTTACACTTTGGAGTTGAATTGGGAGTCCTAAAAAATGAAAATATTGAAGCGAAGGCACAATTACTCACTTTAGTTGTCGAAGGGCTAGATAAATATATGGGAAGTCCAATTAATCTCCACGCAGAAAAAATTTGGAGGAGATCGTTCTTTCTATTAATTTTGGGGATTTTCTTATATATAATTGGCTGGAATGCTGATATATTACACTATTATGCATTTTATATGTTTCTATCTTCTTTTTATATTGTCGTATCAAACCGTACTCTTCTCTATTCTTTCATCGGAATTTTAACTACAGCTCAAAATGCTGCGAAAAAGGACTGAATTAACACAATATATGATAAAAGCTTCTCAAGAAATACAAGAATGGTTTCATATCACAATCGAAAATAATGAAGTGCAGTCTTTCCATACAGAGATGACATTGTTTGTTGCTAGAAAATCATCCACTTTAAAATGTTAATTCATACTTGTGAGATTCATAGTATTCGATATACTAGATAGAGTGGAATATATAAAGCAGGGAGCAATAACAATGATTCGTGTACGTATTGAAGGAACAGAAACGGAAGTAATGCAATTTTTAAAAGAGATGCCAGAGGTACCTGGATATGAAAGAACATATTCACGTGAGCCGCGAAAAGGAAATAATCCAAAGTATACAAATAGTAAGAGTGTTTTAGCATATCTCACATATAAGCAAAAAGAAGAACGAAAATAACCAAACCTATTTAGGATTGGTTATTTAATTTTGTATGAGTCAGTGGGAGTGACCTTGTTGGATAAATTAAATAATATGTAGATAATCTAAGACGTTTTTTCCAATTAATAAAAGCGTAACTACAATAAACAGTATTCTCACATACGAGACACCTTTTTTAATTGCAAAGTTTGAACCTACAAAAGCTCCAAAAATCATAGCAATCCCCATCGGAATACCATATGAAAAATTCACGACATCTAAGTATAAAAACATGATGAGAGCGGCTATATTACTACCAAAATTAAGAACTTTTGCATTGCCGGCTGACTGAATAAAATCAAATCCAATTATTAAAAAAGAAAATAACAAAAACGAACCAGTACCTGCTCCAAAGAATCCATCATAAAATCCAATCATAAATACTGTGACCACAAAGACCGCTCCTCTTTTCCAATTCATCCCTTCATATTTAGAATCTTTACCCCAATCCTTTTTTAAAATGGTATAGATAGCAACTATTATTAATAATACGAGCATTAACGGTTGTAATACTTGCGAGGAAATATGTTTTACCACATATGCCCCAAAAAAAGAACCCAAAACAGACAAAGGGAACAATTTAGATACAAGGCGAAAATTTACTTTTCCTGATTTAATAAACGATATCGTACTTGTTAAAGCTCCCATTGAACTTGCTAATTTATTCGTAGCAATTGCAGTTGAAGCTGGTAATCCTGTAAACAGTAAGGCTGGAATAGAAATTAACCCGCCTCCTCCAACCACCGAATCGATGAATGCAGCTAAAAAACCAAAGAGTACTAAAAAAACTAGTGTGTATAAGTTTATATCTTCCATAATAACTACCCCTATAATATAAATTTGTTTTTAGTGAAAGACTCCGACATTTAGTCACTATTTAAGTAGTGACTAAATATATATTAGCAAAATTACATGTGTTTGTGAATGAGAAATTTGAAAATAACTACTAATAGGGGAAGTTGATAAATTTAATTATTTAAACCCATCTCATATAAGTCGCTGGCAGGGAGAAAACAAGTGCTCTGAACTTGCTTTCTCCTTTTGTTTTTAACCTCGAATGCGGAAGGAAAAGGCCCTGACCTCTCCTATGCACGGCCAGATGCTCTCATCCTCCCCAAAAAACAAAGGGGTTTTTATGTCGTTTTTTTTATTTGCATTTATATAGATGTTAGCAATTGATAACAAAATAGAACCCATTTACTAAACCGTTGTTTAACGATACTATTAGTCTTAGTAGTTTAAAATTTATCGTTATTTAAACCTATATATAGGAAGGTCATTATGGAAAAAATTTTACAAAAAGTTCAGTCGTTAGGTTTTAATCAATACGAAGCTAAAGCGTATGTGGCCCTAGTATATTTAGGGACATCAAGTGCTTATCAAGTAAGTAAACAATCTGGTGTGCCTCGCGCTCGGATTTATGAAGTGTTAGAAGGATTAGAAAAAATGGGTGTAGTGATGAAAGAAGAAGTGAATGAAGCCGCACAATATTCTCCTTTGCCTGTTGATGTATTTTTAGAATCAATTAAACAAAAATGGGAAGATACGTATACATCTGTACAACAAGAATTAAAAGAAGTTGAGAGTCAAAGACCAAAAGCTGATCCGCGTGTTACAACGATAAAGGGAGAAGAAACAATCCTTTCATTTTGTCGCATTCTTCTTCGCCGAGCTAAAAGTAGAATTATCATATCTATGTGGAATACGATGTATGAAAAGCTTGAAGAAGACTTGCGAAAGATGCAAAAAACTTGCAGTCTAAAAGGAATTGTCTTTCAAGTTGAAGATCCATTACCAAATTTAGTGATTCATCGTAAAACCGATTACGTAGATAACATCGGAGAAAAAAAGTGGTTTATTATTTCTATTGATGGCAAAGAAATGATTTATGGTCACCCTGTAGAACAAAATGGAAATACCTTTTTCACAGATGACCCTGTGCATGTGTCTCTATTAGAGAATTACATATGGCATGATGTATTAGTGAATCGATTAATGCAAGAAAGTAAGGATAATTTACAACCTTGGATTTCTGTAGAAAGAGAGAAGTTTTTTGAGTAATCAAACTTTATTATTCTTCATGATAAAAAATAATTATTCTATATGAACGTTTTAGCGTATTTTTCCATAAAAATGTAGCATAACTAAACGTAAGTAATTACACATTTGATATGTTAACAATTTTAAGGGGGAAATAGCGCATGGCATTATTATGGTCATTAATTATTGGAGGCATTTTAGGCTGGTTTGCTAGCTTAATCATTGGAAGAGATGTTCCTGGTGGGGTAATTGGAAATATTATTGCAGGTATTATTGGATCTTGGATCGGCACATCACTTCTTGGTAAATTCGGTCCTGTGATTGGTGGTTTTTCGATAGTCCCAGCTTTAATCGGTTCCATTATTCTTATTTTTATTGTTAGCTTTTTGCTTCGGATGATGAAAAAGTAAAGTAGGAGGACTGTTTACTTATGTAAGCAGTCCTTTTTCGTTAATTTTGTGTTATATTTGTAAATCTGTTATGCTAAGGACATAATATTTGGAGGTGTCAACATGAAAGAATTTACAGTTAATTTCCATCAAGAAGATAATGCAAAAGCAACGACTGTTTATAAATTAAATGAAGATGATTTTAACAAAGCAACAGAAGGCGGTACGCGTCATCTGTTTGATTTAGATACTAATGTAGGTTTTTTTGTCTTCTTTGATGCGGAAGATGCTGAAGGTAATGAGCAATATTTAATGCTTCAATATGAAGGGGATCATGAAGAACCAAGCGCGTGCTACGGTTTTGATTTAAAACTATTTTATCAATTTGTAGCCCTTTATTTAAATGATCTTGAATTCCAAGGTGAAACGGATGAAGAAGAGGAAGAACATGGTCCAATTCATCATTTAGCACATTTACTTTATCACATCGTAGAAGATGGTAAAGAGATTGAAGCTTAATTACATAAGAAAGGCTGCTCCTTATGCGGACAGCCTTTTTGTTTTGTCTTGTTTAAGAATATAAGTGATAAAGAGGTATTGGCAAGCGCCGCCAATTATGAGAAAAACGGCACACATATTAAATAAGAAACTCCCGCTAAAGTGTTGTAATAATAATGCTCCAGCTGCTGGACCAAGCATTCGTGAAATATCCCAGTGTGTACCGTATATAGAGAAATAAATCCCTCGCATATGTTCTGGTGCTAATGCAGAAACAAAACGTAATAGATGATTTAAAGCTATACTTTCTCCAATTGTTAAAATTAATAGTGTGAAAAATAATAACCATAATGTATTGGAGTAGCCGTAACCAATCGCAGCGATCGTATAGCAAACATAAGAAATAACAATAATTTTTTGCATTGAAAATTTCTCTGTCCATTTTACGACTCCGACTTGTAAAATAATCTCCATAATGCCTTTGCAAGTCGCCATAAATGTAAAAACAAACATAAAATTAGTGAATAATTCTTTTTCGGCATATAGTCGATAGTTTGTTTCTATTTGTGCATAGAAAAAACTAATAGGCAGCATAAAAATCATAAGTCCAAACACGCTATAATGTTGTGTGAGAAAATGCTTCCATTTTATAGAGGTGTTTTTTTGTTCGTTATGTTGAAGGATTGGAGCTGTTTCTGACAGCTGCGTCCATACAATAAACGAATAAAAAAATAAAGCAGCGGCCTCTAGGATAAAAAGTATGGTTGGATCATCTTTATAAAAGAAATATCCAAGCGCTGGGCCAGCGATTGCTCCAACAGCTCCAACTGTTTGAATGAGAGCAAATACTTCGGCTTGTTTTTCTTTCTCTGTTACATCTGCAATTTGTGCTCGTTGTGCAGGAATATAAAGAGAACGCCCTAGACCATTCATAATGTAGAAAAAAGCGAATAGTATAACAGATTTGGTGAAAATAAAACCAGTCATAGCGCATGCTTGTAAGAGTAGTCCAGTTAGAATAATTATTTTTCTCCCATACCGATCTGTAATGCTACCACCAAAAAGTGTAAAGAGAATTTCACTAAGTGGTTGTAGTCCAAAAAGTAACATAGTAAACAAGGCGTTTCCATTTAAAGCTTTGTTTACATATATGATGAAAATAAGTGCGAGCATTGCCCCGGTTATACTTGTTAACAGTTCTCCAAATAACCGGATCCATATCGGTTTACTATAACGTTTTGCGAATGTCATCATTTCATTCTCTCCTTTCTATATGGAAATTTTATGATGGAAAGGAAAGAGGAAAAAGAGTAGAATGAAGCAAAGAAATTTTTCATCTTTTAGGGGGATAGGCATGATAATTTTGGATCATTACATACAGCTCTGGTTTCAGTATGCAAAAGGGAGAAATCTTGGAGACAGCATAGAAATATCAATGCAAGACATTTCAAAATCATTATATTGTACAGATCGAAATAGTAAATTCACAATAAAAAAACTGGAAGAAATGAAATGGATTTGCTGGTTGCCAGGACGGGGAAGAGGAAATCGATCTAAAATCTCTTTTTTACAAGATCCAGCAACGCTTATTTTTGAAAAAGGAAAGGCCCTAGTGAAACAAGGCGAAATTAAAAGTGGAAAAGCTTTTATTCACACATATGCAGAGTATTTTCCCTATGTATTAGAACAATTCAAAACATGGGTTGACACACTTTTTGGATACCACATTGAACAGTCATCTCAAGGAAGAATCGATGTTTTACGTCTAAACATGCGCATGCAGCCAATTACATGTTTAGATCCTATGTATGTAACGCTTCGCTCTGAGTGTCACATTGTTAAGCACGTTTGTGATACGCTTGTTCATTATAATGAACAGACAAATGAAGTCGAACCTCGCCTCGCTTTTTATTGGGAATACAATCATACGCATAAAATTTGGACATTTTATCTCCGTAAGGGCGTTCATTTTCATAATCAAAAAGTGCTTACTACACATGATGTCAAGTATACTTTCAATCGTTTTTTAAGTACAAAAAACAATCCCTATCGCTGGATGCTACAAGATATTAAAAGAATACATATCGTCAATGAATATACAATTGAAATTCAATTACAAAGAGAAAATGAATTATTTTTATACATTTTAGGAGGGGAACATTGTTCTATCGTATCCGAATCATATAATACAGAGACTAATCAATACTTATTAAATGGAACAGGTCCATTCAAACTTGTTAAAAATGATGATGAACTCCTTGTTTTAGAAGTAAATCCTTTATATTTTCGCGAGCGCCCATTTCTTGATCGTATTGAGCTTTGGTACTCACAAGATTTAAGTAGTTATAGCGGTTATGAAGTATTATCTGGTTCTATACAACATGATAGAAAGAGCGCCCAAAAAGAAACGTCTCAATTAGAAGCGAATGTAACATATATAACACTCAATACTAAAAAACGAGGTCCTATGCAACATGTAGCTTTTCGACAAGTATTAAAACAAATTATCAACGGTATGCAAATAATAAACGATTTAAAAGGTGAACGCGGAGAAGCAGCGACGAATCTGTTATTAGGAAAAACAATTGAAATAAAGAACGGAAATTCAATTAAAGATTTATTAGGGATTAGTGGGTATAGAGGGGAAACATTATATTTATATACCTTTCAAGAGCAAGATCACGCTGAGGATTCACATTGGATTCAAAAAGAATGTGCTAAGTATGGAATTAAGATAGAACTATCTTTTTTAGATGCACATGAACTTCTTACACCTCGGATAATACAAGAAGCTGATTTGATTCATGATAGTGCTACAATAAGCGAGCACACGGAATTAAGTTATCTATATTTACTACTAACGAAAAATAGTTTTCTTCATCAGCATAGTTCTTTCAATTTAAATGAGAAGTTGAAACGTGTATTTAAGGAACAAAACCGGAGTATGCGTTTGCAATTGTTAGGGGAAACAGAACAGGAGCTGTTAGAAGATATTCATATCATTCCTTTGTATCGAAATTATATGACGATACATGCGCAAGAGACAATACAAAATGTAGCAATTAACTCTCAGGGATGGATTAATTTTTATCATATATGGTTTAAACAACAACATAACGTAACAATGTAGTAGAACAAAGTGCAACCCATCATTTCTTCGACCGTTTTACGATGAAATGATGGGTTTATTACTTATAGAACAGATAAAGTGATACTTAGCATAGCAACCATTTCATTCTATTTTTCATACAAATGGAAAAATGCATCTTTACAGCGTAACAATGTTATGTTACATTGAATAAAAAGAAGGGAGAGCAAAATTTTGAGTCAGGACTTAATTTCGAAAAAAGATTTGTTAGATCTAGCCGGAATCTCCTATGGTCAGCTATATAGATGGAAAAGAAAAAACTTAATACCAGAAGATTGGTTTGTGAGAAAATCAACGTTTACAGGGCAAGAGACGTTTTTCCCAAAAGAAAAGATTTTAGATAGAATCGAAAAAATTCAGACGATGAAAGAAAATTTGTCCCTTGATGATTTGGCAAATATGTTCTCACCAAATGTGAATGAGATTAGTTTAACAAAGGAAGGAATTATACAACGGGGGATTGCCTCAGAGTCAGTGGTCAATTTTTTTATAGAAGAAAATCAGGAAATGACTGAATTTCGTTTTGTAAAAATCCTTTTTATTTATATTTTAGAAAAAGCACTTCAATCTGGAGAGATTAGCCTCGAAGAAGGAAAAATGCTGCTACATGTTTTAAATGAACATTATGAAACGATGAAGAATAAACATGGTGAGCTCATTTTTATTCGAAAATTAGGTATTTCAACATGCCTCTTACTTTCGAGTGCAGAGGATTTATACTTCGATCAAGGCACGAAAATCGCGATACGTTTACCTTTAATGATTTGTACAGAAGAATTAAAAACAAAGTTATTATGAAGGAGGGATAGTAGTGAAAACCGGTGATTTATTAATTAATGGATATGGAACGTCAAACGGAGGACAGTTTCGCAATGTGCAATTAAACGGAAAAGGGACTGTAAATGGGGATGTAGAATGTGTGGATTTTGAGTGTAATGGTTCTGGTCATGTAAATGGAGATATAAAAGCTGAGACAGTAAAAATAAGTGGTTCCGGAAAGATAACTGGAAAAGTAGACACCATGCATATGAGTATTGAAGGTAGCGGTAGTATACAACAAGATGCAACTGTAAAGAAAATGAAGATTTCTGGTAAAGGAACGGTCGGAGGAAATGTATTCGGTGAGGACATGGATATTCGCGGTAAAGCAGTCATTGATGGGAATTGTGAGGTAGATACTTTCAAATCAGAAGGACAATTTATTGTGGGCGGCTTATTAAGTGCAGATAATATGTATATTGATATTCACGGAGAATGCAAAGCAAAAGAAATAGGTGGTCAAACGATTAACATAAAATATAGGAAATCCCCTTTAAGTTGGCTCTTTAAAACAATATTTACTCCTCGATTAGAAACAGAATTAATAGAAGGGGACAATATTAATGTTGAATATACAAACACGAACATAATTCGAGGAAACAATGTTACGATTGGTCCAAATTGTGAAATTAATCTTGTTGAATATACTGGGATTTGTGAAATTGATAAAAGTGCTAACGTAAAAGAAAGTCGAAAAATTTAATTTTTAAATAGAAAGGGGAAGACGGAATGAAAGAACAGTATAACCTTAGCCTAAACGGTTCTGGTAATTCATCAGGCGGTATCTACAACAATGTCAAAATTCGCGGAGAAGGAACAATTTTGGATGACATTGATTGTGATGTGTTTAAGACGTATGGGGCGAGTGAAGTGCAAGGTAATATAAAAGCACAAACCGTAACTGTGTTTGGAGAAACAAAGATTCGTGATGATTTGCATTCAGAAAATGTAAAAGTTAACGGCAGCATTGAACTTGGTGGTACGGCAGAAGTGAAGCATACAAAAGTACGAGGGATGTTTGACATTGGTGGCAGTTTTACTGGTGAAGAGGTCGATATAACAGGTGGAATAAATGTGAAAGGAAATCTAGAAGCGGAGAATTTTACAGTAAATGGCGGCTTTACGATCGGTGGTATGCTGAACGCTGGAAATATTAATATTATTTTAAGATATGAACACAGTAATGTAGAAGAAATAGGAGGAGAGAAAATTACAATTCAAAAAAAAATATCATTCTTTCCTTTTTTGAAACACAGTGGATATCTTCATGCGAATATAATTGAAGGCGATGAGATCTATCTTGAATATACAAAAGCTGATATCGTTCGAGGAAACAATGTTGCGATTGGTCCAAATTGTGAAATTGGAGTAGTAGAATATCATGAAACATACAAAAACAAGAATCAATCATTTGTGAAAGAATATAAACAAGTATAGATGAATACTGAAATTCACAATATAAGAGCCACTTTATCCCGTGTCTTACTTCAAGATTTAGAGGAAAGTTTTTAGAAATTGATGAAAAGCACTCCCTTCATGAAGAGAGTGCTTTTATTGTTTTAGAAACCTAAATTGAAATTATTCTTCAATAATCTCGTATTCTTCATCTGCCAATAATAAAATTTGTAACTTCTTACCTTTGTTATGTACTTCAATTACATCATATGTTCCTAAATTTTTCACTTTATTTGCTGAAGCATTTACCATTCCCTCAACAGAGTCGATTAAAATATCTTCTTCAACGTAGGATTCAGGTAAAGACATATCTTCAGTTTCTAATACACATGCATATAAATTTTGTAAATCAGTAGCTGATGGATTTAATTCCTCAACATCAATTAAATTTTTTACTGCATTTACATGCTCTTCTTTTGGTTGATATACTTTAATTTTTGCCATATTCTATTCTCCTTTATTTCTTAATCTAAGAGGCTATATATTATTATAACGTTTTTTATGAAAAACATGAAACAGTAACATGTCAGTAAATGAAAAAATGCTATAATTTAATAAGTTTTTATCGATTTTTCTAGTTATACTTGAGAAAAAAGTCATTGTTACTTCTTCAGGTGAATACAATATAGTAGAAATATGATGTATAAAATTTTTTCACTTTCTTAATCTTTATATTACATATATAATTTAAAAGAGACGAATCGGACTATTTATAAAAGAATTGAGGTTTAACAAACAATGACAATAAAAATTATTACAGATAGTGCGGCGGACTTACCGAAGGACTTGCTCCAAAATTATGATATAGAAGTTATTCCTCTTCGTGTATATGATGAACAAGAAACGGAATTCGTTGATGGTGTAACACTAGATCCTATTGATTTACTACGAAATATGAGAGAAGGAAAAGTATATAAAACATCATTACCTTCTTTAGAAAAAATTCAAGAAGTATTTACTACATATGCAAAACAGGATATCACCTGTATTTATTTAGCTTTTTCTTCTGAGCTCTCCGGCACATATCAATCCTCTGTACTTGTAAAAGAGGAAGTAAAAGAAGCCTACCCTAATTCTTCTTTAGAAATTATTGATACAAAATGTATATCAACTGGCCTAGGATTAGTCGTAATAGAGGCTGCGAAAATGGCACAAGACGGAGCAACAAAAGAAGAAATTTTAAACCGTATTGCATTTTTGACTGAGCATATGGAACATGTATTCACTGTTGCAGATTTACAATATTTAGTTCGTGGTGGACGGCTAAGTAAAGTGGCAGGATTTATAGGTGGTTTATTAAATATTAAGCCTATTTTAAATGTAGAAGATGGAAAGCTTATTCCACTGGAAAAAATACGCGGGCGGAAGAAAGTATTTCAACGTATAGTTGAGATTATGGAAACAAGGGGTAAGGACTTTAAAAATCAAACAATTGGAATTTCACACGGTGATGATTTAGAAAGTGTCGACATATTAAAAGAAATGATTACTGAGAAATTTGGATGCAAAGCATTTGTAGTAAATTCAATTGGTGCAGCTATTGGAGCTCATGCTGGTCCGGGAACATTAGCTATTTGTTTCTTAAATGAAGTATAAAAAGAAACAGTCTCTTTAAAATAAGGGACTGTTTCTTTTTTATTCATATCAATTACTAAAATTTTAGAAGTAATAGTGTGAAAACATAAAAGTATTTTATAAATATACCACACCAAAACAAATATTTTTTAAGACAAAATAACGATTTTATTATATAATTTTAATACAATAAATATTGAAATTTGGACATTTAAATTTTGTTTTAAGGATGGTATTTCATGAAAAACATAGACTTTATTCTTGAAAGTGATGAGGGATTAAAGCCATCAGAACGACTTGTTTTATTGCTATTAGAAAAACATAGAATATTATATACAAATGATTTACTTGTTTTATCGAATTTATCGTATAAAACATTAGTAGATTCTTTAACAACACTTGTTATGAAATCGTATATAACAAAGAAAACTGGAAAAGGCCGCAAGCAAAATAGATATAGTTTAATATAATTAAATTATCGTCAACAGAAAAGAGGGAGAGCTGTAAATATGCTCTTTCTCTTTTATAATTAAAATTCATCATCACTAATTAAATTTCCGGCATCATGGTCTTTCATTAATCGCTGCTTCAAATAATTTTCTTTTGTTGTTCGATCATCTTTATGCCCAACAGCTGCGGCGATGATATGCGGTGGTAATTGTTTATAGTCATATAAATATTGAACATAAAAATGCCGAAAGAAATGGGGAGTTATTTTTTCATCCTTTGTAAAAGATAAATTAGTTTCTTTTATAATCTTTGTAATATATTGAGACAGATAATTTTCTTTATACGCTGTATGATTTTTTGTTTGAAAAATTGTACCGCCATGCTTAATTCCTAATTCAATTGGCAAGCGTCGTCTTCTTCGAAAAGCAATGATTCTCTCAAACACAGCTTTATTAATGGGTACAATTCGTTCAGAATCTCCTTTTGTATTTACATAAAGATAATAACGATCGCGTAATACATCATATTCTAAATCTTCCCACCTTGCATGCGCAATTTCGGCAACACGTAATCCGGTTGTTGCCAATATCGAAAGCAAGGCATAATTGATAGGATTATTTTTATAATAGGAAAGCAATTCTTTTACTTCTTCATAAGATAGCTCTCTTCTTGGTTTATGTTTTTTTGTTATTGTTGTACTTAATATCTCAATGTACAAAGGCTCTTTAATATATTCAATTTCATATAACCACTTTAAAAAAGAACGTGTAATGCGTAACTTTCTACTTATTGTTGCTGGTTTATAAGTTTCTTTTGATTGATAGGAAATCGCTTCTTCAGCAAGCCACTTTTGATAATTACGAATATGTCGTTTTCGTAAATTCATCCAAACTTTACCTTCTATAAAATGTTCCACATCCATTTGTAAAAATTCCATATGCTCTTTAATAAAAAAATAAAATTGTGATAAATCTCTAGAATAGAGAAGACGAGATGTATCTTTGACTCGTTTTTCCTTATCAAAATGCGTTTGTCGATTTAAGTAATAATACAAAATTTCTTCGTCAGAAAAACCTTCATATGAATATGTATATTGACGTTCATTTTGTTCTTTTCGATCTTCAGCTGACTTTAAAAAGTCTTCGTTCCAAATCGCGATTGTATTTGCAAATTTTTCTTTGTTATTTTTATTGTGTAATAACGAATGTTGATTTTGAAGTGGTAATAAATTAAATTTCATTTTATATCATATCCTTATTTATTTCGCTTATTTCATGAATGAAAGAAAATAAACTATAACTATATTTTATTTTAAATTTTATGTATGTAAAATTCAATAGTTATTAGTAACCATAGAAAATCACACATTTTCTATGGTTAAGAATTCATATATAAATTTTTTTTAGTGAGTCGATTTAAAATAATATGTAATTTAATTTAAAAATAAAAAGAAATCAAATGTGTTATATAATATAATTATAGTTTTGTATTTTTATATGATATAATAAGTTTATGTTTTATTATAATTATCTTTTACATTCTATGTTTATATAAATTATATTTAGCTTTGATTAGAAAGGATTTCATTTATGTACGATCATACATACGAACAATATATGGATACAAATGAGGTAAAAGAATATTTACGTATTTCAAATTTCACATTTAAGAAATTAATGAAAGAAAATAAATTGACGCCAATTAATAAAGACACGTGGCGATTAGATGGAAGTTTTTTGTTTCAAAAAACTCAGGTTACTGCATTACAATCTCAATTACATATAGAAGGTATGACATTAAACCAAGCAAGTAAACAGTTTCATATTAGTATGTATCAATTATGGAAATGGATTGAAGAGGGAGAGTTATCGTATACAATTCAAATGCATAGAAACAAGGAAACAAAGTTTGTTCAAGAGGGCGATGTAAAGAATTTGGCTGAAAAATTAGATGATGCCAATAGTCTTTATACATATTCTCGTAAATATAATGTTGTTTTATTTCAAAAATTTATACAAGGGAATACAATTGCCCGCATAACCTCTATTCCAAAAAGAGGAGACATTATCGTAACAGATGAATTTGGAAATGAGATGACATTACAGCAGTCAAAGGAAAGCGGCTTTTTAGCAGCATATCAATTATCAGACAAACCGAGAAGTCATCATCAAAAATTCGTGAAGTTTCGTTTTTTGAAAACACACAATTTACGAAGTGATGTTTTTCAGCGAATTGATTTTTTATTGCAATATGTCTCACCACGAAACCTTCGAATTTCTGAAGAACACAATTTCTGGATTATTGAAATTCGCCAATCGCTCATTCAAGTTCCTATGCAAATTCAACAAGAGTGGATTGACTCTCTTATGCCCTATATAATAGAAGGGAAATTAGTAAAACGGCCAAATAATAACATTTACATTGATAGCAATAGTGTTACGAAAAGCGTTGTACTATCTTCATCAGAGTATCAATCTATCTCAAACATTGTAACTGAAGAAAAGATGTCAATTGAAGAATTTATTACTTCTGCAATTCGTGAAAAATTAGAGCGCCATACAATGAAATACTAAAAGACTTATCATGTTATTGATAAGTCTTTTAGTATACAAAAATATCCAAAATGTCTAAAAAAGACCTTTCAGATTCTTTTCTAAGAGGATACAATCTATAAAGTGATATAATAAGGTTTGATTTATATACAGATCCGAAAAGAGACTTATAGAAGCCTTAAATTGATTTGGTTATATTTTGAAGTGAAATTAATTTACATTTAGTTTACATAATAATTTTATGATCTGACTAATTAAGTAGAATAGATAGCATTTCTTTATACATCTTTATAAAGAAAATGTTATGTGATTATCCTGCTAATACATTTAATATGAATGATATATATGGAGGGATAACAATGAATATTCAACTTGTGTTGTTTGATGGATTTGACGAGCTAGATTCGATAGGGCCCTATTAAGTATTAAAACGTGCAAATGAATTTGGAGCAAATTTCGATGTGAAAATGTTTAGCTTTATGGATTATTGAACGTTTTGTAGGTTCTGAAGTAGCGTATTCCGTTGAAAGAAGACTGGAATATGAGAAAAGTGATACGGTATGGCGAAGAACATCATTTTAATTTACAGAAGAAAGAAGTGAATTTTTAAGGGAAATCAGTACTTTATAATGAAGTGCTGATTTTTTATTTATACCGCTATTCGTTCGCTACAAGAAAACGAAAAATATAGCTTTCTATACGTAAAAATAAATGATATAATTCCAATTAAAGTGTAATATTACACTTTAATTGGAGGGGGAGGATAAATTGAAAAGCAGTAAAATAATAATTTCTGTAGTAATATACACGAGCTTACTAACGGTCTCTATACATACATATATAAAACAGCAAGCTCGGCCTGTTATAGCAGATGCTGGACGGTTACTTCCGACAAAAGTTAAACGAATTGAAAGTGTTGAAGATGAAAAGAAATTACAACAATTTGTTCAGGACGCAAGTGCTTCAAATGAAAAGCTCTCTATTGCGGGGATGCAGCATACGCAAGGTGGCCATACATATTATCCAAGTGGCACTGTCTTGGATATGAAAAATTACAATAAAATAGTGGAGTTCAATCCAGAGCAACAAAGAATAAGAGTGCAAAGCGGCGCAACATGGAATGATATTCAAAAGGTGATTAATCCATATGGTCTTGCGATTCAAGTGATGCAATCGCAAAATATCTTTACGATAGGTGGTTCTATAAGTGCAAATGTACATGGACGAGATATACGGCATGATGCACTTATAGATACAGTTGATTCATTTCGGTTATTAATGGCAAACGGTAATATTAAAAATGTCAGTAGAAATGAAAATGCAGAGTTATTCTCTCTAGTAATAGGTGGATATGGTTTATTCGGGGTTATTTTAGATGTAACATTAAAATTAACGGAAGATGAACTATATCAAATACGAACCAAGACGTTAGACTACCGTGAATATACTTCCTATTTTAAGAAACATGTAGAAGGTGATGAAGGGGTGCGTATGCATTTAGCACGTATCTCTGTTGCACCAGATTCATTTTTACGTGAGATGTACGTGACGAATTACGTTCTCGCTACGGATCAAGAACAGCGAGAGCGATATAGTACATTAAAAGAAGAGACAAATGTTGCCCTGCCAAAGTTTTTTCTTGGATTATCTAGATATAGTGACTGGGGAAAAACAATGTTTTGGGATACCCAAAAGAAATATTTTGAACATACGGATGGCTCCTATGAAACTCGTAATAATGTTATGAGATCAGATAGTGCATTCATGGAATATGAAAATCCGAATCGTACTGAAATTTTACAAGAGTACTTTATTCCAGTTGATAACTTTTCTACCTATATAGATGACTTAAGAGACGTATTAGAACGTGAAGAACTAAATCTTCTTAATATTACAATTCGATATGTGACAAAAAACGAAAGTGCAGTTTTATCATATGCGAAAGAGGATATGTTTGCTCTTGTTCTTCTTATTAATCAAGGGCGTTCTGAAGAAGAAATAGATAAAACAAAAAAAGTAATTCAGAAGATGATAAACGTTACTTTACAACATGATGGCAGCTACTATTTGCCATATTATCAATATCCGGAAAAACAGCAGTTACAAAAAGCTTATTCACGTTCAAATGAGTTTTTTCAAAAAAAGAGGGAATATGATCCGCAAGAACGGTTTGTTAATTTATTTTACAAGGAGTATGGTCAATGACATATACAAGATTTGTAGTTTCACAAAGTCTCATTATGATGGCAGGAAGTATGGTATTTCCTTTTTATGTATTATTGCTAAGAAACGTAGGAAATAGCTTTTCACAATTTGGATGGGCATATGGTTTATTTGCATTAACAGCAGCACTTGCCTATCCTTTAATCGGTAAGGTTTCTGATCGGTTTGGTGATAAAAAACTGTTAATTGTATATTCTTGGTCAATGGCTGTGTTAATGTTATGTTTCCCAATCGCGACAGAAGTTTGGCATGTATATATTTTGCAAATTATGATGGGATTGTTAGGGGCTATGCAGAAAAACGCAGAAAAAACATCTCTTGCACGAAAAGTAGAACGTCAAGAGGCTGGGTATGAAATTGGAAAATATCATGTTTGGACATCTTTAGGAGCAGCGATAGCCATTATTTTAACTGGGTATTTAGTAGATTTTTTAACGATTGGAACGATTTTTTATGTCGCTTCTATTCTTTATATGATAAGTGGTTTTGTACTTTGCCGAACAAACAACAAAACCGCATATAACCGATAACATTTGTTTTCGGTTATATGCGGTTTGCAGAGGTTTAATTTACATTTAAGTGCTGTAAAAACAGCGTAGCTGATACGTATCGTTTTGCTAATCTTTGTACATACGCAGTATGAACTGATAGCGTTGCAATAACAATTGCATTTCGAATAGCTTCGCGCTGTTCCTTGTTTATATGCTCAATTTTAGCTGCTAACTCATCCGCATTTTCTTTTATTGTTTGTTCAATAGTAAAAATCGTATTCGTTGTATTGAATTGAATGTAACCTCGTTGATTTAATTTTTCAAATAAAGAAGAGTAAAAAACATATAATTGTATAGGGTTAATTAAATCATCAGTGCGATCTGCAGGGTCATTCACGATAAGCTTTAACAACTTTCGGATAGAGTCAAAATCGAGCGTTGTTTTTAAATCTTCTACAATAAATAATAAGGCCGCTTGTTCAATTGAATATTTTTTTCCTTTTTGCGGAGAACCAATCATTTCTTTTATATCACGTTTCACCCAATTTTGGAGTGCTGTAATAGAAAAGTTAGTATGTTCAATTTGATTCCCTAGAGCTACAATTTCGTTTAATGAGAATCCAATATCCGTTTCTTCAATTTTAATCAGTTTTTCAAAAATAGGTGCTAATGCAGTTGTAATAATGGCTGTAAAACTTTGACCGCTTTCAATATCTTCTTTATGTGACTTTGCCCAGGCTTCTTGTAAAATTACAAGAGGCTTTTTTGTATTCCATCCTCTAAGAGAAAGAAGGAGCATCCCCATTTCGCTACGTGTGAGATGAAATGTTTCCATCTTTTCACCTCCAATAATATAAAGGTTCTTATGAACTTATATTATGCATTGTTCTATATAAAGTCAATTCTATTTTCATGATTGCTCTTGTAGTTAATTAAGTTAATAATTTTAATAAATAACTCTTGATTATTTCTATAAAAGTTCATATAATAAGTTCATAAGAACTTTTTAATTAACTTTTAAAAACATCTATCTTTTTCATAAATTAAGAGAAGGATAGATATTATATACATTTATAGAAGAAGGGGAATGAATAGTAAATGTTTAAAAAAATAGTTACAATATTGACAGCATTTATGTTTGTCTTTGCTGCTAGTAGTTTCGTTTCAGTAGATAGTGCTTACGCAAAAAGCTACAAATCTGGTAAAAAATCATATAGTCCAAGTTCAAGTCAAACACAAAAATCAAAAGTAGATTTGAATAAAAAAGATTCTAATGTAAATGCAAATAAAACAACAGATTCAAAAACAAAAGCAACAAATACGGCACCAAAAAGTAATAAAGGAAGCTTTATGAAAGGTCTTTTACTTGGTGGTCTTGGTGGTTTATTAATGGGAAGCTTATTTGCTAACATGGGAGCTCTTGGCTCTGTATTAGCATTTATGGTCAATATGTTAGTAATGGCTGGAATTGTAATGTTAGCAGTTCGCGCATTTAAATATTTTAAAAACCAACGTAAGAAACAGGTGGAAGAAGCAGCATGGAAACGATGAAAATATCTGAACAAGAGCTGATTAACGCACTTTGTGTATATATTGCACAAAAACGTCAAGTTGCTCCGGAACAAGTATCGGTGGAACTGATGTACGATGACGATTATGGTTTCTCAGCTGAAGTAGAAGTAAACGGTCGTAAGCAAATTTTAATTCAAGCAAATTTAATTGAGGCACTTCGCTTATGGCTTGATATGGAATATAACATTAATCCATTTGCTGTAAGATTACAGCTTGAATTACATGATGAAGAAGGTATTATCGCTTTGGCGAATTTAAATAGATCATATGAGTAATTGAAAAACAGCTGTTGAGATGTAACAATCTCAGTAGCTGTTTTTATGTTTGTAAAAGAGTATACAGGTTGCATTGATTAAGGATGTTTTGATAAGGAACTCTTAAAAGTATGCGGTGTTTCATTTCTATCTATAGACTGAATAAAATGATCTACTATTTTATTAAAACTGTCCGCTTCTTCTAAAAATGGACAATGGCAACTATCTTCAAAAATAATAAGTTGAGAATTTTGGAGGTGCTTGTGTAAATGTTCGCCTGCTGCAACAGGAATGAGCTTTTCTTCTCTGCCAAAACAAAGTAAAGTAGGAATCGTAATTTGAGTTAGGAAGTCCCGATAATCTACAACAGACTGATCAAACAAAATAGCACTTGCGATAGATTCTGGGATCGTTGTTACTTCTTTTAATATCCACTCAAAATCATCTTTTGAAAGAGGATGTTTGAACATTAATGATATAAATTCTTTTAGAAAATCAACTCGATTCATTTGCAATTCTCGCATAATATGAATAAGGGCCGGAAGATCAAAAGCCCCAATTGGAAAATCACCCCATTTAAAATCAGAGGCTAGTTCATCTACGATAACAGAGGCTATCACATTGCTTTCTCCAAATTGTTTTAAATATTCCCAAACAACAAATGCTCCCATAGACCAGCCAACTAAAATAACGTTCTCAAGGGATAATTTTTCGATAAATGCCTGTAGATCGCGAGCATAGTTTGCAATGGTATGCCCGGATTGAACGCGTGAAGAACGGCCATGACTTCGTAAATCTAGTGAAATCACGCGATAATTTTCACTAAAGTACGGCAGTTGTTTATGAAAAAAACGACTGCTCATCCAAACTCCATGTATAAATATAATTGGGGTTCCTTTTCCTTGCTCTTCATAATAAATATTCACATCATTATCAAGTTTTAAATAAGGCATGTACGTAAGTCTCCTTTTCAAAAAATAAGTTAATATATTCGAAAATATGTTTTATTTCAGCTGTGTATTCAAAGTTTCTTATATAAATCTAAAAATCCTCTTTTATGTTGGGGTATTTGAATGGGGAAAATTTACACAATAGTACAGAAATCTCTATTTTTTGCGTAAAATCAAAAGAAACTTTGATTATTTCTAAAAAAATTCGCCTAAAATATTGTCATATCTTGCCCTTTAAGATATCCTTTTGTAGAGAGGTGAAATCATGGAAAAAGTACTTATTTTCGGGCATAAAAACCCAGATACAGATGCAATTTGTTCTGCAATTGCATATGCAGAGTTAAAGAAAGAATTAGGAATGGATGCTGAGCCTGTTCGTTTAGGTGAAATCAGCGGAGAAACACAATTTGCTTTAGACTATTTCAAAGTAGAAGGACCACGTTGTGTTGAGACAGTAGCAAACGAAGTGGATAATGTTATTTTAGTTGATCATAACGAACGTCAACAAAGTGCGAATGATATCGAGTCTGTTCGTGTATTAGAAGTAATCGATCACCATCGTATTGCTAACTTTGAAACGAGCGATCCTTTATACTACCGTTGTGAGCCTGTTGGTTGTACAGCTACAATTTTAAATAAAATGTACAAAGAAAACGGCGTTGCAGTTCGTAAAGAAGTTGCAGGATTAATGTTATCTGCAATCATTTCTGATTCTTTACTATTTAAATCTCCAACTTGCACAGATCAAGACGTAGCAGCAGCTCGTGAACTAGCAGAAATCGCTGGTGTAGATGCGGAAAGCTACGGCTTAGAAATGTTAAAAGCTGGTGCAGACCTAAGCGGTAAAACAATGGAACAATTAATTTCTCTTGATGCAAAAGAGTTCCAAATGGGCACTGCAAAAGTTGAAATTGCACAAGTAAACGCTGTTGATACAAATGACGTTCTTGTACACCAAGCAGAATTAGAAAAAGTAATTTCTGCAGTAGTTGAAGAAAAAGGTTTAGACCTATTCTTATTCGTTGTAACAGATATTTTAACAAACGACTCTGTTGGCCTTGCAATTGGTAAAGCAGCACAAGTTGTTGAGAAAGCATACAAGGTAACTTTAGAAAACAACACAGCTACTTTAAAAGGTGTTGTTTCACGTAAAAAACAAATCGTTCCTGTATTAACAGAAACATTCCAAGCTCTATAAGAGTAACTTTGGATCTAAAAAAACAAGCAGATATACAGTCTGCTTGTTCTTTTTTGTTTTTAGGAAGGATAAAATCCCGGATATGAAAGTCTATTTTTACCATATTTCATAAAGAAAAATAGAAATTGAGTAGAAAGAAAAGTGAAAGCTGATATTTCTATCTATGTAAGAAAACTGTTATGATTTTATTACAGAGTATAGAGAAAAGAGGTAAGAACGTAATAATGAAAAGACTATGCATAATTCCATGTGGGAAAAAGAAGATTTGGGATAAGTGCCCTGATATGGGGCCGACAGAAGCGAGAGAAGTATACATTAGTCCATTCGGAAAAGCGTGCCAAATGTATGCCTCTCAATTTTTTACACACTGGGTTATTTTATCCGCAAAGCATGGATTTTTACTGCCAACCGATATAGTGAAAGAAAATTATGATCTTGCATTTAATTCGAAAAGTAGTGAGATTATTAGTATAGAACAACTAAAAAAACAGATGATGGATAAAGACTTACTAGACTTTGATGAGATTGTTCTGCTTGCAGGTAAGAAGCATAAAGAAGTAGTGACAAAGTTATATCCAGAAGAAATCATTTCTTACCCATTAGAAGGCTGTAAAGGAATTGGATATATGTTGCAGAGGCTGAAGAAGGCAGTTGAAAATCATAATGAGATTCAGTAAATGTAAAAAAGTTTGATTTACGGGGAAGGTTAATAAGTAGTTATTAAAAGGGGCATTTGGGAACCCCTTTATTCTAAAGAGAATTTTTATTTAGATCATTCTAAATGTTGGTAATAGTTTATCACTTGCTCCATAAGATTTCTGATCTCTTTCACTGGTGGTTTTTTATCGTATATATCAATATGTGAAGAGTAATAATTTAAATTTCTAACAAGTCCTTTTCCGATTTTTTCTTTTAGGAAAGGAAATACTTGCCCAGTGTAGTCTTCAAGAGATTTACAATAATATTTTTCATCTAAATAAATACTATATTTACATGTTAGCTCTACTAGTGGGTTACCTTCAGAATCATATACATCTTTAGAGTCAAAAATGTCTATTAGTGCAAATCTATCATTAAGATAAACTTTTTTCTTTTTTTCAGGCTTATTAGAAAGAATAAAAGCGATACCTATTGCGTTAATCAATATGATGCCTCCTATAAAATATAAAGTGAAACTTTAACCAGCCTTCAACAAACGGACTTTTACGGGCAGTACTTCACCCAACTAATTTCTTTGCCTATAAATGCGGTATAAAGAAAGATACTAATAAAATATATCGATATATGCTAAATGTAAAGGGGTAAGGTGGATTTAGAGAAGAATCTGTTAATTTAGTTGGAGAAGTATAGAGTACAATGACTTTTAACAAATGATATAATGCTAATAGATGAAAGACTAAGAAAAGCAGGTGAATCTTTTTTGTTTACAAAAGCACAAGAACTTTTAGCTTCCTATTTTGGCTATTCGTCATTTCGTAGAGGGCAAGATGACACAATTAAAAATATATTGGATGGAAAAGATACCGTTTGTATTATGCCAACAGGCGGCGGGAAATCTTTATGTTATCAAATTCCAGCATTAGTGTTAGAGGGAACAACATTAGTTATTTCTCCACTTATTTCTCTAATGAAAGATCAAGTTGATACCTTAACCCAAAATGGTATTCCGGCAACATATATTAACGGTTCTATTTCAATTACAGAAGCAAATCAGCGCATTCAGTTAGCGAAACAAGGCCATTATAAATTGTTATATATTGCGCCGGAGCGCCTTGATTCGATTGACTTTATCGATCAGCTCATTGATATGAAAATCCCGTTAATTGCAATTGATGAGGCACACTGTATTTCACAATGGGGACATGATTTTCGTCCAAGCTATTTACATATTCATCGAGTTCTTGATTATCTTCCGGTTCAGCCAATTGTACTTGCATTAACAGCAACAGCAACGCCGCAAGTACGACAAGATATTTGTAATGCTTTAGAAATTGCAGAACAAAATACCATTATGACAACTTTTGAACGAGAAAATTTATCGTTTTCTGTTGTGAAGGGGCAGGATCGTGATGCCTTTTTATCAGAGTATATTCGTCAAAACAAAAAAGAAGCGGGAATTATTTATGCAGCGACGCGTAAAGTTGTTGATGCGCTGTATGAAAAATTAAATAAAGAAGACGTTTCTGTCGCACGTTATCATGCTGGTATGAATGATAATGATCGAAATGAACAACAAGAACGGTTTTTACGAGACGAAGTAAATGTAATGATTGCGACGTCTGCGTTTGGTATGGGAATTGACAAATCGAACATTCGGTACGTGATTCATTATCAACTTCCAAAAAACATGGAAAGTTATTATCAAGAAGCAGGACGTGCTGGACGTGATGGATTAGATAGTGAATGTATCTTGCTATATTCACCGCAAGATGTGCAAGTACAACGTTATTTAATTGATCAATCAACAGGAGCGTCTCGATTTTCTAATGAATTAGAGAAACTGCAACATATGACAGATTATTGCCATACAGAGAATTGCTTGCAATCATTCGTTTTACAATATTTTGGTGAAGAGCCGAAGCAAGATTGTGGCCGCTGCGGCAATTGTACAGACAACCGGAACAGTGTTGATGTTACAAAAGAAGCGCAAATGGTACTGTCATGCATGATTCGAACAAATCAACGTTTCGGTAAGCAAATGATTGCGCAAGTATTAACAGGATCAAAAAATAAAAAGGTAATGGAATTTAATTTTCATACATTACCAACGTACGGACTGCTATCAAATCAAAGTGTAAAAGAAGTGAGTGAGTTCATTGAGTTTTTAATCTCAGAAGAACTGATTGCAGTTGAACATGGTACGTATCCGACATTAAAGGTAACGGCAAAAGGAAAAGATGTTTTACTTGGGAACCAACCTATTTTCCAAAAAGAAAGAGTAGAAACAAAACAAATAGTGAAAGATCATCCACTATTCGAAGAGTTACGTCATGTACGTAAAGAAATTGCTCAAGGAGAAGGAGTACCGCCATTTGTTATTTTCTCCGATCAAACATTGCAAGATATGTGTGCAAAACTACCAAAAACATCAGAGGAAATGTTAGGAGTAAAAGGAATCGGGGAACATAAGCTTAATAAGTATGGAAATATATTTTTACAAGTTATCACAAATTTCATTGAACAGCATCCTGATATAGATGTAATGATTACAACGGAAGTGATAACTGAACGTAAGCAGTCAAAAAAGGCAATGAAAAATTCTCATCATGCAACATATGAAATGTATGAACAAGGGAAAGAACTTTCTCATATTGCTGAACTACGTGAGTTGTCTTTGCAAACTGTAGAAAGTCATTTAATTCGTTGTTTTGAAGAAGGAATGGAAGTAGATTGGCCAAGTTTTGTTCCGAAAGAATATGAATCTATGATTGCAACTGCAATTAAGAACGCTGATGGTGGATTGAAGGCTATAAAAGAACAACTTCCTGATTATATAAGTTATTTTATGATTCGCGCTTATTTACAAATGAAGAAATAGTAGTGTGATAGAAAGGGGGAATAACATGTATGAACCCGTTTTTCTTTACAAGTAATGACTGATTTATATAAAGTAGAATCAATATTTGTTTTATATCTATTCTAATGTATCTAGATTTCTCATATATTTAAGGATTGAGGGGAATTTGAAAGGGGAGTAAGGTATGAATAAACTAGTATTTAAACAATTTAAGATGACAAGAGGTTATTTTATTAAAAACGTAGAATCACTTTCGAAGGAAATAGTAAGTGTGCAGCCAAACGGTTTTAATAACACGATTCAATGGCATATCGGCCATGTATTAACGGTCGCTGAACAGTTTATGCTTGGCTTTCCACATAAAACGACCCAACTTCCTGCAAATTATATCGAATTATTTGGAAACGGTACAAAGCCGGCTGATTGGAAAGATGATGTACCTACCGTAGATACACTTATTATAGAGTTGAAAGATCAGTTAGTTCGTCTTCAACAAATTCCTGCTGAACGGTTAAATGAAACGCTGGAAAAACCATTTATGGGACTTGAAACTTTTGGAGAATTAGCAGGTCTTACGTTAATGCAT
Organism: Bacillus sp. 123MFChir2; assembly: GCF_000383235.1. Classification (GTDB taxonomy): domain Bacteria; phylum Bacillota; class Bacilli; order Bacillales; family Bacillaceae_G; genus Bacillus_A. The sequence goes on from NZ_KB910950.1 coordinate 42,601, forward strand.
GAAGCAAATCACTTAGGACAAATTCAAGCAATGAAGCGTATTATTGAACATGCATGAGTAAAGAATTAGTACGAAAAATAATTTAGTGAATTTCAAAAGGAGCTATCTCTCTGAGAATAGCTCCTTTTGATTATGGGCTTTAGTCTGTTGGGCCTGAAGAAGGTGAAACATAACCTCGGTTATGTGAATTTTTTGATAAACCTTTTATAAATACTTGACTTATAGCTTCCATTTTTAATACAATTAATCTTCGACTGAAAATTCCAACGAATGGGAGGGAATTCCAAAATGAATGACATTTATGAACTAGAGTTAGGGAAATTAAATCACACGCTTTCACAAATTAATCGTCAATTGAAGAAACTAGAGAGTATTCCAGTTTACCATGGAGAAAATTTTACAGAACAAGTGCTTGAAACGATGCGAGAATCTAATCGTCAAAGATTTCGTATTGCCAGTGAAGAACCTTATTTTGGACGATTAGACTTTCAAGAAGAAGGGCATGCAGAGCCAGCACCAGTTTATATTGGTAAAGTAGGTGCTTCTGACGAAGAAACGCAGCAACCAATCGTTGTTGATTGGCGGGCGCCTGTTGCCAGTATGTTTTATTCATTTACAGGAGGAGAAGATGCAGCTTTTTATGATTCTCCAGAAGGAATCGTTGAAGGAATTGTTCACTTAAAACGCAATATTTCTGTTAGGAAACAAACACTCGAACGTGTTGTGGATACATATGTAAGAGGAAGTGAGGATCTCTCACTAGCAGATGATTTTCTTCTCTATCGTTTAGGAGAAAATAAGGATAACAAATTAAAAGATATTGTTTCAACAATTCAAGCAGAACAAAATGATATTATCCGTGCTGAAAAAAATGTTCCTCTTATTATTCAAGGTGTTGCAGGTAGTGGGAAAACAACGATTGCTCTGCATCGTCTTGCTTTTTTAATTTATCAATATCAAGAGCAAATTAAGGCTGAGAAAATGATTGTTTTTGCACCAAATAGTATATTTCTCGATTATATTTCCAGCGTGTTACCAGAGCTTGGTGTTGGCGACATTTATCAAACTACGTTTCAAGATTGGGCATTACATACTTTAGAAAATAGTGCGCTTGTAAAAAATACCGATAAACAATTACAACAAGCATTTTCCATTCATAAAAATAAAGATGATATCATGGCTGGTAAATTAAAAGGATCAATCACGTTTCAACTATATATCAAGCAAAGTCTACCCAACTACGAGAAAAGTATAGTGCCAACGAATAATTTTGAACCTTGGGATGGTTCGGTATTGCATGGACAAATCATTCAGCAATGGTTTGAAGCAGAATATAAACATTATCCAGTTGGAAAGCGAAGAGAGCGAATTGTTGCTCGCATGAAGCGTTGGATTGAGATGGAACTCAAAATGATTTCAGATACAAATAAAAAGAAACAACTTAAGAAACAAGGAACCCAAAGACTGAATAGTTATTTAAAATGTTGGCCGAAGATGACTGCATTATCCTTTTACAGTATGCTAATGAAACAAGATGATATTGTAAGTGTGTTGCCAGCTGAACTCGTACAAGAAACAGCGAAAAACTGCCGAAAAAAAGAAGTGGCACTAGAAGATTTAGCACCGCTTATTTATATTCATCACTATTTAGAAGGCATAAAGATTGGACAGAAATTTCATCATGTTGTAATTGATGAGGCGCAAGACTTCTCACCATTTCAACTTTCCGTTTTAAAAGAAATAACGCTAGGTAATTCTTTTACTATTTTAGGTGATTTATCACAAGCGATTCATGAGTATCAAGGTATCGATGATTGGAAACAGTTTCAAGATGTATTTGATCACAACGCACAGTACTTTGAATTAACGAGAAGTTATCGCTCAACAAAAGAAATTATTTATTTTGCAAATGAAGTGATTCAAACAGCAAATATTCCAGTAGGTCTTGCTAATCCTGTGTTTCGCAGTGGTGAAAATGTAAAAGTCGTCTCAACAAAAGATCAATTGCAATCTATTCTATCTACTGTAAAGACTATGCAAGAACAAAATGTAAAAACGATTGCGATTATCGGACGTACAGAGGAAGAATGCCGTGAAATATATGGGAAACTCACAGAAGCTGGTATTTCTACAAATATAATAGAAGCGAATCAAAGTAAATATGAAGGCGGTATTTCAGTCGTTCCTGTTTATTTAGCGAAAGGATTAGAATTTGACGCAGTACTGCTTATGGATGTAGATGAAACTCATTATAAACAAACAAAGCAAGATGCAAAATTGTTATATGTCGGGTGTACTCGCTCGCTACATGACTTATGGATTTTTTATTCGGGGACATGTTCACCTTTAATTCAACAAATTCCAAAAGAGTTGTACGAAGAAAGGATCGATGTTTAATTAAGAAGGAAATGAAATTACAAGCTATGGCTCTGAAAGTACGCTATGTTTCATGTTACTTTTAGCGTTATAGCTATTTTTATAAATTGTTCTAAAAAGCATGTTTACTCAGCAGGTCGTGGTCCTGCATCCATTCCTGAGTTTTCTACTGTTAAAACAGGACGAACTGTCATGTCTGGATTTATATATACTTGACATGATAAGCGTAAGTGATCTTCTACACCTTTTTCCGCAAATGCAATTTTTTCAACCTTACCAGGCTCACAAAAATCACCATCTAATATTTCCAATCGGCAAGTTGTACATTTAGCTTTACCGCCGCAGTGATGAAGAATATTTACACCATTGTCTTCTAGCGCCAATACTAATTTTGTTCCTGTTTCTACTTCAAAAGTACCTCTTCCAAGAACGGTTATTTTTGGCATTTTATACTCTCCTTCTATAAAATATGAATAACATAATTATCACCTTACCCTGTAAAAGGTAAACGTAAGAGCAATAAAATTTATTATAAATAATTTCAAAACTTCCGTAACTTTTTTCTTTGTTGGATCGTTTATTAAATAAGCGCGCTTAAAAGGAGTGATCACTTTGAATACGAAAAGAAAGTCGATGTTACAACCTAATTTAGAAATTCAACAATCTAATAGATCAATCATTATTAAACACTATGCAGAACTAAAGCGTTATTGTACGTTTTTAACGAAAAACAAATGGGATGGAGAAGATCTCGCACAAGAAACAATATGTAAAGTGTTAAAAAAATATACGGATATGGAATGGAAGCAAAGTATTTGTTTAACGTTGCTGTACAAAGTAGCTCGCAATCAATGGCTGGATCAAATGCGAACAAAAGCATATGAAACAGAAAGCGATAAAGAAGCTTCTTATGAACCGCATGAAAATGTTGCTGAATTATATGATTTAATCGAAACGATACTATCTTGTTTAAATGAAATGCAAACGGTCATTTTCTTATTAAAGGATGTGTTTGAATATAGCTTAGCTGATATTGCAGCTATTACTTCTATGTCAGAAGGAGCGGTAAAAGCTTCCTTGTTTCGAACACGTAACAAACTGAAAACGATAAAAGAAGAGGAACGTTTTGTAATTTCAAAAGACATGGAAGAAGATATGGAAATACTCGTAAAAGCGATTCGGAAACAAAGGCCAGAGTTATTAATAGAACTCATGCCAACACTGAAATTTTCAAAAATCTCACAACAACAACCATTCCTTTTATTACACAAAAAATCTTTTTACAACTGTTTCTCATGTGCTGCTTAAACAAAAAATGATGGAGGGATTTTTATGAATGCGATTCCTTATGTGATAGAACAAACGAAACTTGGAGAACGTTCATATGATATTTATTCTCGGTTATTAAAGGATAGAATTATTATGATTGGGCAAGAAATTAATGATCAAGTTGCCAGTAGTGTTGTAGCGCAGTTATTATTCTTAACGGCAGAAAATGCAGAGAAGGACATATCTATTTATATTAACAGTCCTGGCGGTTCAACTTCTGCAGGTTTTGCTATTTTAGATACGATGAATTATATTAAGCCAGATGTGCAAACCATATGTATCGGTCTAGCAGCTTCGTTTGGAGCATTATTGTTACTATCGGGAGCAGAAGGGAAGCGATTTGCTTTGCCAAATAGTGAAATTATGATTCATCAGCCACTCGGCGGAACGCAAGGGCAAGCAACTGAAATTGAGATTTCAGCAAGACGGATTTTGAAATTAAAAGAACATATCAATCAAATTATTGCCGATAAAACAGGACAGCCAGTTGAGAAAGTAGCAAAAGATACAGAACGGGATTACTTTATGAGTGCAGAAGAGGCAAAAACATACGGTATTGTAGATGGGATTATCGGTTAAAGCTGAAGAGGGGTTATTGAAAGGTATTGTTCAATAACCTCTTTTTGAATAATAAACAATTGAATTTTCTCAATTCATGGAATAAAATGAAAATATTATATATTTTTCCTTATTAATATATAAAATACATATTGTTTAAGGGGTTACTATGCAAAGAAAAAGATTAAGAAATTTAGATATTCATATTGGAAAATTAAAACCAGGAACATTTAATGCAATTACAGATGTAGAAGGTGTTATCGTCGGTCACAAAACAATTTTAGATAAAGATGTTTGTTCTGGACTTTCCGTCATTCTCCCTAACAACGGGAATCTAGCTGGATCACATTTTCCAGCAGGTTTTTTCTCTTTTAATGGAACGGGTGAATTCACAGGAAGTCATTGGATTGATGAAACAGGTACTCTTGTAACTCCGATTGTTTTTACTGGTAGTCATTTGCTTGGATTAGCACATCATTTTCTGTCACGTGCTACAAGAAGAATCGAAAATTTAGAGCCTTTCTCAAATGGGATAGTTGCAGAGACGTGGGATGGATGGTTAAGTGATTTAGAAAAAACATCCATGACATATGAGGATTTAGAAGAAGCGATTTCTCATGCCAAATCTGGCGTGGTCGAAGAAGGAAATGTCGGCGGCGGTACAGGAATGATTTGTTTTGAATTTAAAGGTGGCATTGGCACTTCTTCTCGCGTTATTGAATGTGAATCAGGGACTTATACAGTCGGGGCTCTTGTACAAACCAATTTTGGTAGAAGAGAAGATTTTGTTCTTAATCATAAACCCGTTGGCAGTATCTTAAATGAAACGGAAATTCCATTACCATGGAGCACTCCGGAAAATGCAGGCTCTCTTCTCGTTACAGTAGCAACAGATGCGCCGTTATTACCTTCACAATGTGAAAGAATATCAAAAAGAGCATCGCTAGCAATGGCTAAATTAGGTGGTATTGGAGAAGAAGGTAGTGGGGATTTCTTCCTAACTTTTTCAACGGGGAATTGCTATTCTTACGATAATGAAACTCCTTATCCTCTCGATATGTTTCCATCAGAACAGTTAGATTTTATTTTTGAGGCGGCGATTGAATCTGTTCAAGAAGCAATTGTTAATTCTATGTGTATGGCAGAAACGATAACAGGACAAAAAGAGAGACAAGTACATGCATTGCCGTTAGACAAGTTAGTAGAAATCTTAAAATCTTAAACTAGGTAATGTATTGTCATCGACAGGGGGCCTTTATGTTTTATAGAAGGAAGTTTTATATTGTAAAAAGCGAGTTTGTTGAAATTTTTAACACTCATTTTAATGAAACGAACTTACCTAATCAATTAAAATGCGGTTCACGGCTAATAGGGCGATGGATGAAAGATAATGGTGATGGCACCGCCGAAGTTTTTGCTATATGGGAATATGATAGTTATGAGGATTATGTAGAAATTGAATCCAAAATTAGAAGTGATCAGGCTCATCTTAAACGGATTCATGACTGGTACGAAAAACACGGTGGAAGAGAGCGTGTGTTAAAGGAATATATATTGGAGATGAGAAACGAAGCTTTAGAATCAACTGTAACGGGAACCAAATCACATATGAATGAGTAATTTTAAGTATTCTTTTTTTTATGAAAAAGGCACGATTGTTCAAACTTGATCCAGTTTTGTTAGGAGTATACAAATAGGGGGAGTATATATGTTTTCTCACGATCAAAATTGCTTTATTTGTAACAAACACGAAGGAAGTATATCTGTGCCAGGCGGTGTCATTTACGAAGATGACTTTGTCTATGTTGGACATGTGTATTGGGAGGGAGAGGAAACATATTTAGGTTATTTGATGATCGATACGAAAAGACATACACCAGGATTGGCGGAATTAAATGAAAAAGAAGCGCAAACATTCGGGCTCATTGTTAGTAGAGTAAGCCGTGCTTTAAAAGAATGCGAGGGTGCGGAACATATTTATGCATTTGTATCTGGAAATGGCGTACCACATATGCATATGCATCTTATTCCGCGCTATCCGAACACTCCAAAAGAATATTGGTCTCCAACAAAAATTGCAACATGGCCAGGGGCGCCTCTAGGAAGAGAAAAAGAAATTGAACAATTATGTGAAAGGATTAAAATGTATTTGGTGAATGTATATGAATATAATGGATAAACCTCAGCAGTTTACATGGATAGGGAATGAAGAGATGTGTATCGATGAAGTAAATATTGATCAATGCGGTGATGTAATAATTGGGAGATATGGCGGGAACAAAATCGCTGGTGCTAAAAAGAACGAAGACGGAGCATTAGTGTGGGCGTATAACGATTGGGAACTTGCTATGATTTTAGATGCACACTATAGCGCGGAAAGTACAGCATTATTAGTAAAAACGATGCAAAATGAGTTTTCTAATCTAAAAGTCTTGTTAAATGAGCCGATAGAAACGGTATTTAACTCTGTAGAAAAACATATATTATCTATTTTTCAATCTGAATCATTTCAACAATCTTGCCGGCGTATAAAAGGAGAAACAGCTTGTTTAATTTGTGTACGAAAAGAAAATTATCTCTGGTGGTTATCCATTGGAGATTGTCTCGTATATCTTCTGCATGATGAATTACATAAATTAGGTCAGTATACTTTGAATCAACGAAACTTCTATGAATGGATTGGCTTTATCAATACATTTTCATTACCAGTTCCTTGTTATTCATCTGGAGTTCGAGAATTGCGTACTGGACATAACCGTATTGTAATGGTGACGGATGGTGTATTAGAATGCGGTGAACAATATTACGAAAAACCATGCAACTTATATACTGATCTCTATGCAAATAGAGAGACTATACAACTAACGGATTGTATTGAAAAAGTATTACAGCATGTACATCAGCAGCAAGGAAGAGATAGTGCGACGATTATAAGCTGGGATTATATCAATTCTTTACCATCTACTTATCCTAGTGATCAAATATTTCAAAAGTAAAGTTTAATTCTTGTAAAGAAGGAGGATAACATGGATTTAGAAATTGTTTTTGAAGAATTTCCGATGTTGGAATCTACGAATTTAGTATTAAAGAAAATTGAAGATGTTCATTTGCAGGACCTATATGCAATCTATAGTAACGATAAAGTATTTGAATACTGTGGAATAATACCGAAGCATAATATAAAGACGGTAAGTAAAATGATTCAACACTTTGAGAGAGACTATGACAAGCAGAGTAGAATTAAATGGGGAATTTTTCAAAAGAATAAAAGTGATACATTAGTTGGAATTGTTGAAACATTAGATTTTAATCGCAAGGTAAATATGGCCACAATCGGATACTTTTTAGCAGAAGAATACTGGGGGAGAGGGATTGCGTCTGAGGCGGTTCAAACAGTTGTAAAATTTTTATTTGAGGATGTCCATATAAATCGAATACAAGCTGAAGTAATGCCAGTAAATGATATATCAAAGAAGGTACTTTTAAAGAACGGGTTCATAAAAGAAGGATTATTAAGACAAGCTACATTATGGTCTGGGAAGGGGATTGTTGATTTAGAAATATATAGTGTTTTACATGAGGATTATAAATAATGTGGACATACTTATAATCCTTCAATTAAACAATGAATGACCTTTTTCGTAAAGTTAACTATATAAATTCATTATGAAGAGGCAAATTAGCATTTCTCCTATATGGAATGCTAATTTGCCCCTAGTTGTAAGAACGCTAGTACTACCTCCACTAATTAAATCTGGACGTATTCGGCGATTACAACATTTCGATATACCCTTCTGTTCCATGCACGCGAATTCGTTGCCCATCTTTTATCAGTTTGGTAGCATTCTCTACTCCGACAACTGCTGGTAAGCCATATTCCCGTGCGATAACTGCTCCGTGGGTCATCAGTCCACCAACTTCGGTGACTAGACCTTTTATGGATATAAATAATGGTGTCCAGCCAGGGTCAGTAAAGGAGGTGACTAATATATCTCCATCTTCTAAATCCGCATCTTCCATGTTTAAGATGACACGTGCTCGCCCCTCTATAACTCCGGAAGAAACAGGTAGACCTACAATCGCTTTGGCTGGGAGATTTTCTCGTTTGTACTTACCCGTAATAATTTCACCATTAGACGTGATAACACGTGGAGGCGTTAGTTTTTTATATAGTTTGTAATCGTCTTTTCGTTTGCAAACGATCTGGTAATCAAGTTTATTTGTACGGACGACTTCTTGAAGTTCTTCAAAAGCCAAGTAGTATATATCTTCAATTTCATGAATAACGCCGTCTTTTACGAGTTGTTCAGCTTCTTTTAGTAAAGCCTGCTTATAAACGAAGTAGCGATTAATCATGCCGTATTTTGGGTATTCACGATAACCGATGGAATTCCGGATTAGTTCGATCATTCGTTTTGTTTCTTTGGCTTTTAATTTACCATCCGGTAATTGCTTTAATCGATCTAATAACTCTTGTTCTTTTTTCAAAGCTTCCTGTCGCCCTTGCTCAAATTTCTGATTGCTAGCATTAGGCTCAAAGTTTTTGATATTACTAAGAATCATTGGGACAAGTGTAGTTGGTTTTTCGCTCCAACGAGTTTTAGTAATATCGATTTCTCCGGTACATCGCATGCCGTATTTGCTGAGATAATCATAGATAGCGTCTTGTGTTTCCTGTCCACCATCAAACTTAACCAGTTCATCCAAAAAGTTATCATCTTTTACTTGTTGTAAATAATCAATTACTTCTGGATAAGGACGAATCACATCTGCAACATCCAATAGCGCCAGACCCATTTCTGAAGTAATATTGTTTGGTACAGATAGAGAAAGCGTGTCTGCTACGTTTTTTTCACCTAACCACTTGTTCATTTTTTCATTGATCCATGTTGAAGCATCCATAGCAGCCATAATCACACCCAAACTTTGTGGGTCAAATAAAATCTTCTTTAATTTCTGGATATCTTCTAGAATAAAATCAAATAAATCTGATCCTGATTTCGTTTGGATGTTTTGTTCTAACTCTTCTATCGATATTTGACTACTCGTAATCAAATTAGAAACGATTGTTGGATCGTTTTCGATTTTTGCTTGAAAACCTGAAGACGATATACTTTTATTGCTCTTACTGGGACTCTGTTCTTTTTTATCATCTGGTAGTGATTTTATAAAATCTTCTCGCTCTATTACAGTCATGAGTGCGTCTTTTATGAGCGGATCAGATTGTCCCAATGTATCTATTATCGTTTTTCTGCTGACAGGCGAAGCCAGATTATGCGTGATATCAACAAATAACCTTCCAGCAGCTTTAAACCTGGGTCCAAAAGATGTTAACTGGAATAAAGACATTCCCAGTGGTTTCATGGGATCGGTCATCATTTGTTGATGACCAACAGATACATAGACGTGATTTTCTTGATCATTGGCTTCAGGGATGGGGTATAAAGTAGTGATTGGACGACTCTGGACAATATAGAATGTATCATCAACTAAACACCATTCGATATCTTGTGGGCAACCAAAATAAGCTTCGATCTGTCTTCCTATGCGTGCTAGTTGTAAAATTTGTTGTTCAGTAAGTGTTTGAGTCTTTTGTTGATCGGGATTGATCTGCTGGGTCTCTGTTCCGCCTTCTTTTAGTCCATAGATAGCCAATTTTTTGGTTGCTATCATCTTATCGACGATTTCCTCTTCCTGTACTTTATAACAATCGGCAGATACCAAGCCAGAGACCAGTGCTTCTCCAAGCCCATAACTGGCATCGATTGATAGCAGCTTTCGGTTAGAAGTAATCGGATCAGCAGTAAATAAAATCCCTGAAACTTGCGGAAAAACCATCCTTTGAACGATAACGGATAAATAAACTTGACTGTGGTCAAATCCATTTTGCATACGGTAGATTACCGCTCGATCCGTAAATAGGGAAGCCCAACATTTGCTGATCTGCTGCATGATTGCTTCTTTGCCGATGATATTTAAATAGGTGTCTTGTTGACCAGCAAAAGAGGCATGTGGTAAATCTTCAGCAGTCGCGCTAGAACGCACTGCATAAGCATGCTCATCACCAAACTTGGAGAGATAGTGAGTAACTGCTTTCACAACATCGGAAGGAATTTCTACTTCCATAATGATTTGTCGAATCTTCCTGCTGACTTCACCAATTTGATCTCGATCTTCTAATTTTAGCATTGTTAGTTGATCCAACAAAGCATAATACGTTTCGTTTTGTTCGATGGCTTTTTGATATCCCACTGTTGTAACGCAAAATCCTTCTGGTACTTGTATTCCTTCAATTTTTGATAATTCCCCTAAATTCAACCCTTTTCCACCAACGAGCAAAAGCTGCGTTTTTTCCATTTCCTGAAAACCGAGAACCAAAGAACTCATTCTACATCTCTCCTAATCATTAATGTTCTATTGATTTTAGCAGTAGTAAATGAGAATAAAAAGTCTATATTAACCATTTTTTAAATGCTATAATTAATTTAGGAAGAGTTCAAAAAACAACTAAATTCTACCATAAAATAGTAAACTGACTTCTTCGTCTCGCCTGTAATCGACAGGTATGGAATAACCAAAGAAAACTGATTTTTGTCCGAAGTTGGGATAAGTCGTAGAATGTCTGAATTTGAGAAAATCGGTAAATACTTTGGTCATCAGATTCCGAATTGATTTGAATAATATATAGGTGTTGCCTGTGTTACTTCACTAATAGGGATCTTTAATTGAAAAAAGGACAATACATATTAGTTATATAAAACATGTATTGTCCTTTTTTATTAGGATTTTTTCAATTTAAGTCTTGATAATGTACGATTTTTTACTTTTGGTGACGTGACCCCTTCATAGCGATAAGAAACAGTCATTATTTATTCAAAGCGTTCGTAATAAAATGATACAAGAACATTCATGTTAACGGGAGGAAGAGGAATGCACTACAACGATCGGAAAAAGAAATGGAACGACTTTTCCAAAACAATGCCGCATTCTCTTTTAGATGTGAAAAACAAGTTAAAGAAAAAATGTGAAAACAAACAACTTCCCGTTAAAACATGGAAGTTAACAGAAGAAGAAACAATGATAATTCATAAAATAAAAGAACAAACAAGACGACACAACAAAAATAATGTGACGCGAACGCACGTTTATTATCGTTTTTACCGCCGATACCCAGAAATACAATGGGCATTACTTGGGCATATGGTATCGCGTAATGGAGGTTGGAATATGACTGATTTAAAAGGGGAGTTATATACAAGACTATTGTCAGAAAAAGATCAACTCACCTTTTTTTCTTTTCTAGAACGAGGGAACTGGTTATTAAAAATAGGCAAGAGAAGAATAATCCATTTTTAAAAAGTAACATTTGTTTCGAATTGAGAGCTGTTTATACAGCTCTTTTTTATAAAAACTAAATTTAAGCAAAACAAAGACAACTTACATTAGACAAGAATACGTATCTTTTTCTAAAGGAAATGCCTTCTCAGCTGTTGCAAGAAGTTTTTGCACGTTTGAAAAAAGCATTTGATTATTTTTTTCGTAAAGAAGCAAAGTATCCAAAATAGAAAAGATGAGTTGAACCCTTATAAAGGGGTACAGCTGAGATAACGTGTAAAAACAGGTCATAGACTTACTTTTATTTCCAACAATAACCTGTTGGGTACTGACAACCAAACACGGATTTTATACGTTAAAGATATACAGGATTTCATGCAGGCTACGAGAACCGTTTAAATTACTAAATGCTGTTGTGACAGGTATGTATGAAATTCCGCATACAGCGGAGGAACGAAAGGCTGGAAGACTCTTGGTATGAAGGGTTTTCTGGGAGTTGGTTACTGCTGATAATGATACTTTACATGAATATCCTATTCATCCAATTTTGTACAAAATCGTCCTTACTGATGGTACAATTAAAGTCATGGAGGGGTATTATGGGTTATATTAAATTTTATGGAATACTGTTTCTTATATTTGGCACTGGAATATTTGTAATTATCAAGTCTGATTTACAAAAAATCAAGGAAAAAAACCTGTCATTCGTAATGATCTGTTTAGGGATAAATATACTCGCAATTCCAACGGCTTTTTTTATAGGTGGAATGGCAACAGCTCCCCCAGACAGTACTGAACTTGATTTTTGGAAAGGATTCTTCTGTATTCAGGGAATACCGCTTCTCATGCTACTTCTAGCCTTAGTTTGGTGGTTTATCGTTGGAATAAGGAAAAAGTCCACATGTAAGATTTTAAAATGACTTCCGCTAACGAAAATTGTGTAAATAAGCTGTCCATATGGACAGCTTATTGTATTTTGTAATTAGCGTGGTTTTTTCCGAAATGCTGACGGTACCTCTCCTTATTTTTGGGTGTGAGGGCTAGTTCCTTTTGTACCATAAAAACATTTTC
>NZ_KB910951.1 GCF_000383235.1 Bacillus sp. 123MFChir2
TTTCTTCACGTAAAAGGTAGTAAGAAAAAACATATCAAACCGTTGTCATTCGCAGGTTTCACACGCTTGTTTCTTTGTGATATTCTGCCGTTTGAGTGGAGAATTTGTTTGAAAGAAATACTGGCATTCCATCGGCAAATAAGTCAAATAGATACTGTATAATTTTGGTTAATCAACACGTGTGTACACATAAAAAGCCTTCGCTGGGGTGCGAAGGCTTTAACGGTTCCCTAATGCAAGATACATAAAAGATTTCTCCTAAATTAACTTTTGCGAAATAGCAATCATAATCTTCATTTCTTCTTCAGATAAAGTAGAAAATCGTTCTTTCAAATACAACTTGTTCTGTTTTTCCATCTCAGCTACTAACTCTTTTCCTTTATCAATAATCTCCAAATACACAACGCGGCGATCTGATGTACTACGCGAACGCGTTACAAGTCCTTTTTTTATTAGTTTTTCTGCAACAGCCGTAATATGACTATTCGATACATTCAATTCATTCGCAACACGGGAAACCATTTCCTTTTGGTTTCGATTTAAAATACGTAACACGAGAAATTCATTCCACGGAATATAATCCTCAAAAATTTTGTTCATATCATTACGGATTGTACGAAACATAGCAAAAAAATTTGTCGACAAATTCTCGATGAGCAACTCGCGATTGTTAACCATTATATACAGCACCCCTATGTACTTAATATAGTTAAATAAAAATATTATGAACTATATTAACGTACTTTTTTCATTTTGTCATCCATTTTATTTGGAAATTCATGTATCTTTTCTTTCTTGTATGGAAATAGATGATAAAAGTTGCTTTTATCAAATGCTGTACACTTGATCAGCGCGAAAACAGGGTGCCTAGAAGCACCCTGTTTTCATTTTCTTCCCCCTAATTAAACAGTGTATCCTTAATATAAAGTTTCGACATTGAAGGATGTCCCCATCAATTATAGTTTCACTACCTATACTTCATTTCCCTAAAAAATGTTACAATAAACAAAAAGTTATTTTTTTCCAAAATAAGTGAGGGGGGTTAGTATGAAGGAACAAGACGAGGCGTTTTCAGATTTAAATAGAAAAGAAAAAACACTTGTAATTAGTAGTATTTCGCTACTCATTTTTCTCGCATTGGCTTTTATATTTTTTGTTTATGTTGGTGTATTTCATCTTACTGGGGTCGAATATACATCTCGAACAGCTCTTCTTCTCTTTTTTATATTAAGCCTTGCTTTAGACATATTTAGTAGCTTTGGAATTGGTTTGTGTAAAATATTTTTTAGCGCTCCATTAAACCAAATGCCTAAATGGCTCTCATTTCTCCTTCTTGCTATTTTACAAATTTCCTTTGATTGGATTACAATTCATATTACAGACGAATGGATTGATGGGGTTACCATCTCCAATATAGGTGAATTGTTGATTGTTCTAACCTTTTTCACAATTGATAAACTATGGATTACCGATAAGAAAAATAAGTAATATTACAAGCTTTCCGCAAAAAAACTTGATACAATATGAGAAAATATAGAAAGGAGTGTCATGTATGACATTACAACAATGGTTTGAAAAAGGCATGTCCTTTGATACATATGTAAATAATATGACAGTAAACCAATACGAATTGCTACACGTTTACAATAACTTCTTAATTCCAAATGAACTTCTTCCAATTTTAGAAACACGCCAAAATGACAACTTAAAGGTTATCGTTTTAAGCGCAGATTGGTGCGGTGATGCCCTTCTTTGCGTACCAATTATGAAACGCATTTGCGAAGTTGCTGGCATCGAGATGAGCTTACTTATTCGCGATGATAATTTAGAGTTGATGGATCAATATTTAACAAATGGTACAGCACGCGCAATTCCAATTTTTATTTTTATCGATCAAGATGGGAAAGAAAAGGCAGTATGGGGGCCTCGAGCACCAAAAGTACAAGAGTTGGTTACCTCTATGCGTGCAACACTTCCTAATAAGGAAGATCCAGGGTTCGAAGAAAAACAGCAAAACATGTATGCAGAATTCCGTAAAACGTTAGCTTCTGACACTGCAATTTGGGAGCACGTCATGGGAAATATAATAGAAAAAATAGCAAAATAAAAAACTGCCCAATGGCAGTTTTTTCATTATAAAACAAAGAAATAAAACACCGCAGCAAGAATGAAACGGTAATATGCAAATGGTGTTAATTTCACACGAGATAATAATTTTAAGAATGAAACAATCGCTAACATCGCAACGACGAATGCAGTAATAAATCCGCTCGCAAATAATGGAAGATCTGCTGCACTTAATTCATTCCAACTCTTAATTAAGTCAAGGCCTGTTGCTGCAACCATCATTGGTACTGCAAGAATAAATGTATATTCAGCAGCCGCTGTATGAGATACACGAGCTAATAACCCACCACTAATCGTAGATCCAGAACGTGAAAATCCTGGCCATAGTGCTAAACATTGAAACATTCCAATTGTGAATGCTTGTTTATAGGTAATCTCGTCCAATGTTTTTGCTGTGCTTGGTTTTGAAAACTTTTCAGCAATAATCATTAAAATACCACCAGCAACTAGACTAATAACAACCGGGCCTGTCCCGAATAAAATCTCCTTGATTTTGCTATGAAATAAAAAACCAAGTAAACCAGCTGGAATCATTCCGATAATAATATGTAATAAGTTTAAAGATGGCCCTTGCTTTACTCGTCCAATTCCAACTAATGACCATAATCGTTTCCAAAATACAACAACAACTGCTAAAATGGATCCTAATTGCACAACAACTTCAAAGGTTTTTGCCTTATCTCCTTCAAACCCAATTAAATGCCCTGTTAAAATCATATGTCCTGTTGATGATACAGGTAAAAACTCCGTCAATCCTTCAACAGCACCCATGATTAATCCAATTAACCAATCAGCCACACCCGTGCCTCCTTAATACCTTCTAATGCTTTATTCATACTTTATCATAATACCTCATCTTTACAAAACACGCATCGTTTTTTTCAAATTCATTCTAAATACATGGATACGTATTACTTTTCTAAATCCTTATTCAATAGTATGATTGAAGCGGTTTGTTTGTATATTAGAAAGGAGTAAATATGAAAGAATCTTCATCAATTTCACAAAAAATAAAACAATTTGTCTTATTATTTTTCCCTATATTTGTTACACAAATATCATTATTTTCCATGAGCTTTTTCGATACTACGATGTCAGGCCATGCAAGCGCTACGGATTTAGCTGGCGTTGCAATTGGAACAAGTATATGGATTCCAATTAGTACAGGATTAACAGGTATTTTAATGGCAACCACTCCGATTGTCGCTCATCTTATCGGTTCCAAACAAAAAGAAAAGGTCTCTCACATTGTGACACAAGCTGTATATTTAGCGATTTTTGTCAGCTTTATCGTTATACTAATTGGTTTTTTTGCAGTTTCACCTATTTTAAACGCCATGCATTTAGAGCAACGAGTAGCTCAAATTGCTAGTCAATTTTTAAGCATTATCGCATTTGGTATCATTCCACTGTTTGTTTATACAGTTCTCCGCGGTTTTATTGATGCCTTAGGAAAAACACGGACTACAATGATTATCACTTTACTATCTTTACCGATTAATATTGTGTTGAACTATGTACTCATTTTTGGTCATTTCGGTTTCCCTAAACTCGGAGGAGTCGGAGCTGCGATTGCCTCAACAATCACATACTGGTGTATTTTGCTAATCACAATTATCATTATTCGTACAAAAGAACCGTTCTCCCCATATGGTATCTTTCGATGTCTATATCATCCCTCTCTACCCAGCTGGAAGGAATTATTAAAACTCGGGATACCTATTGGATTTGCAATCTTTTTTGAAACAAGCATTTTTGCTGCTGTTACGTTATTAATGAGTAATTATAATACAACAACCATCGCTGCTCACCAGTCTGCAATAAACTTCGCGTCTCTTTTATATATGACACCACTTAGCTTATCTATGGCAATGACAATTTCTGTCGGATTCGAAGTCGGTGCATCCAGGTATAAAGATGCTAAGCACTATAGCTTTATAGGGATTGGCTTGGCATTAGCGTTTGCATGTGTTTATTCGCTCTTACTATTTGTATTTGATGAAAATATCGCTTCTATTTATACAAATGATCCTGTTGTACACGACTTAACGAAACAATTTCTAGTATTTGCGATTTTGTTCCAATTTTCCGACGCAGTTGCTACACCAGTACAAGGGGCACTTCGCGGTTATAAAGATGTAAATGTCGCTCTTATTATGACGCTCATCGCCTATTGGGTCATAGGTCTGCCGCTTGGTTATATCCTTGCAACCTATACACCTTTAGCTGCAAAAGGATATTGGATTGGACTTATTTTAGGATTGGCTTTCGGAGCAATCTTTTTACTTGCTCGTCTATTACAAGTACAGAAAAAATATATTGTAGTCAAAAGCCGCTAAATAGCGGCTTTTGAACATCTGAAAGATACAAAAAGGGCAACTCTCTATTTTTTGCATCTGTTTATTTTTCTAATAGGTAACTACTCAGCTATACCTTTTAGAAATTTAGATTCTAGTGAAGATGTGTCTCTCTATTACTTATAAATTCACTTTTGGGCACATAGACTGCTGTCATGCAAACAGGGCGGGAGCCTGTACGTATTTTCTATTTTCAAACTTTGCACGTAGCAGAAATAGGCCCTGACCGCTCCTGTGCATCGCCAGTCCCTCTCGCCCATTTAAAAAGATACTTTTCTGCCTTTTTTTCATACAGTAACTGAGTAGTTACTCTAATACATTAATTAATATCTGTAATATTACAAAAAAAGAATAGGATTCCTTATAAAAGAGAGCTATAATAGATTTTGATATTTCTAGAAAGGAGATTAATTGAATATGAGGAAAATTTTGATTGCACTACTACTCTGCTTTTCTTCTATGCTTCCTATTAAAGCAGTCAACGCAGAGACAAATCAGCCAGATCATTTGATAACTGTCAATGTTGCGACTAATAAGATGGCATATTATGAAAAGGGTAAGCTTATTAAAGAGTTTACAGTTGCTACTGGCAAAAGCAGTACAAAAACACCATTAGGAACGTACAAGATTGTTAACAAAATTAAGAATCGTCCATATTACAAAAGACACATTCCTGGCGGTGATCCACGTAACCCATTAGGAGATCGTTGGCTCGGTCTTGATGTAAATGGAACGAAAGGAACAACATATGCAATCCATGGAACCAATAATGTAAATGCGATTGGAAAATGGACTACACTTGGTTGTATTCGCATGTATAATGAAGATGTACATTGGTTATTTGATCGCGTTCCTGTCAATACAACTGTAACTATCACAAACAAATAAGCAATAACATATAAAGTAATTACTGTTTCATATGAATATATAGTTACATAATGCTTTTTTTTTGAGGAAAAATGTTCTTTTTTAAGAACATTTTTCCTCATTTAGAAACTATATTAAGAACTTATTATAATAAGATATTTAAATATTAATTCTCTTTTCCAATATTTTTATTTATACTTTTGATTCAAGCCTCCCCAAGTGTATATTTCTTCCTTATAGCGCGTAACCTATCCATACAGTGAAAGGAGTTGCAACTATGGACGAAACAGAAGAACAACAATCTTATCAAGAAGAGTTCGCACCGGAAATTTCACCTAGTTCATCCCCCCTCTCGCTTTTCGAATATGACGTTTTTAGTAGGAATTGTCGTATTTGCAGCTGTATTATTATTGCTAATTACCTTCGTATATTTTAAATAAAAGACAGGAGGAGTAATATGGATAACAACCGAGCAAGTACAAGCAAACGAGTTGTAAAAACACAAAAAGGCTACGCCGGAGATTCTTTGGACAAACACCGTGCTATCGAAAATGCGAATCTTGTTTTGGCTAAAAAGGAGATTGGGCAACAAAACGAGAATTTATAAGGCGAAAGCGAGTTCAAGTCATGTTGTATTCTACATAACAGAAACTTGCATGTCGAAAAACCAAAATGGATTTATATAGAATAACAAAAGAAGTCCCTAATTTAGGGATTTTCTTTTGTATGATTAATGAACGAAAGAGGCGAAAAAAATGATAAACTATACGCACTACATTCAAAAAACACTCCCGGATTTACCTATCCATTCTTTTCATAAAGATGAAAGCGGCTGGGATAATGTTGCGATTATCGTAAATGATGAATGGTTATTTCGATTTCCTAGAAAAATTGAATATGCCAAAAAAATTCCTCGTGAAAAACAATTGTACGAAGTTCTATTTCCTATACTGCAAACTGAGTTTATAGAAATACCGAACTATCATATTTTATATGATAACGAAGCGGATTCTATTCCTGTTTGTAGTTACTATAAAATGATTCACGGTGAACCATTCAAATCATCTTACTTACATAATCTTTCAATCAATGAAAAAGCACACATTGCCGCGCAACTAGCATCATTTCTTGCTGCTTTGCATACAGTCCCTACTACACTTGCAAAAGAATGGGGCTTTCAAGTTGAACAAACTATTAAACATTGGAAGGAATTATATATAAAACTAAAAGGTTATCTGTTTACCACACTTACAATAGAAGAAACTAATCGATTGAATACACTATTTCAAACATTTTTAGAACAACTATATACAAGTACTTCCTTACAAACCGTTATTCATGCCGACTTAACACATAACCATATTCTATTTCATCCTCATACAAAAAAACTTGCCGGTATCATTGATATAGGAGACGCACAAATTGGTGATCCTGCATTTGATTTTGCTGGATTATATGCCGATTATGGACATGATTTTACATTAGAAGTTTACAACAACTATATTTCTTTAACAAAGAGCAAGGATAAAACCTTTTTCGAGCGAATTACCTCCTTTTATCAATACAGCCCTATACTCCATGATCTCGTATACGGTTTCGAAGCAAATAATGAAAAAATAATTGAAACAAATAAACAAAGATTATTACATATTTTAAACAAATAAAAAGGTGCTTCTTTGCACCTTTTTTCCTGCTCGCGCTCACCATTAAGAAAGGTGATGTACAAACTCTGTACCAAAATGAAGACATGCATCAACATCTTCATTTTCTGGCGTTAATTCCACTTTTAATCCGCCGAGTACGACTTTAGCTCCGCAGTCTTGTAATTTTTCAATTAAAATGTCAACAGCAGCTCCGTATTTCGGATATGCAGAATCCCCTGAACCAAACACTGCTGCTATTTTCCCTGTTAAATCCACTTTATCCATTTCATCATAGAAATCTAAGAAATCATCCGGTAAATCGCCGTCTCCCCATGTGTATGCACCTAGTACAATTCCATCATACTCTTCTAGAATAGACGCTTTTGGTGACGACATAATATCAATGACTTCAATTTCTTTTCCTGCCTCACGAATCGCCCCGGCAATATGATCTGCCATCTCCTCTGTATTTCCACTCATACTTGCAAAAATCATTACTAACTTACTCATTCAACTCTCTCCCTTTATTATGTATCTCATTCTATTTATTTTTTGCACTCTTTTACAATCATCAAACGATAATGATAACCATTATCAAATACAACAATACTAGATTAATTGATAACAATTATCAAAGTCAATGACCATTTTTGAAAAATTGATGAAAAGATACAAGCTTGTCCGGAAGACATTCATATACTATAAATGAGCATAGTTCTTTCTTAACCCTCTCTAACGGAAAGAAATAGAAGCAACTGCGAATATCGCAGTTGCCTTTTTTTATTCTGAAATATACAGTGAAACTTACACTTATTCTTTCAATAGTTCCATTGCCGTTTGTAAAAATAATTGTGCACCGCGAATTAAAGCTGTTTCGTCTACATCAAATTTGGGATGATGATGTGGATAGCGTGTTTCTTTATTTTCATTCCCTGTTCCTAGCTTTATAAAACAACCTGGGGCCTTTTGTAAATATGCAGAAAAATCCTCTCCCCCCATAGAAGGTGGCAGCGTGGTAATACTTTCTTTTCCAAACAATGTGATTGCACTATTTTCTACTATTTTTGTCACATACGAATCATTTATAACTGGATTATATCCATACCGATACGTATATGCGTACGCTGCATCATGCGCTGCTGTAGTTCCTTTTACAATTTGTTCAATAATCCCTTCAGATTCCTGTCTTAATCTGTTCTCAAAGCAACGCACCGTTCCTATAATCGTTGCTGTCTCAGGAATAATATTATCGGTTGTTCCAGCATGAAATTGTGTAACCGAGACCACCCGTTGTTCAAATGCATCAGTCCGCCTTGAAACAAGATGCTGTAAATTTGTAATAATTTGTGCACCAATTACAATTGGGTCCACCGTTTGCTTCGGATGTGCAGCATGTCCTCCTTTTCCTTTAATATCAATAGTAAATACATCAGGTGCTGCCATCATCGATCCATAAGTAATTCCTATTTGCCCACTATCTAGTCCTGACATGACATGTAAACCGATCACATAATCTACACCATCCATAACGCCTGCCTTGACCATCTCTTGCCCTCCACCAGGGTATTGTTCTTCAGCGTGTTGAAACAAAAGGCGAATTTCCCCTCCCCAGTCATTATCATATTTTGCTAAAGCTTCTGCCGCGCCTAATAAAATTGCCGTATGTGCATCATGACCACAAGCATGCATAATTCCTGGTACAATTGATGCATATGGTTTCATTGTTTGCTCTTGAATTGGAAGTGCATCTATATCTGCGCGGATTGCAATGGTTTTACCTGAACCTTTTCCTTTTCGCGTTGCCATTACACTGCATGCTGTTGGTCTTGTTAGATCAAAATAAGATAACGAATCCAATGTGTCATATACAAACTGTGATGTATGTCTTTCCTGAAATGACAATTCAGGGTGCTGATGCAAATAGCGTCGCCAATTTCGAATATTGTCTTCAGAAAGGTAACGTAACCAATCTACTTGAGATGTTTTCATCCGCTTCAACTCCCTATTCTATTTTTAACAATCTTATTCCACCATGAATGACCGTATTCCCTTGTTTAATGAGAGTTTATGTACTATCTTAGTTAGAAGTAGCATATTCTTGTCCTTTCCTTTGCAAAGGAATTACAATTCTATCTGGAATGTAATATAATTGTTAAGTTAGGGATTTTCTTTTTTAACATTTAGTGCTACTATCAGAAAAGAGCCTTTCCGTCTTACATTTACCTAAAATGTGGAATTTTCGTGTTTTTCAAAGTGATGTAGGATATGATACTTACATACGAATACTATTTCATAGAGGGGGACAGACATGAAAATATTAAAAGAAATATGGTCTCAACCACTCACGCAATGGATTGCAAAAACTTGTTACTACCTTGCGATTTTATTTGCTTTACTATGGTTGTATGGATTCCAAGATACAAATACAAGTACATTTATTTACAATGAATTTTAGGGTGGGAGCGTTATGAAGTTATTAGAACAGATTGAAAAATGGGCGCTTGAAACGCCTGACCAAACTGCTTTTGTTTGGCGAGATGCGAAAATTACGTACAAACAATTAAAAGAAGACTCTGATGCATTAGCACATTGGATTTCTTCTCAATATGAAGATGACCGTTCACCAATTATGGTATACGGACATATGCAACCAGAAATGATTGTCTGTTTCCTAGGATGTGTCAAAGCTGGTCATGCATATATTCCAGTAGACGTCTCAATTCCAGCTGATCGTGTACTACGCATTGCGGAAAGTTCTGGTGCAAAGCTACTTTTATCTCCAACTGATGTTACAGTGGCTGATTTACCAGTTGATATTATTGATGGAATCCAATTACAAGATATTCTTCTCACTCATAAAGGAAATGTCCCAAATCCTGAACATGCAGTAAATGACGAAGACAACTTCTACATCATTTACACATCAGGTAGTACGGGAAATCCAAAAGGTGTACAAATTACGTATAACTGCCTTGTAAGCTTTACAAAATGGACGGTTGAAGACTTCAACTTACAAACAGGACAAGTTTTCTTGAACCAAGCACCTTTCTCATTTGACCTATCTGTTATGGACATTTATCCATCATTAGTAACCGGTGGTACACTATGGGCAATTGATAAAGATATGATTGCACGTCCAAAAGATTTATTTGCTTCTTTAGAACAATCAGATACACAAGTTTGGACATCTACACCGTCCTTTGCAGAAATGTGTTTAATGGAACCGTCTTTCTCAGAAGGTATGCTTCCAAATATGAAAACATTCTTATTCTGCGGTGAAGTATTATCTAATGATGTTGCAAAAAAACTATTAGAACGTTTCCCAAAAGCTACGATTATGAATACATATGGACCAACAGAAGCAACTGTTGCAGTGACTGGTATTCATGTAACAAATGAAGTAGTGGAGAAATATAAATCTCTTCCAGTCGGTTACTGTAAATCAGATTGCCGCATCATTATTATGAAAGAAGATGGTACAATCGCAGCTGATGGTGAGAAGGGTGAAATTATCATTGTTGGTCCAAGTGTAAGTGTTGGATACTTAGGAAGCCCTGAATTAACAGAAAAAGCATTCACTGTTATTAACGAAGAACGCGCTTATAAAACAGGTGACGCTGGCTATTTAGAAAATGGACTTCTTTTCTATAACGGTCGTCTTGATTTCCAAATTAAACTACACGGTTATCGTATGGAGTTAGAAGAAATTGAACATCACCTTCGTTCTTGTTCATATGTAGAATCGGCTGTTGTACTTCCAATTAAAAAAGGTGAAAAATATGACTACTTATTAGCGGTTGTTGTTCCGGGTGAACATACTTTTGAAAAAGAATTCAAATTAACATCTGCGATTAAGAAAGAACTCAATGAACGATTACCGAATTACATGATTCCACGAAAGTTCATGTATCAATCTTCTATTCCAATGACACCAAATGGAAAAGTAGATCGTAAAAAATTATTGAGTGAGGTTACAGCATGACCCCATATGCATCATTTTATTTTTTCGCTATTGTAGGCATTTTGCTTATTCCTACCATTATTGCTGGGTTACGAGGGAAAATGCTGCGTAAATATAATGCGGTTGTAACACTTATTATGTTGGCTGTTATCTTTTCAGATAAACCAATACAAGCTGTTGCACTAGCAATATTTGCAATTTGGCAATTTATTTTGATTAAAGGTTATTTAGCATTAAGGCAGCGTGATAACAAAACTAGTATCTTTTGCACTGCTGTTGTTTTATCAATTTTACCGCTTATTTTAGTAAAAATTATACCTGCTGTACCAGCTTTAAAATCACTCGTACTTTTTGATATACCTGTTAGCAATTTGATTGTATTTCTTGGTGTACCAAATGGAACATTTACTGTTAGCAATTTGGTTGTATTTCTTGGTGTATCATATGTAACATTTAGAGCTGTACAAATGATATTTGAAATTCGTGATGGTCTGATTAAAGAAATATCACTATTTAAGTTTTGGGAGTTTCTTTTATTCTTCCCAGCGATTTCAACAGGTCCGATCGATCGTTATCGTCGTTTCCAAAAAGATGTAGAGAAACCACCATCAGCAGATGAGTATAAAGCATTGCTTTATACAGGAATCAATCGTATTTTCCAAGGTTTTCTTTACAAATTTATTATCGCTTATTTAATAAACAAATACCTTTTAGATACACCACTAACGAAACAATTTACATTTTCATCAGTTATGACTGAGATGTATGCATATAGTTTCTACTTATTCTTCGACTTCGCGGGATACAGTGCATTTGTAATTGGTGTGAGTTACTTAATGGGGATTAAAACACCTGAAAACTTTAATAAACCATTTATAAGTCGTAACATTAAAGATTTTTGGAACCGTTGGCACATGAGTTTATCATTCTGGTTCCGAGACTTTATCTATATGCGCTTTGTCTTTTTTGCGACAAAGAAAAAACTAATTAAAAACCGCTATACAATTTCTTATATCGGTGCTTTTTTAAACTTTTTCATTATGGGAGTTTGGCACGGACTAACGTGGTATTATATTGTCTATGGCCTATATCATGCAATTTTGTTTATTTCATTTGATATATTTGAACGAAAAAACAAAAAGCATAAATTTTGGCCTAACAATAAGTTCACACACGTCCTGGCGATTATTATTACATTCCATTTCGTTTGTTTTGGTCTTCTGATCTTCTCAGGTCACCTGAACAGATTCTTTAGTTAAACACCTTAGTGTAAAGACTAAGAAAATACAAATTATGATTATAAAGGAGAATTAACAATGGCTGAATTTAAAGATCAAGTATTAGATATTTTAGAGGAAGTTTGTGAAAACGACATCGTAAAGGAAAATACAGATGTACAATTATTTGAAGAAGGAATTCTTGATTCTTTCGGTACAGTATCCTTATTAGTAGAATTCCAAGAACGTTTAGGCATTGAAGTGTCTATTTCTGACTTTGACCGTGACGAGTGGGCAACACCAAACATGATTATTAAGAAACTGGAAGATATGCGATGAAACAACCAACGTTTGGCCCGATGCTTCTAGCATTTGCTCTTTTTTGCGTGGTGTTATTTATTCCATCACGCTTCCTTTTACCACTTATCGGGGAGCAAAAGGTCGACGATGCCGCAACATCTTTAAAGAAAGAAATGTTTCAAGGCATTGCAATGCAACAAAAGATGCTAGAAGATCCAAAATTCCTTCCGATGTATGGTTCATCGGAATTTTCTCGATTGGATGTGTACCATCCATCTAACTACTTTAAAGTAAAAAATCAAGAATTTACACCGTTTCTTATCGGTCGCGGTGGAACACAAAGTCTTACCCATGTATTAAGTTTAGCTTCCTCGATGGATCAGTTAGAAAATCGCAAAATCGTCTTTGTCCTTTCGCCACAATGGTTCGTAAAGGAAGGTTTAGATGAAGTGCATTTTGCGCCAAACTTTTCGTCTCAACAAGCGTATCATCTTATCTTTAACAATGACTTAAAGCCTGAGATGAAAAAGCAAATTGCTAAGCGCTTATTAAAATATGAAATTGTTCAAAAAGACACACTCCTAAAAACTTCTTTAGAAGGAATTGTGTATGATGATACAAAACATAATGTGAAAGCAGCGGCGACAAAACCATTTGCATACGTATATCGTAATATTTTAGACCGCAAAGATTTAGTTGCATCAATATTCGATATTAAACCGCGAAAAACACATATAGATCCTGAATTAAAATCGCTTGCTTGGGAAGAAATTCGTAAGCGCGCAGAAAAAACTGGTGAAATAGAATCTAAAACAAATCCGTTTGGCATTGAAGATCCGTACTATAACAAAGGAATTAAGAAAAAATTAGAACGTCTAAAAGGCTACCGATCAAATGAATCATTCAATGAATCACCAGAGTATGACGATTTCCAATTAGTCTTAGACATTTTAAAACAGTCGCATGCAAAACCTTTGTTTATTTCTGTTCCTGTTAATGGTCCATGGTACGATTATGCTGGATTCCCGAAAGAACGCCGTGATGTATACTATAAAAAAATTAATGAACAAATTACCAAAGCTGGATTCCCAGTTACAGACTTTTCGAGCCATGAATATGATAAGTATTTCTTAAAAGATACGATGCATTTAGGTTGGAAAGGCTGGGTATATGTCGACGAGGCACTTCAACAGTTTTATAAAAGTAACTAAGAAGAACGCTTGAATATTTCAAGCGTTCTCTTTTTTACTTATAAACCGTACTTTGTAATCTAGTTAGTGTTTCCTTTGCCTCTTTCATCACTCTCATGATAGTTTGCTGGGCCCCTTCTATTTGTGCTAAAGACGAAGCCTGCCCTGCCCAAAGTGACATATACTCACGATTATTCTGTTTCACCGCTGCTTTGCGAATATCTGTTGTTAATGCATTTTGAATTGGATATGCAGGAAATTTCTCTTCTTTATTTTTTAATTGTTCGATAAAGTCATTTTGAATTCCTCTTGCATATTTACCTGAAAATGCACGTGTCATTGTCGTACTTTGGTCTGCACTCTTTATAATTGCCTCTTTGTGTGCCTTATGAGCTGCACTTTCATAACAAGTTAAAAATGCTGTGCCCATTTGTACTCCTTCGGCACCGAGTGCATAAGCTGCCACTACTCCCCGTCCATCCATGATTCCACCTGCTGCAACAATTGGAATATGAGGAATAGCATCAACAAGCTGTGGAATCAGTGCAGTTGTTCCAATCATAGAATCTTGTTCTTTCCCTAGAAATGTCCCGCGATGTCCTCCTGCCTCACTACCTTGTCCTACAATAATATCTACGCCTAAATGGGCTAATACTTTCCCTTCTGCCATATTTGTTGCCGTACCAATTATTTTTATCCCATGTCTTTTTAACAGCTCTATTTCTTCCTGTTTTGGTGTATCAAAAGTAAAACTAAAAACAGGTACATTCTCCTCGATAAGAACTTTCAGCTGTTCTGTATAGTTCTCTGGTAACTGTACCGTTTGCTTTACGATCTCCAATTGCAATTGTTCACAAATAGGTTGTAATAAATGTTGTGCTTCCTCTACTTGCTTTTCATTTATTTGTACGTCTTTTGTAATGAACAAGTTCACTGCAAACGGTTTATCTGTCAACTGGCGAATAGCACGTACCGCAAGGCGAACTTCTTCAGAACTCATATATCCTGCACCTAATGTTCCTAATCCTCCACTATTAGACACAGCAGCTACTAACTCTGGTGTTACAACTGTTCCTGCCATACCGGCTTGAATAATTGGATATGTAATTTGCAGCTTCTCACATACTCGACTATAAAACATTTTTTCTCCCCTTTCTCTTATATTTTCTTGCCCACCAAAACCATTTCCTTCTTTCCTCAATTATTGAAGACCCATTACATGAATATAGTGTAAGAAAGGAGGGAATTTGATGCAGTACCCAGAACCGTTACAATACGGAGATACCGTTATGATCATTGCTCCAGCAGGTCCACCATCTATCGAGAACATTCTTCAAGCAAAACGAAAATTCGAAGAGATGGGCTTATTCGTTATCATTGGAAAGAGTGTACAAGAAAAACGGGGCTATTTAGCTGGAGATGATACCGTCCGTCTTCATGACTTACACCATGCCTTTACAAATCCATATGTAAAAGGAATTTTTTGCGCTAGAGGGGGATATGGGGCTGGTCGCCTTCTACCTTCTATTAACTATGAACTCATTCGAGATAACCCAAAAATTTTCTGGGGTTATAGTGATATTACAGCCTTACACATCGCTTTTGGACAATTTGCAAGGCTCGTCACTTTTCATGGTCCTATGATGGAGGAAGTTGGCAAAGGGCTCGATACTCTTTCTTTTTCCTCTTTCAAACAACTATTTCGTCCGCACTCTATCATTCTAGAAGGAGCAGCGTTTCTTCACTCTTTCAATTGTTGTATCACCGCTCCTCTTGTCGGAGGAAACTTAAGCGTAATTACAAGTACACTTGGTACACCGTACGAAATTGATACAACAGATAAATTATTATTATTAGAAGAAATCAGCGAAGAGCCTTATCGTGTTGATCGTATGTTAAATCAATTACGCTTAGGAAAGAAGTTAGAACAGTGTGCTGGCGTTATTTTTACAAGTTGTCACAAGTGTACATCTTCAAAACCGGCTTTACCTATTTCCGAAATTCTATATGATTATATTCTCTCTTACAATATTCCCCTTTTGTATAACTTACCGATTGGTCATATAAGGCCAAATATAGGCGTTCCTCTAGGTGTCCCTTCTACAATAAACGGGAAACTAAGAACACTCTCTATCTCTTCTGGTATAAAGTGAAACTTTAATCAGTGGGGGGGTTTCTTCATCCTCCACTTCTCTTCTTCGTTTTCTCTCAATCTTATAGGAAAAAGGAGAAGCTTGTCTTGCTTCTCCTTTTTCCATTCATTAATTCTTGTTGTTGTTATTGTTGTTATTCTTATAATTCCACATGTTCCAACCATAACAGCAGCTATTCTTATTGTTATTCTTGTTATTGTTGTTATTGTTATTGTTGTTATTATTGTTATTGTTATTGTTATTGTTGTTGTTCCACATGTTCCAACCATAACAGCAGCTATTCTTGTTGTTGTTGTTGTCGTTAGCCATATATCCCCATCCTCTCTTGGTCAAGCTACTAATACTATATGTCCCCTTGAAAGAATGGTAACGGCAATTTATTGATAATAGTTAAAAATTCTTCCCGAAGCAATATCAGCAATTTCTGGAGGTGTAAATGTTTTATCAAGATCTGTGCCAATATTTAAGACCGCTGTCGCTTCCACATCAATGCTTTCAAATAACTCTTTTCCACGAATCGAAATAACAGGTGCATCCTCAGGCAATGCAGCTTGTAAAAATTCAAGTTGCGTAAAAAATGGTAAAATCCATCTTCCGTCTCCCTGAAAATAGCGTAAATGCACTATTCCTTGTGAATCTCCTTCTTCTATATCAACTGTTCCTGCAACATAAACGTGTGTTGTTAATAACGTTTCATAAAATTCTTTTTGTTTTTGTTTGTCTTCATCAGCTAATACTAATAATGTCTCTATTTTTTTTACTGGAATATGTGCCATACGCCGCCACCCTGCTTTCAAAATTATTGTAATGTAATTATACAAAATATTCTCATTTTTTTCTATAAAATTATTTTTTACTATAACATCAACAGTAATGAAAACTAAGTTACTTCTTCGTTCTCTTTCCTCTAACAATGTTAATTCTAACTGATATGGAACATATCTTCTCTAAATGAAATAAGCTCTCCATACTTCAGGAGAGCCTTTCTCTTTCATCTGCTTTTTTTATCACAACTGTATCATTCACTAGTTCCACTTTTACATAATCACGTTCTTCTAAACCTAAATGATTGACCGCTTCATCTGGTAATTCAACAGCCATGTAGCGCTCTGTGAAGACAACTTGACTATATGTAGCTTGCTCTGCAATCAAATCAGCTTGTTTTACTTCTTGAATACTTCGCAATGATGGCAGTCCAACTTCTTTTACAGTGCGCCAATTTCGACGGATAAAGGGAATAAGCCATAATAAGCTAATAATAATAACAACAAGGCCGATCCATAAATTACTCTGCGCTTGCAGCTCAGCAATTTTTACCGGTTCCTGTGCGCTGCTATTACTAAATTGAATAATGGTAACAACAGTATTGTTTAATGCATGCACAATTATATTTGTCCATAAGCTTTTCGTTTTAATGTATAACAGACACATCACAACACCGAATAAAAAAGCACCAATCACATCTATGTGCCCAAATCCAAAAATCAGTGAAGAAATGATAATGGCCCGTTTCATCCCCCACTTATACGCCATTCGGTTTAAGAAAAAGCCCCGAAAAATCACTTCTTCCATAATTGGAGCAAATATGCAAGCTGAAATGACACTAAAAATCGTTGTAAAAGTAGTGCTCATATCAATCACATTTCCATCACTTAATAAATCAACTAGAAAATCAGGAATCAGCTGAGCTAGTATGTAAAATTGAATAAAAGAAATACCAAATGAAAAAATCATTCCCATAGCCGTCGCAATTAAAATAAGTCGCCATGGAATAGATGATGGTTTATCAAAAAAACTTGTAAATACTGCGTTATTTTTTTGCATCTTATAAAATAACCACAGTAATGGAAAAGCAAAGAAGACTAGGGTACCTGAGACAAATTCGAATAAATTATCTTCAGCACCTGTTAGATCTAGTGAAAGATATACAATGAATGAACCTAAAATCATCCATCCAAAAAAACTGCGAAGTCGAATACGCGAAAATGCAAGATTAATAGAAAACACCTCCAACATGATATATATATACAGCTTGAAAAACCAACATAAACCACTTTTTTAGATGTGAGAGAGCGTCTAGCCATACTTAGAGCGGTCAGGGCCCTTTTCTGCCACGGACAATGTGAAAATAAAGGAAGCAAACAAAAAGTGAATATATCTATATTATAGTATCAATACGCTGCAATTTCTTCCTTTTTTACAAACTTATCCCTGCATCATCCTACAACTCTTCAAAATAAATCCCCGCTTTAGCGAGGATTTATTTTTATAACACATCACGTTTTTGGAACAATGCACTGGAAGCAACGAGTAAAATAACAAAATGAGCTAACACAAATAACAAAGAAGTTGTAAAGCTAAACTCTGTAAATATTGGTTTTGCTCCTTGACTTAATAACTCATTACTATCATACATATTTAAATTCAAGTGAAACAATACAATGTATTTTGCTATACCTTGAGCAAATTGAAATACTAGCATTTTTAACATTCCCTCTATGAAGAAGAAAAATAGGGTAATTACTAATGGTAAAACTGATTTTCTAAAAATATTCGCTAGCAAAAATGCAACTGTTGGATAAAAGACTATCGGTAAAATATTATATGCAAAACGTTTTAATAAAATTGCAAAAGTTACCGCTCCAGTGTCACTGCCAAATGCGATGAGACCAATTAACATGGCTGTAAATAAAGAAACAATACATACCAATAATATAGCTAAGAGAACAGTAATATACTTTGAAAATAAGATCGTAACTCGTTTTCTTGGACGAATTAACAATTGTTTAATTGTCCCTTTTTGAAATTCCTCTGTAATTGTGCGGGATGCTAACGTAACTCCAAAGATTGTTGCAAACGTAACAATCATGCCAATATTTTGCTCTGCAAACATCATAAACCCTTCGATTTTCAATTCAGGTGGAGCCCATTTTTTAATAATAACTGCTGCTGCAATTTCTAATACTGCTAGCACTACTAATAAAATATACATACTCTTTTTCGCATGCAACTTTAAAAATTCATTTTGAATTAACTTTATCATTATGCTTTCACTCCCCCTGTAACTGCTAAGAATTCATCTTCTAATGATTTATTTTGAACGGTTACACCGTACACAAGAACATCAGCATTCACTAAATTTTTCACAATTTGCGGAATTTCCTCTTTCATGACAGATACAATAATTTTGTTTTCTTGTATGGTTCCATTAATCAGTTCATTCGCTTCCTCTACTTGATTCACTTCAAAGGCTACCATAATCTTGTCATCACTTTTTATCTGTCCACGTAAATTATACTCTTGCACAAATTTTCCCTTCTTAATAATAACAACACGATCACACATCAGCTCTATCTCACTTAATAAGTGACTTGATACAATGACTGCAATGTTTTCTTCTTTTGCTAAACGCTGTAAGTAATCTCGAATTTCACGAATTCCCGCTGGATCTAAACCATTTGTCGGCTCATCTAAAATTAAAATTTTCGGATTATGCAGTAATGCTTGCGCAATCCCTAAACGTTGTTTCATACCAAGAGAATATGTTTTTACCTTTTTATGAATTGCATGTTCTAGTTCAACAAGCTTTACAATTTCAGCAATTCGTTCTTTACCAATTGGTGTAACAGCCATATTGGCAAAATGTTTTAAATTTTGCATTCCCGTCATATATTCATATAGTTCCGGGTTCTCTACAATCGCTCCAATATACTCTAGCGCTTTTTCACGTTCAGTACGCATACTATGACCACAAATTGTAATATCACCTTCTGTTACTGAAATCAGCCCTGTCATCATCCGAATTGTCGTCGTCTTTCCACTTCCATTTGGTCCAAGGAAGCCGTACACTTCCCCTTCCTGTACTTCAAACGAAAGACCACGAATAATTTCAGCACTGCCTATTTTTTTATGAACATTTTCTAATTTCACTACTACATTTCCCAATGCCTATTCCTCCTTTAAATTTCTAACTTTTTGTCGATGATGTAGGATGTTATGAATATGAAGAGAACGGTCGATAACAAGGTAAAGCATATATACGAAATACTTGCCCCTTCATTCACATAAAATGATGTTTCGAAAAAACCATTTTTATCTATAAATTTAATATTTTTAGTAAAAAATACATATCTATTTACTTTTTCTAAGAGAGTAGTTATAAAAAATTGAATTCCAGCTAGAAGCAAAAAGAAGAATATAAATAATACCTTACTTAATAACGAATTCACATTAAAAAGTTTTATAACTGCAATTATGATATATATAGAAGCTAAACAACTCGTTAAATCTATAATCCATAAAAAGATAGAAAAGAAATGATGAAACAATCCAAATTTATAAAAGTATTGCAGCGCTTGCTGAATCTCTCCATTTTTGTTTTTCCCGTAAATATCTAAAGAAAAAAAGTGAACAAATCCTAAAGCTATTAATGACAGTAGAACAATCATTATTGTAAAAAACAATAGGTTGGCACATATATATTTTTTAGCAGGAATAGCTGTATATCGAATCATAGAATTTTTTAACATTCTTCGAAAAGATAAGGCGGCTATCAAACTAATAGAAAATACTGTTATACTAAATAATAATATAAACAAAACTAATATTACGTTTTGTTTTGTTGGAGTCATGTGCTTAGAAGAACCCATAAAATTAAATAATAGAATAAGCGAAAGCGTAATAAATCCTACGTAAATAATCCATATTTTCTTTTTATTACAGTTATATAAATAGTGAAGAAGTTGATTCATTGCCCAAAAACCTCCTTGAACAACTCATGTACTGCTTTTCCTCTTTGAAAACGAAGATCTTCTACATTTTCATGTAACACAATTTCTCCATCTTTTAAAAAGATCACTTCATCAAACAAGTTTTCAATTTCACTAATTAAATGAGTCGAAATTAAAATTGTACAGTCTTCGCGATAAAATTGGAGAATTAACTCTAGTACATGCTCCCGTGAGACAAGATCGATTCCGCCAAGCGGTTCATCTAATACATAAAGTTTTGCATGCCTTGAAAAGGTTAAAATCAGCTGTAATTTTTCTACCATTCCCTTTGATAAAGCATGAATTTGTTCTTCTAATGGAATTTTCAACTTTGCAATTGTATCCACCGCTTTTTGAATATCGAAATCTTCGTAAAAATCGCGATAAAAAAACAAAGCATCTTTTACAGTCATCCACTCTTCAAATATCGGACGGTCGGACATGAATGAAATGATTTTTTTCGTTTCTCGACTTACTTTCTTATCAGCAATGAAAATATCTCCTTGAGACGGATGTTGTAAACCTACAATCATTTTCAGCAGCGTCGTTTTTCCGCTACCATTATCCCCAACAAGACCAATAATTTTCCCTTCTGTTATTGTGATGTTTACATCTCTAATAACAGCTTTTAAATCGTAACGTTTCCATAGATTCTCTATTTTTACTAATTCTCGCAACTGTTCTCCCCCTTTTTCTCTTCTAATGAAGAATGAAGAATGGACAACATTTCCTCTTCTGAAAACCCTAAGTTGTTCATTCCATTTATAAAGGCATGAAGCAACTCTTTCGCCATATCTTTTCGCAGCTCCATAATTTTCTCTCCTTCAGTTGCTACATATCTTCCCATTCCTCTACGTGTCTCAACGATACCCTCGCGTTCTAACTCCTGAAATGTACGTTGAATTGTATTCGGGTTCACTTGTAACTCACCCGCTAATTCACGTACAGAGGGAATTTTACTACCAGGCAATAAATGACCTGTTACAATTTCCTTTTTTATAAATTCCATCACCTGAATGTAAATTGGAATGTTGGGAGAAAATTCAATTTCCATTTCTTCCTCCTATTGTTTTAGTGTACTAACTAAATAGTACACTATGATACAAAAAATGTAAACTTTTTCTCACAAAAAAGAGCGCCCTATACATATAGAGCACTCTTTTTATTAAAAGTTAAATACAAAATCATCATCTGATAATTTTTCAACATTTGTCGCTTTCACATAACCATTTCCTTTTACAGAGAAAAAGTCATGGTTTTTCGTATCTGTACGTAAACCGTTTAATACGATTGGATTAATTTCTTCTTCTTCAAAGTGCGGTTCTAATCCTAAGTTCATTAATCCTTTATTCGCATTATAACGAACGAAACGATTTACTTCTTCCACAAGACCAATCGATGTATAAATTTCATCTGTATATGCTGTTTCAATGTCATACAGCTCTAGTAACAAATCTTTCGTTTCTTTCTGTACTTCTTGTTGTTCTTCTGCAGAAAGCTCTGCAAAAACTTGTTGTGCTAAAATACCGACGAATACGCCGTGGATGGACTCGTCCTTAGTCTTCACATAGGTTCGCTATTCCTATATCGCTTTCGCAGCTTACTGTTACCAGTAAGAAGAGACCATATCACCTACCTTTACAGGTAGCCTTCCATTTCGATTTAAGGGATTTTCACCCACCGCTTGGCCCTACTCCTATTGCGGAATTTCACCGCCTACGGGATGGTCGTTGAACGTTCCTTTATCTATATATCGCACCCACCATTGTTTGTATAACTTACGATGACGGATGCGGCTGGCTGTGCCACCCGATAACCCATATTTTTTCCGTACATGTTATCGCCAGATAAAGGCTTCGCTGCTGATTATCCTCCTTTGGCTATCCCCCAATCTATCTTGGATAAATTAAGAATAAGCTGTATGAATCTTCTCGTCAATATCGTGATGAAAAGGTCCACAGTAGGACTTCCCAGCAATTAGAAAGGTTTTTCAATCGACATTACTGCCGAAAGCCGCTAAAGTCAACGGATTATTAAATTAATAATTTCTCCACTCGCCGTTAATTTTCCTTGCCCTGCTAAATACAGCGGATAGAAGAATCCACTATAGAACAAGTAGCTTTCTAAAAACACACTTGCTACCATTGCCATATATAGCTCTTTTTTTGTTACTTGAGGCTTTAATAAACGACGGTAGTAATTTGTAATGATGCTTGATTTTTTCTCAAGTAATGGATGTGTATCTACCCATTCAAAAATTCCATCAATTTCTTCTTCAGTTGCAAGCGTTGTGAAAATATGGCTGTAACTTTTCGCATGTACTTCTTCCATAGCTCCCATGAACGCAAGTACACTTTTTGCTTGTAAGTTCTCAAGGTGGACAAGAATGAGTGGCATTCCCTCGCCGCCTTGCTTCGTATCTAGAAGTGTTAATCCTCCAAGTACACGCTTATAAGCAATTTGTTCTTCCTTCGATAACTGCACCCACGTATTTTTGTCAGAAGAAACAGCGATCTCCTCTTCTGTCCAAAACTGAGCGATGTTTTGCTTCCAAAACATTAAACTAAAATCGTCTTCTTTCTTGTTCCAGTTTACCGCGCGCATTGAATCGCCCCTTTATTATATTGTTGCATCGTTCTAACGTGCGGTAAAACTTCCATTTCATAATGAAAATCTAACCGCACGTTAGAACGTAAATTTGATAACTTAGCATGAGCAGGGTTTTTGTAAACCCTGCTCATGCTGTTTTATATATCCATTTTTTATTTTTCGACAGCTAAATCCCTGCTATGCAGAATAAAAAGTAACCTACACTCGTTTTCTCTTTCTGTTTTACTTCGCATGTGGCAGAAAAGGAACCTGACCGCTTCTATGCATGGCCAGATACTCTCTTCCATCCAAAAAGAGGGGTCTTATCTCATTTTTTTATTGATGTATATATAATAACTATCAATTGTATACTCTTCTACTAAAAGAATACATTATACTGTGCAGGCTACACACTCTTCCACACTTAATTTACGTGTTCTTGTGTAGTACAAGCTCTTTAATCCTTTTTTATGAGCATAAATATAATAACGTGCTAATTCACGAGTAGAGATATCACTATTTACATAAAGAATTGTACTAATCCCTTGGTCAATATGCTCTTGAATTTCTGCGATTAAATCAATGAGCTTAAACTGATTCATATCGTAAGAAGATTTGTAGTACCAGAACGTATCCTTTGATAAATACGGCATTGGATAATACGTCGTTGCATTCGCATACGTTCTTGATTCAATTTGACTTACGATCGGCATCACGCTTGCAGTTGCATTTTGAATATACCTATTGTTACTCTATCCAAATGATAGGGGATGGTCATTTCTGCCATCCTCTCATAGTTTCCCATGAGAGCAGACTGTATCATAAACTACTATAATACCGTGGGTGGTTAGTCCCTGAGTGAATTTTTCTGTGGCAATCTTCGCAATAACAAATTAAATTATCTAAACTATTCGCTTCTAGGTAATCGTTACAAAGAACAAATGGTTTTATATGATGAACAGACATTTCTTGACCATATTCTTCCTCTGTAATCCCACACCTTTGACACATATAGTTATCCCTTTCACGCGCTTCTCTTCTCTGATTTAACCAGTTAGGACCATAATATTTTCTATTTCCATGTTTATGTCCTAATCCAGTCCAATTCGGATTATTTTCAGCAGTCATTCGTCCTATCATAGAGGAATGACTTGAGTAACATTCCCTACTGCAATACGAATACTCATGCTTTTCTTTTAAAGAAGGGGCTTTATAAAAGTTATTATTACATGTTGGATGATCGCAAATAGTATTAAAGGTTTGTGGTTTCTTTTTACTATCCGTATAACATTTCCTCAAACAATACTTCGCCTTATCTTGTCGAGAATTATGGACAATAAACTCCTTTCCACATGTAAGACAAGTCTTTTCTACTTTTTTATTTAGTAGCAGTTTGTGACATACTTTCGAACACGTTCTAGTTCTAGAGTTTTTCACTAGAAATTCTGTCTTACATATTTCACACTCTTTTTCTGTTCTCTGTTTAAATTGCTTATAGCATTTATCATCGCAAAATTTTTGCTCTTTTTTATTCGTTTCAAAATCTTTACCACAATATTGACACCTAATTACTTTTCTTTTTCGTTCACTTAAAGATCTACATTCTTTTGAACAAAATTTAGCTGTTGCTTATCTATATTGAGGAATTTTGAAATCCCCACCACAAAATTCACATATTTTACTAACCATAGTAGTTTCCCTCCACGTCAGTCGTTGAACCTTTATCTAGTTACCATCTAGATACTTGGCTGCGGATTTTCCATTCAAAAAACTACATTTAACTATTTCCCCATAAAATGCAATTTTTTAATATCTTCCCTTTTTACCGTACCGTTGAAGTTAGCAACGCCCTTACCTACATCACTGCGATAAGTTGGTAGAAAGATCTTTAGGAGTTCCCCGCAATTCGAAGGGTTCATTTTACACGTCACCGTATAAACGGGCTATTCCTAACCTATGCTTTGCGTCGGAGCCACTGCAAGTCTATATGAATGATACATTCCATTCTTTTGTACAAGTTCTTTTAATTGTATCCATTCTTCCTGAGTCGGGATATGAATATCCTCAAACAGCTTCTGTACTTTTTCTGTACGAGGACGATAATCTGTCGTTTCATATTTTTCAAAGTATACGCCAGTTGCGTAATCTGATTTTTCAAAGTCTTTAAAGGTTTGTCCTTTTTCTTTAGCAATCAACATACTCTTTTCTATTGAGTAATAGTTCATAATCATAAAGAACGTACGGACGTAATCTTTTGCTTCTTCACTTTCATAAGCAATTTTATTTTTCGCCAAATAGCCATGTAAGTTTAATGCACCAAGACCAACTGAATGTAATTCTTCATTTGCCTTCTTCACAGTCGGTGCATTCGGAATGACTGTCATATCAGAAACAGCCGTTAAAGCCTCCATACCTGCATGAACTGCCTCACGAATTTCTTTATTCTCCATCACATTCACGATATTTAGTGAACCTAAGTTACAGTTAATATCACGGCGGATAATATCATCTGTACCATAATCATTTATTTCAGATGTTTCTTGTAACTGGAAGATTTCTGTACAAAGATTCGACATCTTCACAGTTCCAATATCCTTTAACGGATGTTGTTTATTTGCATTTGATTTAAACATTAAGTATGGATAGCCAGACTCAAGCTGAATCATTGCAATTTTAATGAGCATATCACGTGTGCTAATATCAAGCTGTTTCTTCTTGATATTCGGATTGCTCATCAGTTCGTCATACATTTCATCAATATCGATATCGTCTAAATGTTTTCCGTACTCTTTATACACTGTATAAGGAGCGAAAACATAGAATGGTTCGTTTTTCTCAGCAAGCTCAAAGAACTTACTTGGAACGATAATTCCGATGGAAAGAGACTGAATACGACTCTTCTCGTCGGCATTTATTTTTTTTGTATCGAGGAACTCAATAATATCCCAATGGAAGATATTTAAATATACAGCTCCTGCACCTTTTCGTTGCCCCAACTGATTCGCATATGAAAACGAATCTTCAAGTAATTTCATAACTGGTACAACACCGCTTGCTGCGTTCTCAATACCTTTAATTTGTTCACCGCGTGCTCGTAGTTTGCTCAAGTTGAGCGCTACGCCTCCACCAATCTTACTTAACTGCATCGCTGTATTAATATTAAAGCCAATCGAGTTTAAGCTGTCGTCCATCTCTAACAAGAAACAAGACACCATTTCTCCTCTTCTGCTTCTACCTGCATTTAAAAAGGTTGGTGTCGCTGGTTGATAGTTTTGTTTGACAATCATGCTTGCAAATTGCTTCGCCTTTTGGGCGTTTCCTCGACCTAAGTATAACGATACAATTGCCACGCGATCAGGATAACTTTCTAAGTATTGCTTTTGGTCATTCGTTTTTAGCGCGTAATCTTTATAAAACTTAGATGCTGCCATATAAGATTGAAACTCGAACTTTTCGCCATATGTGATTTCGTATACAGCCTCTACCTCGTCCATCTTATATTCGCTTAACACATCATAGTAGTAGTCATGCTCTAACATATACTCGATGCGTTCTGTCACGCTATCAAAACGAACGGTATTCTCTTTCGCCTCTTCCATAAAGACAGCCAGTGCCTCTTTATCTTTGTGAAGCTGATAGAACCCGTCCTGCATTTGCGTGATCTCATTATTCAATTCAATGTGTCGCAATCTCCAGCACCCTCTCTTTAAAAAATTCTACATCTTTATTTGTTCCAGATAACTCAAATTTTGATACAACCGGCACTTCATATCTCGTTGCAATTTTGTCTGCACTTGCCCCAAACATATCTCCCCAATTGCGATTTCCGCTTGCAGCTACACCTTTCAAGCATTCATGATTACGCTCTAAAAATTGCAAAACACGTTCCGGTACATTTCCAAAACCTGTTGTATACGTAATAAGGACATATTCTTCATCTAATACGAGATTTTCATTAATTTGAACGGCCGGCATATTTAATTTGTGAATGAAACGCTTCACGTTTCCTGTCATAGAATCATATGCAATTAACATCTCCGACCCTCCTTTTGTATCTTTTTACATCATGTTCGTTCTTGATGAATTCTCTATATATTGTATTACTTTTTAAAAAAGGACACAAGATATATGTATAATTTCTTTCTTTTTAAAAATTTATTTTTTCGACAAAAAAGGCCGTTCTTTTTACAATACAAAGAATATGAAACAACATTCTAAAACACATGTCAATAAAGTGTATTTCAAAAAAGTTGTCAACGGATTTACCCACATTTCCAAAAAAGTTCATCGTAGCAAATTGTCAAAAAAAGAAACATACATGCGAAATCTATTTCTCATTTGTCAAAAAAAAAACGAACAGTTTCCCTATTAGAAACTGTTCGAAACCGGTTACACATTTTTTCTATCGTTTATTTGAACTGTACTCCTATTCATAATATTCTATGCGCACAATATCGTTCAAAAATATATGATAGAAAATTTCATCTTTACATTGCATCGTAAAAACAGGTGATTCTTCATCGAAATACGCAATCGTACCTTTAACTTTTTGAATCGAATTTTGAAGTTTTGCTACTACAAGCACACTTCGTTCTTGTTCATATGCTTTTTTTAATTGTCCGATGATTTCCTTCATTCGCTTTCGCTTCTCCGGAAACATAACCATCCCAACAAATTTCCTTCCTTTTTCATCTTTCCAAAAACAGTCCCAGTGCGGAAGTATTCCTTGCTTAAACTCTCCCAAATAAACTCCTCTCCCTTCTCATTATCCGACTTTTAGCATGCCTTACGAGCGCGGCATTTCCATATATGTATAAATGATTTTCCCGCCATGCTGTGCGTTACCTCGAAAATGTTTAAAATCCTCTCTCTCTACTAAAACTTCACGAAATGTATAAAACACTTCTTTTGTTGCAATGTATTCTTGTATTTCATTATTTTTCAGCTGATCTAAAATCATATTTACTTGTTGTTTATCCATACTAATCACCTCTCTGTCGTATTTTTATTTCACGACTACTTCTATACGCTCCTAATACAGCAAATCATTTCTTATCATGCTAACTCTTATGATACAATAAAATGGACACTAGGAGGGATAACATGATTCGGAAAGCAAAACAAACAGATGCTCAAGCAATATCTCCATTATTGTACAACGCACTGCATGAAATTGCTGAAAAATTAACAGGTGGCACAAATGAAACGGAAGTTCTAGAAGGTTTAGAATATTGGTTTTCGAAAAAAGAAAACCGACTCAGTTATGAAAATTGTTTTGTTGAAGAACGAGATGGAAAAGCTGTTGGTATTATTGTAGCCTACCACGGAAGTGAAGCGACTCAACTAGATGAACCAATTGTGAATCGGTTACGAGACGTTCAACAAGATTCTTCTATTATATTAGAAA
Source organism: Bacillus sp. 123MFChir2 (assembly GCF_000383235.1). Lineage (GTDB taxonomy): Bacteria > Bacillota > Bacilli > Bacillales > Bacillaceae_G > Bacillus_A. Next base: position 28,581 of record NZ_KB910951.1, read on the forward strand.
AAGAAGCAGAAGAAGATGAATATTATATTGATACTCTATCTGTTTCATCTACATATGGCGGACAAGGTATCGGTTCAAATTTAATTCTTGCAGCTGAAACTTTCGCTCAAGAAGAAGGGCATGAGAAAATCTCATTGCTAGTAAACTTAGAAAACAAACCTGCGTTTTCTCTTTATAAAAAACTCGGCTATACACAAGATAACACACTTATGCTTGTGGGCGAACCATATGCTCATTTAGTTAAACATATATAATACAACGGCACAATTATTATTTCATAATTGTGCCGTTGTATTATATATAGAGTATGACACCTTTATGTATATGTTACAAATGCATTTCCTTCCATTACTTCATGAAAAGTATAAATTGTACATCCCCACGGGTTATTCCGCAATAGCAGTGGTCCACGCCACCCACGCATACGTAACTCTTTCCCAATCATCGTATTAAAATAACTATGCCCAATAAGGGTAACCCGCTGATATACATTTGCATATCCAACTAGTACATCGGCCGCTTGTTTTGCTCTTCTTTGTGCTTCTACATGGGATTCAACATCCTTCGAATAACCAATCGTCCAAAGTGCCCTGCCCAAAAACAGCCATACTTCCGGTTTACACTTTACCCAGTTTGGAACAGGTAAAAGAGAAGGAACAGCAGCTTCGCGAAAAAGCGAATTCTGTATAAACATAACATTGCTAGTCAACATCGTTGCTGATTGAACAGCTATTTTTTGATCACTCGATACGATAAATTTAGAGGATTCAACGACTTCCATCGCTTCCATTGGGATTTCCATTTCTCTCATAATATCTTCATTCTCGTATCTTTGCTGCCACCCTTGAAATTCCTGTACTGTAATGGCTTTCTTTTGAACACTAGAGCTTCCATGACGTATGAAAGAAATTTGCATCTTTCTCACTCTCCGTTCAACACTTTTCTATTATAGAAACACACCTTATATTATTCAGTACTTCCATCTTCATGACTAGAAAAAGAAGACGTACTATCCGCTCCCTCATAGTATATGTATGTTCCATGTTCACGAATCACTTTTAACTTCGCATATGCAAATAAAAATAACACAATAGATATAAAACTCCCCACAATCTCAAATACCATTTTATCGTCTCCGTTTCATAACACTCCTATATTCACCTTACAATAAATGTGAGAATCTTACTATAAATTAATTGTGAAAAATTACTATTTTTTTCAAAAAAATAGCATGGAAACATTTACAAAATTGAAAATATCGTTCAAAATAAAGAAAAATACAAAAGAACGAAACTAGTTCTCTTTTTCAAAAAAATGTAACAAGGAGAGTTGTTTATGGAAATCGCAGAAGCTGGAGATATCATTGAATTTAAAAACGGTTTACAAGGGCGCGTTCAAAAAGTAAATAAAAACTCCGTTATCGTCGATGTAACAATTATGGATAATTTTAGAGATTTAGATATGGAACCGCTTACTGTTGTCAATCATAAAAACTATACAATTCTTACGCAACATACATAGAATACTAGAAAAGAGGGGGCAAGCCCCCTCTTTTCTTAACGATTATCTACTGTTTCTGGATATAAATCATGATTCATTAAACGATATTCAGCCATTTTTTCATATTTTGTTCCAGGGCGTCCATAGTTACAATATGGATCAATCGAAATACCGCCGCGTGGTGTAAATTTGCCCCATACTTCAATATAGCGTGGATCCATTAGTTTAATTAAGTCATTCATAATAACATTCATACAATCTTCATGGAAATCTCCATGATTGCGGAAACTAAATAAATATAACTTTAAAGATTTACTCTCTACCATTTTTTGTTCTGGAATATAGCTAATATAAATTGTCGCAAAATCTGGTTGTCCTGTTTTTGGACATAAACTTGTAAACTCTGGACAATTAAATTTTACAAAATAATCACGATTTGGGTGATTATTATCAAATGTCTCTAAAATTCCTGGACTATATTCAAATAAATATTTTGTATTTTGATTTCCTAATAATGTTACATCTTTTAAATCTTCATCTTTTCTTCCAGTCATCTAAAAAGCTCCCTTCACTTATACACCGCGTTTATTCCCCCACACTAAAGCGTGGAGCTGCGGTAATACTTTTGCATCATTCATTTCCTTACATTGCACTGCTTTATCAATCAGCCACTCATATTTCATAAGAAGACGCTGAATTAATGAAGCATCATCAGTCGTCTTTGTATCATCGTTTCCAACTTGCAAGAAAAATGGAACGTGCGGATAACGTTCATGCACTTCTTTTGCATATACAAAATCTTGATCATCAAATACAACCACTTTTAAACTAAAATCTTTTCCGTCTAACTTATCAATAATTGCATCTAACATAACAAAATTCGTTGTCATCTTTGAACTTGGCGGCTTCGGTGAGATTGTCACCTCATCTATATGAAGCAACCAATCTTGCCATTTACTTCCTTGCGTTTCAATTGCTGTACGAATGCCGTTCTTTTTTAATAAAGAGGTCAATTCTCCTAAATGCTTCAGCAATGCAGGATTTCCACCAGAAATCGTTACATGCGAGAAATTTTCACCGCCAATTTGGACAAGTTCAGAAAAAATTTCTTTCGGCGACATTTGACGAATTTGCTCTTTCGCAGAACCATCCCATGTAAATGCAGAATCACACCATGCACAGCTATAATCACAACCGGCTGTGCGAACAAACATTGTTTTTTGTCCAACAACCATTCCCTCTCCTTGAATTGTCGGTCCAAAAATCTCCAAAACAGGAATGTTACTCACCCATCATCCACTCCCGTCTTACTTCTGCATAGCTCGTTGGTGTTTCAAATAAGCGCACAAACTCAACAAGCGCCCCTTTATATTCATTTTGCCTGGCACCTTTTGTTAACGCTTCTTCCATTTTCTCGAAAATCCATACAACCATATTTTCAGCAGTTGTATTCATAGCTGGAAGTGTTTCATTCAAGTAACGATGATCTAAATATATTTCAATTTCATTTTTCCAAATTTCTTTTATATCACCAAAATCAATCGCTAAGCCAATTTCATTAACATAACCACTAATTCCAAAAATCACTTTATACGTATGGCCATGAAGGTTTTTACATTTCCCTTCATAACAGTGCAGATGGTGGGCAGCATCAAACGTAAATTCTTTGCTAACCATAACACGCTTATTATGATATTTCAGTTGCTTGCGCTCGATGTCCTGATCAATTTTTTGTAAATTTTCAACAATGCGAAATCCAAAGAAGTCTTGTGTCATTATGCTTTCGCTCCTTCACGTTCTTGTACATATTTATCAAGTCCTGCTTTACGAAGCTGACACGCTGGACATTCACCGCAGCCATCACCAATAATTCCGTTATAGCACGTTAACGTTTTTTCACGGACAAATTCAAATGCTCCAAGCTCATCTGCCAATTTCCACGTTTCTGCTTTATCAATCCACATAAGTGGTGTATGAATAACGAATGGATAATCCATCGATAAATTTAATGTAACGTTTAACGATTTCACAAACACATCACGGCAATCTGGATAACCGCTAAAGTCTGTTTCACACACACCCGTCACGATATGACGTGCCCCTACTTGTTTCGCTAACACAGCCGCAAACGATAAAAACAATAGGTTACGTCCATCCACAAATGTCGACGGCAACTCGCCATCTTCATGTGTAATTTCCATATCTGTACGAGTTAATGCATTAGGAGCTAGCTGATTTAACAAGCTCATATCAAGTACAGTATGCTTCACACCTAATTCTTTTGCGATTTCTGCCGCACAGTCAATTTCGAGTTTATGACGCTGATTATAATTAAACGTCACTGTTTCTACTTCTTCAAATTGTTCAAGTGCCCAAAATAAACATGTTGTACTATCTTGACCACCACTAAACACAACAACTGCTTTTTCCTTTTTCATTTCACTCATTCTCCTCTTTTTTCGATTCCAAGAAGAAAGAGCGTTCTTGAACTGTCATACTAAAAAAAACAAAACAATATCAAAAAAGACATTGTTCTCTGCTTAGTTTTTTATAGAGGGAGTTCGCGAACCTCTCCCATGCTATGCATGGATTGTCTTCTTTAACTTGCACCTTATATTGTAACACACCGAGTATATGAGTGGAAAACGTCTATTTTTTCTGTTTTTTCCAAAAATAACATTCATTTTCTTCCATATTAATAGTATGATGATTATATATAAATCCACTTTGATTTTTCAACCTATAAATCGTTGCTGTGCAGCATACATCATGCTAGCTACCGGCCTGATCCTTTTGTTTAAAACCTGGCATGTGGCAAGAAAAGGCCCTGCCCGCTCCTATACGCGGCCAGACGCTCTCGCCCTACCCTAAAAAGAAAATGGTTTTTATATCATTTTGTATTTATCTATATCAAACCCTTTATTTCTCGATATAAGGAGGTTTTAAAGCTGAAGCTTTTTATTATGTACCTCTTCATAAATATATTATTTATTTTAGTTACAATGTTGATTTATCATTTATTTTGGAGTGAAAAAGGAAATCGCTCTCCAAAGCTCAATTCGTTTGTATTTATTCTCTCTTGCAGTATTACTACCATTGTCTGTATGTCGTTTGCTGCAAAAGCAGATTACGGTTTTCAATATGATTTCCGACATATCGTGCTCGTTGTCGGTACATTATCTGGAGGACCAGTCGCAGGTGGTGCCATTTTAGTTGTTATGAACATTTATCGTTTTTTTATTGGGGGCAACGGGTTCATACCTTCTCTTATTGCATCTTTCATCTTGTACATTTTTCTCATTACAACATATAACATGTACATAAAAGGGAAAATCAAAACAAAAATGTATTTAGCTTTTTTCTACAGTCTTATTTACGGCATTGGCTGGATTCCTTATTTTCTATCTATCGTTTCAAATCCAAAGGACTATACCCCTTATCTTGTTACATATGAGTTATGCACAATTATAGGAACAATTTTAATTTTATACTTAATGGAAGTTTTACAATCACAAGTCCGCCTTGCAAAGGAACTTGTAAACGCCGAAAAATTTCATCTCATCGGTGAGATGGCTGCTTCTATTTCACATGAAATTCGAAACCCACTTACATCAACAAGAGGATTTCTTCAATTACTACAATCAAAAAGCTATTCAGAACAAGAAAAATTGTTATATTTAGACATCGCTATGCGCGGTATTGACCAAGCAAATCATGTATTAACAGACTACTTAACATTTGCAAAACCAAGTATTGAAAAAGTACAACTATTACAGTTAGAAGAAGAATTACTTCATGCAATGATGCTCATGACACCATTAGCAAACCTTTCTAACGTTCGTATCCATTATACGAAACAAAGTAAAACATTTTATATAATGGGAGAAAAACAAAAGCTCAATCAATGCCTTTTAAACATTATAAAAAACTGTATTGAAGCAATGCCAAACGGCGGTGATCTTACATTTACTGTAACACCTGCTAATAAACATATACAATTACATATTCAAGATACCGGAATCGGCATGAGTACCGAACAAGTAAAACGTCTTGGTTCTCCTTTCTACTCTACAAAAGAAAAAGGAACAGGCCTTGGAATGATGGTTGTCTTTAGTATTATAAAAGCAATGAATGGTAAAATTGACATCACTAGTAAGAAAAATATTGGGACAACTTTTCTTCTTATATTTCCCTTAACAAAAAAAACGTGATGCATCTGCATCACGTTTTTTTTGTTTCATCTACAAGTTCCGCAAAAGTCTTCACTTTCCCATGCGGCTGCTTTTGTTCTTTTCGTGCTTTCCATTGCCTCTCTTGCTCTCGTTTTTTATTACCCATTATTTCAACTCCTTTTCAGATGTCCTTATATATGTTCCAACATATGAAGTAGGAATATACATATACTGAGTGGTGCAAAAACTACAAAAAAACCATCAGCTAGTAAATCAGCTGATGGAAGTTTCACTTCATCTTTGCAAAATGGCATGTTTTGCTTCTTTTAACTGTGTAAGATGACGCTGTTCGTGTAAGTCTAAGAATTGTACCCATTGATATAAATTAAGTTCATCAAATACAGGATGTTTGAGCGATTTTTCAAATAGTTCTTTTTCATTTACAATGCTATGAAGAACATGTAAAAGCTTTTCTCTTGAACTTTGCAGCAATTGTATCATTTGAGCTTTTTTCATTAACGTTTCTGTTGGTTGCATTTGTTGAGGGGCTTCTCTCTTTTTTGTTCGATCGAGTGTAGTTTGAAGGTCTTTTGGTGGGACAACTTTTTTTTCAGTTTTATGAAGCGCATATACAATAGCAGATGTAACAGATTGTTCAACAAGATGAAGGTGATGTAACACTTGCATAATACTCCATTTATCACGGCGCGGTTTCATATTAATTTCTGTATCAGTTAGCATTTCAATTTCTGATAAAAGTTTCTGTCTCGTAGACGCCATACCACGTAACAATGTTTCCATATTCATATTTGCATAGGATTGCATCATATTTCTCCCCCCTTATTTGGTTAAAAAGAGGCGCTTCTTTTTAAGAAACACCTCATTCGTTTTATTATTCCAAATTTTCTTTTATTATCTCATTTTTCCCGATAATTGTCGATTGCAAATCCATAAAAACTAATGTATTTTTTTTACAATTTTGTGTCATCTACTCCATTTAACCAACCATGAATCTCATCGATTACACCTTTCACACATCCATCAGCAAATGGTGATGTTAAATTAGCTATCTCAACTAATTGTAAGAATGATTTACTACCACCTTGACGGCAAAGATGAACATAATCTTCCCATGCCTCTTGACGATTCTCCCTAGAACGTTTCCAAAATTGGAATGCACAAATTTGTGCTAACGTATAGTCAATGTAATAAAATGGTGAGTTATAAATATGCGCTTGACGTTGCCAAAATCCTCCGCGCTCTAAATAATCATTTTCTTCATAATCACGATGTGGCAAGTACTTTCTTTCAATATTACGCCACGCTTCTTTTCGCTCAGCAGGTGATGCTTCTGGATGTTCATATACAAAATGCTGGAATTCATCAACAGATACACCATATGGTAAAAACAACAATGCTGAACTTAAATGTGAGAAATAATACTTCTCTACATCTTCTCCAAAGAATAATTTCATCCATGGCCACGTGAAAAACTCCATACTCATAGAATGAATTTCACACGCCTCATATGTCGGCCAGTTATACTCTGGAACTTCATAGTGGCGGCTTTCATATACTTGAAAAGCATGTCCTGCTTCATGCGTTAACACATCAATGTCACCAGACGTTCCGTTAAAGTTCGAGAAAATAAACGGTGCTTTATAATTTTCAATATATGTACAATAGCCTCCGCCAGCTTTTCCTTTTTTCGCAACAAGATCTAATAAATTATTTTCTAACATAAAATTAAAAAATGTATTTGTTTCTTCTGACAGTTCTTTATACATCGTTTTGCCGTGATTCACAATCCAATCCGCATCACCTTTTGGCACTGCATTACCAGATGGATATTCAAAATTCTCATCATAATAAGCAAGCTTCTCTACTCCAATACGCTCCTGTTGCTTTTGTCTTAGTTCAGTTGCAACAGGAACAATATAATCAAGTACTTGTTTGCGGAAATTCGCAACCATCTCTGCATTGTAGTCTGTACGATACATTCTTGCATATCCAAGCTCAACAAAATTATTAAAACCAAGTTTCTTCGCCGTTGTCGTTCTTACTTGAACAAGTTCATCATAAATACGGTCTAACTCTTCTTCATTCTCTGCTAAAAAGCCATAATATGCTTCACTTGCTTGTTTACGCATATTACGATCTCTGTTCTCCATAAACGGAACAAGTTGTGATAGCGTTCGTTCTTCTCCTTCAAATAAAATTTTAGCTGCCGCTAATAACTGTGTGTACTGAGAAGACAACTTGTTTTCTAACTGTAAATCTGCTACTACATCATCAGAGTATGTTTTCATTTCAGCCTCTGCAAGTGCAAATAACTGTACACCATAATATTCTTCTAATTGTTTTCGAAATGGAGATTGTGTTAATGCCTCGTAATATTTTGTTACATATCCCTTCACAATTGGTGAATATTCATCAAAGAAATCTTGTTCTGCCTTATAAAATTCATCCGTCGTATCTACACTATGACGAATATAACATATGTTATACATCGTGCTAAAATCATTACGAATCTCATTAATCTGTGCAATTACTTCTTTTTGTTCTTCCACTTTTTTAGCACTCTGAAACTGTTGTAAAGTCTCCGCAAATCTGTCTTTCACTTCATCCATATTCGGACGTTTATATTCATAATTCTCAAATGACATAGAACGAGCCCCTTTCTTTTCTAAAAAACATTCCCTTACTATAATTCCATATACTTCGTAAATTCCCTTTATTCATCAGTAAATTTCATCCTACTTATTGCCGTGAGTACTATAAATTCATTTTAATTTTCCGACATACAAATCGCTTCTATGTGCGGTCAGATCCTCTCATCTCCCTCTAAAAAAGATTTATGCCGTTTTTAATCTTATATATAAGGAGCTTTTTTTGCTCACGGATAGCAAAAATAATAAAAAACTTTGAACTATACATTCAAAGTTTTTCATCATTTCTCATATTTCCCTATCTTTTTTAACAACATTAAGAGTTGATCTTTTTCATCATTTGATAACATATGAAATGATTCATGTATGACTTTCTCATGGTTTGGAAAGATACTAGAAATTAATTGTATCCCTTGTTCTGTTAAATGAGCATAAATAACACGACGGTCATTATGGCTAGGTTTTCGCTCAACAAGTCCTTTTTTCTCTAATTTATCAACAACATATGTAATACTACCGCTCGCAATTAAAATTCTTTCCCCAATTTGCTGCAATGGTTGAGTTCCCTTATGGTATAACAATTCTAGTACAGCAAACTCGGTTGGGTTTAATCCATTGCTTTGAATAGATTTATTGGCCGTATCCATAACAGAGCGGTGCACGCGTGATAAAGCGATAAATACTTTTAATGTTTTAGAAACATCTGCCTCTTCATACTGAGATGGCATAACACTCCCACCCTTCGCTAAATCTCTTTTCAAATAGAGAGATTATATCCAATTTAAACAACACTGCCATATTTCAACATATTACATCAAAAAACTATAAAAACACTACACATTTCAGAATATTTTTATATAATAAAATTAAAAACAGAAGGAGAAGCAATTTTGAGTGTAAAACTACGCAACATATTTTTATATATTTTGCTTGTTATATTTCCAACCCTTTGTATTAGTTCTATCTTGTTTTTATACGAAAAATATACAATGGAAAAAGAAAATAAACAAGCCGCTCATACAGTCGTATTTTTATATAGAGACTACTTAGACCGTTATCTAGGAGAAGCAACATCTGCATTAGAAATGCTGGCGATGGTTATTAGCGCAAAAGCGCAAGATGATACTGAAATACAACATGTTCTACATAGTACAGATGAAACCGACGATCGATTTGATGGCCTGTATTATGCAAATGCTGATTTGAAAGTTACATTATCATCATCGGGATTAAAAGATCCTATCGATATTACTGATCGTTCTTATGCAAAAGAAGCTTTAAAAACTAAACAGACGACAGTTTCATCCGCAATTACAGATCGTGCTTCTGGCCATAAAGTGATTGTGATTGCCACTCCTGTTTTCAATGAAAACAAAGATATTTCTGGGCTGCTATTAGCGAGCCTACGATTTGACTATATTGCAACGTCTTTAAATGCAATCAAACCAGAATATCACTTTGAAGTACTGGATAAGTATGGAGTTACATTTTTACACGATAATAATCCAAAATTCGCCCCAACAAACACACAACAAATTACTGTTCCATTAACAAGATTGCCGTGGAGCGTTGCTATTTATCCGTTACCTATTGAAGAAACTATTTTATATCATAACGTCTTTATGAATTGTTTAATAACATTATTTCTTATGACTATTTTATTTTTAGTTATCAAATACATTCTTCTAAAAAGACAAACAAAATTAGAAAGAAAACAAAATGAAGTACAAAAACTCGAATTAGTTGGTTCCTTCGCTGCAAGCACAGCTCACGAAATCCGCAATCCTCTTACAGGTATTAGAGGACTCATTACTCTTTTGAAAGAAACGCATACAAATGAAAAAGACCAATTTTATTTTTCTGTTATTGAGAAAGAAATTGAAAGGATTAATGAGATTGTCAGCGAATTCCTTATTCTTGGGAAACCAACTGCTATTATTGAAAAAACATACGATTTAAGAGATATTGTAAAAGAAGTTTCGTTAATTATTCAATCCGAGGCAAATTTACATAATGTTGAACTTTCCATACATATGCCTAAACAACCAATTCCGATTTGCTGTTCAAACGATCATATTAAACAAGTTATTTTAAATATTACAAAAAATTCTTTTGAAGCAATGTCACGTGGTGATACATTGACGATTACAATCGAATCAAACAAAAATACGGCACAATTGCAAATCAAAGACACTGGAAAAGGAATTCCAAAACACATTCAAAAGCATATTTTCCATCCGTTTTTCACAAACAAAGAAACAGGAACGGGACTAGGCCTTGTCATATGCAAAAGAATCATTGAAATTTATAATGGTCAAATTACGATTGAAAGTACAGAAAATATAGGAACAACAGTAGGCATTATTCTCCCGCTCTATTCACGGTAATCATCCCTTTTCCTTATGGGATGATTACTTTATAAATGTTGTCCAAAACGCATTCGATTTCTCATTGTGTGCGATTTTTAAAAATGATGTTTTTATCATTAACAACCATTTCGACACCTTTTTCTCTTTGCAGCGTTGATATTTTACAATAAGCGTGTCCAATTCTTGACTTACTTGAATTGTCTCCAAGCTATTAAATCCATTTGTAAGCCCTAAATGAATCATTTCTTCACGCTTCACATGAATATCATACAAAAGCTTGTCCATTGTAGATTTTCTTTTTACTACAAACATGCATATCCCCCTCAATATCCTTTCATAATCTGTATTCCATTCTTATTAAGAATGGAACTTTCTGTTTCTCTCCTTATTACATAAGAACATTCAGAAAATTAAACATTTTCTCCCTATAATTTACAAATCTTTATCCTCACCTTGAGAATTATTACAAATTATTCTATCTTTGTAAATACATTCGCAATAATAGACATTTTTTTTGTTTTATTTTAATGAAAATCCCTCTCAAACAAAGAAATCTTCCTTTTCACAATTTTATTTTCGACATTTTGTGCGTTTAAATTCATTCAAAACGTAAACGATAACAGTAAATTATCATTTATACCACACCACTGAGTGCAATTGATTCGACTTACCGTTAATAGATGAAAATATGGATGCTTTGTATGATCCGAAAGGAGATTTGTACATGCGAAAATATATGATAATCTTTTTCCTTACCGCCCTACTACCAATCGTAACCTTTTCTGCGCCAACCTACGCTCACACAAATAAAGTAGCAATTGTCATTGATGACTTTGGAAATAATATGAAGGGCACAGAAAAAATGCTCTCACTGCCTATCCCGTTAACTGCTGCAGTTATGCCATTTCTTCCATCTACAAAACAAGATGCGACATCAGCTCATCAAAAAGGACACGAAGTGATTATTCATATGCCAATGGAACCGGTAAAAGGTAAAAAAGAGTGGCTTGGCCCAAAAGCTATTACAACCGATTTAAGTGATGCTGAAATTAGAAGTCGTATCAAACAGGCAATTGAAGAGGTTCCATTCGCAATTGGAATGAACAATCATATGGGTTCAAAAGCAACGGCTGATGAAAGAGTGATGCGCATTATACTATCAGTTTGTAAAGAGCATGGCCTCTTTTATTTAGATAGTAAAACAAGTCCGCACAGCGTTGTCAAAAAAATTGGGGAAGAGATTGGTGTACCTATTGTCGAAAATAAACTATTTTTTGATGATCTATATACTTCGGCTCACGTATCGAAACAAGCAAATATTCTCTTACAAAAGGTAAGAACTGAACCTGTTATGGTAGCGATTGGTCACGTTGGTCCTCCAGGAGAAATTACATCTTCTGTCATTCGATCTTATATTCCTAAAATTCAAGAAAAAGCTGATTTTATTTTCTTATCTGATCTTGTAGCGCCAGCCCCGCCTGTTTCTTCACAAAAATAGAGAGAGGCTTCAGCCCCTCTCTATTTCTAAATGCGGTCTACATGACTAACTCGAAAACCCCTTTTTTCTAATTTTGCTATTAATGCTTCTAACTCTTGTTGATTCAAATCATCTGTTAAATTAACGATAACGCGTCTAATATACTGATCTCCATTATCTAACGTAAATAATCCCCCGATATTATATAGCTTTAATAATCTACCAAGCTCTTTAATGATTCCTTTCGACTCATGCGTCGCTAATGTTAATATATATCCACCAGTATGCATTCCAAACGAGTCTTCAATCACATCAAAAATATTAGAATGTGTTAAAATGCCTATAAACTCATGATAATCATTTAGTACAGTTAAAAAAGGCAATCTACGAATTGTATAAAAAGCCCTAAAGAAAGAATCACGTTCAAAAATAAAAGCCTGCTCATCTTTCATTAGCTCAGAAATACTTTCTTTCTTTTCTTCTTGCTCCTTACACCTATTCTCTAACACATCCACTTTATAAATAATCCCTTTAAATGTCTTACCGTCCTCTGCTAAAACAGGAATCGCTCTATATCCACTGTGCTCCATTATCTCTAAAGCTCGCTCCGTCTCTTCATTTTCGAAGCAGGTTACAACTAGTTGCTTCAGAAGAAAATGATTTTTAACTCGCAAAATACGTTCCTCCCCACATGACGACATGTAATCTATATATAATAAGGAGAGCCGTATTTTATGAGTAAAACTTCATGAGTAAAACGCTTTCATTTTTTTGAATTACTCCCTAACAGTTTGTAATTCTCTTTAGGTACTTCTACCTAAAGAGATCCTTCGATTACATCACCGAACTTTTTGTTCCTTTAATCATTAACAATTTTACGTGGTAATTCATTAAATACTCTAATCCCTCTAACCATTTTTTCGTTTCTTCTGGCGTTGTTCCCCAAACAAGTAATCCATAATTGTGAACAAGCACAGCTCCGCCTCCTTTTGTAAAGCAAGGCACACTCTCTTCTAACAAATTCGCAAAGTTACTTTCATCTTCTACGATTGGAATTGTAATACTTGTAATTCCTTCTTTTCCAAAAACACGTTCTACATTTCTCTGTTCAAATGTTACTTCTCCTTCTTTTCCATATAACTCCGACATTAGGTGACTATCAACTGTTTGTACTTGTAAAATACATTCTGCCTGACTTTTCTTATAAATATCTGCGTGCATAAATGATTCAGAAGCCGGTTTCTCATCGAACGCAAATACCGGTTCACATGTACTATTAACTACAATAAAATCATCTTCTACAAATAGTCCTTTATCTTTTCCTTCTATATTAACTAAAAACGTAAGCGGATCTTCGGACGTACGCATTGATAAACTAATTTTTGTCCCATAAAACCAATCGCGAAGAGCCAATTCCATCTTAATATCCCGTAATTCTTTCCATTTTTTCAAAAACAATAACACATTGTCACCCCCGTATTGTTATCTTCTATTTCTATGTAAAGGCAATATTTTTTGATAATTCTAAAAATTTAATTGAATTATCACATGAGAACACCTTTTTGTCAATATGCTTTTGCCGTGTTCCCTAAACTTTATCAAAATAAAAAGAGCCCTTATTATAGAGCTCTTTTATTTATCATAATTTGCAGCATAGCATTCTTCTCTTGTTCATTAATAATGCGTAATTTACGCAGTATATATGCATATAAAATGATCTTCTCATGCACTCTTTTCTTCACCTCTGCTCCCTTCTTTCCTTTAACCAACTTTTTTTCTATTGGTAAATTATATGAGCAGTAAGAGAAAAAGTGTCCTTTTTTTTGTAAATTCAACTTCTTGTGAGTGTTGTTTTTTTCCATATATATGCCTATACTAAACAATGTAATTTTAAATTAAAGTTGAGGATAAAAATATGAACATTATTATTAGTACGTTAAACGCAAAATACATTCATACAAATCTAGCAATTCGTTATATTAAGGCATATGCCCAGCCAGAATTTGATCTTGAGATGGCTGAATATACGATTAACGATCCTGCCATGAATATCGTTACAGATTTACATAGGCGCAAACCTGATGTAATCGGATTTAGCTGTTATATTTGGAACATAGAAGAAACAATTGAAGTCATTCAAATGCTTAAAAAGATTAATCCAAATCTTATTATTTTTGTTGGTGGGCCAGAAGTTACATACGATGTGCCCTATTGGCTCAAGCGTGTTCCTGAAATTGATTTTATTATTATCGGTGAAGGCGAAATTGCTGTAAAAAACCTTCTATTTGAAATACAAGGTACACAACAATTTGAAAACCTTGACGGTATTGGATTCAGAAAAGATGATGGTAACTATGTAATCAAACCACAACGTGAGAAACTAAATTTAAAAGAATTACCATCTCCATATCGTTTCCCGGAAGATATTCCACATTTAAGTAAACGCATTACCTATATCGAGACGAGCCGTGGTTGTCCGTTTAGCTGTCAATTTTGCTTATCTTCTATTGAGGTCGGCGTCCGTTACTTCGATCGTGAACGCATTAAAGAAGATATTCGCTATTTAATGCAAAATGGTGCACGTCTTATTAAATTCGTCGATCGTACTTTTAACATTAGTCGTAGCTACGCAATGGAAATGTTTCAATTTTTAATTGATGAACACGTAGATGGAACTGTATTTCAATTTGAAATTACAGCCGATATTATGAGACCTGAAGTCATTGAATTTTTAAATACACATGCTCCTCCAGGTTTGTTCCGCTTTGAGATCGGTGTACAATCTACAAATGATCAAACAAACGACCTTGTAAAACGACGTCAAAACTTCGAAAAATTGACAAGAACCGTTACAATGGTTCGCGATGGACAGAAAATCGATCAACATTTAGACTTAATTGCCGGACTTCCTGAAGAGGACTATCAATCCTTCCGAAAAACATTTAATGATGTCTTTGCGTTAAGACCAGAAGAATTACAACTTGGCTTTTTAAAGTTACTGCGTGGTACAGGACTTCGCCTGCGAGCAAATGATCATCAATATATATATATGGAGAATGCACCGTATGAAATGCTTGGAAATAATGTACTATCATTTGATGATATTATTCGAATTAAACAAGTTGAAGATGTCTTAGAAAAATATTGGAATGCCCATCGTACGGACAACACTGTGTCATATATCGTATCCCATGCATTTGATACACCTTTTGACTTCTTCCAAGAATTTGGCTCTTACTGGGATACACAAGGGTGGATACGAATTGGACATCAACTAGAAGATTTATTCCAACGCCTGTATCAATTTTTACAATCAAGAAATACTGCGAATCTTCCTATCATTAAAGGTTTAATGACAATCGATTATTTACAAAATCATAAATATCGTCCGCGTAAATCATGGACAACAGAACAAAGGAAAAAAGAAGAGGTAAATGCCTACTATAAAGGAATTCTAGAACATCCAAACATTCTAGGAGATAAGTTTGCTGCTCTTCAATTAGCAGAAAAAGACTTGTATAAACACACGATTGTAGAGAATATACCATTTGATTACCACCATTACATGAAGCATGGTAAAATAATTTCTAATCCTTCTATCCTTGTAGCTTACTACAATCCGAAAACAACACAATGCAAATTATACGCAGCCGATGAAAGCACATTTTCAAATTTAATATAAGTATAAAAAAATGAGACGTTTATGAACGCCTCATTTTTTCTTGCCTTTTTTTGAATTACGATTTGCATATTTTGCAGAGCTTTCATTTTCATACTCAACTGCAAATTCTGCATCCGGTAAACTCTCTTTTGGAGTTTGATTGTTCCTTGCAGCCGCGTTATGCTTTACTTTTCGTTTTACCATACGAAACACTCCTTAATCCTTTATATAAGGTGTCCCACAATCAGGGATATGTCGCTTTTCAATTTGCATTTATATAATGCTTGTAATACTAATATGTACAGCAAAACTCTACTCTATAGATGGTAACTGTTAACAAGTTGCGAATACGCAATGTGAGGAAATGCTATATAACAGAAAGGTCAATCCTTTCTATATATGTCCAAATTAAAAAAACGACATAAAAACCTCTTTCTTTTCAGGAGAGGACGAGAGCATCTGGCCGTGCATAGAAGCGGTCAGAGCCTTTTCCTGCCACATGCGATGTTTTAAAACAAAGGGTGCAAGCGAGTGCAGGTCGTGTTGCAGTCTGCATAACAGCAACTTATATGTCGAAAGATTAAAATTGATTTATATACCTTAAAAACAAGGAGCGATGAATGTGAAGAAAAAGCAACCAATCGACTCTCCCATTCTTGATGAAACCATTCCGCATCAAATGAATTTCCCGTCGTTTAAAGGAACTGGCATCACAATGCAGCAACCATTCACTAATGAATATGACGTGGTTATTGGCGATAGCCAATATAATTCAGAAAATAGCCCTCTAAATCATTGGAGCGATGATATCGATCCTGCTATTATGTCCGGAGACCAATGGGTGCATCCAACGAATGATATCGGTTGGATTGCTGAAGAAAACCAAGAATTACTATCCAAAAACAATAATGATGCAGAAGATATTTTTATGCATCCACAGTTTGGCATTAATGATTAATACAGAAAAGCGATTCTATTTTAAAAGATAGAATCGCTTTTCTTATCCAATAATAACCCGCTCTTTCGGATATTTATATCGAGGAGGTCTCTCTCTGCCCCCAATTACCAATATGAACGTTAAAATACCAATCCGCCCAATAAACATAAGCACAATTAATATTAACTTTCCAATTGTTGTGAGTTCTGATGTAATTCCAGTCGATAATCCAGTTGTTCCAAATGCTGAACACACTTCTAAGACGAGGTTCAATAATGGAAATGGTTCTGTTATACATAAAATAAATATCGCCACCGCGCATAGCAATGCACCCATCAATGTAACAACAAACGATTTTATAATATCTTCTTCATGTAATTGTCTTCCGAATACACGTACGTTTCTACTACCTTTTGCAAAGTTATACAATACGAGGATACTAACGGCAAATGTTGTTGTACGAATGCCGCCGCCAACAGAACTTGGCGAAGCTCCAATAAACATTAATATACTCATAAAAAATAGTGTCGGCGGTGAAAATTCTTGAATATCTATCGTTGCTAAACCACCACTTCTTGTTGTAACAGATTGAAACAATGTATAAAACAGCATTTCATCCCATGATTTCCCATGCAAAAAATGACTCCATTCTAACAAAAAAATAACGATTGTTCCAATAACGATTAAAGAAAAGAACGTTGTCGTTGTAAGTTTTGTAAATAAAGAAAAGCGAAATAATTTATCTTTCTTTCTACTCATATATTGCTTTATCTCAATCAATACAGGGAAACCAATTGCTCCTAAAATAATGAGGAACATATGGATAATTTGTACAATATAATCTTCTTGGTACGGTATAAGCGATTCGCCCGTCAAATCAAATCCACCATTCGTTGTTGCACTAACAGATGCAAAAAAACCATGAAAATACGCTTCCTTCCAGCTAGGGAAGTAATGTAAAAATCTTGTTCCTAATAAAAGCGCACCAAGCACCTCAATTGAAATAATCAATATTAAAATCGAGCGCATTAACTGAACAAGCCCTGCTAAATTCCCTTGATTTTGATCTGCCATAATTAATCGCCGCTGCTGCAAACCTATTTTCTTCCCTGTAATCATCCAAACAAACGTACCAAGTGCCATAATGCCAAGTCCGCCTAATTGTAAAACAAGTGCTAATATCACAATACCTGCTGTACTAAATGTATCGGGAATCGACACAGTAGATAACCCTGTTACACTTACAGCACTAACAGATACAAATAAAGCATCAATAAATGGCAATTTCACTCCTGGTTTTAAAACAAATGGCATGCTTAATAATATTACCGATATAATTACAGCAATGCCATAAAATACAGCGATGAGCTGCACTGGCCTTAAACGTCGCAACCAATTTTTAATAACTTTCATTCCATCACTTCTTTAACTTTTTTTGCGTAAAATGCTTTAAAATTCAAGCTACTATAAATAATGAACACACCACATATCATATCATTTTACAACATTTCATAACAAGGAATAGACAATTTTTAACGTTCGAGCAATAGGCAGTATGACCAATATGCTCTGTAACAGTTGCATGCTCTTGCTGCTCCACAAAGTGAAACTTCAATCAGTGGGGGTCACTGTCTCTTAATGCAGGATAAAAAAATCCAGCTAGTTTTAACTAACTGGATTTTTTTATCCCTATCCATTCCTAGTTTGAGCGTTCTTCAAGCCAATTCCCAACTGTTGGATATGTTTGCTTTACCGCTGTTTTGCCGTATACAATTGACATATGCCCCGTTGGAATACATACATACTGCTTATCTACGCTCGAAATATGATCTAATAAAGCTTCCACTTGACATGGAAGTGCAATATGATCACGTTTCGCAGAAATATTTAATACGTTTGCCTTAATATTTTCCAACTTAACCTGTTGACCGCGAATCACAAGCTCACCTTTCACTAGCTTATTTTTTTGATAAAATTCTCGAATCCATTGACGATATGCTTCTCCCGGAAACGGAATTCCATCTGCGACCCATTTTTGAACTAATCTCCAACTTTCTACAAACTGCTCATTTTCTGAACGATCAAGAAGTGCTACATAAGGACCGACAAAATTTGAAATTGGCTTTAACATTTTATTTCCAAAATCAATCATTTCCGGAGGGATATTTCCAAATGTATCTACCGCTTTATCTAAGTTAAAATATTTTTCATCTAATAGCGGTCCATATAATCCGGTATCAGAGAAGTCAAATGGGCTCGTCATAAAAATTAAATTACGAATTGGCATATGTGGGTGAAGTGCAGCGTAAATAGACGTTAATGTTCCTCCCATGCAATAACCAAGCAAAGAAATTTCTTCTGCCTTTGCTGTACGCAGTACCTTTTTCACAGCTTTTGCAATGTAATCGAGAACAAAATCATCAAATTTCAAATGACTATCTTCTAAACCAAATGTTCCCCAGTCTAGCATATACACGTCAAAACCACGATCCACTAAATATTCCACTAAGCTATTCCCTGGCGTTAAATCCATAATATAAGGCTTATTAATAAGAGCATAAATTAACAAAATAGGAACAGAATGCGTCTTTTCTTTCTTCGGAATGTAACGATATAACTTCGTCTTATTTTTCGTCCAAATCACTTCTTTCGGCGTTAAGCCTACTTGCGGCTCTGGCTCACGAAGTAACACTTCACTTGCTCGTCTAAAGCGTTGATATGCTTTTCGATATTCCTCTGGATACAACTCTAATTGTTTTTCCCATTCTGCTCTGAGCATTGTCATGTTCACAACTCCTTTGTTTTATATTTCTTTTCGGTAACTACTCAGTCATACACTTCATTTAGAAGTTTGGTAAGGAGTATGATTCCAGCGAAACCTCCTTATTACCTATAGCAAGTTATTTTCATTTTTCAGCATATAGATTGCTGTCATGAAGATAAAAATGGACCTACACTTTGCTACCTTTCTTTGTTTTAAAACTTTGCACGTGGCAGGAAAAGGCCCTGTCCGCTCCTATACATAGCCAGTCCCTCAGGGCCACTTAAAAAAATGCTTTTCTGTCGGTTTTTCATAGAGTGACTTAGTAGTTACTCTTTTCGAAAGAAAGAAGTGCATACCTATCATAGACATGCACTTCTTTGTTGTTAGATTACATATATAAACCGCCATTAATATTTAATTGCTGACCTGTAATGTACGCACCATCTCGGCAAAGGTATACAACACCTTTTGCAATCTCATCAGCTTGACCGAAACGTTTCTTTGGAATTTTCGCTACAATTTGCTCGCGAACATTTTCTGGAACTTCCGCTACCATCTCTGTATCAATAAAGCCTGGGCAAATCGCATTTACTGTTACATTTGTTCTTGCAAGTTCTAATGCTAGTGATTTTGTAAATCCAATCATACCAGCTTTTGCAGCTGAATAATTTGTTTGTCCAAATCCACCAGCTTGGCCAATAATAGAAGAGATACTAATAATTCGCCCCTCTTCAACTTCCGTTATGTATGGAAGTGCAGCACTTGTTGTATTAAATACACTGCTTAAATTCACATCGATAACGCGCTCCCAATCTTCACGATTTAACTTTTTAAATGTACGATCTCTCGTAATTCCAGCATTATTAACTAAAATGTCCACTTTTCCAAAGTGCTGTACTGTTTCTTCTACAAGACGCTTTGCATCTTCTAACTTAGAAACATCTGCTTGACAAGCATACACATCATGTCCTTCTTTTGCTAGCTCATTTACAAGGTTCTCCGCAGCATCTTTACTGCTATTGTAGTTAATTACTACCTTTGCACCTTCTGCTACTAGTGCCACTGTAATTGCCTTTCCAATCCCCTTTGCTCCACCCGTTACAATTGCTACTTTTCCATGTAATTGAGCCATTTTTGCTCCCCCTTTGTTTTAATTTGCGGCTACATGATGGATGGATTTCGCTTAGATGTACACCGCATAATGCATGTATACATTTATAAATAATATATCGCCCTAGAAAGGCCCTTACGCTTTCTGAACGAATATATATTTAACGAAATTATTTTTTTGGATCTTGTTTCGCTTGTACAGCTGGCATTTGTAGTTTTTCTAATATTGCATTCTGCCCTTCTAATAACTCTAAAATTTTATCTAATTTATTTTCTAGTGTCCGAATATCTTGTTTCACTTTTGTTACATCACGTTTTATTGTAGGTGATTGTCCGAGGGATTCTGTATTTTCCTCTAAAAACTCTTCAATATTGTCAACTTTGTTTTCTAAATTAATAACAAGGGAAGCAACTCGCGCAATATCTTCTTGCGTTGGGATATTTACTTTCTCTAAATACCCTTTCGTTGCATCGTTCATCATCTTTTGATAAAACAAGTTCAAATCTAAAACGCTTCCCATCCATGCAGAATACTCTTCTGTCTTGACTGTTTCATTAAGCGTTTTTCCCCAAAACTTTTCTGTCTGTTCGTAAACTTCCTTCCAAGCCTGTAGTGGATCGAGTTTTTGTTCAATCAATTCTCCTACACTCCTTCATTTCGTTATCGAAATCGATACAAACAATTGAAATAATTCAATCTATTCATTATTTTCCAATATTCTAACTAAAAGTTCAAGGGTGTATTTATTTTTTCTATTTTCAAAAAAATGAATTGACAAAAAATACAGATAGGTGTAAATTGCACATATAAGAAAAAAATCCCAATTAACTGATTCATGAGGTGATGCACAATCATGCTACAAAATGAACCAGAAAAAAAAGAAAGTTTGGAAACGTCCCAAACGAAACAACCAAACTCCATGCCAAAAAACTTCTTAGTTCCATTCCTGCTTCTCTGTCTTAAAGACTGGAGTCTTCACGGTTACAAACTCATTCAAATGCTAATGGATATTGGCTTTTCTTCTATTGATCAAGGTAATGTATATAGGACTTTGCGAAAGTTAGAAAAAGAAAACCTCATATCTTCCACTTGGGATACAAGTGAAGGAGGTCCAGCAAAACGAATTTATTCTTTAACGGAATATGGAGAGGAATATTTAACTTCATGCGCTACGTCATTTGAACAATACCAACAGATGCTTCGTACATTTTTTAACCTATACACAAATGCATTCTTCCCATTTTCCACGGTTTCAGTAAAGGATGAAAAGTCTTCATCAACTTCTGGTGATACAGCAGATTAATCTGCGTTCACAATATGTAAAAATTTTATTTGGAGGTCAAGTCATGGAAACGAAACCACACGAACTTGTTGATGCATTCTGGAAAAATTGGTCACACTCTCTTTCCCTTTTCTCTTCAGCGGGAAAACAAATGGAACAACTTACATTAGAAACGTTGAAACATCAGCAGGAAGCTTTGCATAAATTAACAGAAAGTACGAAGGAAATCGAAAAAGAAATCCAGCAATTTTCAGCACAAGCAAACACACAATATACTGAATATGTAAAGCAATTCGCCGGAAATTCCTTTAATGAACAAATGGATGGATGGCACGAAAAATGGAATGAACTTTCCAATCAGATGCAACAGATCACTGTGTCTCCAACAAAAACATCTCTATCTTTACTTTCACAAACAAGCGAACAGTTCGAAGAAGCAGTGAAGCAACTAATTAGCCAACAACAACAACAACGTGAAGAGGTTCAAAAGAAAATGGAAAGTTTTTTAGAAGAATTCAAATCCATGCAACTAGACCTCGTAAAAAAGTTCGAGGAAAACTCAAAAAATCTATTTACTTCCATGAAGTAAGAAAAATGTGGCAACTAACTGCAAAAAATACTCTTTCTTTTCTTTCCCCCTTTGCATCTGGATGGCTCACATTTTTCAACATGGAAAAGAAGGAGGAAGAAATGAATCCTTTTCGAGAAGCAGAATCGGTTCATGAGCTTTATTATGATGACATTCACGTAGGGGATCAAGCTTCTTTAACAAAAACGATTGCAAACGAAGATATTATTACATTTGCAAAACTTACGGGCGATGTAAATCCCATTCATCTCCTTGATTCTTTTGCCAAAACAACGATGTTTAAAGAACGCATTGCTCATGGTATGCTCGTTTCTAGCTTTATTTCAACAATACTTGGCACAAAGCTTCCTGGAAAAAACACCATTTATTTATCACAAAATATCGCATTCCGTGCCCCTGTAAAAATCGGAGATACACTACGTGTTATCGCTGAAGTCATTGAAAAACGCGATGATAAAAGAATTATTACCTTACAAACAAACATATATAATCAATACAATAAAGTTGTTGTAGAAGGTACAGCAACCGTTATGAAAAAAGAGTAGCGCTGCTACTCTTTTTCATTTCATCCAAGAACTGTTAGTCTCTCCGATTACTTCCGCGTATGAGTGAAATTCAAACACATACAATAACATCATCAGCTGTTATAAGCTGAAAATGAAAAAAGGGAGTTTATACTATGGCGAAAACAAATAAATTACTTGTTCCTGGTGCTGAACAAGCACTAGAACAGTTTAAGTATGAAATTGCACAAGAATTTGGTGTGAATCTAGGATCGAACACAGCTTCTCGTTCAAATGGATCTGTCGGCGGCGAAGTAACAAAACGTCTCGTTTCCCTTGCACAACAACAGTTACGTGGATAATAAATAAAATAAACAATGGATTTGAGGCAGATATTCTCTGCCTCTTTACTATTTACAACTCTCCACCACCCATCAGCACTTTCCTCTCCTCGTAGAAAGTACAACAATGAAATATTCACACAAAAACCTTATAACGAGTTGACAGACTATACTATTACTTATATACTTTACGTAATAGCATATTTCCAAAGGGGAGTAGCGTCAGAGAAAATATTCTCTGAAACAAAGTCGTCATTACGTGGAACTATGTTCCTCCGGCTTTGTTGGCATAGTTTATTACATATGTCTAGCAAGACCTTTGCCTATTAACGGCAGAGGTCTTTTTTGCATTCATTTCTAAATTCCTCCGCCGTTAATAGAGCTGATTTTTGGTGAAGCTAAACAATGGGGAATTTTCTTCTTTTTGTTTAGCGCTTATACAAACGAGAGGAGAATGTAAATGGAACTATCTTTATTATTGCAGTATGGTTGGGTATTACTTATTTTAGTCGCTTTGGAAGGAATTTTAGCAGCGGATAATGCACTTGTTCTTGCAATCATGGTAAAACACTTACCGGAAGAAAAACGAAAAAAAGCTTTATTTTACGGACTTGCAGGTGCATTCGTATTCCGCTTTGGATCATTGTTTATGATTTCATTTCTTGTCGATGTATGGCAAGTACAAGCAATTGGTGCTGTTTATTTAATGTTTATCGCTGTGAATCACCTTGTAAAAACGTATGTTAAAAAGAATGAAACTCATCAAGAAAAAGAGAAAAAAGAAAAAGAGAAAAAACAAGAAAACTTTTGGTGGACTGTATTCAAAGTAGAAGTTGCTGATATTGCGTTTGCTGTTGACTCTATTTTAGCAGCGGTTGCATTAGCAATGACATTACCGAAAACAAACCTTGGTACAATTGGCGAACTTGATATCGGACAATTTGCTGTTATTTTCGCAGGTGGTATGATTGGATTAATTATTATGCGCTTTGCCGCATCCGCTTTCGTAAATTTACTGCAACGTAAACCTGGATTAGAAACTGCTGCATTCATGATTGTAGGTTGGGTTGGTGTAAAATTAGCAGTCTATACGTTAGCTCACCCTGCATTAGGTATCATTCCACATGAATTCCCAGAATCAACTACTTGGAAAATTATATTTTGGGGTGTATTGCTTACAATTGGTGCAGGTGGTTGGTTCTTATCAAAAGAAATAAATCCAAGCGTACAACAAGATTCAAAACAATATAATGAAAAAGCGCTGTAATCTCAGCGCTTTTTCTTTTTTCTTCAAAAATAGGTGCGGTTTCTCAATTATTGAAAATGTATTATATTATACAACTTTTTGTTAACGCTTTCATTAAAAAAGGTGTCCTTTTTGTGAAATATTGCACAAACTTATTGAAAGTAAGAGCAAATACGTGTACTTTATTCATATAAAGAATATTAATAATTGATGTATTGAAGGAGCGTAATGTTTTATGCTAGAACAAGGAGTAGATTACGTTATACAACTCGCAAAGAAAAAGACAAAAATGCTAAATAACAATCCGATGGAATACTTTCTTCGAGCAGCGCTAGCTGGTATCTATATCGGCTTTGTTATTGTAGTGTGTTTTAAATTAGGAAATTTCTTTCATGATGCACATTCACCTGCAACATATTTAGCATCTTCTTCATTTTTTGGAGTCGCACTTATTTTAATCATATATGGCGGAGCTGAATTATTTACAGGAAATACAATGTATTTCACCATTTCAACTTTACGAAAAGAAACAACTGTTGTTGATACACTTCGCAACTGGGGTGCTTGTTATCTAGGAAACTTAGTAGGGGCAGTATTTTTCGCAGCACTCTTTTATGCAACTGGTATTTTTGAAACGATAAGTCACAATCACTTATTAAATGAAGTTGTCGCAGGAAAGATGGGCGCATCAACAATACACTTATTTTTCAAAGCTATCTTATGTAACTGGCTTGTTTGTCTTGCATGTTTTCTTCCATCTCAAGTAAAAGGAGATACAGCTAAAATACTTGTAATGATGTTTCTTGTATTTGCTTTCTTCTTATCAGGATATGAACATAGCATCGCAAATTTGTCACTATTTTCAATTGCTCTACTTGTTCCACATCCTGATACAATTTCTTTTGCGAATGCAATTCATAACTTAATTCCAGTTACAATCGGTAACATAATTGGTGGATCTGTATTTGTCGGTATGGTGTATCATTATTTGACTAAAACAAAAAGTGAAACAGAATCTGTAAAAACAGAAATGGATTCCATACAAACAGAAGAAATTATCCCATTACCAGCACATGTAAAATAAGCACACGTCGAAAACATGCGTTCCAAATTGATTGGAATGCATGTTTTTTTAGTAACTTCCAACACGTTTAATCATAATAGTTGAAGAAATTTCTCCAGATTCTTTTCCTTTTTTACTTTTGTCACCTCTTGAATACAATTGCCGTGTCCGTAAATCTTTCCATTCTTGATTGGAAATGTTTTGTTTCATGCGTTCATAAAAGGCTTTTCGACCACCAAAAATAACAGGCGGTAATGTACCGTTTGCAATATGCGTTTCATACATCGTAATTTTTTGTTCTAATTTTTGTTTTCGCTTTCGCAAACCGTTTAAACAAACGTCTAATGGTACCTTTTTGGGCCTTTTTCTACCACTTTCATACTCTTCTATTTTTTGTATGGTTTGTTCTAACTTTTTTTGAGTGTTTTCTACATAAACAGGAAGGAGCTCTTTTTGAGAGGAAATGATGGTTTGTGCTTGTAAAACTGCATCTTCACAATAACGTTTATTTAAGGAATACACATGTTGTAATTTCTTGATCAATTCTTTATCGTGATGTCCTTCTGTTAAACGATTAAAACTATAACGTTTAGCACTTTCAAATGTACGAATCAAATCAAGAAGTTGTT
>NZ_KB910952.1 GCF_000383235.1 Bacillus sp. 123MFChir2
TAAATATGGTTCTTTCCAAAGTTGGTTGAAATTCTAACAATTTGTCCATACTGTTCCTATTATTTAAGTGAGGGATGGTGCTGTAAAGTGGATAATGTGGTGAAAATGTTAGATGAAAAACTTAGATATCTTTCACATGAAATTGTAGAGGATACACTATTTATTCAGATTACCTCGGAGAGGTTATCAGTAATATGCCCTTCCTGCAATACGGCTTCGATCAAAGTTCATTCTCGCTATGAAAGGACGTTTCATGACTTGCCCATTCAAGGGAAGAAGGTTGTATACGTGATCAATAACCGCAAAATGTTCTGTCATAATGCGCAATGCCATCGCAAAACATTTGCTGAACAATTCTTATTTTTACCCTATAAAGCGAAAAAATCCACTCGCTTGGAACAAGAAATCATGAAAATCGCCCAAAATGTCAGTTCGCTTGTAGCTGAAAAAATATTGAACCGTGGCATTGCGAAGGTTGGAAAAAGTACCATTTGCAATCTACTAAAAAAAAACAATCGAAATTGATAAAACCCATGTAAAAAGAGTCTGTATCGATGATTTTGCTTTAAAAAAGAGACATACATATGGCACGATTATGATAAATTTAGATACACATCGAGTGGTTGACTTAATTCATTCTAGAAACGGTGAAGAAGTGACAAGTTGGCTGAAAACTTTTCCAAATCTGGAGATTGTCTC
Organism: Bacillus sp. 123MFChir2; assembly: GCF_000383235.1. Classification (GTDB taxonomy): domain Bacteria; phylum Bacillota; class Bacilli; order Bacillales; family Bacillaceae_G; genus Bacillus_A. The sequence goes on from NZ_KB910952.1 coordinate 700, forward strand.
TAGAGATGGTTCTATTACGTATGCTCATTCCATTGCGGAGGCCCATCCGAAGGCTATTCAAATAAGCGATCGCTTTCACTTGCTTCAAAATCTGACAAAGTATTGTACAGAATTTTTCAAGTCCATCATAAAAACGAATGTCAAAATCCCAGTGACAACCTCAAAGAAAGCATCCCTTATGAACGCGAATAATCTAAACATACCATTCACAAAAAAAGTCAAAATAGCGAATGGCTTAATGGATACCGGCTATACATTTCACCAAATAGCGAAAGCTTTACAGATGGATATCAGAACAGTGAAAAAGATTTTATCCATAGGATTAAGCGAACAAGTAGAGTATCTGATGAGCACAATGAAAATATCTCATGAACACAAAAAGTTGCAGAAAGAAAAACAGATATGTGAAGCACGAGAGCTGTATAAACAAGGAAACTCCAAGCGAAGTATCGCACGTCAACTCGGGTTAGATCGCAGAACTATCTCCAAATATTTGAATCCAGAAACAACAGGAGTACATGCAAGCTTAGGGCAAACGAGAACGAGCATGCTAGATCCCTATGCAGAAGAAATAAAACAGTACGTAACCAATCGGTATACATCTGTTCAGATTGGTGCCATACTTCGAAAAAAAGGATACAAAGGTTCTGCCTCTACTGTACGCCATTATGTTTCCAAACTGAAAAAATCTTTATTTGAAGACCCTCGACTGTTACATGATACGGAGTTTGAATTCGTGAAACGAAAAGAGGTTATCGCTCTTTTGTTCTATTCAGAGAAAACAAAAATCAAATTATCTGAAGAACAAATAAAAGAAATTTACAAGTTGCATCCGAAAATCGAATCCGTCATAAACTTGGTGAATGACTTTAGGGAAATCCTGAAACAAAAAAAGAACGATGCACTGCAAAGCTGGATTGAACGAGCGACTGCGCTAGATATTCAACCGCTCAATAGCTTTATCAATGGAATAGAAAGAGATTTGACAGCTGTGAAAAATGCCATCGATTATGAATACAATAATGGTCTAGCCGAAGGGAAAATCAATAAATTAAAGTTGGTGAAGCGCACCATGTATGGTCGTTGCTTGTTCGATTTATTGAGAAAAAAAATCTTACTACTAGAATATGAGAAAACGGTTCTTTTCAACTAACTTTGGAAAGAACCCTAAATATGTACACTTTCGCTTGTTTAAGATTGTGCAAAATTATTCTTTCTCTTCGCTAAAGTTAGTTAATTTTGTATCCTAGAAAACTTCATCCCAGGCTTTAAAGTTAATGTTGGTCATTAAGATTGTACTACGTTTTTCATAACGTATATCAATTTCATAATTCATTAAGTTTACCATCGCTTCTATGAATGTATGGAGCAGTAATATTCTTTCATAAAAAACAAAAAAACCAAACCAAATATATTGACTCTAATAATTATTTTGTGATATTATAATAAATTTTACTTATCATCTTATATGTGGTAGAATTGAGAAGGTTACCATATATGGAGGTGGATTATTTGTTTCAAATTGGCGATAAAATTGTTTATCCAATGCATGGAGCAGGTGTCATTGAAGGCATAGAAGAAAAAGAAATTCTAGGAGAAAAACAAAAATATTTTGTAATAAGAATACCCATTAGTAATATGGAAGTAATGATTCCCATGAAAAAAATGATCCAATCACGCATACGACTAATTGCTGATATGCTCACATTAGAAAATGTACTACTGATTTTTCAATACGGTGAATCAGATAACTCACTCTCATGGAAGCAAAGGTATACTCAAAACATGGAAAAAATGAAGACGGGTGAAATCCAAGAAGGCGCTGAAGTAGTACGTGACTTAATACGCAGGAATAAAGTAAGGGCACTTAATACAAGTGAAAAGCAAATGTTAGACAACGCACAAAAAATTTTAATTAGTGAATTGAGTTTAATTAAAGGAATTACTGAAAATCAGGCAATTGAGTTATTAAATACAAAAGTCGGCTAGGTAAAGAACTTCTGTTAAAACCATTTTGAACTGGATTTATAATTATATAAGATACCTAAAACGACAAAATAGCCTAACATCTATTTTGTTTTTTTTTGCTTTATGAATCTAAATATGCTATGATTAAAATTACGATTTGATTATAGGAACATTACCTTCTAAAAAATTCTTTTTCCTCTAAATGGATTATTCTCACCACTTTTTATTCCCATACTTCTAAGTATACGATGAGGTTCATTTATCCAATCATTGTTTTTGGATATCCCGATTCATACTGGCGCGGTCATCGGAGCCGTAAGGACGAAAGAGAGGTAGGGCTTTCGTTGTTTTGAGGTTTCAAAAACGATAATGAACATTTACTGTTCTTATCTTCCGTTTTAACGTAAAAACGATAACAATTTTAAATATATGCTTATATTTACTTGGTTTATATAAATAAGAGACACACCTTTAGTAATATTTTAAAGGTTGTTTATATGAAAACAACCAGGACAGTACAATGGTTTAAAAGTGAAAAAGGATTTGAATGCATGAAAGCATCAATCGGTAGTAATGTTAACAACAAATTGCATGCAAACAAGTTAACAGCGATCCAATCTAAAAATGTTGTAAAACTATAAGAAAACGCAAAGAACATGCAGATAAACCTGCATGTTCTTTATTATTCATCTACAGTCTCAGTTTCATCTTTACTAATGTCATCAATAGATTGAGTATCTTTATTCTCCATACAAACCATTGCATGATAAATTTCTGCATACAATCCAAACACTTGGTACACACTCCCAAGAAACGGCATGAGAATCCCTCTTTTCAAAATAATACATTCCAAAGTTAAGGATTCCCTATCTTTCCTTAAACATTCGTTTTTGTATCTTCCTCTTCTATTTGAATATTAAGAAGATGTAACCATTTCTTATATGGTGCACTGTTTGGATCTACAAATTCTTTTGCGTATGAGCGATTCCACAGTTGCTTTACAAATAAAGCTGCCTCTTTTTTAGCTGCTAATTCTGCACCAGTCCCGTAATAAGCTTTAAAATACTGTTCTATTTCATCCACAAGTAATCGCAATAACTCATCAGAAGTTTCTTCTAACGTTGGGTCATATTTCGCTTCCTTATCATACATCAGGATTATGTCTAAAATATTATGAACATGTTCTTTTCGAAGCCACCTTATATCTTGCGCACCTAGTACAAATGAATGTGTATACAAATGCCCTCCATACTGCAGTGCTTTTTCCTGTTCTTCCTCAAAACGAGAAATGATATTTTCATATATAAATGGATTATGAAGCAGGGCACGGTGTAATTTATACCCTTCATTCGTTACATTTTTCCCCATCGATTGAATAAGAGAACTCCGGCCCACTCCGTTATATTGGTAAACGAACTGACCATCTACCGCAGCAAGGCTAAACCAACGATATATATATGCATATAATAAAGCGCGATTACACTTCTCATAATCTAACTTCGTTTGCGTTGCATTTAAATCTGGCATAAACGCTGGCAAATGCCAATATTTATCGAGATGAGGCGTTAAATTTGATTTACGAATGTTTAATTTATTTACGCGGCGATAATACGCTTGAAAGTAGTCTCCCTTCTCGTTTACATATCCATTTACAATATGCCCGAACGACAATTTCGGAAAATCTTGTAGGGATAAGCCGTAATGGGCACGGTAACATACAATTTCATACGGCGAAAAAGCTTTATCAACGGTTTCTTTTTCTTGAAACATTTCTTGGAGCGCTTCTTCATTTAATTCTTGCTGAACAAATGGATGAATACCCCAATATTGCAATTCACGATGATGTGCAACTTTCGGTATAAATGGACTTGCAAGATGCAATAAATCTTCTATTTTTTCACTGACATACTCTGTCATATCTCGTCTTTGAATAGTAGCTTCTTTTCGAAGCGCTTCAATAATATTTAATTCTAGCTTATCTCTGTACCGTTCTTGCAGCTCCTTTTCACAATACGTTAAAATGTGTTTTCGATAAAAATCCTCTACTTTTCGAGATTGCCCTTCCTCCGCCCCTGCTTCTCGGCAATACTCTCGATATAAACTCATATAAATTTCAGCAGATATCTCTTTTGGCAACACACCATTGTTTACATGGTGATGAATGTCGTTCCATATTTCTTCTTGCATTCGTTCATCTGCTAATACGTATACATTTGTGGGGTTTGTTTTCCCCTCAAATTCTTTACTCCGTTTTTGAATGTCTAATAATAAGTTTTCACGGGTTTCTTGTAAATTATCAAAGAAACGCTCCCAGTATTGAATCATTTTATCTACAGCTTGATATAAAGATTGATACACAAGTTCTAATAGCATTTCTTTTCGATACTCATTTAACTTGTGTACATATTGGGTGGCGATATCTTGAAATTCTTTTCGAAACATACGCTGTTCATTATGAAATACTTTTCCTATCCACCCTTGCTGCTGCGCGAGTTCAACACGGCGAACAGCTGTTACCGTTCCTTCAATATTACTCACATTAAACTTTTTATCATAATTTTGAATAAGATTCCGCTTTTGCTCATTATTTTCGTGCAAACGGTTCATTTTCTCAGTTAACAATTTACGAATTTCATATAACATATACCTTGCAGCAACAGGGTGTACAGGATCAGTTTTCTTCAAAAACCATGTATTTAACTGATAGGACTGTCCTTCGGAACCACTTGGCGTAAAACGATCTGCTTCAATTATGTCATAAACTAATGTTGTGACATGCTCATGTACACGGCTTGGGATTGCATACGCATATAACCGTACCGCATGATCAACTCGTGCTACTTCTCCTTTCATTTGCTCCGCAATTTTCAACTTTGCAGCCGAAATTTTACACTCACGCTGCAAACGATTTAACTCTTCATCTTTTTGTACTGTACGCTGCACATAACTTTCTACCGACTCGAGAAACAATTTTGCCTTTGATATACCGATTTTTCCACCTTCTGCCCCTTCACGCGCTTCATAGTACATCTGTTTATAAAACACATGCGCTTGTTCTGGACGAGTCGCTAAATGTTCTAAATCCTCTAAGAAGCTCTTCCCTCGCTCTGGTTTTTCACGTTGCATACCGCGGTGAACGTCTTGCTCATATCGACTTTTCTTTTCTAAAAAGAGTCGATCTAAATGAAGCCATGATTCATCTAGCCCTTGCACCGCCCATTTCAAAGCACAATAACGAAGCACGTTTTCATACGGATAAATAAGTTTCGCGACTCCCGCTCCGCAATATCGCGCTTTACCATTTGAATCAGCAAGTTGCTGAATTTGATTATCTTCCTGCGCGAAATGACTCGTTGACATTGGACTAAATAGTTGCAAATAAATCGTATTTGTCATTTGTTCCATATAGTCAGACAAGCTATTTAAATGGTGGCCATGTAAATTTTCATAATCATATAAAAAGCAATAATTATATGGTAAGTGGTGTTGCATTATTGTATGATTTGTACGACCATCTTCATCTACTTGATCAGGCCTGTATTCTAACTCAATTGTAACGCCCCCGCGGCGTGATAATTCTCCTGTTGATCCTAATGTAATGGCGTGTAATTCTTTTAATGATGCGTAGCCGTTTGCTTGCACTGCTTCAAACTCTTTCCCGCTTATTGTGCGCGTCTTTACGAGAGCGTCAGGAAGCAAGAAAGCCCCGCGAATTAAAATGTTGTGATGTTGTAACTTTTTTCGAAGCATTTCTCGTAAATAAAGAGCAATTTGCAAAAACATCCCCGAACCTGTACCACCAGCTAATGATGTAATAATAATAACCCGTACACCGTACTCTGTTTTATCACTAGTGACCGGAAAAATTTTCTCAATTTCCTGCCAAAACGATGTTAATTTATCTTCTTTCATTGCTGCGCGAAGTGCTAAGCGAGAAATAACTCGAAGCTGACCTGCACCTTCTGTTAACGGTTTATCTAGTATCGTTGGATCAATCGGAAACCAGTCTGGGATTGTTGGGTCTTCTGCTATATATTCGCGCGGTGTTTTACTAGAACTCGTTTGCGTCACAAATTTACGTATATGCTGAAAATGGCTTAACGTATTAATATCTGTATCAAAGACGTGCATCGCTACTTTTTTGCGCCGCTCTAGCGGAAGCTTTCGGTAAATATCATGCGTAATTGTGCTCCCAATTCCTCCTAGTCCAATTAAAATTGTTGGCACTTGAAAATCCATGTGAATCACCTTCCTATTTATTCACATTCGTACTTATATATTTCTTTTCCATAACCGCGATCAATAACAAGCATTTCGTTCGGATATAACGTTTTATGTTCATGTCCTGCTTCTTCATCTGTTAAAAACATACCATCAATCACCATACCTGATACTTGCGAATCTTTCGTCACAAATATAGATTTTGAAGCTTTTTTTGCAACAAATGTAACGGACTGTACCGTTTTCCGTTCTGCTCGAAATGGAATACCAAAATAATGATTCCACCATTTTGTCCGCAGTGGTTCTGGTTCAGATTTGTATAACCAATCTTCCGCAATCGATTGGTCCCATTCATAATATATAAGCGCCTTCCTATGAAAACGCGGACGAACCATCCATCCAATAATAAGAATTGCAACTATGAGTAAGATGATACTAAACGGTAGAACAAACTGAAAAATGATCGCATAACGCTCGAAAAAAGGGACATCGCTAATAGAAAGTGAAAATTGTTTACTCACTTTTTGTAATTGTGAATCTCGTAATGTGATGGTAGCTTCTACGGTGCCGGTATCTGTAAAATTAAATGTGTTGGAGTAATAAGGACGAGGATAGACGTACAGTTGGTTTCTATGTTGCTTTATCTCATAGTTGATAGATTTATGAAATGAAACAGTAGCTGTTTTCAATAATTCCTTTACTTCTGCTTCTGACATTGCTTTATCATTCAATAGCGGTTGTATGATAAATGGTGCGCTTTCCTTTAAATTTGTTACCTTTTCTGTATAATTCGTTGTCACAACTTGTAATGATAGTTTTGGTTTAGGTACAGATTGAATATAAAATTCTTTTGTTTGGCGATAAAACCCTTTAATATTCATGTGTACATTTCCACGTATCGATTCCTTTTCTATCTTTGTTTCATAGTAGAAGACTTTTCGCTCTCCATTCCATTTCATCGTATACATTTGACCGTTTATTTCTATTTGAGCGGTAAAATACGAAGCATCTACTGGTACATTTGTTGGTTTTGCTTCAATAATTACTGTTTGACCTTCATAGAATTGTTCTGTTTTCTTTTTTTTCTCTTTTTCATAAGTAGAAATCGTATAATCTAATGCGGGTTCGACAAGAACTTTCATATTTTCCTTTGCAACTACTTGATCAATATCTACTATATAGGCACCAGGTTCGATTACAGCATTATTTTTAGACATTATTTGTGTAATACCGCCATATAGTCCCATTCCGGCCGGCGCTTGAATTGAAAATTTTGATTGTAACTGGAGTGACCCTTTTATATTTTGAATACGATACGGCACTTTCTGAGAAGATTGATCAACAAGCGTAATCCGTTTTAATGGAAATGGTGTTGTAATTTCAATTTTGTTTTCTACAATATTTGTTTTTACCGCTTCTTCTACTGATGAAAATGGATCACGATTCGCAATGAATGCAGCCGCTTGGTTCACACTATGAATAACACCATCTTCTCCGCTTGTAGGTAACACGATTCCCTTCGTTTGTTGTTTCCAAATCTCTTTAAAGATGTTCATTTGCGTTTGCTCTTGCGTTCCTAAATTTTCTTCCATCGTAATTAATACCGCATGTAAAGAAACTTTTTTTGCTTCCATTTCTTTTTTAAACTTACTTAACGTTTCGGAAATTCGCTTTTTCTCACTTTCATCTTGCTTTTCTAGCTCATTAAAAGCCCCGTCTGTTAAAACAATAAGCCAAAATTCTCGATTGGCATTTACCTGAACCTCCCTCTTCATCGATTGAATTGCCGTTTCCACCGATTGAAAAGGAGTATTCGCTTGCTCATTCCAAGTTTGAATCTTGTTAATCTCTCCTTGTCGCTTACTATTCCCTAAAGAAACTGATATCTCCTCTGCTGGATGACTCATTGGCACATAAGAAAACGTATCCTTTTCATCTAACAATGCAATCAAGCTTTGCAGTGCATAATTGGTATATTTCCATCGATCGTTATTACGCATACTTCCAGAATCATCATACACAAGTGAAACAACGCGCTGCCTTTCTTCTTCTCCTTTCGCCAAACTAGAAAAAGGGGTCATACATACGAGTAGCAAGAACAAAATGGATGTGGCTATGATTCGAGTATACATGTTGAAGCTTCGCCACCTTTGTAGACAAATTCCTATGTTTAAACTTATGAGAAGAAATACAAGATATGACTTGTATTTTGAAAAACAAATAAGATTATAATATTATTATGTAAACTGATTATTGAGAAGACATCGCGAACAAATGAGAAATTTCCGTCCCGTCTTCACGTAAAAAATGATAGTGCACTGTTTCCGTGGCCGGCAGATGAAAAGTGCGATGTGCTGTTGAAAAAGAAATGACGATATCCCCGCTACCATGTGCTCCGTAAGAACCTGTGCCTTTGCCAGTCCAAAAGTCGCTCGCTTCGCTATGCGATGTGGTTGTCTATCACTTAGCGCTGCATCCGTGATTGCATTCCATTTTCCAACATTATATCTTCCAATTTTTATTCCGAGCTTACGCAATCGTACTCGTTTCATCCGCTCAACTATTTCGTAATTTTCTATTTCTTATAACAACAATAAGAGTGCCATCTATAAGCACTCTTATTGTTTCACATATACTTCTACAACTGGATTTTCTTTTCGATCAGCATGAAGGCGAATATTGCTTTCTTTCGTATTATAAATAGTCGATAACAATAAGATGGTTAATAGGTTAGGAATTTTGCTATCCGTTCCATACTTTCGTTCGAGTGCTTCTTTATACTCAAATGCAAGATCTCCCTGTATATATGTATACACTTCAAATCCATCCTTTAAATCACAAACAATACTATCAATAATATCCGCTCCAACTTGACGCTCCATCTCTTTTCGCAGTGCATCTATTAATTCATCCCATGACATTTCATACGTTTGAAACGTATCTGAACGATCCATTTTTTTCTCTCCTTTTTATTCCACCTAACAGGAAATCGGATTTTTCTTTACTAGAAACTATCCTTCCCGTTTTTCATCGTAATTATGAAGGAGTAGACAAACGTACAAGCCGCTCTTGTCCCTTTCTCATATCGTAATATTGGAAAGAGAAAGGGGAGAAATTTTATGAGTTCTCATCAACATTATTACACATGTCGACGATATCACGGACGAGTTGTACGTATTGAAGACTATAACGGCAATACTCATATTGGAAGAATTATCGATGTATCGGATAAATCAGTATGGATTGAACCAGTTCATCAAAAACGATTTGACTATGGCTTTGGCTATCATGGTGGCGGTGGGTGTGATGTTTGCGGTGGTTTAGGAGAATGCGATAATTGTGGGTTTGGATTTGGCGGATTTGGCGCTGTTGAACTCGCTTTTGGATTTATTTTCGGTATTGCGTTAGCTGCTTTATTTTTCATATAAAGAAAAGCCAACATATCGTTGGCTTCTTCATTTTTGACAAATAAAAATTCGATGTCCTAATCTATGCTTATATTGCTGTGATATTTGTTCATGCGAGGTCCACGCCTCATACAAATCTTGTGGGATAACATCCGATATATCCCACTCTGGTTGTTCTACGTGTGAAGAGATTGTTTCAGCAATCGTTCCGCCTCCAAGCACACGTACTGATGTAAATTGCGCCTCTTGAAAGAGTGAGATCCATTCCTGCTCTGTTAATAATCGTTCCATTCCATATAAGGCTATAATCTGAGCTTCCTCATATACTGATAGAGGTTGCTCAATTACCAATTCAATAACAAGCAGCACCCCGCCGCGTTGTAAGACACGATAACATTCATTTATCGCCTTCTTCTTATTTGTAAAAGCGAGCACAGACTCTCCTAATACAATATGAAACACTTCATCGTGAAACGGTAGTGCTTCTACACTTCCTTTTATGAGTTCAATATTTACTCCATCTTGATTCCATCTCTTTCTTGCTTTTTGAACCATCGTTTCATTCATTTCAACTGCACTTACCACTGCCCCATATTGTTTCACAATATAAGAGGCTGTCCTGCCCGTTCCACACCCAATTTCCAATAACTTTGTATATGGTCCTAATGAAAGCTGTGCTAATAACTGCTTTGTTAATGTAAAACCTCCTGGATGTGCACTTCCAATACCAAATGCTGCAAGGAAATCTAAATAAGTATATTGTTTCATAAGTATCTCCTTCTATCTTATACTTAGCAATGGAATGAAACAGATAACATATTGATAAAAGTTTCACTTTGTTGTAGTACTGCATATGTATTCATCACATGTCAAAATGTGCACAAAGAAATATGGTTAAGAAATTGTTGTTTCAAAAATTATTCATGCTACCATCTTGAAGGAGTACAACCATTTATACATAAAAAAGTGGTAGCTTCCTCATATAGATCGAGAAAGCTACCACTTTTTATACTATGAGGATTTTTCCGAAGACCGCTGTATTATATCCTCTTTTTGACTGATTCTTATTTTTTGTTGTCTTTTTCAGTGATATATGCCCATTTATAGCTGAAATCACCACCAAAAGTGTGAGAAGCGATGTCATGTACGTACGGACGTACTAAGAAAGAGTTACCACGTTGATATAACGGTGCAATTGCCGCATCTTTAAGTAAGATTTTCTCAGCTTTTCCAAACTGTTCCCAACGAGTTTTCACATCAACTAACAGTTCTTTTTTACCTTTTTTCACGATTTCATCATACTCTTTATTTGAATAACCCATTTGGTTATGAGAATTTGTTGTTTCGAACAGATCAATAAATGTCATTGGATCTGGATAGTCTGGTCCCCAACCACCGTAAGAGAAATCATAATCTTGCTCTGTTTCTAACTTTAATTTTTGTTTAAATGGTTGGCTTTTCAAGTTAACTTTTAATCCTGGTAAGTTTTTCTCTAATTGTTCTTTTAAGTACTCACCGATTTTCTTCGCATTATCAGTATCATAGTTTAACAATTCAAGTGTAACTTCTTCTTTACCTAATTCTTTCTTCGCTTCTTCCCAAAGCTTTTTCGCTTCTTTTGGATTATATGTTACGTCTTTAATAGAACCGCCGAATGTATCACGGAAATCTTTTTTATCTGGACCAGTTGCGAGCTCTGCTGGCACAAGGAAGTCCGCTGCCTTAGAGCCGTCATTTAAGATAACGTTCACTAATGCCTTTTTCTCAATTCCTTTTGCAATTGCTTGACGAAGCTTCGTATTTTTCAATGGTGTATCCTGACCGCCACGTTTTTGATTTAGGCGCAAGAAGAATGTTGATGGATCTAACTCTGTTTTGAACTCCTCTTTGTTTGGTTTATATTTGTCAACATATTCCGCAGCTAACACAACACGATCAGCTTGGCCACTTTCATATAAGTTAACGCGAGTAGATAGCTCCTTAACTACGCTAACATTAATTTCTTCTAGCTTGACAGTTTGCTTATCCCAATATTGATCATTTTTCTTATATTTCCATCCTTGCTCATGCTTCCATTCAGCTAAAGAGAATGGTCCGTTGTATACTAAGTTGTCAGCTTCTAAGGCATATTTATCGCCTTTTTCTTTTACAACTTTCTCATTTAATGGATAGAATGAAGCAAATGATGTTAACTGAATAAAATATGGAATCGGATTTTCTAACTCTACCTCCAATGTATAATCATCAATCGCTTTTGCTCCTAGCGAGTCAGCCGGTGCTTTTCCTTCATTAATTGCCTGTGCATTTTTCACATCATACATAATGAATGCATATTCAGCAGCCGTTTTTGGATCTAACAAACGTTTCCATGCAAAAACGAAATCTTTTGCTGTTACAGGGTCACCGTTTGACCATTTTGCGTTTTTACGAAGTGTGAATGTATATTTTTTTCCATCGTCGCTCTTTTTATGTGACTCTGCAACACCTGGAATTGGCTTATTATCTTTATCAAGGCGGTATAAACCTTCCATTACGTTGTTTAACACAATAAACGAAACTTGATCCGTCGATTTAGAAGAATCCATAGACGGAATTTCTTGATTTTCTAGTAAATTTAACACTTGCTTGTCTGCTAACTTACCCTCTGTTTTTTTGTCACCATTTTTCGAATCTGTACTTGCTTTTTTGTCCCCTGCCCCAGAACATGCTGTTAGTGCCACGCTCATCGCTAATACTGGTGCCACTACAGCTGTAATTTTTTTCATCTTTTTCATTTTGTACCCTCCCTAATTTTCATGCATGATACTAACTATGAGGAATTTTCTGATAACTCCATATTTCTATATAGTTATCAGAAAATTTCTATTAATTAATATTCTACTGTTTTTTTAAATTTTGTAAAGTGCTATTATTAAAAAAATCAAAAAATTATTTTTTTACACTAATATTTATAAACATTCTATGAAATAAAGTGAAACTTCCATTTCATGTAGTACCGCTTATATATTAATCACTCTTCCAAATGTGCATAAAGAAAAGAGGATACGATACGCATCCTCTTTTCTCATAATTATTTACCTTCTTTTTCAGTGATATATGCCCATTTGTAGCTGAATTGTGAACCAACATTGTGCTTATAAATATTGTGTACAGTTGGACGTTGTAAGAATGATCTTCCTCGTTGATACATTGGTACAAGTGCTGTTTCATCCTCAAGTAAGATTTTTTCTGCTTTCGCCATTTCTTCCCAACGCTTTTTCTGATCTGTTAGCCATTCACCTTGTGATTTCTTAATGATCTCATCATATTTCGCATTTGAATAGCTCATCTCGTTTTGCGGATTTCCTGTTTGGAACATATCTAAGAATGTCATTGGATCGGCATAATCTGGGTTCCAGCCCGCATAAGTTAGATCATAATCTTGTGCTGTTTCTAATTTTAACTTTTGCTTAAACGGCTGAAGCTTTATACTAATTTTTAAACCTGGTAAGTTCTTCTCAAACTGCTCTTTTAAATACTCACCAACTTTCTTTGCATTATCGTCATCATAGTTTAAGAATTCAACTGTTACTTCTTCTTTACCCAATTCTTTTTTCGCTTCGTCCCAAAGCTGTTTCGCTTTCTTTACATCCGTTTTGATGCCTGTAGATTTAAATGTTTCACGGTAATCTTTTTCACCTGGTCCCACAGCAAACTTTTCTGGAATAAGGGCGTCTACTGGTTTAGAACCATCATTTAAAATAACATTTGCTAACGCTTTTTTATCAAATGCTAGTGCAATTGCTTGACGAGCTTTCTTATTCTTAAATACTGTATCTTGACCATTACGTTTTTGGTTTAAACGTATGAAGAATGTTGACGGTTCTAGCAGTGTTCCAAATTCATCTTTATTTGCTTTAAACTTATCAACATATTCAGACGTTAAATTAACGCGATCAAGTTGACCACTTTCATACAAGTTCACACGAGTAGATTGTTCTTTTACAACGCTCCAATTAATTTCATCCAACTTAACTGTCGCTTTATCCCAATACTGATCATTCTTCTGTAATTTCCAGCCTTGTTCATGCTTCCATTCTTTCATTTTAAATGGTCCATTATACACCATCTTATCAGCTTCTAAACCGTATTTATCTCCATGTTCTTTTACAACTTTTTCATTTAACGGTAAGAAAGACGTAAATGCTGTTAAGCCAAGGAAATACGGAACAGGGTTATCTAATTCTACTTCTAATGTATAATCATCTACTGCTTTTGCACCTAAAGAATCAACTGCTGCTTTGCTTTCATTAATTGCTTTTGCGTTTTTTATATCATACATAATGAATGCATATTCAGCTGCTGTTTTCGGATTTAGAAGACGCTGCCATGCAAAGACAAAGTCTTTTGCCGTTACAGGATCTCCATTTGACCATTTTGCATCTTTACGAAGTTTAAATGTATATTTTTTACCATCATCGCTCTTTTTATAAGATTCTGCGATACCTGGAATCGGCTTATTATCTTTATCAAGACGATATAACCCTTCCATCGTATTCCCTAAAATAAGGGAAGAAACTGTATCGGTTGATTTTGAAACATCCATTGAAGGGATTTCATTTGCTTCTACTAAGTTTAACACTTGTTTTGCTGCTAACTTACCTTCTGGTTGTTTGTCTCCATTTTTTGGCTCTGTGCTTGCTTTTTTGTCCCCTGCCCCAGAACATGCTGTTAGTGCCACACTCATTGCTAATACTGGTGCTACTACAGCTGTAATTCTTTTCATCTTTTTTTTCATTTTGTACCCTCCCTAATTTATATGTAAGATAGTAACTATGAAAAAATTTTTAATAGCTTTATGTTTCTAAATAGTTATCAGAAAATTCCTATTAATTAACATTCTACCGTTTTTTTCTATTTTGTAAAGTTATATTATCTAAAAAATCTAAAAAATCTAAAAATTATATTATTACAGTAATCTTTATAATCATTCTACGAAATAAAGTGAAACTTCCATTTCGTGTAGTACCGCTTATATATTAATCACTCTTCCAAATGTGTACAGCGAAAAGAGAATACGATATCGTATTCTCTTTTTAAATGATTATTTACTGTCTTTTTCAGTGATATATGCCCATTTGTAGCTGAAATCTCCCCCAACATTATGCTTGTAAATATTGTGTACAGTTGGACGTTGTATGAAGGAAGCTCCACGTTGGTAAATTGGTGCAATTGCAGCTTCATCAAGTAATATTTTCTCTGCCTTTGCAAGTTGTGCCCAACGAATTTTCGGTTGAGTTAATAAATCTGTTTTACCCTTTTTAACAATCTCATCATACTCCTTATTTGAAAAACTCATTTGATTATGAGAGTTTGTCGTTTCGAACATATCAATATATGTCATCGGATCTGCATAATCAGGACCCCAACCACCGAAAGAAATATCGAAGTCTTGTGCTGTTTCTAATTTTAATTTTTGTTTAAACGGTTGATTTTTCAAGTTGATTTTTAAGCCTGGTAAGTTTTTCTCTAACTGCTCTTTTAAGTACTCACCAAGTTTTTTCGAATTGTCGTTATCAAAGTTTAATAATTCTAGAGTAATTTCATTCTTTCCTAATTCTTTTTGTGCTTCTTCCCAAAGCTTTTTTGCTTCCTTCGTATCAAATGCTACAGATTTTACATCACCGTTCACTTTACGGAAGTCTTTATCATCCGGACCTTTTACAAATTCAGTTGGTACAAGATAATCTGCTGGTATAGAACCGTTATTTAAAATTACACTTGCCAACGCTTTCTTATCAAACCCTTTTGCAATCGCTTGACGAAGCTTTTTATTTTTTAAAGGTGTATCTTGTTCTTTCATTCGTTTTTGATTTAAGCGTAAGAAGAACGTAGATGCCTCTACATAAGTTCCAAATTCATCTTTTCTCGATTTAAATTTATCTACATATTCAGCACTTAAACCTATGCGATCCATTTGACCACTTTCGTATAAGTTAACGCTAGTTGATAATTCTTTTACGACACTGAAATTAATTTCTTCTAACTTAACTGTTTTCTTATCCCAATATTGATCATTTTTCTTCAGCTTCCATCCTTGTTCATGTTTCCATTCTGTCATTGCGAATGGACCATTGTACACTAACGTGTCTGCTTCTAAACCGTATCTATCACCTTTTTCTTTTACAACTTTTTCATTTAACGGATAGAAAGATCCAAATGTTGTTAATTGAATGAAGTATGGAACTGGATTGTCTAATTCCACCTCTAATGTATAGTCATCAACAGCTTTTACACCTAAAGAATCTGCTGGTTGTTTGCCTTCGTTAATTGCCTGTGCATTTTTCACATCATACATAATGAATGCATATTCAGCAGCCATTTTTGGATCTAACAAACGTTGCCATGCAAAAACGAAGTCTTTTGCTATTACAGGATCTCCATTTGACCATTTTGCATCTTTACGAAGTTTAAATGTATATTTTTTACCATCATCGCTCTTTTTATATGATTCTGCGATACCTGGAATCGGCTTATTATCTTTATCAAGACGATATAACCCTTCCATTACATTGTTTAGTGTAAGGAAAGACACTGCGTCCGTTGCTTTAGAAGAATCCATTGATGGAATTTCTTGTGTTTCTACTAAGTTTAACACTTGTTTTGCCGCTAACTTACCTTCTGTTTGTTTGTCTTCCTTTTTCGGATCTGTACTTTCTTTTTTGTCCCCTGTCCCAGAACATGCTGTTAGCGCCACGCTCACCGCTAATACTGGTGCTACTACAGCTGTAATTTTTTTCATCTTTTTTTTCATTATTGTACCCTCCCTAATTGTTATGTACGATACTAACTACGAGGAATTTTCTGCTCTATTTCTTTGTTCTGTAAAGTTATTTTTCATAAATTCAAAAATATTCCATTACAGTATAATAATCATTCTATAAAATGAACCAATAAAATAGCCCCTTCACTATATGAATGCTATAACTCTTTTGTTTATTACTAATTTGTTAAACTTGTATGGAACAATTATTTATATGAATCCATTTTAATTTTTCGACATACAGATTGCTGCTATGCAGAAAAAAAGATTCTGCACTCGTTTTCTCCCTTTGTTTGAGCTTTGCATGCAGCAGAAAAAGGCTCTGACCGCTACTATACATAGTCAGTCCCTCAGGGCCAGTTGCTCTCGTCTCCTCCTCTAAAAAATTGGTTTTTATATCATTTTTCAATTTGTATTTATATAAGTTGCTGAAAGACATCGTAAATTACTATTTCAATCATAAAGCCGTTATTACAACAAAAAACAACCTTATCTCAATTGAATAGTGAAATAAGGTTGTTTGTATTTTATATAATATTTATATTGCATCTTTATAAAGGTAAGTCTCTTCTCTTAAACAACATAACAGCCACTAGAAAAAGAATACAAGACGCTGCAAGTAACCCAATGCTTGCCGGCCATATGTTATACGTTCCATCCACAATTTCTTGCGGGCGATACAAATTAAATATAGATAGATTTCTCATCCATTCTAATTTCTCACTCAATTTCCCTAGCATATCTAATCCATAAAATAATACTGTTATACCTGTAGAAATACTTAACGCTTTCTTTTCATCATTCAGTAAACAGGAAAAGAGAAATGAATAGGCACAAATAACAAGAAATACGAGTCCACCTAGAAAATTAAGTTTTAAAAATAGTACTTTATCAAGAGATACTTTTTCAATTAGCCACTCTGCCCCTGCTAAACCGCCAAGATAAGTAGCGATAACGATTGTAAATAAGCCGATGATTAAGACGGATGCCTGTGTCGAAATTACCTTTGTACGTGAAACAGATGTCGATAATAAATAAGCCATCGAACCTCTATCAACTAGATGAGCAACGAGTTGTGTCGTTGCTAAAATACTATATACTATTAATAGCAAAACAAAGATTAACCCATAATATTCTCCAGCTAAAAAATCACTCAATTGGTTAAACCCTTTTTCAAACCCTACTGCTTTTAAAACCCCTTTCGGCATCGCTTTCATGATTTCCTCTATTCCCTTTGCTGATGAAAGCGATGGAAAGATCCAGATGAGTAACCATAAATAAAGAACAGAGCCAACAGAATAGTTCAAAATCATTTTTGCATTTGCTTTTAAACTTGCAACAAATAGCGCTTTACTCATAATCGATCTTCTCCTTCCGCATCATAATAATGCATAAAGATATTTTCTAAATCCATTGTTCTCACCTGAAAACCAATTATATCGTGCTGCGCTAATGTTTGAAGAAGCTCATTATAATTTCCTTGTACAATAATAGAAGCTGTATTCCCTTGTACACTCTCAATTTGCAGCGATGTTTTCTTTAATGATTGCAAATCTTTGTGCGAAGATACTGTTACGTCAATCACTTGCCTTTGTTTCGCTCGCAAATCATGAATATTTTCAACCGTTAATAATCGTCCTTCTTTAATAATCCCCACTCGGTCACAAGTTCGTTCAATTTCTGTAAAAATATGGGAAGACATGAAAATGGTTTTCCCTTTTTGTTTTTCTTCTAAAATAAGATCTACAAATAACTGCTGCATGAGCGGATCTAAACCTGAAGTCGGTTCATCTAAAATGAGTACATCAGGATCATGCATAAAGGCTGCTACAATCCCTACCTTTTGTTTCATTCCTTTAGACATTTTTCGAATAGGTGTTTTCACATCAAACTGAAAGCGTTCAATTAATTCATCAC
Organism: Bacillus sp. 123MFChir2; assembly: GCF_000383235.1. Lineage (GTDB taxonomy): Bacteria > Bacillota > Bacilli > Bacillales > Bacillaceae_G > Bacillus_A. The sequence goes on from NZ_KB910952.1 coordinate 19,015, forward strand.
GGCGGCCGTTATTCTTCATCCCACGCATCCCTTGCATAAGTTGTAAAAATTCCAGTCCGTTCATTCCTTCAATAAAAGAAATCTCTCCTGGTAAGTAACCAACACTTCTTTGAATTTTTGCTGCGTCTTTCCAACAATCAAGTCCAAAAATCGTCGCTGTTCCAGAAGTAGGTTGTATAAAACCCATTAAATTACGAATTGTTGTTGATTTTCCAGCTCCATTGGGGCCTAAATAACCAAATACTTCTCCTTCTTTTACTTGAAATGAAACATCGAATAAACCTTTTCCGTTTGAAAATTGTTTCGTTACATTTTGAACAATTAACATAAAATCACCCCTTTTTTGAAATATTTAATATATCATATTTCAAAATTATTATACCCCTCCATTGCAAAGGAATCAATATTTTTTGAAATTAAATAAAGCCTATATTTCAAAATTGTTGTTTCTATTCTTAATATCTTGTATATTTGAGTAGAGGTGATTTAATATGAACGGTTTCGAAAAGGTAAAAAAAAAGAAAAAACAAGCCATTAAAGCCGCTGCCTTAGAGTTATTTTCTAAACATGGGTATAAAGATGTAAAAATAGAAGCTATTGCAAAGCAAGCTAAAGTTTCACAAGTTACAATATATAATCATTTTGGGAGCAAAGATGCTTTATTTCACGAACTCATTCAAGAGTTTACAATTCAAGAGGTCCATTATTATGAAGAACTGTTAACGAGCGACTTATCTTTTCAAGAGAAAATGCAGCGCATTATGACTCGAAAATTACAAAGTATACAACGTTTACACCCTGAAATGATTGAACAAGCGATGCAAACAGATGAAGAATTGCGTAATTTTCTATTTACATATCAAAATGAAAAAGCGCTTCCCCTTTTTCTTCGCTTTATTGAAGAGGCACAGCAAAAAGAAGAAATTAATCCACATCTTTCAAAAGATATGATTTTGTTATATATCAATATGTTTTCTAAAATGAGTGATCAATTCGTTACACACTTAATCGGTGAAGATCGTGAACAACAAACTAAAAAAATCCTCACAATGTTTTTCTATGGACTTTCTAATCCAAACTAAAAACCCGGCCTCGGCCGGGTTTTCCCATTATTTACTTACTTCTCCTTCTTGCTTTCCTGGATATTTCGCACCTTCGTACTTATAGATGTAAACTTTAGCAAATTTGTTATCACCTTTATCGTCGAAGGCTACTTTCGTAATTACGCCATCGTATTCTTTTATAGCACGAACGGCATCGCGCACTTGTTCACGTGTTGGATACTTACCGTCATTTTTCTTAATAGCATCTTTTATTCCTTGTAAAATAACACCAGCTGAATCATATCCGTATGCAGAGTATGCTTCCACATCTTTTTTAAATTTCTCTTTATATTCTGTTACAAATGCTTTTCCTTTCTCTGTTACTGTTGGCGCTGTCGCTACTGTTGTATAATACGTATCCTTTAATCCATCTTTTGCAACTTCTCCCATTATTGGAGAATCGATACCGTCACCACCCAAAATTGGTGCTGCAACCCCTTTTTCACGCGCTTGTTTTACTAAAACGGATCCTTCTGAATACATACCACCAAAATACACAAGGTCTGGCTTTTTCGCGACAACTTGGTTTAACACGCCACTAAAATCTTTCTCACCAACTGTAATCCCTTCATAACCGACTATTTTTGCGCCTAGCTTTTCTGCTTCTTTTTTAAATGCGTCGGCTAACCCTGTACCATATGCGGTTTTATCTTGAATTACAAAAATATTTTTTGACTTTATTGTTTCAAGCGCATATTTCGCTGCCGCCGGACCTTGGAAATCATCTCTTGCAACAAGGCGTGAAACAGTCTTTAATCCACGTTCTGTTAATTCAACTGCCGTACTTGATGGTGATACCATAACAAGATTTGCTTTCTCATACGTTTCTGAAGCGGCAATTGATACACCTGACATTAAATGCCCGACAACGCCTAATACGTCTTTATCAGCCGCGACAGACTGAGCATTTGCAACCCCTTTTTTCGGGTCACCTTGATCATCTTGCGGTACAAATTGTAATTCAAAACCTAGTTTTTTAAATTCTTCTTTTTGTTTCTCTACTGCAAGCTGCGTTCCAAGCTTAATAGATTCTCCAAACGCAGCTGATCCACCAGAAAGTGGGGATTCAGAAGCAATTTTAATTACTTTACTTGTCCTTGCTTCATTTTTCGTAGAGGCTGAATTATCATTTCCTTTACCCGTACACCCTGCCATCATTCCCGCTAATAAAACCCCTGATAACAAAAGAGATATTTTTTTCTTCACAGTACTCCCCCTAATTTTGTAATATTTTTAATATTTAAAATATTAATCTATACATAAAGGTAGTACAATAAAAATCGTTAGTGTTTTCTCGTATAATTCCGACATGATATGCTAACATTCAAAAAGAGTCAGTGTATACACCGACTCTACCATTTCACTATAATTCCATGCTGACTACTTTGTAAGCAAGCTGTAATAACACGAATTACATTTAGAGCTTCCTCTGCTGTAACAGGCGGCACTTCTTGTTTCATTATTGCATCTCGGACACCTTTATAATAGTTCTCATAACATCCTATTTCTGTTGGAACACGAATCTCTTGTTCCTCTGTAGAAAGAACAGCATACATAGGCATAGCATCTCCTCCATATCCTTCATCACCAGGTTTCTTTCCTGCCTTTAGCTGTTCTTCTTGAGAATCCATTCCATATTTAACAATCGATCCTTTCTCACCGTGAATGCTAAAATGTGGTCCTGCAAATTTAACGTGACTACCACTATGAAGAATAACACGCATTTCTTCATAATAAAGAATAATATGAAAATAATCATCTATTTGCGCTCCTGGACGTTGATTGACAACATCTGCATAAACCGCTTCCGGCATCCCAAACAAATGTAACGCTTGATCTATAAGATGTGAACCTAAATCAAACAGTATTCCTGAGCCTGGCAATTTGTGTTCTCGCCAACGATCGCGAACATGCGGACGAAATCTGTCAAAATGAGCTTCATATGTATAAACTTTACCAATTTTATTATCTTGTAACAGTTTATAAATTGTTCTGAAATCGTTATCAAAGCGGCGATTATGATACACACTTAACACAACACCATGCTGCTTCGCTAATTCTATCAATTCTTCTCCTTCTTCAACAGAAACAACAAAAGGTTTTTCAACGACAACATGTTTACCATGCAACATTGCCTTTTTTGAATATTCAAAGTGCGTTGTGTTAGGAGATGTAATGATGATAAGATCAATATTTTCTTGCATAACAAGCTCATCGATTGTTGTCACAACTTCTACATGTGGAAATGATGCTTTTACTTTCTCTTCTTGTGAAGATACAATCGTACGAATTTCGTAGTCTTCGATTGTTTGCAGCAGCGGAATATGGAAGGTTGTACTAGAAAATCCGTAACCTACAACCCCAACACCTATTTTGTTCATAAAACCCCTCCAAATTATATATAGACTATAATGAATTTTTATTATATCAACTTATCTTTTTTCTACATAATGTTTTGCTTTTTATAATGGCAACATAGATGAACATGCAAAAAAGCCACCCTACTTAGGGTAGCCCCCATATTATGCTAAATACGCTTCTTTCACAAATTCATTATGCATCAATGATTTTCCTTCTCCTACCATTTTAATTTCCCCCGTCTGAATCACATAGCCACGATGTGCAATTTGCAACGCTTGATACGCATTTTGTTCAACAAGTAGAATCGTCATTCCTTCTTTATTTAGCTCTGAAATAATTTCAAAGATTTGCTCAACAATAATTGGCGCAAGTCCCATTGAAGGCTCATCTAACATAAGTAAATGAGGCCCGCTCATAAGCGCACGTCCAATCGCAAGCATTTGCTGTTCACCACCACTCATCGTACCGCCCTTTTGTTCTAGCCGTTCTTTTAACTTTGGAAAGTAGTGAAAAGTACGCTCCATCCGTTCCTTCACTATTCTCTTATCCTTTACTGAAAATGCTCCCATCTCCAAATTCTCTTTTACTGTTAGGCGTGAAAAAATACGTCTTCCCTCTGGTACATGAGCAATTCCGGATAAGGCTGTTACGTGCGGAGATTGTTTCGTAATCTGTTTACCCTCAAACGAAATTTCTCCTGACTTCGGTATAACAAGGCCACTAATCGACTTTAATGTTGTTGATTTTCCAGCGCCATTGCATCCAATAAGCGTTACAATTTCACCTTTTCCTACAGAAATATTAATTCCTTTTAACGCGTGAATACCACCATAATACGCATTTATATTTGTAAGCTCTAGCAAAATACTCCCCTCCTTGTTTATCTTTTTTCACTTTATTCTAAATTACTTCTCTAACACGGCACTTTTCCCTAAATACGCTTCAATAACTTTTGGATTGTTACGAATATCTTCCGGGCTTCCTTCTGCAATTTTTTCACCGTGATCTAATACAATGATATGCTCAGAAATCTCCATGACAAGTTTCATATCATGTTCAATTAATACGATTGTAATGTCCAGTTCTTCACGCATACGGTAAATAAGAGCTGTTAATTCTTTCGTTTCTTTTGGATTCATTCCAGCTGCTGGCTCATCCAATAGTAATACTTGCGGTTTCGTCGCAAGCGCTCTAGCAATTTCAAGGCGACGCTGTGCCCCGTACGATAAATTTTGCGCTTCTTCATTTAATAAGTGCGCTAAACCAACATATTCTAGAAGCCCATATGCTTTTTGCTGTGCTCGTTCTTCTTCTCTCGTTACCCCTGGCAAATGTAACAAAATCCCCAACAGATTACTTTTTAAATGATTGTGAAGTCCTACCATTACATTTTCAAGTACCGTCATATTGTGAAAAAGACGAATATTTTGAAACGTACGAGCAATACCATGCTTTGAAATATTATGTGGCTTGAAAGCAGTTATCCTTTCTTCCCCAAGGAGAATGTCACCTTCATCTGGCTTATATACACCTGTTACCATATTAAAAAACGTCGTTTTCCCTGCTCCGTTCGGTCCAATTACAGCTGTAATCGACCCTTTTTTTACTTTCATATCAACACTTTTCACTGCAACAAGTCCGCCAAATCGCTTTGTAATATTTCGAACTGTTAAAATCGTCATATTCTCACCCCTAGGCTCCAAATACATTCTCTTTTTGTGTTTGCGATTCGCTTTGTTTTATCCCACTTTTTTTCAACTGCTCTTCATTAAATTTCCGATTTTTTGCAGGTATGAGTCCTTGTGGTCGATATAAAGCAAATAAAATTAAAATTCCGCCAAAGATGAAGCGTTGCATTTTAGCTGGAGAAAGTGCATCCGGAATCGCAATCGTTCCACTTAAGTTTAATTGGTTTAACCAGTTTGTTAATTCAGTAAGTACCTGTAAATTTAAAATTGTCATAACAGCTGCTCCTAAAATAACCCCTGGCACACTCCCCATACCACCAAGCAATACCATAACAAGAATGGTAATCGATTCTAGTAATGTAAAACTTGTTGGATCGACAAAAGTTTGTTTTGCGGCAAAGACAACACCCATCATTCCAGAAAATGAGGCACCGATTGCAAAGGCTAGCAGCTTTGTTTTCACAAGCGGAATTCCCATTGCTTGAGCTGCAATTTCATTTTCACGAACTGCCTTCCACGAGCGGCCTATTTTCGAAAACTCTAATCGTTTTACAATAAAGATTACGAGTAGTAAAATACAAAGCACAATGTAATACACTTGACTCGATTGCAAAAATGTAAACCCGAATAAAGAAGGTGGTTTTACAGAAGATAAACCCATTGCACCGTTCGTAATATTGACTGGTTTATCTAAATTATTAAAAATAATACGGATAATCTCTCCAAATCCAAGTGTCACAATCGCTAAATAATCACCTTTCACACGCAACACTGGTATGCCTAGTAAGACCCCAAACACTGCCGCAATAAAACCGCCTAGTAAAATGAAAATCCAAAAACTTTCTCCTGACAATGGGTAATGACCAAATGGCATAAAGTTATTTGCTTGCGCTGTTGCAAAAATACCGTATGTGTAAGCTCCAATTGCAAAAAAAGCAACAAATCCTAAATCTAGCAATCCAGCAAAGCCGACAACGATATTTAACCCTAGCGCCATTGCAATATAAATTCCAACTAATGTTGCTACTTCCATATAAGACTGAAAGGCCGGCCCACCGCTTGCTGTGAATGGAAGCAATATAATTAACACAAACAATCCTATTAACCATTTCCATTTACTGTGTAAATTCGTGTAATATAACAATAAAAGAGACAATAGTAATAGTAGAAATGCTGTTACTGATTTTTGTGCAAAATATAAACTTGCAGCAGTTATACCCACATAAAGGACTAACAGTATAAGTTGCAACTTCGTATTTTCCCTTATCATTTCTAACCATTTTGTCATTATGATCACCTACACTTTCTCGGCAACTGCTTTGCCAAAAATGCCTTCTGGTTTAAATATTAAAACGAGAATTAAAATTCCAAAGGCAAAAACATCCTTATATTCAGCACCCAATATTCCAGAAGATAAAATAGATAAATTTGCAGCGGCGAACATTTCTAGTAATCCAAGCAATATACCGCCAACCATTGCACCTCGAATATTACCAATCCCTCCCAAAACTGCTGCTGTAAAAGCTTTTAATCCTAAAATAAAGCCAATGTACGGATCTATTGTTCCGTATTGTACAGCAAACAAAACACCTGTTGCTCCGCCAAGTGCGGAACCGATAAAAAACGTTAGAGAAATTACCTTGTTCACATTTACTGACATTAAAGAAGCAGTATCACGATCTTGCGCAACAGCACGCATCGCCATTCCCCATTTTGTTTTATTGACGAAAAAATCTAAAGAGAGCATCATAATAACCGCAAGAGCGAGCAGAATAAGTGAGGATGTTTTTATTTGAGCGTTATTAAAAGAAGACATAATTGCTGAAGCTTGTACTGTAATTTGATCATTGAATAAAGTAGGACCTGTTATAATGTAATTTCCTTTTTTTAATTCAGCAATAAAGCGAACGAGATCTTGCAGTAGAAAAGAAACACCAATTGCTGTAATTAACGTAATCAGTTTCGGTGCTTTTCGAAGCGGTCGATACGCAACCCTTTCAATGCCCATCCCAAGAAAACCCGTTATAAGAGATGTTGCAACTAAAACAAGTAACAATGCTAACAGAGCTGGCATAACTGTCATTAGGCCAAACCCCATAAAAACAAGAAAAATTGTTGTCCCAATAAAAGCACCCGTCATAAAAATTTCTCCATGTGCAAAATTGATAAGTTCTAATATCCCATATACCATCGTATATCCTAATGCAACAACCGCATACACTGCACCAAGTGTTAATCCGTCAATTAGCACTTGAGGAAGGGTATGCATGATTTCTCCGAACATAGAAATTCCTCCCCTTTATTTTTCTCTAAAAAAGGTACGGAACATAAGCACCGTACCCATATCATCTTACTTTTTCTCTACTTCTCCTTCCTGTCTTCCTGGATACTTTTGCTCTGCAAATTTATAAATATATACTTTTGCAAACTTATTATCCCCCTTGCTATCAAACCCTACGTTTGTTACCGCTCCTTCAAAACTATTTGTTTTCCGAACAGTATCACGTACTTGTTGCCTTGTTGGCATTTTGTTGTTATTTGCTTTAATCGTATCTTTGACTCCTTGCAGTAGTACACCCGCAGCATCATATCCATAAGCCGAATATCCTTCTACTTCTTTATTAAATTTTCTCTTATAATCATCTGCAAACTTCTTTCCTCTTTCTGTCGTTTTCGGATCAGCAGCGATAGAAGTGTAATACGTATTCTCAATAGAATTACCTGCAATTTCTACCATCGTTGCTGAATCCATACCATCACCGCCCATAAACGGAACCGTAAGACCTTTTTCACGCGCTTGCTTCACTAACAGTCCACCTTCTGCATAGAGACCACCAAAATAAATTAAATCTGGTTTTTTCGCGAGTACTTTATTTAACACACCGTTAAAATCTTTTTCTCCAACCGTAATAGATTCATAACCTGCAATTGTTCCACCTAATTTTTCAACTTCTGTTTTAAATGCTTTAGCTAAACCGGTTCCATAAGCTGTTTTATCATCAATAATAAAGATGCTTTTTGCCTTCAATGTTTTCAATGCAAACTCTGCCCCAGCAGGACCTTGAAAATCATCTCTTGTACATATACGATTTACTACTTTCAAATTACGATCCGTTACTTCAACAGCAGTATTTGTAGGTGATACCATAACAACATTATTTTTTTCATACACTTCAGAAGATGGGATTGCAACACCAGAATTCATATGGCCAACGACACCGAGTATTTCTTTGTCAGCACCAATAATCTGTGCGTTTGCAACACCTTTTTTCGGATCTGCCTGATCATCATATGGCACGAACTTTAGTTCATACCCTAATTTTTTAAACTCTTCTTTTTGTTCTTCTATTTTCAATTGTGCACCAAGTTTAATTGCTTCTCCTTGCGTTGCAGAACCGCCAGAAAGTGGTGATTGCGTTGCTATTTTTATGACCTTTCCATCACCAGATTCCGTACTTGTTGTATTAGCATCACCATTTGTTTTATTACCGCATCCTGTTAATATGCCAAACATACATACCGCCGAAAGAACAAAAGCGAAATTTTTCTTTTTTATCACCCATATACCCCCATCTTTATTTTTTCTGAACATTTAAAATATTTAGTTAAATGATAATGGAAGTATATTATTTATACAACCACTATCCTAAGACAAATTCAGACAAAAACGCCCGACTCATATAATGAATCGGGCGTTTTCTTACTGTTCTTTTTTCTGCGGCCACGTTTCGACAACAAGACCAACATCACTTACATCTATTAATAAACTTCCGTTACTGTAACGATCTTTATTCCGAAGTGTTTGCGGATCAATTTCTTCTACCATTTGTTTTTCTGTCCGCATACAAACGACTTCATCACCTCGAACGACTTCCACACCGACAATTCGATATGGATTCTTTTTCAATTCTTTAAAGATAACAAGACCTCGTTTTGCTCTTGTTGATTTTTCAATTTCTGCTGCTTTTAATCGTTTTACTGCCCCCCGCTGTGTAATGAGAACGAGCGAATCTTTTTCAAAATTAACAGGAAGACCGCATACAACGTAGTCATCTTCCTTCACATTCATTCCTTTCACACCAGCTGCCCGCACACCAACTGGGCTCACTTCTTCTTCATTGAAAATAAGTGCATAGGCACGGTGCGTAGCAAGAAGAATATCTTGCGTTCCATCTGTAACAAAAATATCGACGACTGCATCGTCTTTCTTTAAATTAACCGCGACAAATGCACGCGAATAACGCTGCACTTTATATTGATTTAGTTCTGTTTTCTTAATCATGCCATTTCTAGTGACAAACGTAATAAATCGCTTTTCTTCCTCAAAATTTGGAACAACAGTTGCATAGACGAGTGTTTCATCACGGTCAAGCGAGACAATATTCGCTACGTGCTGTCCTAAGTCTTTCCAGCGAATATCTGGCATTTCGTACACTGGAAGATACATATAATTCCCTTTATTTGTAAATAAAAGGACCGTTTCCGTCGTATTTGTTTCAAAGCGCTCTAATACTAAGTCGCCTTCTTTCATACCAAAGTCTTTTCCATTGGAAGCATTATGAGAGCGCCAACTTGTACGCTTTACATACCCTTCCTTCGTTACTGTCACAATTACATCTTCTTGTGGAATCATGACTTCCACATCAATCTTAATTTCTTCAATTTCTTCTTCAATCACAGAACGACGATCGTTACTATACGTTTTCTTAACCCTCTTCAAATCTGTTTTAATGACTTGGAGAAGCTTCTTCTCACTTTGAAGAATAGCTTGCAATTCCGAAATTTTCTGTTGTAATTCTTCAGCCTCTTTTTCAAGGGCTGTAATATCTGTATTTGTTAAACGATACAATTGCAGCGACACAATTGCTTCTGCTTGTACTTCTGTAAATGAGAATTTTGCAATTAAGTTATCTTTCGCATCACGCTTATCTTTCGAAGCACGAATTACAGCAATAACCTCATCTAAAATAGAGAGAGCTTTCATTAAACCTTCTACAACATGTTGTCGTCTCTCTGCCTTGTTTAATTCATATTGTGAACGGCGTGTAACAACTTCCTTTTGATGTCCAATGTAAGAATCTAAAATTTTCGGGAGTGTCATCAAAGTCGGCCGGCGATTATAAATCGCTACCATATTGAAATTGTATGGTATTTGTAATTCTGTATTTTTATATAAATAATTTAAAATACCTTCTGCATTGGCATCTTTTTTCAATTCAATAACAATTCGAAGACCTGTACGATCTGTTTCATCACGCACTTCAGCAATTCCATCTAACTTCTTATCTAAACGAAGTTCATCCATTTTCTTTACAAGATTCGCTTTGTTTACTTCATAAGGAATTTCTGTAATAACAATTTGCTGTTTTCCACCGCGAATTGTTTCCACTTCTGCTTTTCCGCGAATAATGATTTTTCCTTTTCCAGTTTCATACGCCTTCTTAATACCATCAAGGCCTTGAATAATTCCACCTGTCGGGAAATCTGGTCCTTTGATGACTGTTAATAACTCATCAACATTACAGTTTGGCTTATCAATGCGCATCATCGTCGCATCAATAACTTCTCCAAGATGATGCGGTGGAATCTCAGTTGCATAACCAGCTGAAATTCCCGTAGATCCGTTCACTAGAAGGTTGGGAAACATAGCTGGTAATACAACTGGTTCTTCACTTGTATCATCAAAGTTTGAAACAAATTCCACTGTTTCTTTATCAATATCGCGCAATAACTCTGAAGCAATCGGTGATAAACGAGCTTCTGTATAACGCATCGCCGCTGCTGGATCTCCGTCGACACTACCATTATTTCCATGCATTTCAACTAATACGTTTCGTACTTTCCAATCTTGACTTAAACGCACCATTGCTTCATACACGGAAGAATCACCGTGGGGATGATAATTACCAATTACGTTACCAACTGTTTTTGCAGATTTACGAAATGGTTTATCGTGAACATTTCCTTCCACATACATGGAATATAAAATGCGGCGTTGTACTGGTTTTAAACCGTCGCGTGCATCTGGAAGTGCACGATCTTGAATAATATATTTACTATAACGTGCAAAGCGATCGCCAAGCACATCTTCAAGCGGGAGGTCATGAAACTTCTCTGCCTGCATGTTATTCCACCTCCGTTGCCATAATCATTTCATTTTCTAGAATATTACCTTCTTCTTGCATACCAAACTGAACATTGCGTTCAATCCATTTACGGCGGGGCTCTACTTTATCGCCCATCAATGTTGTCACACGTCGTTCCGCTCTTGCAGCATCATCAATTTTCACGCGAATTAATGTACGCGTCTCTGGATTCATCGTTGTTTCCCATAATTGATCTGCATTCATTTCACCAAGACCTTTGTAACGCTGAATTGTATAACCTTTACCAACCTTCTGTATCGCGCCACCTAACTCTTCATCTGACCAAGCATATTCAATGACTTCTTTCTTTCCTGTCCCTTTACTTACTTTGTATAAAGGAGGAAGTGCAATGAATACTTTCCCTGCTTCAATAAGTGGTTTCATATAGCGATAGAAGAATGTTAATAATAGCACTTGAATGTGCGCTCCATCTGTATCCGCATCGGTCATAATAACAATTTTGTCATAGTTGATATCCTCAACTGAAAACTCTGCTCCAACACCGCCGCCAATCGCATAAATAATCGTGTTAATCTCTTCATTTTTGAAAATATCCGCTAGTTTGGCTTTCTCTGTATTAATTACTTTACCGCGAAGTGGCAGAACAGCTTGGAAACGACGATCACGGCCTTGCTTTGCAGAACCGCCTGCTGAATCACCCTCTACTAAATATAGTTCGTTCTTTTGCGGATTACGTGATTGTGCTGGTGTCAACTTACCACTTAGTGTTCCTTCTGAACGTTTTTTCTTCTTACCGCTTCGTGCTTCTTCACGTGCTTTTCTTGCTGCCTCGCGTGCTTGCGCTGCTTTGACTGCTTTTTTCAAAAGAAGCGTTGCCACATCTGGATTTTCTTCTAAAAAATACGCTAAATGCTCTGATACAACAGCATCAACGGCTGAACGTCCTTCACTTGTTCCAAGCTTCCCTTTCGTTTGCCCTTCAAATTGAAGCAACTCTTCAGGAACACGAATGGAAACAATTGCAGCTAATCCTTCACGAATATCTGTTCCTTCTAAATTTTTATCTTTCTCTTTTAACAACGAAACTTTACGTGCATACTCGTTAAAAACACGAGTCATTGCTGTTTTAAACCCCGCTTCGTGCGTACCACCATCTTTCGTACGTACATTATTGACAAAGGAAAGAATGTTCTCAGAATACCCATCATTAAATTGAAAAGCTAATTCCGCTTCTATACCGTTTTGTTCTCCAGTAAAATATACAACCGGGTGTAAAGAATCTTTCTCTTCATTTAAATATGAAACAAACGCTTCAATTCCCGTTTCATAATGAAAAACATCTTCCAAATCTTTACGTTTATCTTGAAGTACAATTTTCATACCTTTTAATAAAAAGGCTGATTCACGTAATCTTTCGCATAGCGTTTCATAGTTGTAATTCGTTGTGCTAAAAATTGTTTGATCTGGTTTAAAATGAATGGTTGTTCCAGTATCTTTTGCTTTCCCAATTTTCTCAAGCGTTGTAACTGGAACACCACCATTTTCAAAGCGCTGTTCATATACGTAACCATCTCGTTTAATTGTAACAACAAGCCATTCAGACAGTGCGTTTACAACTGAAGCACCAACACCGTGTAAGCCACCACTTGTTTTATAGCCACCTTGTCCAAATTTACCCCCAGCATGAAGTACAGTTAAAATAACTTCTGGTGTAGGCTTTCCAAGCTTATGCATTCCTGTCGGCATACCGCGCCCTTTATCTACTACACTTATACTATTATCTTTATGTATTACTACTTTAATTTCATCACCAAATCCCGCTAATGCTTCATCAACGGAATTATCTACGATCTCATATACTAAATGATGTAATCCGCGGCTATCCGTACTCCCGATATACATACCCGGGCGTTTCCGAACGGCTTCAAGCCCCTCTAGCACTTGAATTGCATCCTCATCATATTGAAACTGACGCTTAGCCAAACTCCTTGCCCCTTCCTATCCAAAAATCAGAACATATGTTTCTTATTATAGAATAACGCCTTTCCCTTACTTTTGGCAAGTCACGTTATATCTTTTATATACTATTTTCATAAGAAAAATCCTTGTTTGTCACAAGGATTCCTCTACGCTACTATTTCAGAAAAGTAATCGTTTGTCAACGAAACATGGATATCTATTCCAAAACAACTACATACTCCACCATTTTATAATTAGCAAAATGATAATCATCCAAAATGGAGTGACAAGCAGCAATCCCCAAAAGCAACCTTTAAAAAACTTCATGATGAACACCTCGTCCATCTGCTTTTCCCTATTGTATGAATAGGAGCCTAATAAACTTCACAATTAAGACTTATCTTGTCATTGCGTGTTCAACTTTAATACAGCGGTCCATAATAACAGTATAGCCTTTTTCTTTCAAAAAATGATATGTTTCTTCGTCTTGTAAACCTAATTGTGCCCAAAATGTTTGCGCTTCAATCTGTACGAACTCTTTTGCAACATCCATTAAAAATTCGGAACGACGAAATACATTGACAATATCAACAGGCTCTTTTATTTCCGTTAGCGATTTTACGGCCCTCTCTCCGAGTACTGTATCTACCCCTGGGTTAACAGGAATAATACGGTACCCTGCATCTTGCATCGCTTTTGACACCATATACGAAGTACGCTCTGGATTATCAGATAATCCAACAACTGCAATCGTCTTACTATTTTTTAAAATCTCTCCAATTTCCGTACGAGTTGGATTTTCAATTGTCATATGTAATCCCTCCTGTTCATTTAGTATAGCTGATAAAGAAAGTCTCTTTCAACATGAAAGAGACTTTCTTTATTAATTCGAGTTAGCAGTAGCAGCTAATGTGACTGTTTTCTTTATTTTCTCACCATTTCGATACGCTGTCACTTCAATTTTATCGCCAACTTTTTTCTTCTCATATAAATATTTACGGAATTGAACTGCATTTTCTACTTTTTGGTCATCAAAGCCAACAACAACATCATATTTTTGCAATCCTGCTTTTTCTGCTGGTGATGCTGGTTCAACCTGTGCTAACAGAACTCCCGCCGTTACATCTTTCGGTAATTTTAATTGACTTAATGCATAGCTTGGGAATTCATCAAGACCCTTTACTCCAACACCCATTACAGGTCGTTTTACTTCACCATATTTTTCAAGGGAGTCAATTACCGGTTTCGCTATATTAATTGGAATCGCAAAGCCAATTCCTTCTACTGCTTGCTGTGCAATTTTACTAGAGTTAATACCGATTACTTCACCATTTTGATTGAATAGTGCACCGCCACTATTCCCTGGGTTAATCGCTGCATCCGTTTGAATGACTTGCGCTTGCCAATCAGGACGTTTGTCATTGTTAATATCAACTGGAATTTCACGATTTTTACTACTGATAATTCCCTCTGTTACACTTCCATCAAAACCAAGCGGGTTACCAATTGCAATCGCAGATTCTCCAGCACGGATTTTATCTGAATTTCCTAGAGTTGCAACTTTGTTAATATCTTTCCCATCAATTTCAACGACAGCTAGATCTAGCCATGGATCTCTTCCTACTAATTTCGCTGCAACATTTTTCCCATTACTTAACTTAACTTCTAATTTATTCGCACCATCTACAACATGGTTATTCGTTACAATCAGTGCTTTATCTCCAACTTTTTTATAAATTACACCTGATCCCGATCCAGCTTCAGCTTCTTGTCCTTGTGCCTCAGCGGAAAATGGATCTACACTTTTTTGAAAGTTAATTACCCCGACAACTACTTCTTTTGCTCCTTCAATCATACCAGGAAGATCTGTTTCACCTTTTGTTTTATTCACAACCGGAACGACCGTTCCCTCTACTTTTGATTTTGAAACAATAGCGTTATTTGTCCAAGGCATATACGGAGCTACAAAACTTATTGTAACGGCACCAATTACAGCACCGACAACCCCTGTGAAAAAATAACCTTTTTTGCTGCGTGTTTTTACAACTTCCGTCCGAGTTTCATTTGTTTCTGGTTGATCATAGTATCCCATAATTTATTTATCCCCTCTCTGCTGATATCGTATTTTCAGTATATATACGATGTGTGTCCTTTCTGTGAACTCATCGTGAAATCCAAACAAAAAAATACTATCATATTCATTGTAGATACAGGTACAAAAAATTGTACACGCAATGAATAAAAAGTTGCTTAAATGGGAACTGATATTTTACTCTTCAAATTTATACCCTACACGAATAACAGTACTAATATGCGTTGCTTTATCCCCTAACTTATTACGAAGTTTCTTAATATGCGTATCGACTGTACGATCATCTCCGAAATAATCATATCCCCAAAGCTGATCTAACAAGTGCTGACGGGATAATACAATCCCTTTATTCTCCATTAAGTAAACAAGTAACTCAAATTCTTTATGTGTTAATATTACTTCCTCACCATCTACCGTTACCGTACGGGACAAACGATTCACATCAATACCGGCAAGTGAAAGCATATTTTCCTCCGCTTGCCCTACTGCACCGTCTGCACGCTTTAGTAATGTCTTGGCACGAGCAACTAAAATTTTCGGACTAAATGGTTTTGTTACATATTCATCCGCTCCTAATTCAAAACCAAGTAAAGTATCATCTTCATCGGAGCGAGCTGTTAGCATAATAATTGGTACGGCCGATTCCTTTCTTACACGTCTACATACAGACCAACCGTCAATTTCTGGTAACATGATATCTAATATAATTAAATCCACAGTATGCTCCGCAAACAGTTCTAATGCTTGCTTGCCATCTTCTGCTTCAATCACTTCAAAGCCTTCATTACGAAAATAATCACTGACAATTTCTCGTAATCTTCTTTCATCTTCAACAAGTAAAACTGTTTTATTCAATCCTATCCCGTCCTTTTACTCTTTCAATCGAATAATACGTTGATTCGAGCTCCCACGAAATGGCAGGGTGAGATCTCGCTTCTCTAGCTCAAATCTTCCATCTACTAGCACATCAGCATATTGTAACAACTCTATCATATCATTATTTTGCGAATTCTGTATCTCTTCAAACGTATAGCCTGTGTAAATCCACAAATTTTTTTGTAAATCTTTCACGTTTTTTGCTAGTTCTTTTATTTCAGTGGCTTGAAAAAATGGATCCCCGCCAGAAAATGTTACATCAGTAAGAGGGTTGTTTTCAATCTCATTTATTATTTCTTCTTTTGTCATCTCAGTCCCATTATAAATATTCCAAGACTGTGGATTATGACAGCCAAAACAGTGATGCGGACAGCCCGCAAAAAATACGACTGTCCGCAACCCTTCCCCATCTACCACACTATCATGAATGATATTCATTACTCTCATGAATGTTTCACCCGCTCCTTTTCTTCACTACGTTTCGCGCTGTTCCACTTTGACATGTCTCCTACAAGGTATCCAGTAATGCGGCGAATTCTTTCAAAGTCATGTTCATTTTTATTCCCACAGCTTGGACATTCATTTCCAATGATCCCGTGATAACCACAACATTTACAGCGATCAACCGGGTGATTAATCGATCCATACCCTACGCCATACTGAGCCATTGCCTTCACAATTTGTTGTAATGCTTTTTGATTATGAACAGCCGCTCCGTCAAGCTCAATATACGTAATATGACCACCATTACAAAGTTCGTGAAATGGTCCTTCTAAACGAATTTTATCAATAGCTTGAATAGGATAATAAACAGGGATATGGAATGAATTTGTATAAAAGTTATGATCTGTTACACCTGTAATTGTTCCAAATTCAGCTCGATCTTGTTTGATAAACTTTCCAGATAATCCTTCTGCCGGAGTTGCAATTAATGAGAAATTCAATTGATGTTCCTCTGTTGCTTGATCCATTTTCTTTCTCATATGTTCGATAATTTCATATCCAAGCTTCCATGATTCTGCGTCTTCCCCATGATGTTTTCCTGTTAAAGCAACTAAACATTCTGCAAGGCCTATAAAACCTATACTTAATGTACCTTGTTTTAAAATTTCAGCGACAGCATCCTCAAGTTGTAGTTTTTCACCGCCGCGCCATACTCCTTGGGAATATAAAAATTGAAAATCTCTTGCTTTTTTCGTTGCTTGATAGGAAAGTCTTTCTAACAATTGATCAATACCTAGATCAACATAATAATTTAAAGCTTCAAAAAACGCTTCTTTTGATCCACTAATACATGCTAATTTCACTAAGTTAATAGAGGTAAACGATAAATTTCCTCTTCCAATCGCAGTTTCTTCCCCATGAATATTAGACATGACACGCGTACGACACCCCATATAACACACTTCACTTTCAGGACGCCCATCATAATACGCCGCATTAAATGGTGCATCTAAAAACGAGAAATTAGGGAATAATCGTTTCGCTGTCGTTTCTATTGCTAATTCGAACAAATCATAATTTGGATCTTTCTCTTCAAAATTTACTCCCTTTTTTAACTTGAAGATTTGAATCGGAAAAATTGGTGTTTCTCCTTTTCCTAATCCAGCTTGAGTCGCTTTTAATAATTGTCTAATTAATAATCTTCCTTCTTTGGATGTATCTGTTCCGTAATTAATGGAGATGAACGGAACTTGCCCCCCGCCTCTGCTATGCATACTATTCGAATTATGAATAAACGCCTCACATGCTTGATACGTATCATTTTCTGTTTCTTTCCACGCAAACTCTTCTATTTGCTCAGCTGTTAACGGATATGTTGCTAAACGTTTTTTATTCCGTTCAAACGTTTTTCTCACATATGGCGCCAAATCTACATCGAACAGCGCAAATGATTGTCCACCATGCTGCATATTTTGATTTGCTTGAAAAATAATAGAAGAAAGCGCTAATGCACTTTTAATATCTTGCGGCTGTCGCATATGCCCGTGACCTGTATGAAACCCGTTTTGAAGCATCTGCGCTAACGGTATTTGCGAACAAGTTGTCGTACCTGTTGCATAAAAGTCTAAATCATGCGGGTATAATATGTTTTGATCAATTGCTTGTTTCACTTTCTCAGAAAGCAGTTGTTCTATCGCATAATACCTTGCACTTTCAGAAGCAAATTTCCCCATCATTCCCATTGGAGATCGCCCATCAACGTTTGCATTTTCTTGCATTAAATCTTGTTCATTTGCATGAACAATTTTCGCAAAAATCCCCTTTAGATTCTCATCATATTCACTATTTTTTTTCATTTCTTGATTCATTTCTTAACCCCCAACAACATCTTGTTCATTTACTATCAAAATGATACAACATATAGTAAGAGTGAATCTATGAAAAATGTAACATTCCTGTGAAATTTTTTTTAAAATCTATCGAATCTTTTTTTCGCATATTCCGAATTGAAATTTCACCTTACAAAAAAGAAATGTGATCTTTACAAATGTGTGGTACAATATACGGGAAAAACTCTTTTTACCCTTTATCAACACATTTGTATAAAGGAGACTGAACTTATGCTTACATATCTTTTATTTATCGTTGCTTATTTGCTTGGCTCGATTCCATCTGCACTTGTTGTTGGAAAGATTGGTTATGGAATCGATATTCGCGAACACGGCAGCGGAAATTTAGGAGGAACGAATACATTTCGTACACTAGGGAAAAAAGCAGGTTTTATTGTTACGATTGCTGATATTTTAAAAGGGACATTGGCTACAGCGCTACCGATCATGTTCGGGTTAAATATCCATCCCCTATGGTTTGGATTAGCTGCAGTGGTAGGACATGTATACCCAATCTTCGCAAAGTTCCGCGGCGGAAAAGCAGTTGCTACTTCTGCTGGTGTACTATTATGCTACGCACCGCTTTCCTTTGCAATATTAGCGGCTATCTTTTTCACCCTATTATTTACAACGAGATACGTATCACTTTCTTCTATGATAACAGCTGTCTTCGCTGTTATTGCAGCACTTATAAACGGGGATAAAATCTTCATTATTGCCATGTGCTTATTGGCTGGAATGGTTATTTATAGACATCGTGCAAATATTGGACGAATTATAAATAAAACAGAACCAAAAGCAAAATTAACAAAAAAACAAAAATAAGATTGTGACCCACATAACGCAAAAAGAAAACGCAAAGCATATAAATGGCGTCTTTTTGCGTTATTTTTTATACTAAAAGAAAAAGCGATTATGTTGGAGGAATACTAGATGAACATTTCAGTATCAAAAGAAGCACTAAATTGGTATAAAAGCGAGCTTGGTCTACAAACAGGCGATAGCCTTCGCTTTTTCGTACAATACGGCGGATGCAGCACCGTTCAAAAAGGTCTTTCATTAGGAATTCGCAAAGATGATCCGGCTACTCCTGTTGTACAAATTCAAGAAGATGGTATTACTTTCTTTATTGAAGGCGATGATGAATGGTTCTTTGATGGTCATGACTTGTCTGTTACACTTAGCGCTGATGATGAGTTCCCGCAATTTCATTATGTAAAATAATAAAAAACGTGGCCTATGCCACGTTTTTTATTTCTTTTTAATCTTCTCGTACGTCTCATACCAATCTGGGTACAATTTTTTAAATGACACTGGACGAAAACCTTCTTTTTTCGCACAAATATTCGTTGTAAACGCTGTAATACAACGATCACCGTCTCCATTATAAATTTCATAGCCATATACTACGCGTAATGGACTCACTGACTCCACCCATGTTTTCACAATAGCTTTTTCTCCGTAACGCATTGCTTTTCGGTATGTAATTTGCAAATCAAGTACAGGAGATACAACCCCATCATTCTCCATTTCAACATACGAAAATCCTAAATCTTGAATTAATTTCGTACGGCCAAGTTCTAACCATACTAAATAATTTGCGTGGTACACGACACCCATTTGATCTGTCTCTGCATAACGGATATCAATCTCCTGTTCTGCTATAAACATCATTTTAACTCCTTCTCGCTTACGTTTCTTTCTACACCTTTAATCATAATACAGAGAATCTGAAAATAAAATAGAAGCAGCGGATCTTTTTTCCTTAAAGGAGTGAGCATATGCTACAAATCATAACTGTAAAAAGCGGAGATAACGTATATAAATTAGCTAAGCAGTACGGAACAACAGCAGAAACAATTGTGAAAGATAATGGGTTAAACCCAGCTGAAACACTCGTCGTGGGGCAAGCATTAATCGTGAATACACAAGGAAATACCTACTTTGTACAACCTGGGGATAGCTTATATAAAATTGCCTTAACTTACAACGTACCTCTTGCCAGTTTAGCAAAAGTGAATCATTTATCATTAAAATCTCCACTCCAAGTCGGACAGCAACTATATGTACCAAAAGGAACAAAAAAAATTATTGAATCCATTGCCTATTTACAACCATCTACGATTCCAATTAAAGAAAGCTTAATTGCTTCCACCAAAGCGATCAATTCATATTTAACCTATTTGGCCTACTTTAGCTTTGAAGCAAAACGTGATGGAACACTGAAAGAACCTACTCAAACATCTGAAATCGTCTCAATTGCAAAACAAGGGCAGACGATTCCAATGCTTGTTATTACAAATCTTGAAAATGGAAGTTTTAGCTCTGAATTAGCAAGCATTATTTTACGTAATGAAACCATTCAAAATACGTTTATTACAAACATTTTACAAACCGCTCAAAAATACGGAATGCGTGATGTCCACTTTGATTTTGAGAACTTTGCACCGGCAGACCGCGAAGCATATAATCAATTTTTACGCAAAGTAAAAACACGTCTACCAAAAGGATATACACTTAGTACAACTGTCGTCCCAAAAACAAGTTCGACTCAAAAAGGTCCAGCTGCAGCTCATGATTATAAGGCTCAAGGTGAAATTGTCGATTTCATTGTCATTATGACATACGACTGGGGATGGCAAGGTGGACCGCCTCTTGCAGTATCTCCAATTGGTCCTGTAAAACAAGTCATTCAATATGCAAAATCACAAATGCCGCCGCGGAAAATTATGATGGGGCAAAACTTATACGGATTTGATTGGATTGTTCCATTTAAACCAGGAAATCCTCCTGCAAAAGCAGTTAGTTCTATCGCTGCTGTTGCGCTTGCTCGAAAACACAATGTCCCAATTCAATACGATTTCACTTCTCAAGCTCCTCATTTCAATTATTACGATGCAAATGGAGTAAAACATGAAGTATGGTTTGAAGATGCTAGGTCTATTCAAAGTAAGTTTAATTTAATAAAGGAACAAGGAATTCGCGGTATCAGTTATTGGAAAATCGGCTTACCTTTCCCACAAAATTGGCGTCTCCTTACTGAAAACTTTTCTATTACAAAAAAAGGCTGACAATTGTCAGCCTTCTTTTACTGATTGCGATATGCAGCTTCCTCTTTAATCTCTTTTCGCATTCCTTCGATACTTTCCATACGGCGATCATTTTTCGCTTCAATTGCCACGCGATCTTTCTCATTTGAAAGCTCCGCAGCTTCCCTTGCTTCATTCATATTTTCAATTGTGTTATATACCGCCTCTTGCAATTTCTCAACGTTATCACTGCGATCATCTGGGTTTGGACTTGTTTTATATTGTTCTGGCATCCTGTCTTCCTCCTTTATTGAAAATACATACAACATTAGTTTGTAAAAAAATCCTTTAATTATGTATGCAAAAAAGAGGGAGAATGATTCTTCTCCCTCTTTCTAACCGTTATCAACAATCGGTTGTTTCCCTGATTTATCTTGCATTTGTTTTCCTTTATTACCGCCTGCTGTTCTTGATTGCATCCCAATCTGATTTGGTGCAAAATCTTGTGGTTTTTTCTTTGGATTACCCATCATATCGCCTCCTTACAACTAGTATCATTCTAGTTGCAAGAATTATTCAGCCTGTTTAAAAATACGTATTTCGTAGCGTTTCTCTAATTTTTCTTCAATCCGTTCAATCGCATCCCGATCATTGAGTAGCTGTTGCTTATTTTCTTTCACAAGCTCTTCAAACGATTTTCGCCGAGTTCTTCTCATACTGTTCACCCTCTCTTTCGTGTTACTAGTATGAACAGTAAAAAAACACTCTAATCAGATTTATGAGAAAATTTTATTTTTCGTACTTACAATGCTACTAACTTCACTTTAGGAACGCTGCAATGTTTGCATCCCTTTCTCATACGCCTCAAGAATCACAGCTTCAAAAGCAATTAAATCTTCAGGCTGATCAATCATGATTCTTGTAAGACCCCATTCACTTTTTGTAGCAGCTTCACATAAAACGTTCGGATACAATGCTACTATTTCATCTTGTTCTTTATTTGTTAATACGTATCTTTTTCTACCCTTTAGCTTAATTCTTGCAAATGAACTCATTGCTTTAACGTCCAAATAATTCCCGACAATGGCTTGACGAATCACTGTTATATCTTTATTATGCTTTTCCAATATTTCTTTTACAATCTCAAACGCTCTTTCTTCTTCCTTTGTTATACCTTCGGAAATCACTTTTTTTACTTTTCCATCCTTTAACTCTACACATTTTTGATATACAGCTGCACAAGTGAAACAATCATCTAATGCATTATGAGAGGCGACTTTAATTTGTAACAATCGCTTTAAGGTTTCTAATTTATGATTCGGTACATATTTTATATATCGTTTTGCTAAACTAAGTGTATCAATCACGACATTTTTTGGTGTACCAAGTCTTAATCGTTCCATATTACTCTTTAAAAACCGCATATCAAAAGAAGCATTATGAGCAATAATTGTATCTTCTCCAAGAAATGAAACAAACTCTGGTAATACAATATCAATTGTCGGCGCAACTGCAACATCAAAATTCCGAATCCCTGTCAACATCGTAATACGACTTGGAATCATTTTTTCTGGATTCACATACGAAACAAATTGATCCGTACAAATATGATTTCGATATCGAATTGCAGCCATTTGAATAATATTATCTTGAAAAGGATTGAACCCCGTTGTTTCAAAATCAATTACAACATAATCTCCTGTAAAATTTCCCATAACCTTCTCCTCATCTTTTTATTTCTATTATAACTTAATATAAGAAACTCAATTATAAATTTTCTCCATCTAAGTCGCTGCTATGCAGAATACAATATGACCGCTACTGACTTACTCCTTTTGTTTTAACCTTGCATGTGATAGAAAATGGCCCTGACCGCTTCTATATAAATCCATTTTAATTTTCCGACATATAAGTAGCTATTATGCAGAGTGCAACACGACCTGTACTCGCTTGCTCCCTTTGTTTTAAAACATCGCATGTGGCAGCAATAGGCCCTGACCGCTTCTATGCATGGCCAGTTGCTCTCGCCCACCGAAAAAGAAAAGGGTTTTTATGTTAGTTTTTCAATTTGCATCGATATATGTACGGCCAGATGCTCTCATCCACCAAAAAAAGTAGGTTTTTTAAACCTATATAGCTTTTAAATAGAAAATAGGAATGGTACACATGCCATTCCCACTCTCATCTTTTACTTTAAGTCCGCAACTCTTTTCTCCATTTCCTGCACCGTCATCGGTCCAATAAATTTATCTTGGATCACACCTTTTGTATCAACAAAATATGACGTTGGAATCGTAATGACTTTATAAGTAGTTGTTACCTTTATATCTGTATCAAGAAGAATTGGAAACGTAACACCTTTCTCCTCTGCAAATTTCCGAACCTTCTCTTGCCCCTCAGATCCCTCTGACGCTGTATAATTCACTGCTAATATTTCTACATCCTTTTGATACTGATTGTAAAACTCCTGCATATCTGACATTTCTCTTTGACACGGACCACACCATGTTGCCCAAAAGTTCAAAATGACTTTCTTACCCTTTAAATCAGAAAGCTTTACCTTAGTACCGTCAAGCTTGGACAATTCAAAATCAGGTGCGACTTTTCCGATTTCAATGCCATTTTGCGCAATTACTTCTTTTTCATCCACTGTACTTTGCTCTTGATTATCTGCTACTTCTACTTTCTCTTTCCCAAACTGCTGATAGATTGCATAACCAGCTAAACCTAATAACACAACAACAATTGCTATTTTCCTCCACATATCCATCATTCCTTACTTTTTATCTTTTGCCCCTAGATTCTCAAAAAAAGAAAGTTTTACTTTATTTTAGCTTATACAGAGAAAGATGGAAATATTCTCTATGAGAAGAAAAGCATATTCTCTTGAAAATGCAGGAGTTTTCTGTTAGTTAATTGTATATTAAAAGTATAAGATTCCCTGCAAAATTCATAAAATGAAAAGAGGCTTTCTAATGAAAAAGTGTCCAAACTGTAATGCTACATTTAGTAATAAACAGTTATTTCTAAAAAATAATTATCATAAGCTCGTTTGCAAGAACTGTAAGGAAGAACTATTCATTACGAAATTCTCTTTATTCATATATTCATTTTTTGCTATTCTCGTATATTTTTTTATTTTAAAAATCTCATTTCCTTTTCTAATAAAAGCAACCGTCATGATATTGTATTTTATTCTACAACCTCTTGTTTGTTCGTTTAAAGTTAGGCAATATTAAAGGAGTGATTACCATTTCAGAGATTACACAAATAATCATTACTTGGACTGGATTCTTTGCTCTTATTTTCCTCTTAATAAGAAGTGTAAGGGGTATACAACATCGTAATTGGCAAGCATTTATAACAATACATTTTGGAAAAGATTTCATTGTTGCTTTGAATATATGGATTATCTTACTTTGGATTTTTTATGCAAACTTTCCAGGACAATTTACTTACATACTAGACTTCTACTACAGAGACTCCATTCTATTTATAGCCATGGAATCATTATTAATCGGTATGATTTGCGGAGCGGCTATTTACTTCTTCACTAAAAATAAATACGGCAGTATTTTCTTAAGTGTCCCATTTAGCGCATTATACCTTTTTCTTGTCTATCGTTACTCATTTCATTTGTTCTTAATGGTAATTGAATTGAGTATGCAGTACCTGTTCATTAATTGGATAGAAAAGAAAAAGAAATAAAAATTATTCTATTTTAATTGCTTACTATTCTACATTTTCAAAGAATGATTTGTTATATATCATCTATTCTCCCAATCCGTCTTCAAAATTGAATAAACAAAAGCATCGTTTGAATGCTGATTTTGATAAATATAACCTCTCAACAATCCTTCTTTCTGAAACCCTAGTTTTAATAATAAATAAGAAGATGCCTCATTTTCAGGATATGTAATTGCTCCAATGCGAAATAGATCTAGCTCCTGAAAACCATATGCTAACACTTCTTTTACCGCTTCAGATGCATACCCTTTTCTCCAAAAGGCTGGGTGAATATCGTAACCAATTTCAGCTCGTTTACTCCACAGTTGTAAATTATTGAATCCTACTGTACCGACAAAATCTCCAGTTTCCTTTACAACGATTCCCCAGCGAATCGCACGTTTTTCTTGAAAGTTTTTTGCGAAAGAATCAATCATTCGAACAGCCTGTTCCATCTTTGTAAAACAATTCATACCATAATAACGTGTCACCTCTTCAATTGAAAAAATATCATATATTTTTGAGCTATATGTATGATTTATCTCAATTAAACGCAGACGTTTTGTTTCTAGAATTGGGAACATAATTAAGACTCTTCCTTTCGAATTGTTTTAAGAAATTAGCGTTACAAACGTTGAATTTTCCTGTGTTCACTCATCCCCATCTCTAATACTGCTATTTCACAATCCTCCTCAATCTCTAAGATTGTTAACGGTAAACCAATCTGGCTATTCAAATTCCCCTTCGTTTTATGAACTTTGTATGTTGTATCGAGTACCGAGTTAATTAAATCCTTTGTTGTTGTCTTTCCATTACTTCCTGTAACACCAATTACCATTTGTTCTATTTCGAGCAATTTTCTTTGAATCAAAATAGCCACTCTCCATTTATAATTATTTCCACTATTCCGCCTACTAATTTATTTAATTAAATTAAGCAAATAATAGTAAAGAAATCTAGCTAGATCAAAGATACTCAGTATGAAATACTTTATAATGGAACAACAAATTTTAGAATCGTAACTGTCTGAATCGTAAATAATATATAAAATCAAATATATTTCGGAATTTTATCATTAAGTTATTGCTGTATATGCAACGCCATCAGAACATTATCCGCATATCGTCCATCCTCAAATTTAATCTGCCGTTTCTCTCTTCCTTCTTCTTTAAAACCATTTTTTTCATATACTTTTATTGCTCTTTCATTTGTTGAGAAAACACCTAAACAAATTTTTTCTATATCTTTTTGTGTTTTTGCCCAGTCTATTAATTGTGAAAGCAGTTTTGTTCCTACACCTTGATTACGATAGTCTTCTAAAATTCCCATTCCAAATAAGCCAGTATGATTTAAGCATTTCATAGAATTTCTTGTAAACACTAGAAAACCAACAATCCGTTCACCATCTTCTGCAACAAATGTTACGCCGCCTTGCTGACTGTTTGTAATGGTTTTCTCTCTCTGCGCTTCAATATCAACATGAAACTCTTCAATTATAGGAATAAAAAACTTATTTTGAGAAATAATGCTCTTTCGAATACATAAAATTTCCGCTGCATCACTTTCTGTTGCCTCTCTTATGAACAATTTAATCTCCCCTATACGACTTTGTTTAATTTAGCGTTTTTTTCTCTGTATCCTTTGCTTTATTAAACTTCTTGGAATGTATTAACCTTTAACAACAACTCTTGTAAATCCTCAATAACATGCTCATCTGCAAAAGACTGTCCCAAAAATGTGTCCTTCTTCCATATTGCATACATGCCTACATTCCTAGCCCCGATTACATCATTCTCCGGGTGATCTCCTATGTAAATACTTTCTTCGGGTTTGACACCTAATCTTTCTAATGCTCTTAGGAAAATTTCAGCTTGTGGTTTTTTCATTCCTTCTTGCTCCGATACTAATATGGTATCCATATACTTCTCAATCCCAAGAGCACGAATATTCAGTAATTGAAATTCAGTAAATCCATTTGTAATCATACCTAATAAGAACCCTCTTTTTTTAAGCTCCTGTAAAACGTTCTCCATATGAGGGAATGGCGTACAATGATGTTGAAAATTCTTTATGTAATCCTCTAATAACTGCTCCCAAGTTAAACTGGAAATAGCATATTCTTTGAGTAATTGCTCGTATACTTTGTCTTTCCAAACATATCCCTTATTATCTAATTCAATGAACCTAGTTACATATTGTTCTTCAGGCACATCCTTAAATTCATTGATGTATCTTTTATATTGGTCTCTAATAAAGAGTTTAAGAGATTGATCCCTGTCTAATAGAGTTCCATCTAAATCGAAAATAACAGCTTTAATCATATAGCCTCTCCTTATTCCTGAATTTTTCGATTATTTAAAGTTGTATGCTTTATATTCTCCATTATTTATTGAAGAATCTTAATCTACAACTCATGATTTAACCAACTCAATAATTTAAGAATTGTATCTGCATAGTGCCTAATCTCATGTATTGTTTCTGTTACTTGAATAGTCCCCAACTGCTGTTCTTCTTCGTCTGTACATTCAATCCATAAAGAACGTTTTAAACTGTATTCAAGCCATCCTAATTTTCCTAAAAAACCATTTGCTAATACTATTCTCCAGTCTGCTTGCAGTTCTCCATAGCTCTTTTTATATCCACTTATAAAAGAGAAAAATTTCTGTTTGTCAATGTCCCCTTTTCCATTTTCAGACCAATAAATTGCCGTTTCAATTAAGTCTCGCATTGGATTTATATAACCAGCTGATTCCCAATCAATAAGGACTGGATTGTATTGGTTCCACATAACATTCTTAGAATCTAAATCTCTATGACTAATAACCATATTTGATGAAAGCGATTCAGATGCACAAATCGTCATCGAATTCCATTCATTAAGATCATCAAGATTTTCAAGGAGTAACTTCACCCATTCTGAACTATTCTCATTACCTTTTTGCAAATAATAATTCCAATTAATTGATTGTCCTTTATTACATTCATCATTTGTTATACTTAACTCTGAAAAATCAGTTTGATGTATTTTTGCAAGAATTGCACCTATTTTTTCGCAATGAATATTATTGATTTCATAAGGTTTCAGACTTTCACCCTCTATCCAATCAAACACAAGATAAAATTGACTGTCTACTTTTTGTAAGACATCTCCATTAATTATTTTTGCCGGGAGATTTGGAATGCTATTAAACAAGAAATTGGCAACTTTTTCTGAATTGATATAGTTTCGTATTGCGGTTGGTCTAAGCATTATTTGAGGATTTAAAAGTTTTATTGCATACTTTCCTTTCGTGGTATCAACTATATACATCCTATGTAAAAGCCCACCAGAAATAGATTCGGGGGCATTCAATAATTCACCAAGTTGAGATATTTGACACAAATCCTTAAACTCCAATCTATATTGTGAATCAGTCATTTTCTCACCCACCCTTTTATCGAATAAGCTCTTGTATATACAATACCATAAAAGGAAAATTATTCCCCATCCATTTTAAAAGCCACCATCTTTATGAATAGAGGCTATCCAGAAAAACAGAATGTACTCACCATTCATGTGAAAATCATTCTTTCACTTTCACTGACATGCTCCCAATCGTATCCGCTCCATTTTTCAAAGTTACTTTTACATTCCCCGATTCTTTGAACGTGTAAGGAGACAGTTCATAAATTTCTTTAATTTTAAACTTCTTTTTCACGTCTTGTTTCGTTGTATCCGTAAGCAAAGACATTTTCGGTTTCCAAACTTCCACTTTTCCAGCTGGATAAGTGATCACCATTTGAGCATCCGCTAAGCGAATATTTTCCCAAAGTGTTATATACATGTGCGTCTCTTTTCCTTTTTGAATCAATTCATCAGAATAATAACCTAACTCCCCAATGTTTCCAAAGACAGTATATTTCTCATTACTTACCGTAATATCCATATAGGGAAGTTTATATGTTATTTTATGATATATACCGTAAGCAGTACAAAGAACACCAATTGCTGTTAATCCTAAAAGGAAATTTTTAAATTGTTTTCCTTGAAAACTTACCATCATCACTGAATTTGGAGTAATTTTTCCTGCTAATAAAAAGATAAGAACTACACTTAAAAGTCCAACCCCGAACACAATATACATACGATTCCCTCCTTTGATATAAAGGTTTGGATTTGAGTCGATATGCAGAAGAGGAAACTACGTTCATTAGAACAATTTTGGAGAAAAATTAATGGGTATTTTATTAAGTTAACAGAAGAGTACGTTAGAGAAAAAAGGACATAACATATTTTATATGACTAATATGTTATGTCCCTTTATTTTAGGTCTTGATAACTTATAAAGCTACACTTATGCAATATATTACCATGCTTACTACCCAACAGGAAAAAAAATCCTGTTAATCCCTAAAAAATGCCGAAGTTGCAAAATCCATTCGACGTTTCCAGGGTGATCACAATGGACTATTTTTTATAATTCTATTTTCTGGTCACCACGTTTTTCTAGATGTTTAGCAGTTTTACTTTGGGCAACATCTTTTTGGTCTTTAAAGGTGCCCATGAGAAAATCATAGGCTGGATTCGTAACACCATACCAGTAATTTTCATTTTTGAAGTGATGCCATAGATGAACCTTTTTCATCCATCGCCCCCATGGTGATATTGGTTGAAGAGGGCGATGCGCGATATAATGCTTCCACTCATAAAATAATAAAAAGAGCATAATACCTGCAATAAATGCGTTTGTCATGACAAAGCTGGATGAAAGAAAATAAAAAATTGCTCCTGCAATTGCAATGTTTGGCACACTATACCATAAGGGTAAAAATAATAAATGTAATTCATTTGGATTTGTATGGTGGTCATAATGTAGGCGCTTAAGCATTTTTAATAAAAATGCATTCTTTGGTGGCTTTAGATGAAAAATAAACCTGTGAGTAGCGTACTCAGCTAAGGAATACATAATCATTCCCAAAACAAAAGCACCCCAAATTCCGATAGAGATTAAATGTAAAATCATAAATCCAAAGCTAATGAGGAAAAGACAGCTCATGATTAATATATCAGGGTAGGAAAAATATTCTTTAAAATATTTTAGTTTCATTTATCACGCCTCCAGCATTCTTTATTTTTTTCTTTCTATCTTTCCAGAGAGCCAAGCTTTTCTCCATTGTTGTTTTACACAATCTTTCCGCTTCAATTGCATCTCCCTTTAATGCAGCTTTTAATAAATCATAATAATAGTTAAAGGACAACTCACGATGATCTTTTACAGAAAAATATCTTTTTGCCATATCTACATAAATGGAATCAAAGCTATTTAAAATGAGTAGAAAGATCGGATTGGCAGCAAGCCCAGCACACCTTTTTTGCAAATCCCAATCAAATGCTGCATAGCTTTCTGCACTATCTTCAAGCTGCTCAAGATTGGCAAGGAGAGCAACCACTTTAGGTTGATTAAACGTAACAGCATCACGAATATAAGTCGGAGTCAACGAAATTCTAAATTCAAATAAGTACATAATAAATTCATCTGTAATGGTATGATGATTCTCAACAATATTAATAAGTGTCGTTAGATTCCCATTGCTCCAATAATCATTAATAATTGCTGGCATTCCTTTTCTCCCTGTTATCCATCCACTCCTTCCTAAACGTTGAAGCGCCTCCCGAATAGTTGGGCGACCAACACCAAATTCTTTCGCAAGCTCTCTTTCCGGTGGTAAAGTACTTCCTACAGAATAAACACCAGCCAATATGGATCTAATTAATTCATTCTCAATTTTATCTGAGGAGCGTTCCTTTTCTTTCAAGCCATCGTCCCCTTTTTTTATGGTAACACATGTTAAAGACATTGGTAATACCAAAAATTATATAATGAGTTTGAATTTTCTGTCAATAAAAAGGAGCAAATTTTTATAATAGAATTATTGAACAAGCCTGTAAACTACTTAGTAGGATGGAAAATGATTGCTTAAATGTGTTGTTAAGATATTTATAAAAATAGAGCTGCAGTACATACAGCCCCATTCTTCATAAGTCACTCTCTTCAGTATTCACTTATATGCGTTTAAAACGTTTCTAATACAATCTTTCCAATCATACTTCCTGTTTCAATCATCTCATGCGCTTTTCTAATATTAGTCGCATGAATCGGTGATAACGTCTTGTTTACAGTCGTCTTAAGCACTTTTTGATCAAGTAACTCACTAACTTGATTTAACAAGAGATGCTGATTAATCATATCTTCAGTCTGGTACATAGCTCTTGTAAACATGAATTCCCAAACAAATGCAGCACTTTTACTTTTTAATAACCCTAACTCTAGCGGTTTTTCATTTTCTACAATTGAACAAATTTTTCCTTGTGGTTTAATTACTTCTGCCATTCCATTCCAGTGTTGATCTGTATTATTTAAACAGAAAATATAATCAACTTCTTCTATTTTCATTTGTGATAACTGTTCTTTAAATGATTCATGGTGATTGATAACATAATCAGCACCTAAACTTTCCACCCACTCTCTCGTTTCCTTTCGAGAAGCAGTTGTTATAACGCTTAAACCAGCCCATTTTGCTAATTGGATGGCAATAGAACCTACACCACCTGCACCACCGATGATTAAAATATTTTTCTGTTTATTCTTTTCCTTATTGTTAATGTCAATTGCTAAGCGTTCAAACATTCCTTCCCACGCTGTAATCGCAGTTAATGGAACAGCAGCTGATTGCGCATGAGTCAAATTCTTCGGTTTTACTCCAACAATTCTCTCATCCACTAGATGATATTCACTATATGTACCTGGTCTAATAATACTTCCTGCATAAAATACTTCATCTCCTGGTTGAAACAAAGTACAATCTTCTCCAACTTCTACAACAACACCGCTCGCATCCCATCCGAGTATTTTATACTCTTCTTCTTTCTTGTCTTTTGGTGCTCGAACTTTTGTATCAACCGGATTAACTGAAATAGCATGGATTTTTACGAGTATATCCCTTCCTGTCGGTACTGGACGTGGTAATTCAATATCAATTAAACTGTTCTCATTTTCGATAGGTAAATATTCTAATAAACCAACTGCTTTCATGTTCATTGCCTCCGCTTACTAAAAATTGAACTTCTCCTTACATTATAAATTGCAAAATCAAATCATGTAAGAAGACACATTTATGTCGCATAGTATCACCAGTGTTACTATTAGTATTACTATAGACCGACATCATTATAAGGAATATAAAGCAGTTTCATTGTTCCTATGTAAAGTTATGATTACCGAACTATCCCGCCACTGTACCGCAATTCATATACTTGTTGACCGTCCATGAGAATCATTTCCTTGCCATGAAAACAATCAATAGTACCTTCATACTCATTTTTGAAGATACAATTACCTAGTTCATAATAATTAGGACCACGGTGATACATCCCTACCATTTTCGTAACGACTCAGCTATACGTTTTAAAAATTTAGAAAAGGGTATGATTCTAGTGAAGATGTGTCTCTCTATTACTTATAAATTCATGTTTTGGCATATAGACTGCTGTCATGCAAACAGGGCGGAATCTGCACGTATTGTCTACTTTTGTTTTCAAACCTTGCACGTGGCAATAAAAGACCCTGACCGCTCCTATGCATCGCCAGTCCCTCTCGACCATTTAAAAAATGCTTTCTTGCCTTTTTTTCATACAGTAACTGAGTAGTTACCTATTTTCTTTTATTTATCATCATCTCTAGCATGATCTTATCCATATTCGGTGAACCTTCATTTCCTAATCGGCAAAAGTTCTCAATTGTTTTATCAACATCTGCCTCGATGAATCCATCTGTAGCAGAGATACACATTCCTTGTGAGGCTAACAGTGCAGATTGTACGGCTGCACTTGAACAAGTTGCTACTTTCATTGCACATCCTGCTTTTGCTCCGTCACAAATCATTCCTGCCACATTTCCAAGTGTATTTTGGATTGCATACTTTATCTTTTCAATATCCCCGCCCAATAAATGCGTAATAGCAGCCGATGCACTTGCACCAGCAACTGTTACACCGCAAAGTGCAGACAAACGCCCAAACTGATTTTTAATATAAATCGCTAATAAATGACTTAACGTAACAGCACGAATTAGCTCTTCTTCCGAAGCATTTAATTTCTCACCTGCGGCTACTACAGGCATCGTTACGGCAATCCCTTGATTACCACTTCCTGAGTTAGCCATTACTGGCATTGTTGAACCGGCCATACGTGCATCTGAACCAGCAGCTGCTAATGCCATCGCATGAGTTGTTAAATCATCTGATA
The DNA here is from genome assembly GCF_000383235.1 of Bacillus sp. 123MFChir2. GTDB lineage: Bacteria > Bacillota > Bacilli > Bacillales > Bacillaceae_G > Bacillus_A. Next base: position 52,573 of record NZ_KB910952.1, read on the forward strand.
GAATTCCTTTCAATACATTTGCTTTTAATGTTTTTCCAACTTGTAAGCCATATTCATTCGACAAACCATCTAGTGCAACATTACGATTCAGTTCAATACTCTTTTTTACAAATGTCAATTCCTTTACATCTACAGTCGTAACAAATTCATATATTTCTGGAATCGTTAGTTCATCACGTTCTTCTTCAGAAGTGGCAAAGTGTGTATTTCCACATCCATTCTTATAAACAAGCTCCCCATTCGCTTCTACTAATGCGATAAATGTGTGATTATCCTGAATAATAGCTCTTGCATATCCCTCGCCTGTCGTAACCTTCACTTCAATGTATAGCTTTTTAGACGTATCTGCTAATTCTACAGACACTTTCCCCGCTTTTACTAAAGAGATTGCTTGTTTTTCATCTTCTTCCGAGACTCCAGCTAACACCTCTAAACCTTTTTTGCTATCTCCTGCTAACACCCCTAAAGCAGCAACAAAGTCAATTCCGGTAGCCTTCATTCCTGGTATACCAACCGCCATTGCATTTTTAATGACATTTGTACTTGCAAGTACTTCAATTGACTGTATGTCGCCCTTTATATAATCTCTTGCAGTAGCTGCGGCTAACGCAATCGACACTGGCTCTGTACACCCTAAAGCTACAACTAATTCTTTCTCTAACACACGTAACATACTATTCTTGTTCACAAATTGTCCCCCTATCTTTCAACTGCCCGCCATGTGAAATAATGAGCAAGTTTTCACAAAAAATCAACTGTTTTCATCTTCAATCTTCTATAAAAAACGGTATATAGTTGGCTCAGATGTTTTTAACATCTTCATCCTTCATTACTCCTATAGTATGAAATTACAATAATAATAAATTATCATGATAACACGTCTGTTGATTATCTAAATTCTACCAAAAAATGAATACAAAAAGAGAGATTCCTCTTGTACAATGTAAGTTACCACACCAACATTGACGAAACGAGGAATCTCTCATGAACAAGAATACCACGTCCCACACATTGATTCAAAACTTTCTTTCAGAAGCAGAGCTCCAGGCGATTTTAACGGAGTTCAACCACACCGAGACAGCCCGAAAATGCACGGTTTCTACTGTTATTTCTTATTTGATTAGTGCTGCGACAAATGAATGGAAAAGCTTG
>NZ_KB910953.1 GCF_000383235.1 Bacillus sp. 123MFChir2
AGAAAAAGGGAAAGAGCGTTACAAAATCGAAGCGAAAAATAGTGAACTGAAGCACAGACACGGGTATGATGTAGCATCTTCCTCGGGTCTCATTGGTATGCGAATGCAAGGTGCGATGGCTATATTTGCCGTCAATTTAAAACGAATTATGACCTTAATGAAGGAAAAAAAGGAAGAAAAGTAAAAAAAGAATAGAAAGAAAGGCGACTTTTCGTTCCATTTTGAACGAAAAGTCGCCTTTCTAATTTCACATCCGGTTTTTGAGCTGAAAAAACGTGAGTTTTTCAGTGGCCTCTCGCTACTTGCTGTCTATTTTTGTTTTAAACTTTGCACGTGGCAGGAAAAGGAACTGACCGCCTCTATGCATGGCCAGTTTCTCGCCCACCGAAAAAGAAAAGGGTTTTTATGTTAGTTTCTCAATTTGCATTTATATGTAGAACATTTAAAATGAATATAGTTCGCTAATTTGGTGTAAAAGTGTCTTTATTTATGGAAAATCGATTAAAGGTATATTTATTGATTGAATATTCGGTTAATTAATTGACATCGCGAAGATGAAATGGTAATTTATAACTTATAATAGTTCTACTTATGGAAGATAAAACAACTATATTAAAAAGCCAGCTATCAGTAGTTACATGTTTATTTTTATAAATATGTATGTTCTTAATAAAGAATACATGTGTACTGTCTGTAAAAGCCCAATTCGTGAGAGGTAATGATTAGTAAGGGATGAATAAAATCTTACTGATAAAAGCTTTACTTTATCCGATTGGGCTTTTGTTTACTTTCTGCGTAATGGGAGAGGAAAAAATGAGTGCGATAACAGGTATATTTTATTTTAATGACGAGCCTATATCAACTGAATACAGTAAGGGGCTAATGGAGTGTTTACAAAAATATCCTGCTGATAATGTTCAAATATGGCATAAAGAGAATGTATTTCTTGGCTGTCATGCACAATGGATAACACCAGAGTCCATTAGTGAACAATTGCCTTTTTATGATTCTGAAAGGCAATTGGCAATTACAGCAGATGCTATCATCGATAATCGTGATGAATTATTTGAGAGATTGCAAGTGGATTATGCAGATAGAAAAAGCATGACAGACAGCAAATTGATTTTACTCTCTTACCAGAAGTGGGGGGAAGAAGCCCCTAAATATTTAGTAGGTGATTTTGCTTTTATAATTTGGGATAAGAAAAATAGAAAGTTGTTTGGAGCGAGAGATTTTTCTGGGAGTCGGACTCTTTATTTTTACCGCGACCAGCGCCGATTTGCTTTTTGTACGCTTATAAAGCCGTTATTTACTTTGCCCTATATCGAGAAGAAGTTGAACGAGCAATGGCTTGCTGAATTTCTAGCTATACCAGTAAATTTTGAATCGGTAGACCCTTCTCTTACTGTTTATAAACATATAGAACAGATTCCTCCTTCTCATACGATCTTGGTGACGGAGGAAAGAGTAAAACTTTCTAGATATTGTACATTAGTTGCTGGAGATAAGCTCCAGCTCAAGTCAAATGAAGAATATGAAGAAGCATTTCGGGAGGTATATCAAAGAGCGATAAGGGCGCGTTTGCGCACTCACCATCAAGTAGGAGCCCATTTGAGTGGAGGATTGGATTCGGGTTCTGTTGTTAGCTTTGCGGCAAGAGATTTATGTGCGGGAAAAAAACAATTACATACATTTAGTTACGTTCCAGTAGAAGGATTTGTAGATTGGACACATAAGGGCAGGGTAGCTGATGAAAGACCTTTTATTCAATCGACTGTACAGCATGTAGGAAATATAAAGGATCACTATTTAGATTTTGCAGGAAGAAGTCCCTTATCAGAAGTTGATGATTGGCTGGAAACGTTAGAGATGCCATATAAATTTTTTGAGAATACATTTTGGTTAAAAGGGGTTTATGAGCAGGCATATCAGCAAGGAATCGGTGTACTCTTAAGTGGCCAAAGAGGGAATTGGACAGTATCTTGGGGCCCTGTTTTAGACTATCAAGCGATGCTTTTAAAAAAGCTACATTGGTTTCGTTTTTTCCGTGAACTGCATTTATATAGTAGAAACTTAGGAGTGAAGAAATCGAGAGTTTTTGAAGTGGTTAGAAAAAAGGCGTTTCCGTCTTTAAATCGGCTATTTTCACTGGGAGAGGAAAGTCTTTTTCCTATAATAATCAATCCCGAATTTGCAAAGAAAATGAACGTTGTAGAGAAGCTAAAAGAGCATGGTATCGATATGACTGGTTCTTCGACTTCGAATGCGTACGAGATGAAAAAACAACAATTTGAACACTTGTATTACTGGAGTATAAATGGGACGTATGAAACGAAATTATCTTTACGTTACTCTTTATGGAATCGTGATCCAACGAATGATTTACGAATGATCCAATTTTGTTTATCAGTCCCGGAAGAACAATATGTTCAAAATGGTTTAGACCGTTCGCTTATACGGAGGGCAACAAAAAATTATCTCCCTGATAAGGTAAGGTTAAATCAGCGCGTCCGAGGTGTTCAAGGAGCAGATGGGGTGTGTCGTATGGCACCTTCTTGGAATCAATTTATCGAGGAACTTCAACAGCTTAGCTTGGATCCTATAATCTCTGAATTTCTAGATATCGGAGTAATTAAGGCAGCAATTTTAAAAATTCAAAAGGAACCAAGGCCAGAATACGCATTTGATTTAGATTTTAGAATTTTAATGCGTAGTTTAATTGTGTATCGGTTTATAAAAAAATTTAATTGAAAGGGGGTGAGATGATGAAAAAAGAATGGAAGAAACCAGTACTAGAAGTGCTTGATATTAATATGACAATGGCTGGACCAGGACATAAAATTCCGGATGCAGTTCAGCCCGATCCAGATGATCCTGTAAAGTACAGCTAAACAATAAGGATTGTATGTGTTTAAAGCTCTTATATAGTATGAATTTATATAAGAGCTTTAAAAATAAATTGTTATTAGTGTGGAGTGAGGAAGATGTTGGCTACTGGGAGAAATGTAATATACAAAGCTTTCGGATTAAGAATAGAAAGTGAGATTCCTTTACCAGAATTGCCGCAAATGAATGAACCAACAGAGAGGACAGATATTATCATTGAAATTGCTGATTTATCGGAGCAATGGTGTAAATATAGTGATAAATATGAGCAAAGATTTGTAGTGGAGAAAAATATAGTCATGTTTCAAGTCCCTCAAACTGCTATATTTTCTATACAAGAAGGTAGGAAGATTACTTTTTCACCTCTACCAGGAGCGGAAAAAGATAAAATACGGCTTTATCTTCTTGGAACTTGTATGGGAGCGTTATTAATACAGAAGAAAATACTTCCGTTACATGGAAGTGCGCTCGCCATTAATGGGAAAGCTTATGCTTTAATTGGTGATTCGGGGGCTGGAAAATCAACGCTTTCTTCTGCATTTTTACGTAAAGGGTATCAACTTTTAAGTGATGATGTAATTGCTGTGTCTCTTTCTTGTGAAGGTACTCCATTTGTTATGCCATCTTATCCACAACAAAAACTGTGGCAGGAAAGCTTAAATGAATTTGGAATGGAAACCAGACATTATCGTCCGTTGTTTGAAAGAGAAACGAAGTATGCTGTTCCTGTATCTTCGCAATTTTTTGCGGATCCATTACCTCTTGTAGGTGTGATTGAATTAGTGAAAACAGAGGATGAGAGCATTGAAATGATTCAAATTGAAGGACTTGAGCGTCTTCGAACATTATTTCATCATACATTTCGCAATTTTCTAGTCCCGCGATTAGGATTGATGGAATGGCATTTTACAGTTTCTACAAATATGGTAAACAAAATTAATATGTTTCAATTACGTCGTCCAACCTCAAGATTTACTGCGCACGAACTTGTATCCCTTATATTAAGTTCTATACATGAAGGAGGAATATAAATGATTTCACTAGATTTCCAGATTGTGCAAAACAAAGGAAACATTGTAAGCGATATGGATGGAGAAAAAGTAATGCTGAATGTCCGAAAAGGAAAATATTACAACTTGGGGGGGATGGGAGGAGAAATATGGGATTGTATTGAAAAACCAATTACGGTTTCTCAATTGGTTACGATACTATTATCAAATTATGATGTAGAAGAAACAGATTGTGAAAAACAGGTTCTTTCCTTTTTAGAATGTTTATTACAAGAAAATTTGATTCATATTGAGAATCAATCCAATACGTAGTTTCATATCTTTTACTAGAATTATTAGAAAGGGACTCATGAATATTGTGAAAAGGTTAAGAATATTTTTAGCGCTAAATACGAAAACAAAACTGTTGTTTTTAGAGGCCTTTATTCTTTTAGGTTGGGCTCGTATATTAAAAAGTGTACCTTTTTCTAAAGTAGCACCTTCTTTAGGCGACCATATGAATGAAACATCTTTTACTCATGGTGAGTTACAGAAGGAGACATTAGAGAGTGTATCTCAAGCTATACATATTATGAGTCGCTATACTTTTTGGGAAAGTCAGTGTCTTGTGAAAGCCATAGCAGGGATGAAAATGCTTAAAAAACGTCAGATTGAAAGTACTCTTTATTTAGGAACTGCTAAAGATGATAGCGGAAAATTGATTGCACATGCATGGTTACGCAGTGGTCCTATTTATGTCACCGGGTCAGAAGGAATGGAGAAATTCACTGTCGTTGGAACATTTGCAAAGAGGGTAAGTGAACAAGCGACTAAAGGAGGAGGCAATGAATAATAATGATTTTAGCCTACATGTAGAATATATCCCTAAGGAACTACAACTCCTGCTTGAAATGTTAAAAATACAGGAGGGTAATACCGTATTATCAAATAGTAATGAATGGTTTACAAATATCGACTGGGGTGCGTTTCTTAAACTTGCAATGCATCACCGCGTTTATCCATTAATTTATTTGAAGGTGAAAGAGATAGATGAGAAGTCGATTCCTCCATATGTCATTCAAACTTTGTATCTACAATTCAAAAAAAATACTTTTCAAATGCTTCATTTGAGCGCTGAAATGGAACAAGTAAGTAAATTATTTACTGAAAATGAGATTCGTACTCTTTTTTTGAAAGGACCGATACTTGCTCATGACCTTTACGGAGATATCTCCTTAAGGACATCTTGTGATCTAGATATTCTTATTCCGATTCATCAACTAGAAAAAGCGGAAACCCTTCTTTTAGAGAAAGGTTATGTGAAAGATGATTATATTCAAACGATATTAAACGACTGGAAATGGAGACATCATCATATAACATTTTTCCATCCTCAAAAACAGATCAAAGTTGAAATTCATTGGAGATTAAATCCTGGTCCTGGGAAGGAACCAAGCTTTGAGCAACTATGGGAACGAAAACGCAAAAGCACACTAACAAGTTACCCTATATACTTGCTGGGAAGTGAGGACTTGTTTTTATTTCTTGTTACCCATGGGGCGCGGCACGGATGGTCTAGATTGCGTTGGCTTGTAGATATAAACCAAATTGTAAGGAAAAATCTTGATTGGGCGCAGATTAATAGGCTGTTGAAGAAGTATCATTACCTTCCTATAGGAGGACAAGCGTTAATTCTGGCTTCTCAGTTATTAAATACTACAATTATAAAAGAAATGATGGGACTGACAAATCAGAAACAATCTAAACGGTTAGCAAAAGATACATTATTTTATTTCAAAGAAATGGTGAATTTACATGCAGATTCTGTTCCTGAAGAAGTAATGATATATCACACTCGTTACTTATTTTCGTTAATGTCTAACCAGCAAAAGTTTTTATTTATTATGAGTTACCTTTATCCTTATCCTATTGACGCTAAAACGTTACCGCTACCTAAACCCCTTCATTTTTTGTATTTTCCTTTACGTCCTTTTTTATGCTTCTGGAGGAAAACAAGGAAACACGTTTTAACATAGGGGGATAAAGATGAAGCATATTCTATATTTTATAAAACAATTGCATTCTTTTGCAGGGAGAATTCTTTATGTGAATCTGATTGGAATGGTTTTGGTTAGTTTACTTGAAGGGATAGGACTTCTATTATTAATTCCAATGATCAGTATGAGTGGAATCTTTAATATGGGGGGAGGGGGGGTTCCTCTTTCGTCTATTTTTAATCTTTTGCAGGAAACTTCTAAAGCAACTAGTTTATCTTTCGTTCTAGGTATATATATCCTAGTGGTTGTTAGTCAAAATATTTTACAAAGAAATTTGACCATGCGAGATGTGAAAATTCAACAAGGTTTCACTCAGCAGTTAAGATGGGACATTTATAGTGTTATTTTACGAGTAAAGTGGAGTTTTTTTATCAAAAAAAGGAAGACTGATCTTATCAATGCATTAACTTCAGAATTGGCACGTGTTAGCTATGGGATTAACCTTGTTTTACAGTTATTAGCTTCTATCGTTTTTACCTTTGTACATGTAGGTATTGCTTTCTGGTTATCTTCTAAAATAACTATATTTGTGTTATTTTGTGGTTTGTTCCTTTCGATCGTTTCACATATTTTTATTAAAAGAGCTAGAATGTTAGGGAGCAAAACATCTGAGCTAGCGCAAAATTATCTTGCGGGCATAACAGACCATTTTAATGGGATTAAAGATATAAAAAGTAATACTTTAGAAGAGTCACGGTTAACTTGGTTTCGTTCTGTAACGCAAAAAATGGCTTGTGAACAAATTGAATACATGGAAATGAGATCTGCTTCCCAACTTTTTTATAAAATATCTTTGGCTGTTCTCATTGCATTTTTTATTTTTTTATCTGTAACGTTTTTTCATGCGCAATCAGAGCAATTATTATTAATTATTCTCATTTTTTCAAGATTATGGCCTCGATTTACAAGTATTCAATCTAACCTAGAGCAACTGGCTGCAAGTATTTCAGCTTTTAAGTCTTTAATAGAGTTACAAGAAGAATGCAATAAATTTGCAGAATTACAAGATATAGAACAACAATATAAACATATAAAACCAATATCTCTAGACAAAGGAATTGAATGCCAGAACGTTTATTTTCGCTACAATCAGAAAGAATCTGTATATGCACTCCAAAATATCAATTTACAAATCCCATCTAATTGTATGACAGCTATTGTCGGACGATCAGGTGCCGGGAAAAGTACACTAATCGATATTTTAATGGGACTTATGCAGCCAGACAAAGGAGAAGTACTAATAGATGGTACACCTCTTACAAATGATAATTTATTATCCTTAAGAAAGTCTATTAGCTATGTGCCACAGGATCCATTTTTATTTCATGCTAGTATAAGAGAAAACTTGCTAATGATTGAGCCAGATGCAAGTGAAGAACAAATGTGGGAGTCACTGGAATTTTCAGCAGCTGCTGAATTTGTACGAAGACTACCGCAAGGGCTTGATACTCTCATCGGGGATCGTGGAGTGAGGCTTTCGGGAGGAGAGCGACAGCGGCTTGTACTAGCACGAGCTATTTTAAGAAAACCTTCGATTTTAGTGCTGGATGAAGCAACAAGTGCGTTAGATACGGAAAACGAAGCGAAAATTCAATCTGCTCTAGAAAGATTAAAAGGAAAGATGACAATTATCGTTATTGCTCATCGTTTATCGACGATACGCAATGCTGATCAGGTGCTTGTACTAGACAATGGGGAAATTGTTCAAAACGGAGCCTTTATCGAATTGGCAAAAGAAAAAAGAGGGATGTTTAGTAAGCTGTTAGGAAATCAAGTAGAAGTTAGCGTTTAGAGGTAGTAGGTATGAGTGGCAGGGCATGACGGAACTCAATAAATAAAATTAAAAAATGACAAAAAATCTTCTCTATAAAATGAAAGAGATTGAATGGGGTATATTCCGCATTCAATCTCATCAATGGGAACGCGATCAATATAGGGCTCTTTACTAAGAGTAGAAAACCTTGATACTACTGGTATCGGGGATTTTTTTTGAGGGTAAAACACATTTTTAATGTGTTTTACCCTCAAAAATGGATTTACTGTTCAAATAATTGTTAATTAGTTTGTTCTTTACGAGCCGCATCCATCATAATGAAGATAGCTGATAAAATATGCATAATCATTCCCACAAATGGAATCCATGCAATACAAGATGTAACAATTCCTAGAACGTTACCGTTAGCGCTCATACCATTCTTTTTAGCTAATACTAAAGTAATGATATGTAATGCTAACATGAAGAGGAGTGGTAGCCAGAGTAAAGAAACAATAATTGTTCCACCTAGCACAGGTATTCCTAATAGAGCTTCCAAACCACCACTCACCCATTTTAATATTTTTACAGTGTCTTTCAAAATTTGTCCTCCTCAAAAAATAACATCAATTCATTCTATTATTAAGTATAGCATATATATTGTTGGATTTTAAGGAATAATTTGTTATTAAAGAATATAATTGGTTCATCACCGTAACATGGGGTTGATTTTTTGAAAATGAGTCATTTTTCATACACGGAATGGAGAGTGGCGACTCCTGCGGGAATAGCGAGGGAAGTGAAACCCCGCAGGCTTGCCGAGGAGGCTCGCTCTCGCCCGCGGAAAGCGTCCACTCGGAGTGGAGTGTACATCTACCTATATGTCACCCCGTCTTTTGGTGATGAACCATATAATTAGTAATTTACCTGCAAAAATATTGACGGTACCAATGATTAACATTACCTTTTATAAAGTAACTAAGTAGCTCGACAATGTTAAATTTCAATGTGTGTAATTATTACCGAAAAATCTTTATATTTAAAAACAACTGATTTACCAAAAAAGCACACGCCATCTTATGCTATGTCTGATCAGGAATGAATCATTTGTTCATACCTTTTTGCTTTTTTCTTCGGCTTTTTGTTGCTTGAAGGAGTAGTCTCACATCTGCTACTGATGAAAGTTTTACTTTATAGCCTTTGTTTTGAAGTATGAAACATGTTTGGGAGGGTCACGAACCGTGCTCCATTAGATATAAGGTTAGGAATAAAGTGGTCGAGAGCGTCTACGGACCCTTGTAAATTCCCCCCTGGTGCAGTGTGTTGCAAGAGGATGCTTCCAGGAAAGGAATTCCCTAATACTTTATTAGTAATTTCCTTGGCATTTAAGCCTTTCCAATCTAATGTATCCACACTCCACTGAATAATCATAAAGTTTTGTTCAGTAGCCCATTTCATTTGATTTTCATTTATAATCCCATAAGGAGGACGGAAGAATTTAGGCGCGTATCCGGTTAGGTTTTGTAAAATTTTTTCTGTTTTTAACATTTGCTCATGATATTGCTTGTCATCTATTTTTATTAAATTAGGATGATTATAAGTATGATTTCCTATGATATGTCCTTCGTTAACAATCCGTTTTACAACCTCAGGATATCTTTCGGCATTTTCTCCTAATAAAAAAAATGTCGCTTTTACACCATGTTTTTTCAATTTATTTAATACTTGAGGAGTATAAATGAGATCTGGACCATCATCGAATGTGAGTGCAACTTCAGCCTTGTTATAAGGTCCTGTAAACGCATATGCGTATTTTTCTACCCATGAAAAAGGAGTCCATGAGCCTCTAACTGTCGGATTCTTTTGTAATATAGGAACAGTCTCCGCGTAATGTACAGGATAAAATGTATTTTGAGCAAGTGGACAAGTAATTTTTAAAGAGGAAGTGTAACGTGGAATATTATAATAAGGAATATATTTATAAGGAATTGCTACTTGGGCTGGGTAAAAATCGTATATCATTAAAATACCTCCTTAAAAAAGATAACAATCTCTTTAAAGCTTTTATATGTTAATAATTGTGTTTTTGTTAAGGAGGATGAAGAAGTTTTCGACGAGAGGAATTTTGTTTTAATTTGTAAAAATTGGAACAGTACCTTGTAATATTCAATACTGAATGATATATTATAATTAATAAGGTACCTTGCATTGGATAGTACTGAATGGAGAGGAGGATTGCCTTTGAATGTTCAATTTAAAAAAGGGGTATTGGAGCTTTGTGTTCTTGCGCTTGTAAGGAAACGAGATTGTTATGGCTATGAATTAGTTCAGCAAATTTCAAATAAATTTTTAATATCAGAAGGATCAGTGTATCCTTTGCTACGCCGTTTAACGAAAGAAGGGTACTTCCAGACGTATTTAAAAGAATCATCGGAAGGACCTCCGCGTAAGTATTATCAGTTAACAAATCAAGGTGCAGAGCAGCTTAACACTCTTGTAACAGAATGGCGTGATTTTGCAAGGGGAGTACAAGAAATTATTGAAGAGGTGTAGAGGATGACCAAAGAACAGTTTCTTCGTGAATTATCAGAACATCTTAAAAAGTTACCAGAAGAAGAACGCAACGATATTTTATATGACTATGAGGAACATTTCCAATTCGGAATAGAAGAAGGGAAAACAGAAGCAGAAATTATAAAAGCGCTCGGTTCTCCGAAAGCAATAGCTAAAGAAACGTTAGCGTCTCATCGTTTAGAGCTGGTGAAGCATAATCCAACTCCTTCTAACATAGCGAGAGCAATTATAGCAATTATTGGACTTAGTTTTTTTAACTTGGTTGTTGTGCTAGGACCGCTCATAGCAATTGGTAGTCTTATTTTATCACTTTGGATGGTGAGTGTTGTATGTATTTTATCACCATTACTTTTGTTAATCAAAATTGTTTTCGCTCAAATTTTTATTTTATCTGATGTATTTGTAGCTATTGTACTCTTCGGTATTGGTTTGCTTTTAGGGATCGGTGCATATTATTGCACGACTTGGTTTACAAAGCTTTTTGTGAAGTATGCAAGCTGGAATTTAAAGGTGATTAAAGGGGAGTAGATGAGATGAGGAGAATTGTATTGATTGCGATTGTTTGTATTGCGATTGGGGGAATCGGTTTATTTTTTACAAGATCAGCCTTTTTTATGAAAACTGCGAATGAATCAGCTGATACAAAGAAATTGGAACAGAAACAATTTAAAAATGAGCAAATCAAAAGCATTAATGTTGACACAGATGTTGGAGATGTTGTGATTGAAAAAGGTAAGACTGATTTGTTTGAAGTTCGGTATAGCGGTAATCAGGAAAAGCGAAAATTAGACGTAAACGAGAACGGCGAAATGCTACAAGTGGAAGTGAAAACGAAAAAGAAACATATATTTGATTTTTCTTTTTTTTCATTTGATTTGAAAGATGAAAGCCTCACAGTTGTTGTGCCTGAACGTGTATATAATAAAATTGAAGCAGAGACATCAGCAGGAACGATTCGCGTAGAAAGTATTCAAAGTAGAAATATATCTGCGCATTCAGCAGCCGGTGATGTGGAAATGAAGGAAATGAAAGTGCAGAATGTAAAAGTGTCATCTAGTGCGGGAGATATTGTTCTTCATAAAGTAGAAGGAAAAGTGCGTGCAGAGTCGGCAGCAGGAAATGTAAAGGTAACGCAGCATAATCCAGAGTATAGTATTGAGGCGGATTCGGCAGCAGGAGACGTTAATATTCAGTTGCAGGAAATGCCAAAAGATGCTGTTGTGAAAGGCTCCGCTGCTGCAGGAGAGGTACAGATTTTCGGAAAAGAAAATAAAGAAATAACTATAGGTAGTGGAAAGGTGCAGATTAAAGGAGAAACAACAGCGGGCTCTGTAAAAATCGAGGCGAATTAAAAAACAGACCAAATTTGGTCTGCTTTTTAATGTAAATGACGATATACACCAATTACTTTTCCAATAACAGAAACGTTATCCAAAATAATAGGTTCTAAAGAAGAGTTTTCTGGCTGTAAGCGGAAATGATCTTTTTCTTTGTAAAAGCGTTTTACCGTAGCTTCATTGTCTTCTGTTAAAGCGACAACGATTTCACCATTGTATGCAGATTGCTGCTGGCGAACAACAACTAAGTCTCCGTCAAAAATTCCTGCTTCAATCATACTGTCTCCAGAAATGCGTAACATAAATACTTGATCTGAACCTGAAACGAGGTTCGCTGGAAGCGGAAAATGTTCTTCTACACTTTCAACTGCTGTAATTGGTAAACCAGCTGTAACTTTTCCGACAATCGGTACGTGAACGACTGGTTGCGTATTGGCTTGGTTACTGTCGTCTCCTAAAATTTCAATTGCTCTCGGTTTTGTAGGATCGCGGCGAATGTAGCCTTTTTCCTCTAAGCGAGATAAATGTCCGTGCACAGTAGAGCTAGAAGCAAGGCCGACTGCTTGGCCGATTTCACGTACGGAAGGTGGATAACCTTTTTCTTGTACTTTTTGTTTAATGAAGTCGAGAATGTCTTGTTGCCGTTTCGTTAACTTCTCCATATTTTTAACACCTCGTTTTCTACAAGTTTTCTTATTTTTATTATAACATGCAAGAAAACATTCTACAAACGTAAGTTCGAATAAAAGCTACAAATATGATACACTATGATGTGAAAAGTGAGATAGAGAAGAGGGTCTGAAATGAATGCGATTATTTATGCACGTGTGAGTACGACAAAAGAAGCGCAGGAAACATCATTAACACGTCAAAAGGATGAGTTATTGCATTTAGCTAAGCAGTATGAAATGAATGTTGTAAGAGTAGTAGAGGAGAAAGCTAGCGGATATAGTATCGAACGAGATGGGATTTTAGAAGTGCTAGATGTCATTCGTGATGAACATGTTGATGTGCTTCTTATTCAAGACGAGACACGTCTTGGAAGAGGAAATGCAAAGATTGCCTTAATGCATTGTTTGAATAAAGAAGGGGTAAAAGTATATACACATGCACATAATGGCGAATTACAGCTTTCTGATTCAGATTCAATGGTGCTTGATATTATTGGCATAGTAGAAGAATACCAGAGAAAGATTCATAATCTAAAGATTAAACGAGGAATGAAACGAGCTGTAGAAAATGGCTTTCGTCCTGAAAAAAACTTAAAGAATCGACATTTAAGCACAGGTCGTGAAAAAAAGGAAGTACCTATTGAAGAGATTGTTCGTCTGCGCCGTAATGAGTTAACATTTGAAGAAATTGCAGCAACGCTCCGCGGTTTTGGGCATGATGTCTCAAAAGCAACAGTACATCGCCGGTATGTGGAGTATACGAATCAATCGCTTGATAAACAAGAGTAACTATTGTATGATAATAATCAGTTTTTAGTAGAAAGGGGATTCGAGATGCTAAGTCACGAACTCATTGAACGCATTAATTTCTTAGCGAAAAAAGCAAAAGCAGAAGGTTTAACAGAAGAAGAGCAACGTGAGCGTCAATCGCTCCGTGAACAATATTTAAAAGGTTTTCGTCAAAATATGTTAAACGAATTGAAATCAATCAAAGTCGTTAACGAAGAAGGCAAGGACGTTACGCCGAAGAAGTTAAAAGAACTAAAAAAACAAGATCAAGCAAAATTAAATTAAAAGATGGGCGTAGCCCATCTTTTTTTAGTTTGATAGGAAAATGTGTTATTAAACATATATGCAATTGCCGCTTTAGAAATTTTTTTCTTTTCATGTTGACCCTCACGTAACGTTATACTTTATTGTATGTACTAAGGGAGGGCAAAACAATGAAAGTGAAAGAAGTAGCAAATTTAGTCGGTATTAGTGTGCGCACACTACATCATTATGATGAAATAGGGTTATTAACCCCAGAGGAGACGACCGAATCTGGTTATCGGCTTTATTCTGATGATAATCTGGAGACTTTGCAACAAATTCTATTTTTTAAAGAACTTGGCTTCCCTTTAAAGAAAATTAAAGAAATTATCAATAATCCTTTATTTGATCGAAAAGAGGCGCTTGTTTTACATCGTAAAATGTTGCTTGAGAAGCGTTCTAGATTAGATAAAGTGATTGCGACAATTGATAAGACGATTCAACACTCGAAAGGGGAAATTCAATTGACAAACAAAGAAAGATTTGAGGGTTTTGATTTTAGTCAAAATCCGTAT
Source organism: Bacillus sp. 123MFChir2 (assembly GCF_000383235.1). Taxonomy (GTDB): domain Bacteria; phylum Bacillota; class Bacilli; order Bacillales; family Bacillaceae_G; genus Bacillus_A. The sequence goes on from NZ_KB910953.1 coordinate 13,875, forward strand.
GAGCAGGAAGCACGTGAAAGATGGGGAAATGAAGCGGTGGATAGGGCTAATAAAGTAGATATGACGAAAGAGAAACAAGAAGAATATAATACGATTTATAGAAAGCTTGCAGCACTTCGTCATGATTCACCTGAATCAGACCAGGCTCAAGAAGCAATTCAAGAATGGTATAACTATTTACAGAACTTTGGTCATTATTCATTGGATGCTTTTAAAGGTCTAGGACAAATGTATGTTGATGATGAACGTTTTACAAAAAATATTGATCAATTTGGCGTAGGGTTAGCGAATTTTATGCATGTTGCAATGGCTGTGTATGCTGATCGTAATAAGAAGTAAACTGTACACTTATAAGGTGAAAGGTCTTATTCTTCAAATGGAGGATAGGGCCTTTTTTACGGTTATCAATTGCTAGATAAAATATTGCGTTCGAAACGATAAGAAAAGAAAGGGGGCGTTATATAATAAGAAGAGAGGGGGGATGTTATGGCAATGCAACATGAATTTGTCTTTGTTTCATATGAAAAGGGCGAATTAAGTTCTGAAGATCTTGAATGGATTGAAAAAAGTTTTTTTTATAAAAAAAGTGCGTCAGAGGATGATTGTGTTATATTAAGCGATGAAATTGTTGTGTATTTGCTAGATTTTTTTAATTGGCTTCCAACACATATACCTCCGAAAAAAGAAACGGGATTTGGTCTTCATTATCATGGCATCACTAAAATTGAGAAAGAAGGAGCAAATATAGCAGTAAATGTATTTCGTTCATTAATTCATTTGTTTTCATTAGCACCTGAAACGATTGAACTTACAGGGTCATTTCAATGGACTTGTGGTACAGATGATACGAACGGTGAATATGAAAAACTCTCTTTCAATCGAGATATTCTTTGCGTGCAATTACAATCTTTAGTCACGTTATTTTATAAAGTGAAAAGTGAAGAAGGATATATTTTGCATTTTGGAATTTAAATTGTCTAAAATATTTGTATCATTTTAGACAAAATGTTTAAAGATAATGAAGAATTGTATGGAATCATTGATTAATGATAAGAAGTGAGGAAGCGCAAGGTATAAGATAGAGTATGGGATAAAAAGGAAAAAGTGTAGCGGATTGAAATCCTATACATTGTGGAAAATAGTACGTTTTTTTGAACAAATACGAAAAAACATCAATATATTTGTCGATACATGTTGTATAATCTTGCAAGGAAAGCTATCATATAAAGGTGTAAAACGTTTACTTAATATAAGCGAAGGGAAGAATAGCATGACACATTCAATCGAACAACTTTCTATCAACACGATTCGCACATTATCCATTGATGCGATTGAAAAATCAAACTCTGGTCACCCAGGAATGCCAATGGGCGCAGCTCCAATGGCGTATACATTATGGACGAAATTTATGAAACACAATCCAAAGAACCCAACGTGGTTTAACCGTGATCGTTTCGTATTATCTGCAGGTCATGGTTCAATGTTACTATATAGCTTACTGCATTTAGCGGGTTATGACGTAACAATCGATGATTTAAAGAACTTCCGTCAATGGGGAAGTAAAACACCAGGTCACCCTGAGTTTGGTCACACACCAGGTGTAGACGCAACAACAGGTCCACTTGGACAAGGTATTGCAACAGCTGTAGGTATGGCGATGGCTGAAAGACATTTAGCAGCGAAATACAATCGTGATGAGTATAATCTTGTTGATCACAATACATACGCAATTTGCGGTGACGGAGACTTAATGGAAGGCGTTTCTGCTGAAGCATCTTCATTAGCAGCTCATTTAGGATTAGGTCGTCTAGTTGTGCTATATGATTCTAATGATATTTCATTAGATGGCGATTTGAATCGTTCTTTCTCTGAAAGTGTAGAAGATCGTTATAAAGCATACGGCTGGCAAGTAATCCGTGTTGAAGATGGAAACGATATCGAGGCGATTGCGAAAGCGCTTGAAGAAGCAAAAGCTGACGAAAAACGTCCAACATTAATCGAAGTAAGAACAACAATCGGTTTTGGTTCACCAAACAAATCTGGAAAATCAGCTTCACATGGTTCTCCGCTTGGTGTAGAAGAAACGAAGTTAACAAAAGAAACATATGCTTGGGCATTTGAGCAAGACTTCCATGTACCAGAGGAAGTGTATGAAAACTTCCGTAAAACAGTACAAGATGCTGGTGAATCAGCGCAAGCTGAGTGGAATAAAATGCTTGATGATTATGCGAAAGCATACCCAGAATTAGCAGCTGAACTGCAAGCAGCAATGAAAGGTCTTCTTCCAGAAGGTTGGGATAAGAACTTACCGACATATGAAATGGGTTCAAAAACAGCAACTCGTTCATCTTCTGGACAAATTATTAATGCAATTGCTGAAGCTGTACCGTCATTCTTTGGTGGATCTGCAGATCTTGCTGGTTCTAACAAAACATACATGAACAAAGAAAAAGACTTCACAAGAGAAGACTATAGCGGTAAAAATATTTGGTACGGTGTGCGTGAATTTGCAATGGGTGCAGCAATGAACGGTATCGCACTTCACGGCGGTTTAAAAACTTACGGTGGTACGTTCTTCGTATTCTCTGACTACTTACGTCCAGCAATTCGTCTTGCTGCGTTAATGCAACTGCCAGTAACATATGTGTTCACGCATGACAGTATCGCAGTTGGAGAAGATGGACCAACGCATGAGCCAATCGAACAGCTTGCAGCGCTTCGTGCAATGCCAAATGTAGATGTTCTTCGTCCTGCTGATGGTAACGAATCAGTTGCAGCTTGGAAACTTGCGTTAGAATCGACAAAAACACCGACTGCATTAATCTTAACTCGTCAAGATCTTCCAACATTAGAAGGTGCAATAGACAATACGTATGAAAAAGTTGCTAAAGGTGCATATGTAATTTCTTCAAGTAAAAAAGACATTGCTGATGTAATCTTACTTGCAGCTGGATCTGAAGTAAGTTTAGCAGTTGAAGCGCAAGCAGCATTAGCTAAAGATGGTATTGATGCATCTGTTGTTAGCATGCCGTCTATGGATCGCTTTGAAGCACAATCAGCTGAATATAAAGAATCTGTATTGCCAAAAGCAGTAACGAAACGTTTCGCAATTGAAATGGGTGCTAGTTTCGGATGGCATCGTTACGTTGGTCTTGAAGGAGACGTATTAGGTATCGATACATTCGGTGCTTCTGCTCCTGGTGAAAAGATTATGGCAGAATACGGATTTACTGTAGAAAACGTTGTTCGCAAAGTAAAAGAAATGCTATAATGATTTTAGAAAAATCTCTCCAGCATGGAGGGATTTTTCTATGTAAATGAAATGATCCCGTTAGTTTGAGGGAGTAAAATCCCACTGAGGGAAGTTTCGCTTTATTCGACAGAAAAAGTTTTTTCTTTCTCCGCAGTCAGACAATCATTGCGTATTTATTTCTATATAATGAAAGGAATAAAGTTGTCCAATGCGGGAGGGAAAATATGAGAACGTATGAACTATACTTAATTCGAGAAGATATTACGAAGGCGTATTTCGGTCGTGAGTTTTTATTGTTTGATTTGTTTGCTCGTTTTGCACAGTCTCGTTCCCTTTCAGAAAAGAAAGTGTTGTATAAACAAATGAAGTATATAACGTTGCCCTTACAAGTAATGAAACTACATCATAAAATGGAACAAGCGCTGCGAACATATGGGGAATACGAAAGAAATGGGTATATGCATATGGTGTCTAATAAAAATGCATACGGAGAAGTGCGTATTAAATCACAGTATATCCGGATGCATGCTTCTGAAAATGTTGAGCTCGAAACGGCTATTTTTGAAGTGCTTAGAAAATGTGAATTGACATTTCTTGCGATGGATTATGAGAGTAAGCAGTATGGATGGTTAAATCCTCTTAAACAAGTGCGTACTTATATATAAAAAATGTCGAATACAATCTTGTCTTCTTGAAAAGGTTTTAGTACACTGTAAGGTAGACAACATGAAGGAGGAAAATATATGTCAATTTGGGTAGGCGTTCTAGTGGGCGTATTAGCACTAGTAGCAGGCATAGCGTTAGGATTTTTTATCGCACGCAAATATATGATGAATTATTTGCAAAAAAATCCACCAATTAATGAGCAAATGTTAAAAATGATGATGATGCAAATGGGACAAAAACCATCCCAAAAGAAAATCAATCAAATGATGAGCGCAATGAACAAACAACAACTGAAATAAGCGCTAGAAAGGGCACTCCTATTGGAGTGCCCTTTCATATTGTCTTTTAAAAAGTTTTAAACTTTAAAAAATTCAGTAATTTTGATAAACTGAAAACATCGCTCATTTGGGATAGGAGGTATAAAATGAAAGTTTTTTTAGACTTAGCATGGTTTTTTAAACAAGAGAAGAGAGCATACATAATGGGGAGTATTTTATTATTAGGCGTTGCTCTTCTTGAACTCGTACCACCTAAAATAATTGGGATCATTGTTGATGAAATTAGCAATCATTCTTTAACGACTCAGAAGTTAGTACAATGGGCAGTAATTTTAGTTGGTGCTGGGATAATGGTGTATATTTTGCGTTATGCATGGCGCATGATGATCTTTGGATCTTCTATAAAGTTAGCTCGTCAATTACGCCGAAAACTGTATGAGCACTTTACAAATATGAGTCCATCATTTTACCAAAAACACCGGACAGGTGATTTAATGGCCCGCGCAACGAATGATATTCAAGCTGTACAGCAAACAGCAGGTTCTGGGGTATTAACACTTGTAGATTCGTTAACAGTTGGTGCATGTGTTCTTTTTGCGATGGGGTTTACAATTAGTTGGAAATTAACACTGCTCAGTTTAATTCCAATGCCAATCGTAGCAATCTCGACAAATTATTATGGGACTTTGTTACATCGTCGCTTTCATAAAGCGCAGCAGGCTTTTTCAGAAATTAATGATAAAGTTCAGGAAAGTATGAGTGGAGTGAAGGTAATTCGTTCACTTGGTCAAGAAAAAGAAGATTTGCAATCATTTCGTAATAAATCAGAAGAAGTGGTACAGAAAAATATTCTCGTTGCCCGTATTGATTCATTATTTGATCCAACAATTTCTTTAATTGTAGGTTTTTCTTTTTTAATTGCAGTGTGTTACGGCTCTGTATTGGTTGTTCGTGGAGAGCTTACGATAGGAGAACTTATAACATTTACTACTTATTTAGGTACACTTGTATGGCCGATGTTAGCGTTTGGTTGGCTATTTAATATTATGGAGCGTGGCCGGGCGTCTTATGATCGTATTCAAAACTTATTTATGCAAGTGTCTGATGTGGCGAATAGGGAAGGGGCAAGTGAAGAAGTAGCAAGTGGTAACATCGAGTTTGATATTGACACATTTTCGTATAAGAAAAATGAAGTAATAAATCTACAAGACATTCATTTTTCTTTACGAAAAGGAGAAACTTTAGGAATTGTAGGGCGTACGGGAGCAGGGAAAACGACATTGTTAAAATGTTTAATTCGAGAATATGATCATTTTGACGGGAACATACGAGTTGGCGAAAATGATATTCGAGATTTGACACTACACGCTATTCGTTCCTCCATTTCATATGTACCACAAGACCATTTCTTATTTTCTGCAAGTATTGGTGAAAATATCGCATTTGGAAAACCTAGTGCTACATATAAAAATATTGTCCATGCAGCTTCTATTGCGTGTATTCATGAGGATATTGCGAAATTTCCAGAAGGATATGAAACTGTCGTTGGTGAACGCGGTGTTTCTTTATCTGGTGGTCAAAAGCAGCGTATTTCGATTGCCCGTGCATTATTAACAAATGCTGAAATTTTAATTTTAGATGACTGCTTATCGGCGGTAGATGCAAAGACAGAAGAAACGATTTTGACATCATTAAAGCATGAACGTCAAAATAAAACGACTATTATTACAGCGCATCGCTTAAGCGCGATTCAACATGCAAATTTAATACTTGTTATTGATGATGGAAAGATTGTGCAGCGTGGTATGCACGAAAGTTTAATGCAACAAGATGGTTGGTATAAAGACATGTATGAAAGTCAGCAATTAGAAGCACTAGTTGAGAAAGGAGGGGTATGATGCAGGGGAAAAAACAAAATGATTTATGGCGTCTATTATCATATTTGAAGCCTTATAAAAAACTGCTCGCTTTTGCATTTTTATTTTTAGTTGGTGCAACTGTTGCGGAAATGATGGGGCCTTTTTTAATTAAGGTATTTATCGATGAACACTTAGTCCCCAAAAATTTTGAACAAAATGTGTTAATAACGTTATTTATTGTTTATATCGTGTTTCATTTATTAAAGGTGTTGTTTACGTATTTAAATTTATTGTATTTCCAAAATATCGCCTTCAAAATTGTGCAAGATCTGCGCATAGAAGTATACGAACATGTACAAAGTTTATCGCTTAGCTTCTTCGATCGTACACCGATTGGAACGCTTGTTTCGCGAATAACAAACGATACAGAAGCAATTAAAGATTTCTTTGTAAGTGTACTATCTACCTTTGTAAAGAATATCGTATTTTTAATCGGTATTTTAATAGCTATGTTTTTATTAGATGTGAAACTTGCGCTGTTTTCATTACTTCTTATTCCAATTATGATTACAATCATGTCTCTTTATCGCCGGAAAAGCTCAGTTTTTTATTTAGAACTTCGCAATCAATTAAGTCTTTTAAACGCAAAATTGAATGAATCTATTCAAGGTATGAACATTATTCAAGTATTCCGACAAGAGAAACGGATGCGTGAAGAATTTGAAGAAGTGAATGAAAAACATTACGGAGCAGGGCGCCGCAATTTGAAATTAGACGCTTTGTTATTACGCCCAGCAACCGATCTGGTTCATACTTTGGCAATTGTATTGGTAGTCACGTTGTTTGGGATTGACGCAATGCATAGCCCTGTTGAAGTAGGGGTATTATATGCCTTTGTAAACTACATTCATCGTTTCTTTGAACCAGTAAATGAAATGATGATGAAATTGTCTTTTTTTCAGCAAGCACTAGTATCCTCATCACGTGTGTTTCATTTAATAGATGAAAAAGATTTAGCGCCAGTACAACAAGGTAATGCAGCTCCTTTAATGACGGAAGGGGAAATTGAATTTAAAGATGTTACCTTTTCTTATGATGGAAAACGTGATGTGCTAAAAAATGTATCTTTCCTTGTGAAACCTGGGCAAAATGTTGCTTTCGTTGGGCATACAGGTAGTGGGAAAAGTACAATTATGAACTTATTGATGCGTTTTTATCATATTAATGAAGGAGAAATTGTAATTGATGGAGCGCGGCTAGAGAACTTTCAAGAGGCGGAGATACGAAAACGTATTGGTCTTGTATTACAAGATGCTTTCTTATTTGCTGGAACAGTGAAGCAAAACATTCGTATGTATGATGAAAGTATTACAGATGAAGAAGTGGAAGAGGCTGCAAAATTTGTGCAGGCAAATACATTTATTGAACAGCTGCCAAATCAATACGATACAGAAGTAGTTGAGAGAGGAGCGGCGTTTTCAAGTGGTCAAAGACAGCTTGTGGCGTTTGCAAGAACTGTTGCAACAAATCCGAAAGTATTAGTGTTAGATGAGGCAACAGCAAATATTGATACAGAAACAGAAGAAGCAATTCAAACGGCATTGCAGCACATGCGAAAAGGGCGAACAACTATCGCAATTGCACATCGCTTATCTACAATTCAAGATGCGGATCAAATCTTTGTGATGCACGACGGCCAAATTGTTGAAAGAGGAACACATCAAGAATTACTGGTGGAACAAGGGTTATACTACAATATGTATTTGTTGCAGAATAAAGGAAGCCTTCAGCAAGCCCTGTGAGAACAAGATTTAGAAGGCTTTTTCTTAAAAAATAGAATAAATAACTTGAATATGGAGGGGAGATTAATATATATTACATATTAATTATATATGTAATATATATTTCCAGTATGAATAACATTAGTATATTATAATAGATGTAATGTTCGAATGTTTGATGTATTACCGGTAATATCCCTATCCCTTTTCTAAAAATGCGAACTAAACTTCCCTTTTTTCTGGATGATTTGTTGTAGATTATACAGAAAATATTGTTCGATATCCATTATGGAACGTACATAATGGAAAGATTCCGATCTCATAGAGGATGCCCCTAATCTTCATGTGATAATGTGTACGGAAAGAAAACGCAATACGATCGGAAAATAGAAAGCTGACCATTTTGGTCAGCTTTTTGTTGCTTCTGCTATAAATTCTTCTTTTACAACTTCTGTCTTTAATAATAATGCTTTCCCAAAACGCCGCTGACATTCTTCTGTTATTTTTTGAATTGCTAATGTGTTAGAAGAAGCAGCAATAGTTACAGTTGCTTGTCTTGTTCCTCGATCTTTCTCACAAAATTCACAATCCACAACATACTTAGAAATTTTCACAGAATCCTTCCTTTCTGTTTTTGGGAATGCGCTATCAATGAAGTTGTTGAAGATATTCGATAGATTATAGGTTTTTTCCTCTTTTTTCGAGGAAAAGATAAGTGAAATACAGAATAGTATGTATGGGAGGGGAAAATAGTGAAACGTTGGATTGGAGCAGCTGCAATTTGTATTAATGATAATAATGAAGTATTAATGGTACTACAAGGAAAGCCAGAAGAAGAAAAACTTTGGTCTGTACCTTCAGGTGGATTAGAAAATGGAGAAACGTTAGAAGAGTGCTGCATTCGTGAAGTATGGGAAGAAACTGGCTATCGCATTGAAATTATTGAAAAGGTACATGAAAAAATAGGTGTTACGTTTAATGTTCCTGTGCAAGTACACTATTATGTTGTGAAAATAGTAGGGGGGGAACGGAAAATTCAAGATCCAGACGAATTAATTTATAAAATTGAGTGGAAACGACTGGATGAACTTCAACACCTTCAGCTCTCATTTCCGGAAGATTATGAGTTGTTGCATAGATGTGTGAATATTTAGTGTTCACTAGGAAATGATTGAGGCAAGAAATGTGAAAATATACATGGACTAATTGAATAGTGAAAGAAATAAAAGAAAGCGCTCTCTTATATGCGTTTTCTTTTATTTTTATAAACTCTGAAATACGATAAGTGAGCTACATAAATTAATTTTTCTACATATAAGTCGATCCTATGTAGAAAACAAAATGACCTACACTTGACGTTCTCCTTTTGTTTTCAATCTGGCATATGGTATAAGGCTCTGACCATTTCTATGCGTGTCCAGATGCTCTCGTCCTGCTCAAAATAAAGGGGCTTATGTCAGTTTTTTAACGTATATATAGACTTGCTGTAATTGTTAAAACCATCAATAAAATATTTAGGGATAGTACTGTATGATTTCTTTAAAAACATTTGTCTAATATATAATTCTTATGTTATTAATTTATTATACATATTAATAAAAAAGGGTGTTCTATATGGAATTACGGCATTTACAATATTTTATTGTGGTAGCAGAAGAGCTTCACTTTGGTAGGGCAGCTGCTCGTTTACAGATGACACAGCCGCCGCTAAGTCAACAAATTCAACAATTAGAACAAGAGATGGGAGTAACGTTATTTTCAAGAACGAAACGAAGAGTAGAATTAACAGAAGCAGGGGAATTGTTTTTACAAGAAGTGAAAAAAGCTTTTATACAAATTGATAAGGCAGTCGAAGTTGCCCAGAGAGCGCAAAGGGGGGAAATTGGAGAGCTGTCTATAGGGTTTGTTGGTTCAGCGATGTATGATATTTTGCCGCCAATTGTTCGGGAATATCGAAAAAAATTTCCGAATGTATCTGTTGTACTGCATGAATTGTCTACACCAGAACAAGTAGATGCACTTCATGATAATCGAATTGATGTCGGGATGTTGCGTCCACCTATTACAAGTCAATTATTACAGTTAGAAACTGTGCAGCACCTTCCTTGTACACTTTGTTTACCGAAAGCGCATCCACTTGCGAATAAACAAGCAATATACATTGAAGACTTGCAAAACGAATCTTTTGTTTTCATAACTCGAAATGTATGGCCGACTTTATATGATAATATTCTTTCTTTATGCCGTGATGCAGGGTTTAGCCCGCAAATTGTACAAGAGGCGACAGAATATCAAACAGTTATAGGACTTGTTGCTGCTGGGATTGGAATAACGGTAATACCAGTGTCTGCAAATAAATTATATCAATCAGAAGTTGTCTACAAAGAAATATGTGATTCTAAAATTGTTGCAGAACTAGCCGTTGCATACGGAAAAGCGAATATTAACCCAGAATTACAAGAGTTTTTGAAAATAGCGAAAGGCAAGGTAATGAACACATATACAAAATGATAAGAAAAATGACAAAACTGTAAGAATGCACGAATGTATGTAAGAAAGTTCGATGTTTTCCTTTTTCTTTTTTTATTATAGTGAAAAAAGAAGAAAGAAGAAGGAGATGTCATACTTATGGTGATACCTATTTTTATGAAAGTACAAAAAACGTGGGAGGGGAATGAAGATGACGTTTTCTCAACTCGCGTTTAAAAACGTAAGTCGAAACATACGTGCATATGCCGCTTATTTTTTAAGCAGTGCATTTTCAGTTATGATTTTCTTTTTATATGCTTTATTTATTTATCATCCTGATATAGATGGACAAGGTGCTATTCGGCAAGGAATGCTTGTTGCGGAGTACATTATTTATTTCTTTTCTTTTTTCTTTATTTTTTACTCCGTTAGTTCATTTTTAAAGGTTAGGAATAAAGAGTTTGGTATTTTTGTTATTCATGGTATTACAAATTGGCAATTGGTACGGATGATTTTCCTTGAAAATATGATCGTTGGCATAAGTGCTCTTATTAGCGGTATTGCTTTCGGATTTATATTTGGAAAGTTATTTTTTCTGTTAGCAAGTACAGTGATGGGATTGGAAAGTTTGCCATTTTATATGCCATGGCAAGCAATGAAATTAACAGCTGTTGTGTTTTTAGCATTGTTTTTCATTGTTGCTTTTACGACAAGTTTATTTGTGAAAAGTAAAAAAGTAATCGCGTTATTAAAGGGGAATAAGAAGCCAAAGCCTGAACCGAAAGCTTCTATTCTATTGTCGATAATAGCGGCGATTTTAATAGCTATTGGATATATGTTATCTTTAACAGCAAAGCCTGGCGCTGTCGCGTTTTTACTGCTTCCCGTTGCAACTATTGTAATGATTGGCACATATTTTTTATATACGCAGCTTAGTGTATTTATCATAAAGTTTTTAAAGAAATGGAAGCCTATCTATTGGAAGAAAACGAATTTATTCTCATTTTCTATGTTGGCATACCGTATGAAGGATAATGCACGTATGTTTTTTATGGTAACGATTGTGTCGACAGTTGCTTTTTGTGCCATTGGAACGTTTGCTGCTTTTATAGAAACGCAAAAGGGCGAGTCGATGAAGAACATTCCATTTGCATTTAGTTTGATTACATATAATGAACACCAAGGACAGAAAGCTCAATATGAAAAGAAGATTGAAGATACCTTTCAAAAGGAAAATATTATATTCCAAAAAGTAAGTGCACAGTTGAAGTTTCAATCTATTCCTAACCATGTGCAACCAGCTGTAATTATGAGTCAGGATAATTATAATAAATTTGCAAAGCGGCTCGGATATGAAACGGCGGTATTAGAGGGAAATAAGGCGATTCGCGTTCCTTCTTTTATATTGGAAAGTAGTGTTGTAGATAATTCTAAAGAATCAGATGTAGCACTGAAAGAAAGTGGAAAACAAATTCATGTTTCTTCTATGTTAAAACAAAATATTTTTTCAGGTGGTGTATTTCCTGGAAAGATTTTCGTTGTTTCCAATGAAATGGAACAGCAAATGACAGAAGTAGAGAAAACAGCGAGTTATACAGGATATACAGTAAAGGGTTGGGAAGGAACGACGAAAGTAGCAGAAAAATTAGAAAAACGACTGAATCAAGAAGGACAGTATGAATTTTCATCACGTGTGATCACTTATAATAAGATTAAAGAATTGACAGGCATTATTCTATTTATCGGATTGTTTGTCGGAGCTATTTTTTATTTATCTGCCGTAAGCTTTTTATATTTCCGCTTGTTTACCGATTTAGAAACAGATAAACAATATTATCAATCACTATTAAAACTTGGTATGGATGAAGTGGAAATGAAACAAATTGTAACGGTGCAAATGGGCGCGTTATTCTTTATTCCGATCGTTATAGCTGTTTTGCATACGAGTGTTGCTCTTACAGCATTGCAAACACAATTTACGACACCAATTCTTCGGTCTTCACTAATCGTCATCGGGCTATTTTTACTCGTTCATATATGTTACTTTTTATTATTAAGAAGACGCTATTTTAAACAATTGAAAAAGCAAATTATGCGATGAAAACGGCGATGTTACTGAGTAACATCGCTGTTTTTAACTTTAATATAATATGTGTATAAGACACTGCTATTTTGTTTGTGTTAAAAATTCGTGCAACAGGAATAATTTTCTTATTATGATTTTACTAACAATGGGACAATGTTATCGATGCACGGATCAGTTGACTGTTATCGATTTATATAACATGAAAGAGAAAGTATAAAGGGGAAGTGGGAGTCTTATTGCCCGCGAATAGCGGGATAAATAACAAACCGGACTTCTTAGAGAAGTCCGGTTTGTTATGCTGCCACTTTTTTATGTGTATGCTGCCTTGTGTATCGTCCGCGCATTTTATAAGCAATTTGTGGAATGGTAATCCCAATAAGGATAAGAGTAACTCCAAGCCATTGTGAAGTCAGTACGGCTTCTTTTAAAAGAAGCACTGACATGATTGTTGTAACTGGAAGTTCAGCAGCACCTAAAATTGTTGCTAAACCAGAACCGATCTTAGGAATTCCAATTGTAAAAGTAATAGTTGGAATGACAATACTAAATGTTCCTAATGCTAACCCATATTTCCATAGTCCACTAGTAAGTGTGCCGTTAAATATAAATGTGGGTGGGAAAGCAATCATTACTAATGTTAATGCACCTGCCATAAGCGTTACACCACGAGGCAATGCCGGGACTTCTACTGCTACTCTTCCGCTCACAAAAATATAAAAAGCAAATGATACCGCTGATAATAACCCGAAGAAAATGCCTTTCATGTCAATTGCTCCTGCTGATTGTTCAAGCAATCCACTTGAAAGAAACGTTCCAACAAGTAAGAAAAGTACAGAAATCAATTTTTCTCTAGAAGGTAATGTTTTTGTTGCAACTGCTTCAATGATAATGCCGATCCAAACGAATTGAAATAGTAAAACAATACCGATTGAAGCAGGTACCGTTTGTAATGAAGCGTAATAAAAAATACCAGTTAAACTAGCTGATGTTCCTGCAATAAATAAAATAATCATTTGTTTAAATGGTACACGATGTCTCGAAAATAATAATGTAATCGCAAGTAAAATGAGCCATCCGAACAAATATTGACTGCCGATTACTTCTCCAAGCGTAAATCCTTCACTGTATGCAAATTTAACAAAGATTGCCAAAATACCGTAACTACATGCTCCTAATAAAACGAGTAATGAATAACGAAGCATCTATATCCCTCCGATCATTTCTATATAAATCCAAATTAAAAACCTGACATGAAACTTTTGTAACTACTCAGTCACTCTATGAAAAAAAAGGCAGAAAACTACTTTCTTTTTAGGGTGGCGAGAGCAACTGGCCGCGTGTTGGAAAGTTAAGTTGGATTTATTTGTCCCGCTATTCGTGGGCAGTAATACTCCCGCCTCAAAATTCAGCGAAAGCATTGTCTAGCTTCAGTGGCTAGAATGTTCGGTGGCTTCGCTTCTTCCTGTGAGGTAAAAAACACCTCTACGTCAGAAGCTCCATCCCCCTCACATTCTGAACGAGCCACTTCCGCTCTTCTTTGTTGTCTAGCTCTAGCGGCTAGAATCTCCGGCCGTTTCCCCCCCCTCGGCCGAGGCAAAAAGCGCCTCTCCGCCCTGTGCGTGGGCGTCCTGCGATTCTGAGTGAACCGCTTCCGCTTTTCTTAAGAAGTTAGGAGGGAGATAAACTGCCCATAAAAGCCCGATTGGTTAGGGCTAATAGTCAGTGGGGGATGAAGAAAACTCCCACTGATTAAAGTTTCACTTTATATGGTAATTATGTTCAAAAACGAACAAACTTAGCTAGATGGAAGTATACAAAATTAAAAATAGAGGGTCAACTGAAAGAAAAGTGTGACATTTTATAGAATAATAATAAAATGATGATATTTATGCATAATGATGAAAAAAAGAGAAGAAATTCCTTGAGAATATAAGGAAAATGTGAATATAACTTTCATAGTAAAAAAATATTTTTTAATAGTAAATGAAGTGAAATATAAATAAAGTAACCATATAAATACAAATTGAAAAAAACGATATAAAACCCTCTTTTTTTAGGTTGGCGAGAGGGTCTGGCCGTGCGTAGAAGCGGTCAGTTCCTGTTTCTGCCACGTGCAAGGGTTAAAACAAATGGATGAAGCGAGTGGAGGTTATGTTTTTGTATGACAGTAATTGATATGTTGCAAAATCAAAAAGGACTTATATGTAGATATGCAGAATAAGATTTTGATATATTCATAGTGATAATAGTATGTTCACGAATTTTTTATGGTATTCGCTCTAGATTTTGTTACAATAAGTTGAGAAGAAAGGAGGCATAATATGCAAGATATTAATATGTTTTTAGCATTTGGAGCAGGTTTTTTGTCGTTCATTTCTCCATGTTGTTTACCGCTCTATCCAGCATTTTTATCATACATAACAGGCATGTCCATTTCTGATTTGAAGGAAGAGAATGCAATGCTTCGGAAACGGAGTATGTTGCATACTGCATTTTTCTTAATTGGATTTTCAATAATTTTTATTGCAATCGGTTTTGGAACAAGCTATGTCGGGAAGTTTTTTGTAGATTATCAAAATTTAATTCGTCAATTAGGAGCAATTTTTATTGTTGGTTTCGGCCTTGTTATAACAGGAGTGTTTAAACCGACATTTTTAATGCAAGATCGCAAAATTACATTTAAAAGCAGACCGAGTGGCTATTTGGGCTCTACCTTAATTGGGATTGCATTTGCTGCCGGATGGACGCCTTGTACAGGGCCGATTTTAGTATCGGTTATTGCGCTTGCTGCAACAAATCCGCAATCGGCGATGTTATATATGATTGCTTACATACTTGGTTTTGCAATTCCATTCTTTATTTTATCGTTCTTTATTACAAAGATGACGTGGATTAAAAAACATAGTGCAACGTTCGTTACAATCGGTGGTTATATTATGATTGCGATGGGAGTATTACTATATTTTAATGGACTTACAAAAATTACAATCTTCTTTTCAAATTTATTTGGTGGATTTAAAGGATTTTAGTTTTTTTTGTTGAAAAGTTTGGAAATACTAAAAGAAATACATATGATGATACCATATTTTTGATATTTCCAAAACAAAGGATGAGTGCGAATGAATTTAGCTCTTTTATCAAGTATTATGGCAGTTTGTATGGCTGTTGGAGTCATTTTTATTCGTTTGAAAGCAGCAAAGAAACCAGCAACTTTGAAAAAGATTGTTCTGCCACCAATCTTTATGAGTACAGGAGCATGTATGTATCTGCTTCCTGAATTTCGCTTAACACCATCAGAAATAGTAGAAGCAATTATAGTAGGATTAATATTTTCAATCTTTCTTATTAAAACGTCAAAATTTGAAGTACGTGGACAAGAGATTTATTTAATACGCTCTAAAGCGTTTATCTTTATATTAATCGGCTTACTTGTTGTTCGTATTGTATTTAAATCATATTTAAGTCAGTCAATTGATGTATGGCAATTAAGCGGAATGTTTTTCTTGCTTGCGTTTGCAATGATTGTATCTTGGCGCATTGCAATGTTTCGTTCCTTTACAAAATTGCAAAAGGAAATGAAAAAACAAGAAGAGTTTTATAATGAGAAAGATATGAAGTTAACATAAAGAGTGAAAATCTTATATGTATGAAAAACAGCGTCTAATAGGCGTTGTTTTTTTTTTTTATGGAATTTTATGTTAATATATCGAGATGAATATTTTAAATTTTTTGGTTATTTTTAAAAAGGGATATTCTTCTATAAAAAATTTAAATATGGTAATTCGTCTAATTTCGTATGTTATGTAAAGGATGGAGAAAATGGGTGCACACAGAAAAAGAAATATTACTTTCTTTTGGAAATATGTAAAAAAACAAAAACTTGCCGTATCGCTTCTTTTGTTAATATCAGCGGTTAATATTGGACTTTTGCTCATAAATCCTCAAATATCAAGATATTTTATTGATGAGGCAACAAAAGGGAATGGAGGCAAAAATTTAATAGTTGCTACTTTGCTGTTTATTTTATGTGCTTTTCTAGCACAGTTACTTAGTCTTGTAATCGTTTATATAGGAGAGAAGGTTGCTTGGAAAGCTACGAATGATATACGAACTGATTTAATTACGCATTGTATAAATTTAGATATGTCATTTCACAAAGAAAATAAACCAGGCGAATTATTAGAAAGAGTAGATGGAGATGTATCAAAATTATTTGATTTATTTTCAAAGATATTTTTAAATGTACTAAATAATTTCATACTTTTATTAGGAACTTTAATTATTCTCTTTTATGAAAATGTTCTTATTGGTATAAGTCTTACCATTTTTGCCATTTTTGCAATAGTTCTTTTATGGAAGGTAAAGTCAAAGACTGAAAATCATTGGGTAAAATCGAGTGAAGTAAATGCAGAGTTAAGTGGATTTATAGGAGAGAATATCTCCAGTACAGAAGATATTGCTTCTAGTGGTGCGAGAGAGTATGTGATGGATAATTTTTATAAATTAAACAGGAGAATATTCCCTGTATTTCGGAAGGCTAGATTAACGTGGGCTACTATGTGGTCAGTAACAATCACAATATTTGCTGTTGGAACGATAATCGCTTTTTCAGTATCTACATATTTATGGACAAAAGGTGTTATAACAATTGGAACAGCTTACTTAATATTTAATTATACACAGATTTTAAGAAGACCAATTGAGCAAATTAGAGTGAATATTCAAGAATTGCAGGTGGCAGGGGCAAGTTTTGTGAGAGTAAATGATTTATTTATGACAAAATCATCGCTGAAGTATGGAGAAGAAACATTTGATTCTTCAAAGCCATTACATATAAAATTCAATAATGTAGATTTTCAATATAAAGAAGGAATAGATGTATTAAAAGATGTTTCTATTCAAGTAGATGGCGGGAGAACTCTTGGTGTATTAGGTCATACTGGAAGCGGTAAAACGTCGTTAGCTCGACTTATTGTAAGAATGTATGACATAAAAAGCGGAGAAATATTATTAAATAATAAAAATATAACATTAATAAGGGAAGAAGAGATTGTAAAAAATATAGCGTATATAACGCAGGACGTTCAAATATTAACAGCTACAGTTAGAGATAATATAACATTGTTTAAGAAGGCCATTAAAGATGAAGATATTATAAAAACTATATACGAATTAGGGTTTCAAGATTGGTATGAAAGCTTACCCAATGGATTAGATACTTATCTAGAACTAGGCAGTAAGAGTTTATCATCTGGAGAAGCTCAGTTATTATCATTTATTAGGGTGTTTCATAAGAATCCAACACTTATTATTTTTGATGAGGCTACATCAAGAATGGATTCTGCGACTGAGCAGCTTATTGATAGTGCTCTAGATAAACTTGTAAAGAATAGGACATGCATTATAATTGCACACAGACTGTCGACTCTTAATAGGGCACAAGATATCTTACTTCTTGAGAATGGTAAAGTAGTCGAATTTGGGGAAAGAAAAACACTTTTAGAAGATGAAAGTACGAAATATCATCAGTTGCTTCAACGTGGTGTAGAAGAGGTGCTTGTATAATGGATCAGAACATAAGAGAGAGTCAATTTTTATGGAGCTTGATCAAATATAAACCAATTCTTTACACAGTAATTATTTTGATGGAGTTTGTAATAGGAAGTATACCAATTATAGAGGGAATACTTATTAAAGAGTTTTTTGATGTTATTGGTGGGAAAAGTACTTCTATATTTGGTATATATGAGCTAATAGGGCTTATGGGAATAGTCGCATGTTTTCATATATTTATTATGTGGGTATATTTTAACAAAACAGCTACACATGGATTTTATATAAATACATTACTAAAAAGAAATATGTTAAGTTCCATATTAAAAAAACATGGTGGAAAAGCAATCAAAACCCCTGTAGGAGAAGTTTTAAATTCTTTTAGGGATGATGTGTCGCAAATTGGAACATGTATTTCTTGGTTACCTACAATAATAGGACAAATGATTCGTGCGTTAGGATCTATTGTTATCTTATTTTTAATTGATGATAAAATCACTGTATTTGTTTTTATACCTCTTGTGATCGTGATTCTATTAGCTCAGAAGTCTGAAAAAAATATCGAAAAAAATAGGGAAGAAGGTAGAAAAGCAACTGGAACTGTGAATGCAGCTATAGGAGAAATATTTGAATCTATATTGTTAATTAAATCATCGGGTGCTAAAAAGGATATTATGTTGAACTTAGATGAATTAAATCAAAGAAGACATAAGGCGATGATTAAAGATTCTATGTTAACCCAATTAATAGATTCAATATATAATAACGTATCCAATATAGGGACAGGGGTAATTTTACTTTTGTGTGCAAATTCAATTAGTACCGGTCAATTTACTGTTGGTGATTTTAGTATATTTGTTTACTATTTAGTTTTTATTACTGATAGCATTGAGTCATTAGGGAATTTTATTGTTTATTTTAAGCAGACGAAAGTCGGATACCGTAACATACTGACTCAAGTTAATATAAGAAAAGAGCCGGAAATTTTAGTTAAACATAAGGAAATCTTCTTAAAGAATGATCAAGAGCATTTTTCTAATGTAAAGGATGAACAACGTCAGATGACGAGATATGATGAAGATCTAGAAAAGGATTTAAAAGTTTTAGAGGTAAAGGGATTGACATATCAATATAGTGGATTGGAAAGTGGAATAAAGAACATAAATTTCACTTTAAAAAAAGGAGAAATTTTAGTGATTTGTGGACGGACAGGATCAGGAAAGAGTACGCTTATTAAATCACTAATTGGACTTTTACCGATGGATTCTGGAGAAGTATATTGGAATGGAGAGCAAGTTAATGATGTAAAGCATTTCTTTTCCCCACCAATTAGTGCATATAGCGCACAAGTTCCCAATCTTTTTAGTGACACTGTGAAAAATAATATCCTTCTAGGAGTACGGGAAGAAGAGGTAGATTTAGAAACTGCCATAAAATCTGCTGTTTTAGAAAAGGATATTGCTAAATTAGAGAATGGATTAGATACAATGATAGGATCAAAAGGGACTAAACTATCAGGGGGACAAATTCAAAGGGTCGCAGCTGCACGTATGTTTGTAAGAAATCCGCAACTGCTAGTTTTTGATGATATTTCCAGTGCACTCGATATAAAAACGGAAACATTATTGTGGACAAGGTTAATTGCTAATAATAAAGCGAGTTGTGTCATTGTATCTAATAGGAGGATGATTCTTGAAAAGGCAGATCAGATCATTGTTTTAAAGGATGGGATTATAGAAGCTCAAGGCATTTTAGATGAAGTACTACACACTTCTAGTGAAATAAAATATATTATAGATTAAGTAGTTTAATGAAAAAGATTGCCTGTAGAATTGGCAATCTTTTTCATTAATAAAGTAAAGAATAGATTTATCCCGCTATTCGTACATCAAGATTGCGAGGGAAGTGAAGAGATTGGCCTAGGTAACCTATTTTGTAAGCAAAGATCTGTAATTAGAGTAATCAATTTGCTTTTCATTTAATTTTTTTATTAAAAATTTATGATCACGCTTTGGAGTTGCTATAATATATCCTTTGATAATTAAATCTTCAGTTATTTTCGGTGCTTTTTCTTCTAAAGCTAACTCGCCGATTTTACCGGCAATTTTCGATTTTGCAACATCGCGGAAAAGTTCAGGAACTGGACTGACAAGTTCCTCTAATAATTGTTTTTGCTCTTCATCCCATAAGTGCCGTGTTTCATTAATATAATGCTCTTCCCAATCTAAAATAGACATACCATCTTCTTTTGGTAATCGTTTTAAGAATTTTCGGAACATGAAATATCCACCAATGGACATAAGTCCTAGTAAAATTACCGTCCAAATGACAATGAACCAACTGAACCACCCTTCGAGCAAGTAGAACCCTCCTTTATGCTATAAATAAGTTAAAAACCCGATAGAAAAAACTCCTTCTTTTTTTAGGGAGGACGAGTGCATAGAAGCGGTCAGGTCCTTCTCCTGCCACATGCGAAGTTTCAAACAAATGGGCAAGCAAGTAACTGTCATGTTGTTTGAAACGTAGCAGTATTCCTTTACTAGTATTATAAGCAGTGAGATTGATAGAAATCAAGAACGCTTGGTCATTGTGACCAAGCGCCCTGAGTTAAACGAAATATACTTGTTCAACACATAATATCTCATTATCATCTTCTAAATATTCAATGATAAGCGTGCCAACTTTGCGATCTTTGTCATCGGTAGTGAAAATAGAGTAAGAGGTAAAGCGTGCTGCTGATAAGCCGCTAATATGTGTAGGAAGGGCAATGTATTCGTTGTCTTGAAAGAAAGTCATAAGTTCAATGTCTTCAAGTTGTTTGCGATTTTCAACTGCTAATCCAGTATAACGCTTTTGTAATTGTTTCAATGTTTCGTTCCATGATTGTATCTTTGTGTCGTATACCATTGTTCAAACTCCTTACTGTATGTAGTGAAAAGAACATATGTTCCTGTATAGTATACTCCTTTTGAAAGAAAAGGGAAAGCAAAAAATAATGTAAGCTTGGACTTCCAAGCTTACATAGCGGAAAAATACGTTCAATATAATCTCTGTTTTTTATTATAAGACAGATAGAAAAAGGAAACAAGGTGGTAAACGTCTTGCTTATTATTCTAAAAATTCCCTATAATTAATAGGGAAGATTTTTTATAGGGAGGAAAATAATGAAAACAATTGGACTTATTGGTGGAATGAGCTGGGAATCAACTGTACACTATTATCGGGTTATTAACGAAGAAGTAAAAAGAAAATTAGGAGGATTGCACTCAGCAAAATGCCTATTATATAGCGTTGACTTTGACGAAATTGAACGTTATCAATCAAAGGGTAACTGGAAACAAGCTGGTGAAGTATTGGGTGAAGCTGCATGTTCATTAGAAAAGGGAGGGGCGGATTTTATTGTCATATGCACAAATACGATGCACAAAGTTGTAGATGATATAAAAGCAAAAATAGATATTCCTATTTTACATATCGCTGATGCTACAGCTAATGAAGTGAAAAAGGAAGGAATTAGCAAAGTAGGTTTACTTGGAACAAAATATACGATGGAGCAAGAATTTTACAAATCTAAATTAGAATCGAACGGTATAAACGTGATTGTTCCAAATGAAAATGATAGAGAAATTGTAAATAAAGTGATTTATGAAGAATTATGTTTAGGAAAAGTGTGTCAAAAATCAAGGGATTACTACAAAAAAGTAATTGAGCGTTTAGTTTATAACGGAGCTGAAGGAATTATATTAGGTTGCACAGAAATCGGGTTATTGATAACACAAGAGGATTCTAACGTTCCATTATTTGATACGACTTTCATACATGCTGTTGAAGCTGTTAATAAATCTTTAGAAAATTGAGTGAATCCATCGAAAACTATGGAAATATCGCATACAGGTTATTTTATATTTAATTGTTTCAAAAGAAGTGCTACAAAAAAAGAATTTGATATAAGACAACGAAGCACATTTGAAGAACAAATGAAATTAATAGAAATAGAGAAAAGCTGGTATGAACAATTTCCGGTTACGTATTTGAATATAGATGTAAAGTCAGTAGAGGAAGTAGAGTATTGTTCTATAAAATGTTTAGAGGAGACTAGGATATGAGGAAAAAAATACTAGTTTTAATTTATCCTACTTTTGCAGAATTTGAAATTACAATTGCTACTGCTGTTTTGAAAGATTCTTATATAGTTGAAACAGTTGGATTAACAAAAGAGATTGTTGAAAGTGAAATAGGGTTACAAGTACAACCACATTATGAGTTAAGTGAGATATGTGTAGATGATTATGAAGGAATTATTATTCCAGGTGGCGATTTAGTACACGTAAAAGATTCCGAAGTATTATTTGAACTCGTACGTCAAATGCATAAAAAAGAGAAGCTAATTGCTGCGATATGCGGAGGACCATTTGTATTAGCAGTTGCTGGTATTCTACAGTATGTACCGTATACAGTCACATTAGATTATAGAAAGTTAGATTGTTTTTCTAAAACTCATTTTGCATACGAAGGTATAGTTCATCATAAAAACATTATTACAGCGCAAGGACACGCATTTGTTGACTTTGGACTTGTCATAGCTGAATATTGCGGGGTATATACAGAACATAAATCCAACTTTTATCGCGGGAAAAGAAACGTAATGATGGAAAGTATGTTGAAAGAATAATAGATTGACGGAAAAAAGAAAGCTGTCTTTTTCTAAAAGAGGCAGCTTTGCTAGTGTAGAACAATTTTAATTATTTCTTGCAACGATAAATCGTCACAGCCTTCGGATCGCGCCATATACCGTTATGATGTAATTTTACTATATAAATCTATCTTGATTTTTCAATGTGAAGATTGCTGCTATACAGAATAGAAGGAATCTGTACTTGTTTTCTCTCTTTGTTTGAACTCCGCACGTGGCAGAAAAAGGCCCTGACCGCTTCTATGCATGGCCAGGTGCTCTCGTCCACCTAAAAAGAATGATTTTATGTCGTGTTTTAATTTTGATTTATCTAAATCATTATAATTTAACCATTGACGATTTAAGCGTTTTCATATATTCTTAAATTAAGAAATATTTAAACTATTCAAAAGAAAAGAGAGAGTCACATGCTTCTTCATGGAACACAACGAATTGGTCGCATGGCGATGCTACTTGCACTTGCGGAGGAACAAGAGAGTCCAATTTTATCTATTCCAAAAGGATGGAAATATTGTACGGGAAAAGTTGGTTCAATGAATTCGCAAAAAGTTGTTGCTGCAATGGAAACAGCTGCACGTAGTAACCATGTTATTGAAACAGATGTTTACAGAGAAACACATGCGCTTTACCATGCAATTATGGAAGCGTTGTACGGAGTAACGAGAGGTCAAATTCAGTTAGCAGACGTTCTTCGTACAGTAGGGCTTCGATTTGCGATTGTGCGCGGCACGCCATACGACGGTGAGAAAGAGGGCGAATGGGTTGCTGTTGCATTATATGGTACGATAGGTGCGCCTGTGAAAGGATCAGAGCATGAGGCGATTGGATTAGGAATTAATCACATATAAAAAAACTGCCCATAGTTTATTAGTTAATAGGGGGCCTTACAACTTTTTAGGACATTCGTCTGTCTTAAAAAGGTAAGGCCCCCTTGTGCTGTTTAAAGGAGGAAAATCATGATCACATTAACTGGACATTCATTAACACTGCAAGAAATGAAACAAATTCTGTTTGAAAGGGAGCAGGTAACTGCTTGTCCAAATAGTATGCAAAAAGTTACAGAATGTAGGCAAGCGGTAGAACAGATTGTTGAAGAAGGTAAAGTCGTTTACGGTATTACAACAGGTTTTGGGAAATTTAGCGATGTATTTATTCAAAAAGAAGATGTAAAAGCACTTCAACATAATTTAATTCAATCTCATGCATGTGGTGTTGGTGAACCTTTCTCTGAAGAAGTGTCACGCGCAATGCTTGTATTGCGTGCGAACACAATGATAAAGGGGATTTCAGGTGTTAGACCACTTGTTGTAAATATGCTTCTTGAACTAGTAAATCGTCAAATTCATCCCGTTGTTCCGCAGCAAGGCTCGCTTGGAGCAAGCGGAGATTTAGCACCGCTTTCGCATCTTGCGCTTGCTTTATTAGGAGAAGGGGAAGTGTTTTATAAAGGTGAGCGTGTTCATACGATGATCGCTCTAACAAAAGAAGGATTAGAACCCATTACATTAGAAGCAAAAGAAGGATTGGCTCTAATTAACGGGACACAAGCAATGACAGCACAAGGTATTGTTGCCTATTTAGAAGCAGAGTCAATGGCTTATCAAGCTGAATTAATTGCTTCGATGACGATTGAAGGACTGCAAGGCATTATTGATGCATTTGATGAAGATGTTCATCTAGCGCGTGGATATAAAGAGCAAGTAGAAGTTGCCAATCGTATTCGTAATGTGCTTCATGATAGCAAACTTGTTACGAAACAAGGGGAACTTCGTGTACAAGATGCGTATTCACTTCGCTGCATCCCGCAAGTACACGGAGCATCTTGGCAAGTGCTAAATTATGTGAAAGAAAAATTAGAAATTGAAATGAATGCTGCAACAGACAATCCGCTTATTTTTGAGGGCGGTCAAAAAGTAATTTCTGGCGGTAATTTCCACGGACAGCCAATTGCATTTGCGATGGATTTTCTAAAGGTAGGAATGGCAGAACTTGCAAATATTTCTGAACGTCGCATTGAAAGACTTGTTAATCCGCAGTTAAACGATTTACCACCATTTTTAAGTCCAGAACCAGGTCTTCAGTCTGGTGCGATGATTATGCAATATGCAGCGGCAGCACTTGTTTCAGAAAATAAAACGTTAGCTCATCCAGCGAGCGTAGATTCGATTCCATCATCAGCAAATCAAGAAGATCATGTAAGTATGGGAACAATTGCGTCGCGTCATGCGCATCAAATTATTCAAAATGTACGCCGCGTATTAGCAATTGAAACGATTTGTGCGATGCAAGCAGCTGAGTATCGCGGTGTTGAACAAATGAGTGCGCAAACGAAAGCGTTTTATCATCAAGTTCGCCAAATTGTACCATCTATTACAAACGATCGTATCTTTTCAACAGATATTGAAAATACGGCTCATTGGTTAAAAACAATGAATTGGACAATGGACCGTTTAAATGCAAATACAACACTATAATAAGGGAGAGATTACAATGGAAAACGTAAAACAAACAATTCGTGCGCCAAGAGGTACTGAATTACATGCGAAAGGTTGGGTACAAGAAGCAGCACTTCGTATGCTTATGAATAACCTTGATCCTGAAGTAGCAGAAAAACCAGAAGAGCTTGTTGTATACGGTGGTATTGGCCGTGCTGCTCGTAATTGGGATAGCTATCATGCAATTGTAGAGTCTCTTAAAAATTTAGAGAACGATGAAACGTTATTAGTTCAATCTGGGAAACCAGTAGCAATTTTCAAATCCCACGAGGATGCACCGCGCGTTCTTCTAGCAAACTCAAACTTAGTGCCAAAATGGGCAAATTGGGAGCATTTCCGTGAGCTTGAGAAAAAAGGTTTAATGATGTACGGACAAATGACAGCAGGTAGCTGGATTTATATTGGTACACAAGGGATTTTACAAGGAACTTACGAAACATTTGGCGAGGCAGCACGTCAGCATTTTGGTGGTTCATTAAAAGGGACGTTAACAATTACTGCTGGTCTTGGCGGAATGGGCGGAGCGCAGCCACTTGCTGTTACAATGAATGGTGGTGTTGTCATTGCAATTGATGTTGATAAGCGCAGCATCGATCGCCGCATTGAAAAAAGATACTGTGATATGTATACAGAATCTCTCGAAGAAGCATTAGTGGTTGCGAAGGAGTATAAAGAAAAGAAAGAGCCGATCTCGATTGGATTATTAGGGAATGCAGCTGAAATTTTACCGCATATTGTAAAGCGCGGCATTACACCAGACTTAGTAACAGACCAAACATCTGCACATGATCCGTTAAATGGTTATGTTCCAGTTGGTTATTCATTAGAAGAAGCAGCAACACTTCGCGGGGAAGATCCAGATCGTTATGTTCAATTATCAAAAGAAAGTATGAAAAAACATGTGGAAGCAATACTTGATATGCAAAAGAACGGTGCGATTGCATTTGATTATGGAAACAATATTCGTCAAGTTGCATACGATGAAGGCTTAAAAAATGCGTTCGATTTCCCGGGATTCGTTCCAGCATTTATTCGTCCACTATTCTGTGAAGGAAAAGGACCATTCCGCTGGGTAGCACTGTCTGGTGATCCAGAAGATATTTATAAAACAGATGAAGTGATTTTACGTGAATTTGCTGATAATGAGCATTTATGTAATTGGATTCGTATGGCACGTGACCAAGTTGAATTCCAAGGACTTCCATCTCGTATTTGTTGGTTAGGATACGGAGAGCGTGCGAAATTTGGCCGCATTATTAACGAAATGGTAGCAAAAAGGGAATTATCTGCACCAATCGTTATCGGTCGTGATCATTTAGACTGCGGATCTGTTGCTTCACCAAATCGTGAAACAGAAGCAATGAAAGATGGCAGTGATGCAGTAGCTGACTGGCCAATTTTAAATGCATTAATTAATAGTGTAAACGGCGCGAGCTGGGTGTCTGTTCACCACGGCGGCGGTGTTGGTATGGGATATTCTCTTCATGCGGGAATGGTTATTGTGGCAGATGGAACAGAAGCGGCAGCAAAACGAATTGAGCGCGTGTTAACTTCTGATCCTGGAATGGGTGTAGTTCGTCACGTTGATGCTGGATATGATCTTGCGGTGCAAACAGCAAAAGAAAAAGGCGTTAACATTCCAATGATGAAGTAAGGAGGGAAAACGATGCTAGACATTTTATTAACAAATATCGGTCAATTATTAACAATGGATCAAGAAGATGGATTATTAAGACGGGAAGCGATGAATGCGCTTCCTGTCATTGAAAACGGTGCGGTAGGTATTGCAAATGGTGTGATCACATTTGTAGGAACAATGGAAGAAGCGAAAGAATTACATGCAAAAGAAGTTGTGGATTGCAAAGGGAAAATGGTTTCACCAGGTCTCGTTGATCCGCATACCCATCTTGTGTTTGGCGGTTCTCGTGAAAATGAAATTGCTCTCAAATTACAAGGCGTTCCGTATTTAGAGATTTTAGAACAAGGCGGCGGCATTCTTTCCACTGTAAATGCCACAAAACAAGCGACGAAAGAAGAACTTGTTGAAAAAGCAAAATTCCATTTAGATCGCATGTTATCTTTTGGTGTAACAACAATGGAAGCGAAGAGCGGATATGGATTAGATAATGTAACAGAGTGGAAACAATTAGAGGCAGCAGCAGAGGTTCAGAAGCAGCATCCAATTGATGTTGTGTCAACATTTTTAGGGGCTCATGCAGTGCCTAAAGAGTATAAGGGGAAATCGAAAGAGTTTTTACAGTGGATGCTTGATTTATTACCAGAAATTAAGGAAAAACAATTGGCAGAGTTTGTTGATATTTTTTGTGAAACAGGCGTATTCTCTGTTGAAGAATCAAAAGAATTTTTACGTAAAGCGAAAGAACTTGGTTTTGATGTGAAAATTCATGCAGACGAAATTGATCCGCTTGGCGGTGCAGAAGCGGCTGCTGAAATTGGTGCAGCATCAGCTGATCATTTAGTCGGCGCATCTGATAAAGGGATTGAAATGTTAGCAAATTCGGATACAGTTGCTGTATTACTTCCAGGGACAACATTCTATTTAAATAAAGAAAGTTTTGCTAGAGGACGTAAAATGATTGATGATGGTGTAGCGGTAGCTTTAGCAACTGATTTTAATCCAGGTAGCTGCCCGACCGAAAATATTCAACTGATTATGAGCATTGCAATGCTAAAACTGAAAATGACACCCGAAGAAGTGTGGAACGCTGTAACAGTAAACTCAGCATATGCGATTAATCGCGGTGATGTTGCTGGGAAAATCCGTGTTGGGCGTAAGGCAGATATCGTATTATGGGATGCATACAATTATGCGTATGTACCGTACCATTACGGTGTTAGCCATGTAAATACAGTGTGGAAACAAGGGAATATTGCATATACACGAGGTGAAAAAGCGTGGAGCAAGACCACTATTTAAAGAAAAATGCAAAGTTTATTGATCGTGAAGTAACGAAATGGAGCGATATCATTAAGAACTGGGATGAGAGTGAAGAAATTTTCGGCGCGGCATTAATTGGTGCTCCGCTTTCAAAACCATCCATTAGTCATTCAGGTGCATGCTTTGCCCCAAAAACAATTCGAGCAATGTTAGATGCCTATAGTACGTATGCAATTACAGAAGAACATGATATGAAAGAAAGTGTCCTCTATGATTGCGGTGATATTACGATGCATGTTACGGATATAAAAGAAAGTCATGTTCGCATTGCGAAAACGCTAGAAAGTTTGACAAAATCGAATCCACAAATGGTACCGATTGTTCTTGGCGGAGATCACTCGATTAGTTTTCCGAGTATAAGTGGGTTTGCAAGTAGTAAAGGAAAAGTAGGGATTATCCAATTTGATGCTCATCATGATTTACGTAACTTAGAAGATGGAGGACCGTCAAACGGGACGCCATTTCGTAGTTTACTAGAGAGTGATGTCATTAGTGGAAAGCAATTAGTGCAAATAGGGATTCGAAACTTTTCTAATGCTCATACGTATCATGAATATGCAAAAGAGCATGGTGTAACGGTATATACGATGCAGCATGTTAGAGAACGTCATATAAAAGATATTATTACAGAAAGTATTGAATTATTGCGTTGCCAAGGGGTTACATCTATATATGTTTCTGTTGATATGGATGTATTAGATCAAGCATTTGCGCCAGGGTGTCCAGCAATCGGACCAGGTGGTATGGATAGTGCGACATTACTGGATGCAATGGCAGTGCTTGGGCAAGACCCACTTGTAGCAGGTATGGATATTGTGGAAATCGATCCAACTCTTGATTTTCGCGATATGACAAGCCGCGTTGCAGCGCAGGTCATTATGAGTTTTTTGCTGGCACGTGAAACAGTGCGTAAGCAAGTAAATATATGAGAAAAAGGAGCTAATTCAAAGTTTCGTTTTGACGGAATGGGGAATTAGCTCTTTTTCTTTCTGGCTATTTCATAGTTCTTTTTTATACGGAAATACTAAGGAGCATATTTGAAGTGAAGTTGAAGGAGATATTATTAGGGACTACAAAATATTTAGAGCGGGCAGCATTATCCATCTGATATTGTAGGAAGCACATTAATTGGAAGTTTAACTAGTATTACGGTGAACGCTATGTTCTGGTTATGGAATTTCTTGTCCTGAAAAACTGGACTTTATTCTTTCCTTGTATTAATGAGTGAAAGGAAATTAGTACTAAAATGTAGAATAATACATTACTATCTATGAATAAGGGGGATTATTTTGAGCAATCGAGTTTTAAACCTTACTAAAACAATTTATAACATAATAGATGAATAATTTTCTGGAGCTATTTACATCAAGGATAACAATAAAGTCTTATTTGAATCAGCATTTGGTTATGCGAACAGGGCGGATAAAAAATTGAATACTGTTCATACACGTTTTGGAATTGCATCTGGCTGTAAGTTGTTTACAGCTGTTGCTATTTGCCAACTTGTTGAAAAGGGTTTACTATCATTTGAAACACGTCTTGAAAATTGTTTGAACATAAAATTTCCGCATTTTAACAAAGGCGTAACAATTCATCACCTTTTGACCCACAGTTCTGGAATACCGGACTATTTTGATGAACAAGTAATGGATGACTTTGAAGACCTTTGGAAACAAATACCTATGTATCTCTTGAATGACGCAAAAGATTTTCTTCCTTTATTTCAAAATGGGGAGATGATGTTCCAACCTGGAGAAAAATCCCACTACAATAATGCTGGATTTATTGTTTTAGGTTTAATCGTGGAACAACAATCAGGACTTTCTTTTACCGACTATATTGATGCAAATCTCTTCCAACGATGTGGAATGAATGACTCAGGATATTTTTCTTTAGATCGACTCCCTAAAAATACTGCCTATGGGTACATAGATAATAAAGATGAAACATGGAGAACAAATACCTACTCGACTCCAATAAAAGGTGGAGCTGATGGTGGGGCTTTTATTACACCATCAGATATGATCAAATTTTGGGAAGTATTGTTAAATCATCAACTTTTAAGTAAAGAATACACAGAAATACTTTTAAATTCGCAAATCCATGTTAAAGATGGGGTAGATTATGGATATGGACTTTGGATCACTAAAAGGGAAAATTCTATAATTAAGTATCATGTAATGGGATATGACCCTGGCGTGAGCTTCCATTCTGCTTTTTATCCTAAATCAGGAATCAAGATAGCGATACCTTCAAATAAAAGTTCAGGATCCTTTGAAGTAATGAAAGGGATTGAAGAAATTTTTGAGATATGACCAAACTTTTTTATAAGGGTAGCACCACATTGCCATCAACTTAAGAATTTAACATATTTCCCGAAAAGAAGTCCCCTTCTTCAAGGAGCGTTAAGTGTTGGGTAGTTCACGGAAAAGGAAACCAAGAGCCAATTGTCCAAAGATGGATGCCCGCTGCAAGTGTATACTTTCTGGATTGTGATGGGAATAAATTGAATTTATTTCTATGTTAAATGAGAATCCAGATGAATTAGAATATGCACCCTATTTAAGTGAATGGGATACGGAACACCAAGAAAAATGAATGAAATTGTATCTATAAAACGAAAAAAACGCCATCCTTCCTGTATATTTTTACAAAAGGAATAACGTTTTTTTACAGCTTGGGATAGTTAATGCTCTTAAGTTTATGGGCATGTATAGTGAACCCTAATATGTCGAAATGAGTTTAATCTTTTAAAGAATGCTTGTAATTATATAAATTTCTCTTTATTTCCAAGTGTTATAAAAATTTCTTGTTCTTGTTGAAAAACAGCAATCGCAGGTAACGTTTTAAAAAGCGCAAATACATGCTAAAATGTAAATTCTGTTTGCTCTTCTTTTTTATTAAACTTTTGGGAATATAGGTAACCGAATATATACAGTTGTCCCTTTATTTAATTCACTTGTAATTTGTAACTTCCCATTATGCTCTTCAATGATTTTATAGCACATCATTAAGCCTAATCCAGTTCCTTTTTCCTTCAAACTATAGAAAGGTTCACCTAAACGTGAAATGCGATCTTGTGGAATTCCACACCCTTCATCGGTGATACTGATTACTATAGACTGATTTTCTATCTGCATTGTTCGAATGGAAATAGTCCCTCCGTGAGACATGGCTTCTATTGCGTTTTTTAATATGTTAATGAATACTTGTTTGAGCTGATTTCCATTACATTGAATTGCTGGTAAAGAGGATGTGTGATTCATGGTGATATGTGTATTATGCATCATGGCTGTTGGTGAAATGAATGTTACCACTTCCTCAATTAATGTTTGAATCTGATAGGATTTTATAGACATGGCTTGTGGTTTAGACATTGCCATAAATTGATTAGTAATCGATTCCATTTGAGCGATTTCGCTTAACATGATATCAATATACCGTTTGTTATTTTTATTCATATCAGGTTCTAGTAATTTTAAAAATCCTTTTAAAGAAGTTAAGGGGTTTCGTATTTCATGGGCAATACCAGCAGTTAGCTGTCCAACAACTGCGAGCTTTTCGGATTTTTTTAATAATTCTTCTGTTTTCTTTAAATTTGTAATATCTTGTCCCATAATGACAATCCCTTTTCGCGATCCATCAGGATGAAAAAGAGGAACTTTTATAATGTTAAGTATGATAGGTGTAGAGTCAGCGTGAATAATAATTTCCTCACGACACATGCTTTCTTTGGTTTGCCATGTATATTGATCGGATTTTTCACAGTATAAGAAGGAATTACGATAAGACTCATTATATTGGATGAGTTCACTATCTTTTTTACCGCGATACGGTACATTTTCAAAATTTAAACTAGAAATTGCATAATCGTTAACTTCAAGCCATCTTCCTTCTTCATCTTTCAAAAGAATAAACGCTGGCATTGCATTTATAAGAGTTCGTAAGCGTTTTTCACTTTCTTTTAATGCAAGTTCCATTTTTTTTCGTTCTGTAATATCTCTTAAACTACTTACAAACGCTACTACTTCTCCATGTGTGTTTACAATAGGGGAGATAAAATTAGTGACATGTATTAAACTTCTATTTTTTTGTTGTCTAATTGTTTCTTTCGATGTAAACAGTTTATTATGCGCAAGATCTTGATATAGCTTGTTGTATTTATCTTTTGAGAAATCTGGGATAGTAGGTATTATTTCTCCAAGTATTTCTTGTTCGGTCCAGCCGAAAAGAGTTTCAAAGGCCTTGTTTATTTTCATTACACGAAGCTCTAAATCAAGAACGACAATAGCGTCTACAGTGTCTTTAAGAAGCGACTCTAATTGTTGTTTTGTTAATGTGGAATTTTCATTGCAGTGTGTCGTGTTTACTGTCTTTTTTATTCTATTTTTTGTAAAAGCAGCGCGTCTTTTTAGATATATGCTTTTTTTTACAGACGTAATTCTTTTCCTTCGCATTCATAATTCCCCCGGGTATATATTCATATATGTATAAAGATTTTTAAATAGATTATATAGTATATACTTTATATTTTGGTTTAATTATATAACACTGCAAATGTTATGTCCTTTAAGAGTATAGACATGATAAGGATAAATAGTCAATTTCTCATTGGATATTTTTGAATTGTAAGTTTTATTCCTTAATTGAAAATACGAGAGATTCTTTCATTTTTCTTATATATCTTCATAATAATTATGGAAGTTATTGTTAAAATGATCTCTGATATAACAATGATACTAAAGAGAAGGAGATTGTTATGACGTTTAAAATTTACGTACAGTTAGCGGCACCAGAGGGATGTGAAGAAAAAACGCGTACGTTTTATGGGAATATACTCGGATTAGAAGAAATGCCAAAGCCTGCAGAACTAAGGAAGCGAGGCAGCTGTTGGTTTCTTTGTGGGAGTCAAGAGATTTACATTGAGTAGAGCAAAATTTTTCTCCTGTAAAAAAAGCTTATCCAGCATTTTATGTTCAATATATTGAATGTTTTCAAGAGGATTTAATATAAAAAGGAGTTTCTATTATAGTCGATACAGCACGTCCTGATGTTACAAGATTTTATGCGTTAGATCCATTTTGGAATCGAAATGAATTTATGGAACGGAAAAATGGGTAAAAAAATGAGGTGGATGCGATGCCACCTCGTTTTTTACCCTCTTCTAAATAATCCTAATACTTCCACTGTTTCTGTGATGTTTACAAACGCTTGTGGATCAACTTCAGAAATGATAGCTTTCATTCCAGCGAGCTCTTCTCGAGAAATTACGGTCATTAATACATGTTTTTTTTCATTTGAGTATGCACCTTCTCCGTCGAGTAAGGTAATTCCGCGCACAAGACTTGAAAGGAGCTTTTCTTTCATTTTTTCTGCTTGGTTTGTCACAATCATTAGAGTAATTTTTCGATGTTTTGTGTGAATCGCATCGATTACTTTTCCTGTAACGAAAATAGATAATAAGCTGTTTAAAGCAGTATCCCAATCGAAGAAAAATCCAGAAATAATGATTACAATAGTATTAAGTGCGATTAAGAGTCCACCGAGTTGAATATCTTTTTTACGTGAAAGTAACATTCCAATAACATCAAATCCACCTGTTGAACCATAGCAATTGAAAACAAGTCCAATACCTGCTCCGGCAATTACACCACCAAATAAAGAAGAAAGTAGTGCATCTGTTGCCACCGCATGTACAGGAATTGCATATAATGCTGCCGAAAGTGTAATAACAGATACGATTGTATAACTAATAAATCGCTTTCCAAGTCCAATATACCCTAAAATAAGAATAGGTAAGTTTAGTAAAAAGTTTATTAAGCCAGTATTTAAGGGAGTCAAGATTCCAATGATAATTGCGATTCCACTAATCCCACTACTTAAAATCTTGTGGGGGATAAGGAAAAGATTAAAAGAAAGTGCTACAACTAAAGACCCTAAAATCACTCCGAGTAATCGATACATATCTTTCCCGTCCTTCACTAAAGATGCTATATACAAATAATAATTCAAAATTATATATGAGATTGTAAGGTTTGCGGAAAAA
This sequence comes from Bacillus sp. 123MFChir2, assembly GCF_000383235.1. Classification (GTDB taxonomy): domain Bacteria; phylum Bacillota; class Bacilli; order Bacillales; family Bacillaceae_G; genus Bacillus_A. The sequence goes on from NZ_KB910953.1 coordinate 48,013, forward strand.
CAGTTTATTTTGGTAAATTAGATTAGTTTGAAAAATGAAAGCGGTTTTAAAAAGGGGAGAGGGATATGAAGATTCGAGTTTTTCAACAAAAAAGTCCAATTAAACATGAATGCGAAGATACATTGATTTGTAATGAAACTTTACAGCTATATGGTGTGTGTGATGGAGCGACGCCGCTAATTAATTTTCAAGATGAGAATGGGCATAACGGAGCATACTTGGCTTCTCACCTGTTTCAGCGACACTTTGAATCGATTTCCAGTGTGGATTCATTACAAACTGAAGTTGCTACAGCTAATCAGTTACTGCAAGAAAAAATGCAACTCTATCATATTGATACGACAAAAAAGGAGCAACTATGGTGTACGTGCATTGCTGCTATTCATATTACAGATAAAACAATAGAATATTCACAGCTTGGAGATTGTATGATTGTTGCTAAATTTGTTGACGAATCTGTAAAAGTACTTACAGAAGACACAGTGAGAGGCATTAGTAAACGGGCAAAACAACAACGGGAAGAAGACCGTAAAAAGGGACTTTCTGTTCCAGATGAAGTAATATTTAATGATAAAAAAGAACAACTACGCTACAATCGTTACATGGCAAATACTTTAAACGGATATTCTGTTGCAAACGGGATGAATGAAGCAATATCTTTTATTCAGCAAGGAAAACTGTTACGACAAGAAATTACCAATCTATTTATTTGTTCAGATGGCTTGTTTCAGCATAATTGGTCGTTAGAAACAAGTGCACAATTTGTGTGGGAACATGGTATTGAAGAATACATAAAAATAATAGAAGAATTAGAAGCAAAACAGCTTATTCATCCAGATGATAAAACCGCAATTACCATTCATTTGTAAAGGATGAGACTATGCACATTCAGAAAGCACATGTATCCTTTCGAGATCCGCTTTTGCCATTACAAGATGTTACAAAAATTATCATTCATCATACAGCCGAAGATGGCTGGGACGTATATAAGGCACATGAATTTCATCGAAATAGTCGAGGGTGGAGTGGAATAGGATATAATTACTTTATTGAAGAAAATAGCACCGTTTACGAAGGAAGAGGGCTTCATATAGGAGCTCATGCGAAAGGTTATAATACGAATAGTATTGGAATTTGTGTAGCTGGAAATTTTGACGTCTATGATCCAACGCCAGTACAAATGATTTCCTTACATTGGCTATGTAAACAGTTCATGCATCAATTTTCTTTAAATAGTGAGCATGTTCTCGGTCATCGCGAATTAAATGGCGTAACAAAAACGTGCCCTGGAACACGTTTTTCAATGGAAACACTACGCCATATTTTATCAAATAATGAAAAAGGAGCTTTGTAATATGATGTTTATGAAATTACCAAATGATAAAAAAGAAAAAATTGTAGAAAATATTCAACAATTTTTTGAAGAAGAAGATCTAGGAGAAATTGGCCGTTTTCAAGCGGAGCGCTTAATTGAAGAAATGATAAAAGAACTTGGGCCACATATATATAATCAAGCAATAGGTGACGCTACAAAACTTGTTGCAGATAAACTTACAAATTTAGAAGAAGACTTATATGTGCTGGAAAAGCCAATTAAATAGAAGAAACTGCTCCTCGTTCTAGTCAATTCACGAGGAGTAGTTTTTGTTTAGGGTTTGTTTATGACCAGGTTTCTTTGTGGGAACTTAATAAATGCTCAAATAAAAAGTATATCATTTGAACAATTTATAACATAGTCTTTTTTTGCTGACCAGCTCAATAAACCATTCCAAAAGTTTTCACAAACATGAATAATTTGTTTAGGATCAGAAAGATTTCCTGACATCGCCATTTCACAAAGTGCGTCAAATCCTTCTGGTTTATCTGTAAAAGCTATAGCCTCAGGCAATACTTGAGTTGATGTCGTAAAATATCGTTTGTTGTGTAATCCTAAAATCATCGCACCTGAAGTTGCTATTTTTATAGCCAAAGTAGGTAAAAATGTTTCAGGGCCTTGAATTTCTATATTTCTTAATTTCCCAATGTATTCGTACATTTCTTCAACTAATGTTTTACAAATCGTTTTTTCAAAAATAGTCTTGTCTATAGAACTGGCTTTTTGTCTTAACTCTTTGAAAAAATCTTCGGGATCATATATTGGTAGCATTGTGAAGAATTGTCCATGAGTAAGTGGCCAATTTTCTTCTACTGTAGTGGCTTCTTCTACAATATCTTCTTCGCTATCGAAGTTTACTTCTGCCTTCCAATTACCTGATGTCCATTCATAGCTATAGCTATCTTTTAAAGAATACAAAATACATTTCATTTCAATATCTGAAAATGGACCATCTGTTTTTCTAGCTAAAGAACCGTAGATACCGATTGCTTTAACCTTTGAACCATACTTTTCTAATATTTTATCTGCAATCGTATAAGCAATTTTCATTCTTTCTTCTCTCGTAACTTTTTCCGGACCAATCATATACAGTTCTCCTTTTTTTATAAAAATATTGAATGAGATCATATATAAATGGCCAAGGAGGACCACGGGTTTAACGAGGGATTTTATATGGTTTCATTTACATACACCACCTTTCTAAATAATAAAACAGGGATGTAATAAAATCCATTTTATAAATTTTATTATAAACAGAATGGGATATTTTGTGAAATGTAAGTATGGCGTTCTGTTGTTAAAGGCCCGACACGAAAAAAAGAAAATTGTACGTTAAAGAAATATTTCACATAAAAAAGCGATTCTCATATATCTAAAGAATCATTTTTTATTTGTATTCAGTTCTCTTAACTTTCGATAAAAAGCCGCTATTCCTTTATTAAAAGGTATACAAGAACGACTTTTTTCGTTGATCATTCAGTATGGCGTATTAGACGCAGGTTATGATTACGAAGCGATTTACACATAACTTCGCCGCATGAAAACGAAAGCAATCATTGCTTATAACAAACGAAATGAAGGAAAACTCCTTGGTTTTGATGAACATTTCGCTCCTACTTGTGCGCGTGAACATTCTTATCGCTACGACAGTTTTGATGAGAAATATCAAAAAAGGAAATCGAAATGATTTCCTTTTTCACTTTGTAAGCTGTAAAGCTTTCATATAATCACTCCTTTTCTCAAGGGCCTTTTCTGCTTCTTCAGCCGTTACTACATAATCTACTACAATATTTTGTAATAAACTCTTATTAGCATTTGGCAGCTGAATCGTTATGTCGTCCACACTAACCTTATTATTTTCAATTGTTTTATTAAATTCCTGAATACTTCTTGCAACTTCCGCTAATTTTTCCATATGTGCAGGATTATTTACATCTAAAAAGATATTACTTCTAAAAACTGCCGTAACATAATGCTTCAAATTTTTCTTTGCTATTTCTTTCTCGGTCTTCTTATCGAAAAAAGTACCCCCTGTCTGCATTTGATCGAACGTAAATATAGTGTCATTCCCTTTTTTTTTATAATATGTATTGAATTTTTCTTGTAAATCATACGCTTCTTTTATTATTTTATAGTTATCATTATCTACTTTTGGAGAGAATCGTTTATCGAAAAATAGTTGGAATTGCAAATGTGGTTCATCTACTTGCTGCACATAAGCTGTTCGCTCTTTTGGACCAGGTAAAGATAAAATTTTTCCGGTCTCATGTGTTTCAACTTGATTTAGTTTAACAGAAATACCATACTCCGATTTTGTATAGTTTTGTGCTTTTTGTTCAATTTCTTTGTTCGATATATCACATGATGTTAATAGTAATAAACTAAACAGTATGCTATATGTTATTTTTGTTCTTTTCATATTCATATTCATCTCCTTCTATTTCCACTTCATTTTCAACTTGAACCAATGTCTTTTTCGAAATTCCTGAAACAGTAGCTATTTTTTCTTGAGAATATCCTTTTTCAAGATGAATCAGACGAACATGTTTAGAAATGAAATGAATTACAGTTTCTTTATTCGAATAACATCACTTCTATAAATCAGTATTTAATTCAACTTATAGTGTAATATTACACTATAAGTTATCTTTATGTAAATAGGGAGCATATTGGAGGAAGATTTACAAACGGTAACTGAATGAAGGATTTTGATAGTAGTTTAACGAATATAAGTCTAGATATATAGGAAAGAAGGGGAAAATACATATGATACAATATCCATTTTTACGAAAAGGAGCAACGATTGGAGTAACGGCACCTTCTTCTGGTGTAGGTGCAGCACTACATAATATGTTTAAACAGTCTTGTGAAAGTATGGAAAGAAAAGGTTATACAGTCGTTTGCGGAGAAACAGTTTGGACACAAGAGAAAGTTAGGTCTGCTAGTGCGAAAAAGAGAGCAATTGAATTTATGGAAATGATGCAAGATAAAAACATTGATATCATCATTCCTCCTTGGGGTGGTCAGCTATTAATTGAAATACTAGAAGATATTGATTTTGGAAAGATAAATAAGAAATGGGTATTGGGATACTCGGATATGAGTGTTTTATTATTAGCGATTACGTTAAAAACAGGAATAGCGACTGCTCATGGAACGAATTTTGTAGATGTAAGAGGCGAATATTCTGATCAAACAACAGCAATGTGGCAAAGTGTGTTATCAACGCCAGCAGGAGATTCAATCACTCAGTATTCTTCAGAGAAATATCAAGAAAAATGGCAACATAATAATCCATCTCCTTGTGTGTTTCACTTAACAGAAGAAACGAATTGGAAAACACTTTCGAATGGTAGTGTGAACATAACCGGCCGATTGCTTGGCGGATGTATTGATGTGATTAGACACCTAATTGGCACACCATTTGGTAACCTACAAGATTTTCAGAAAAAATATTGTAATGACGATCCGTTCATTTGGTATTTTGAAAATTGTGAGTTGACCACTACTGATTTACGACGCACATTAGTTCAAATGAAATTGGCTGGTTGGTTTGATAATTGTTCCGGTATTTTATTCGGACGCAGTGCTGCCAATCATCCAGTGAATGAATATACTGCTGAAGATGTATATGCAGAACTTGCTGATGAGCTGCAAATTCCAATTATTTATGACGTAGACTGTGGTCATACGCCCCCGCAAATTACATTTATAAACGGGGCACTTGCAGAAGTTGAGGTGGAAGAGGGTAAAGGAGTCATTATACAGCATTTCAAGTAGAAATGTAGAAAGGAAATGACATGAATGGACTATAAAACTATCTCAAAAAAATATCCAACACTCATTACAGAGCGATTATATTTACAGCCCTTTCCGAACGGGAAAGCCCATCGCCTTTAGGCATGGGATGAAAGTGAGGTTGGATACGGAGTACCACTGAAAATTGCAAGGTTTGTGGTACTTTAAGTATCCAAAATGTTGGTATCTTTTATTTTTTATCTTTCGCGTTGTAGTTTAACAACCGAACTGATACAATGTGAATATGATAAATGATTATAGAAGAACCAAAACAACTGTGTCATTAATTAACTACCATTTTGTGTTTTGCCCGCGATACAG
>NZ_KB910954.1 GCF_000383235.1 Bacillus sp. 123MFChir2
CAATATCCAGTTCTCCGCATATTCCTTGAACCAACTCTTTGAAACGTTCTTCTACTTTTGTGTTAAGAAAAATCTTTCTTCTGTATCGCGGGCAAAACACAAAATGGTAGTTAATTAATGACACAGTTGTTTTGGTTCTTCTATAATCATTTATCATATTCACATTGTATCAGTTTGATCGTTAAACTACAACGCGAAAGACAAAAAATAAAAGATACCAACATTTTGGATACTTAAAGTACCACAAACCTCGCAATTTTCAGTGGTACTCCGTATCCAACCTCACTTTCATCCCATGCCTAAAGGCGATGGGCTTTCCCGTTCGGAAAGAGCTGTAAAAAGAAGCTGGATTCTCCTTATCCACTCTGACTTCTGTAACGAAAACACTCGGATTTTCACTTTCTATAAGCCGATGAATTTCTTGATGAAGTAACGTACCGATTCCTTTTCTTCTTTCTCGTGGATCAACGTACACTTGAATATCCCACTCTCTTTTCTCTTTATTTCTTATAATCACAAAAGCGAAACCTTTTACTCCTAATTCATCCCACACTAAAAAGTGTTTCGTTTCCTTAAAAATAGTCATCATGTTATTCAAATCAGCATCTATTACTTCCATACTACTTATTTTTATAAGCTGCTCTAAATCTTCAAACTGGCATTCCCTTATCATATGAAATTTTCCTCAAATTGAAATTTCGCCTTGCTCCCCAATATCAAAGTATTCTCTACAATACTTTGATTTCCTACAAAAGATATGAAAATGTACTTGTAACATCTGTACAGAATTATAAACAAAAAACGCATCAAATCAACGTCTAATGCGTTTTTTCGGCATTTCCTCCACTACACCGCTATTTCCAAAACAACTCTTGCTCCGCCTAGCTTGTCTGAATGACTTAAGTAAATATTTCCACCGTGCTGATTTGCAAAGTTTTTTGCAATATATAATCCGATTCCATGATGATGTTTTGAGTTTCTACTTTTATCTCCCCTATAAAATTGTTCTGTAGCTGAACTCATTTCTTCTTTTGTAAATCCTCTTCCTACATCCTCGATAATAAATCGAACCTTATTATGAACGGTTTCAACTGTGAATAACAAGTCACCACATACCGGAGAATATTCAATTGCATTCATCAGCACATTCATAATTGCTCTTTTCAAAGCAACCTCATCACCATGAATATATTTCGGTATGTTCTTAACTTCTTTCATTACATGTAACTGTTTGTCCAAAGCACAAATTGCACTTTCTTCTATAATATTTTCAATAAAGTTTTGAAGTTCTATCTGCTTAAATTGAAGTGAAGTCCCTTCCTCACTTTTCGTAATGTCGAGCAATGATTGCATATACATCTCCATTTCAGCAACACTTTTCAAAATATGCTCATTACATTTCTTTTGATCCGAATCCAGCATGAATTCGTTTAACAACTCAGCATTCCCTCTCAGTATCGTTAATGGCGTTTTGACATCATGCGCTAAAGCAGCAATCTGTTCTCTTCTATTCGTTTCCATCTCCCACTGTTTACGCAAAGAATCGTTCAATTCATCTTTCATTTTTACTAAGGAATTTAATATGTCATTCACTTCTACTATTTTCGATTGCTCTACTTGAAAATCTAAATCTTCCTTTTGAATTTTATCAGTTACTTTTTTCAAAAGTAGCATTTCCTTTGACAATGATTTCCCAAAAAAGCGAGATAGAAATAACACTTCTGCAACAAATAATAGGATAAAAGAGATAATCAAAGAAATGTCCGGGATTGGTAAATACTTCTGCAAAACAGGATTTTTATAATTCGTATGCAATGTATATAAAACGACGCAAATATCTTTATTTCGCTTCATAACTGCATAGTAGTATCCTCCTCCGCCTATTTCGTTGTTCTGTACGCTATCCCATATTTTCTTCGCATCATTTTTATGAATATTCCCTTGAATGACGTTTCCAGAAAAGTCATACACAACATATTTATATTGTTTTAAAATCCGATCATCGCCTTGTTCTGCTTTTACTATGGCGTCTCTTTGCGATTCAATTTGTTTCTCATAATAATTCGCGGGAAGAATCACTCCTGTGTTAACGCCAATACTGAACAAGCTCATATGAATAGCAACTAAAGCAATCGTCCCTATTGAAAATGCGAAAATATACCGTATAAAAATTTTGCGGAGATTGATTTGTTTTTTTACCTTTTCCATTTATATCCGATTCCCCACACTGTTTCGATTGGATTCATACCATACTTAGATAATTTATAGCGAACATTTTTAATATGTTCCACAATGACTTGATTGTCACTATCACCATCATATCCAAAAACATTTTCATAGATTTTTTCTCTTGAAAAAACTTGACCGTGATTCAAAGCTAAATACTCACAAATCCCATACTCGCTTTTCGTAAATGGAATAACTGTATCGTCATACGATATTTCTTTACTCGATAGATGAAATGTAAGACCAGACAGAGAAAATGCATTTTGCTTTTCCCTATGTTCACGCCTTACATGTGCTGATACTCTTGCACGCAGTTCGCCAATTCCAAAAGGCTTTGTTATATAATCGTCGCCGCCAAGGCTCAGCCCTGTGATCAAATCCTTTTCCATTGTTTTCGCAGTTAGAAACACAATAGGACTATCAACCAAGTCCCGGATATCCTGACAGAGTGTAAATCCATCTATTTCCGGCATCATGACATCTAATAAAATTAAATCATAATGAGAAAAATTGTTCTTTGAAATCGTAAGAGGATTACTCACGGCAGTTACCTCATGTCCTTCTTTTTCTAAAGCACTTTTTATAATATAAAGAATGCCCTCTTCATCATCAATTGCTAATATTTTTGCCATACAGGTCCCCTCCTCCAACTTCCATTATAATGCTGTATTTACAAAATGTGTTTACATTTCTTTACGCCCTTCATAAAAGGAAAACCAAATAAGTGATATAACAAACGCAATGATCGTTGAGCAAATACATATAATTACTCCCATTTGAATATCTACTGGTAAAGTATGAAACGAATCTGGATTCAATCTGTATGCAAAAAAACTATTACTCAATCTCATTCCCCACGCACACGGCATGTATTTCCAAATAACTTCTCCCATTCCGGTAAGCATTAAAGCTGCCAGCAAGCTTTCCATAATGCCAACTCCAATGGAAGCACCTTTACTAAAGCGAAAGTTCAAGAACAGATGGAATAGATACATAAAAATCTGACATCCAAAAAGGACGAAAGATATCCAAAAATAGAAAGACAGTGGTAATTCATTCTGTCCTAGCAGAAAATGAAACCCTACCGCAAACCCAAAGACTGCCAATATGGTAGAACAAAATCCGCATATTAACAGCAAACATACTTTACTAATAAATGCTTTCCGCTTTCCGTACTCTGTTGATAAAAGTTCTGTAAAATTCCCTGCTAACACTTCTTGTTCTACAACAAAAGAACATACAACACTAATTAAGAGCGGAAAAGCTATTGATAATACTTGTATATAACCAGGAACCTTACTAATAGAATCAAGTTTTGAAAAGGAGTAATAACTTAAAAATAGAACAATTCCGATAATTGGCATCGCTATATGTATCCAGAAAAAAGTGGTACCCTTCATCTTTAGAAAATCGGCGCTTAATAACCTTGGTAAAACTCCCATTTTATTTTGCCTCCTGCTTTCCAAACCATTTTGTCGTCACATAAGTAAACAAAAGAAACAGCACTACCGAAATGACTATCCCTGGCAGTAGGGCATGATAGGAAAGAAGCTCTGGTGTGAACGTTACACTTCCTGGTTCTGCATACAACCCATTCGGTAATATTTTCACAATAGGAATCATGAGTCTGGCTGGATATGTAAATGGATTCATCCACCACATACTTTTTGTTGCAAATAGAATTCCTAAAAATACATTCGCTCCCATATTCAATAGAATCGTTAGAAATAAACCTATTTTGTTACCTAAAAACAAACATATAGGAATTTGCCACATAAATGTAACGATCAAAACAATGCTTCCTAATAATACATTCATCGCAGGAATGATTCGGAAATTCTCTTTATTTACTAGTAAACTAGATAACTGTATGCCACAGAAAGAAATCATGCAGGAACAAATTAAAATTCCTAAAACTAGTAATATTTTAGAAAGCCATACTCGTTTTAACGAAATAGGTAACGATAAAATAGCTCGATTATTCATTTTTTTATCCTTCTCCGCAAAAAGTACACAACTTAAAGAAATCATTCCTGGAAGAATAGTAGTGTACCACCAGTTGTAACTAGATAGTTGAAAATAATCTCCCGCTATTAAAAAAGCAAGCAGCATTGGAGCTAATGGAGCTAGCCAGATAAGTTTATTCAAAAAAGTATGTCTAATTTTGATTTTTTCAGATACAAGATATGGAATCACTTCTTATGCCTCCCTTTTATATTTTCTCGCCACTTGTACAAATAAGTTTTCCAAGTCATCGGTCTTATTCAGTTCCCCCTGATACCCCAATACGCCGTTCGATATAATCCCAACATGATTTGCAACCTGACTTACTTCGCTTAAAATATGGCTGGATAAAATGACGGTAATTCCTTTGCTAGGGAAAGAAAGAATCAATTCTCTTAATTCCTGTATTCCAAAAGGATCCAGTCCATTCATTGGTTCATCTAATATTAAAAGCTTCGGATGATTAAGCAACGCAATCGCAATTCCTAATCGTTGCTTCATTCCCATCGAAAACTTACCAGCCTTTTTCTTCCCTGTATTCTCTAGCTCTACAACACGCAATACTTCATCAATCCTTGACTTTGGCAACCCTAAAGCAGTCGTGCGAACAAGCAAGTTTTCTCTTGCTGTTAAATTTTCATACAGCGGAGGTGACTCAATCAAAGCACCGATAAAATGTAAATCATGCCGCGTCCATGTATGACCATCGAAATAAATTTCACCAGAAGTAGGCGTAAGCATGCCTGTTATCATTTTCAAAGTAGTTGATTTCCCTGCCCCATTCGCACCTAACAATCCGTAAATTGAATGTTTCGGTACAGAAAGTGAAATATCTTGTACTACCCTTTGTTTTTGAAATGTTTTGCAAAGATTCTTTGTTTCTAAAATCATCTCACTCATTCTAAACTTCCTCCTTGTCTTTGGTAAGTCTAGAATAAATGACAATTATAAGGATTCTATAAGGAAAATGAAAAATATAGCGATTGAAACAAGGAATGATATGTAAAGGCACACAAAAACCCCGAATCATGATGAGATAACATTCATATGAACAATGACTAGAATTCTATTTCTGCCTTAAATAAATACATACGTAATTAACGAAAATGATTTGAAACTATTGAAAGGGATCACTTCATTTCCTATTACTGTAAAACCGCGCAGACTTTGCTCAATATTTCACTTACTTTAATTACATAATTTATGTTAATTCCAAATTGTTTTTGAATAAGTCAAATAACTTTATGATGTCCTTATAAGAAATAGCCGGCTAAAATTTTATCACTGTTTGTGAACTTATTCACAAATTAATTCGTTTGGAGGAAAGATCCATGAATGTATTTCAAATTATTCAGAAGACCGTCACTAATATGAATATTCTCAGTGCCATTACTTCAACAATCTTCATTATATTGCTAGGTTTCTTTTGTCGCAAAAAAGGAATTTTTAATGATCAAGTTGGAAAGATGCTATCAAAAGTCGTATTATCCGTTGCTTTACCTGCTCTAGCTTTCACATCTTTTATGATGGATATTAATCAAAAATCTTTAGCTGAAGGAATAAACATTTTAATTTGGGGATTACTTATTTACATTATTTTAATTTTTGTCTCTAAGCCTATGTATCTAAAATTTAAAGGTGACAAGCAAGATACATTACGTGTTTTAACAATTTTCGGTTCAACAACTTTCTTTGGTATTCCGATTGTAGGTGCTATATATGGACCTAAAGGTGTGCTATACGCCTCCATTTTCAATATTGGTTACCGAATTTTTCTATACTCGTATGGTTATATCAAGATGAGTGGCCTGAAAATGGAAGCAAAAAATATAAAAGAAATGTTTGCAAATCCTATTGTCATTGCGACTTTTCTCGGATTATTTATCTGGATGTTCCAAGAATATTTACCTCAAGTAGCCATTACAGCTGCTAATGGAAAAGTATCAAACGTTGCATTTTTACGAATTGATCGGACTGCCGTTTGGTTATATAAACCGATGACTTATTTATCAGGACTAGCTTCACCACTTGCTTGGCTTTCGATTGGAGCAACACTCGGTGCTGTAAACTTCAAAACAGCGATTACAGATCGGACATCTTTCATCTACAGCATAAACAAAATTGTGTTCGTTCCTATTATCAACATTGTATTTCTCGCAATTCTTTCACTTACAGGAATTCTTTCAATGAGCGCTATTTCTGTAGGAGTTGTTGTCATTATGATGGCGACACCAACTGCTACTGTAGCAGCGGCTTATGCAATTAGCTTTGATAAAGATGCGCTGCTTGCTTCGAATGCATCTTTACTTTCTACAATTTGTGCGGTTGTGATGATTCCTGTGTGGATTATCATCATTAATTTAATTAGTGGTACGGGAATATTTGGATAAAAAACTATCATGATAATGGAGAGATGAACTATGACATTAAAAGTAGCTTGTTACGGAGTTAGAGAAAATGAAGTACCGTTTTTTAATCAATTAAATAAGCATAATTTCGATCTATGCTTAATTGAAGACTTACTTAGACACGACAATATTGAAACAGCTAGAGGAATGGATGCTGTTTTATTAAGAGGAAATTGCATAGCAGATTTGCAAAATATTAAAAAGCTAAAAGAATACGGTGTAAAATATTTATTCACACGTACCGTTGGCTATAATCATATTGATTTGCAAGCAGCAGCAGATTACGACATGCACGTGGCAAGAGTTCCTTCCTACTCTCCAAATGCCATTGCAGAACTATCTTTAACACTTGCTATGTCATTATTAAGACATACAACCTATACAACAACAAAAACAGCAAATCAAGATTTCACTGTCGATCGGACGATGTTCAGCAAAGAAATTAGAAACTGTAAAGTCGGTATTATTGGTACTGGTAAAATTGGATTAACAGAAGCAAAACTTTTTAAAGGGCTTGGTGCCAAAGTGCTTGGGTATGATGTATTCCAAAGTGATGCAGCGAAACAAACGGTTACCTTTATGGAATTGGACAATTTATTAAAAGAAAGTGATATCGTAAGTATACACGTCCCTTATATCCCAGGAACAAATGATAAAATGATCGATGCTGAATTCATTTCAAAAATGAAAGATGGAGCCATTCTCATTAACACTGCTCGAGGTGAACTGCAAGATAATGAAGCCATTCTTAATGCCTTGCAATCTCATAAACTAGAAGGCTTTGCAACAGATGTCTTTGAGAATGAAGAAAACATATTCTTTCAAAAATTTGATAAAACAACAAAAAAATTAGACCCAACCGTTCAAGCACTACTAGAACTATACCCTCGTGTCCTCGTGACACCTCATATGGGATCTAATACAGATGAAGCACTTACGAATATGATCGAAACAAGCTTCGAAAACCTACATGATATCATTACAAAAGAGCACACAGCAAATGCTGTTCCTTTACCGAAAAAGCGAGAACTTGTTTCTATAAGCTAATTTCCATATTCCATAAAAAAGAGTCAAGCTGTTTTCAAGTTTGACTCTTTTTATTAGGCTTCAACGCACAGCATGTAAATTTTGCAACATCTAAATCCCATCTATGCAGAATAAAAAGCACCTGCACTCGTTTTCTCTTTCTGTTTTTATATCGCACGTGGCAGAAAAAGGCCCTGACCGCTTCTATGCACGGCCAGTTGCTCTCGACCATTTAAAAAAATGCTTTTCTGTCAGTTTTTTATTTGATGTATACATAGTGTCATCAATGCTACTTATTTAAATGACATAATCAAATGCTCTTTCTCAGGAACAACATGAAATACCGTAATTGGTCGTCCAACTGCTAAATACTTTAATTCTTCACTTAAATAACCAATCTCATTTAAAAACAGCAAATACTTCTTTGTTGAAATACGTGATAACTCAACTTCTTTCGCAATATCCTCTGTTGAAAAATACCCCTCTTGTTCCACTAGCACATGAAGAATTTTTTTTAATGTGATTTTGGATAATCCTTTAGGAATTTTTGAACGCAATTCCTTACAAGCAGGATTTACAAGAGAAGGTACCCTCTCTTTTATTAATATTTGATCTAACGTATCTTGATCGGTTTCTTCTAACTTAGTAGTTAGTGAATGATATTGAAGAAAATTTTCTATTGCTAGTTCAAACCTTTCATATGAGAAAGGTTTAATTAAGAAATCAATTACCCCACACTCTAGTGATTTCTTAATAGTAGGTATATCATGAGCTGCTGTAATCATAATAATTGGTATAGAAAGCGCCTTTTGACGTACAGTCTGTAAAAAATCAATCCCCGTTTCTCCTGGTAAATAAACATCAAGTAAGATTAAATCAGGTACATTTTTATTAATTACATTCCATATTTCCCCAATATTGCCGACAGAAGCGATAATTCGAAAACCTTCAAACCGCTCAATAAATTGCCGATTGATCATTGCAACCATAGGGTCATCCTCAACTATGATAACTTTAATCATCTATGTTCCTCCGTTTATAAGGTACTTCCATTCGAAAAATGCTTCCGTTCCCTACTTCTGATTGTACATCAACAAGCCCATCATATTGTTTGACAATTGATTGAACAGCATCCAATCCATAGCCTCTTGCCTCGCCTTTTGTTGAAAACCCTCTCTCAAAAATCCGTTCCATTAACACTCCATCTATGCCTACTCCTGTATCCTTCACTTCAATTAGAATCACTTCCTCCTCCTCATCATAGTGCAGAAAGAGCGTCGCTTGTTTTATCAATGTTAACGACATAGCCTCCTTGGCATTATCTAGTAAAATCCCCATCGATAATAACAAATCATGAAGCATCTCACCCATTTTCATACTTGGAAAATAAGAATCTGCGTCTATCATTAACGTTACACCTTGCTCTTTTAGCTCGCTCGTTTTTCCGAGTAAAAAACCTGCAACTGCTGGACTTTTAATTTTATCAGCTACAAACCCGATCTCACGGTGATAATCGGCATTTAATACACGAATAAAGTGATTAACATCCTGATATTTTTCCAATTCAATCAATCCTAAAATCGTATGCAATTGGTTCATAAATTTATGATTTTGCGCACGTAAGGCGTCAATATATTGTTCTGCTCCACTAAGTTCTCGAATAAGCTGCTGCATTTCTGATTGATCACGTAACGTTGCAACCGCCCCATAAATTTTTTTATCTATATAGATAATCTGAATATTAACGATGAATTCAAACTGATTCACGACAATTACATGATCGGAAATTGACTTTCCTGTTGTAAATACTTCTCCAAAAAACGTTGCAAAGATATCGTTATCAAGGTACCCTTCTTTCATATTGTCCCCGGTAAACTTAGCCTTCTTTATGAGTTCTGTAAAATTTAAATTTTGTAAAAGGATTTTTCGACCTGGAGTCACCGCAATGATTCCTTCACCTACAGAATCGATAATCGTATCGCGTTCCTTTATATTCGCCACGATCTGCGTAGGTTCGAATCCTAATAATATTTTCTTTAATTGCTTTGCTAAATACAATGCACCCAATATTCCCACAAAAAGGCCGAATCCTAACCCCAAATAAAGATTTTTCTGTGCATCCCATAACTCTTTATTTATTGTTTTCTGCATAAAACCTACACAAACAATACCAACTTGCTGCCCTTTTTCATTCCAAATCGGAGTAAAGAAACGTGTACCCTCTCCTAACACACCAACTTGCTTGGAAAAATGCTCAGAACCATTTAATGATTTTTTGGCATCCTCAATATCTGAAAAAGGTTTTCCTATAACACTTTTATCTGGATGTGATTTTCGAATTAGCTCATTATTAAGCACAACAACAAAACTAACACCTGTCGATTCCATCACTTCTAGCGTATACTGCTCTATCTCTGAACTAGACGAATCATTAGCAACTTCATTTATGACACGGGGATCTTTCGCAACCACTCTAGCAGTATTTTTCAATTTTTCATTTACAACATCCTTTTCTCGATCCAACACATAAAAATGTAACAGAGTCGCACTTGCTATTAACGAAACGATAACTGACATTAACACCAATAATGTCGTCATTTTTTTTAATGATAATTTAGATAACCATTTATTTCGCATCATATCTAAAATCCTTCTATATTACTTTATTGCTATTTTAACAATTTTCTATTCCCTCTTCTACTTCTTCAAAAATACGTCACAAGTATATATTTACCAATCGTAACAACTTAGTTATTTTATGAAAAACCGACAGAAAAGCATTTTTTTAAATGGGCAAGAGGGACTGGCGATGCGTAGGAGCGGTCAGGGCCCTTTCCTGCCACATGCGCAGTTTTAAAAAAAGAAAGATAACGAGATGTCGATAGTAGGTTTGTAAAAACAAACTTACCAAACACAATATTAGGATTTATCCCTGCTGGTAAAGACCAACAAAGTATCCCTCTAAAAAATATTTCTGGAGCTATGTTATCTACCAAATACTTCATCAAACCAATTATTATAGGATTATTTATATTTTTCATCGGATTGGGTTCTTTAGACAATAGCTTTATCCTTGGTCTGATACTACTCATTTTAGGTATAGGAATTGCAGGTAATGGAATCCAAACAATATTAAACATTGAAAAATCAGGAACACCTTATTTAATTAGTGTCCCGTTTTTTGAAAAACAGAAATTGAAAGTATTAAGCGATATGATACATGAAGCTTTAGCAGAGGATATAGACAAAACAGACTTAAACTTATTCTTTAATAAGAAATCACAATAATATATAAATAAGGGATTAGGTTACTAACCTAATCCCTCTCAATCTACTTTCCAAACCTTTTCCGATATCCACATTTTCTGCAAAGTTCCTCTACTGCCTCTCTTCGTGAAAAACCATCTACTAGATTTGTTGCTCGTTCCCCTTCGATAATCTCAGAAAATGAGTCATTGTTAATATTTCCAAGGTTAATAATGCCCTCACCATCTAAGCAACAAGGAATAACCGTTCCGTTTGCTAAAATACCTGCTTGATTTCGAAGGCCATAACAGAAGCCCTTTCCATCGTCTTCTTCTTCATGCAGTGCAGGCCACTGAAACTCGTAATCTTGATTAATATAAATGCCGTCTGCTATTTTCACACCACTTCCTGGTGTGACCTTCTCTTCAATTTTGTATGGTAAATCAAATTCTTTCTCAATAATTGCTAGCAACTCTCTGTTTCGTTGTATTTCAACATTTGTCTTATTGTCTTGCGTTAAGTTCCATAGTCTGAGCGAAACAATTAAATCTGATTGGCTCGTTGCTTCTTTAATGAAAGAAAGTATACTTCTTACATATCCTTCCTTATCTTTAGAACCTTCATGGCCATCAAAACTATGAAGCGAAAAATTCATCTGTCTGAGTGCAGGTTTATTTAATAATCTGTCTCTCTTTTTATTAATTAATGTTCCGTTCGTTGTAATGTTAACTTTAAAGCCTTTTTCATGACTAATATCTAACAATTGATCTATTTTAGGGTGAAGCAAAGGCTCACCTTTTACATGTAAATAAATATAGTCTGTGTGAGGCTTAATTTGATCTAACCTTTTTGCAAAATCCTCCACAGAAAGAAATTGTTTTTGTCGTTCTGTTGGCGGACAAAAGCTGCATGCGAGGTTACATACACTCGTAATCTCTAAATAAAACTTCTTAAACTTTTTCAATCTCAATTCCTCACTTCTTTGACTACTTATATAAATATAAATTGAAAAAACGACATAAAAACCTCTTTCTTTTTAGGAGAGGACGTAAGCGTCTAGCCGTGCATAGGAGCGGTCAGGGCCTTTTCCTGCCACATGCGATGTTTTAAAACAAAGGGAGCAGGCCGGTAGCGATCCCGTTATACTCTGCATAGCAGCGATTTATATGTCGAGAAATCAAAATGAATTTATATAGAACAGAGTAAAATATTGTTCTATCACTATTACAGCATAATTTTTCATAAATGGGAACATGCTTATTTGAGGAAACTTTCGTTCGGATTCAAGTGATCTTCATCGTTCGTTCAATAAAAACTCAAAATTACAGATAGATTTTGGTTTATCATTTTTAAAAAGGCAAATGGAGGGATTAAGATGTTAAATAAAAATATCATCCTCTATACTTAGGAAAATAGTATCGCAACAATTACACTAAACAGACCAGAAGCACTAAATGCGTTAAACCAAGATGTTCTTGGACAGAATTAAAACAGATTCAAGTGTAAAGGCAGTAATCATTATCGGTGCCGGGGAAAAGGCATTTTCCCCGGCGTAACACATACACCGAATGCCAATTATAATGTTTTTTTGAAAGCGTATTAATTTCCACATAAAAGTAAGTTACAATAGAACAAAAAAGAATAGTCATGAATTGAAAAAGCTATAGGGGTATAAGAAAATGAAAAATAAACTTCATGAACTCAATAAACAAAAAAAGCCGTTATTCGTCACTGTGTATGACCAGTTGTATACATTAATCATGGATGGAACATTTCCTCCAGGCAGTAAGCTTCCAACAGAACCCGAATTGGCCAAAATATTTGGTGTAAGCAGAATGACATTACGGCATGCTTTAGCACTGTTACAGGAAGATGGATTGGTGAAAAATATCCATGGAAAAGGAAATTTCATTACAAAGTTTCATCATAATGAAAGTATGGATGGCTTGGAGAAGTTAGGGAATCCATTATATAAATGCTATACGAAAAAAATCGATGATATCGAACTTACTTTCCGAATTGACCTAGTTACAGACTATGCCATGCAAGTATTAAATCAAGAAATGACTGCCGTGGTTGCATTGGAACGCTGGTATAAAAGTAACGATAAAATCGTAGCTTTCGCTTTTACAATGATGCCAATAGAAGCTGTTTCGAAGTTAAATCTTGACTTACAAAACGAAAAGCAAGTACTGGAAATGTTAGAGGAGAAAATCTATGAACTTGCTAATTCCTCTACTATCGAAATTAAACGCTCTAATTCCGTCAATACTCCGTCATTAAAATACCAACTTTTCCACGGAGAAGAATGTGATTTGATTTTAGAAAGTGTCTATATTAGCGATAAATATCCTGTCGTTTATAATAAATATTATATACCAATTGAATTTAGTCAGATTAAGATTAAAACATCGAAGTAATCGAAAGAAGCTAAAAAATACTTCTCAAACTCTCACGTCAAAGCAAAAGAATCCATTTTGAAAAAAGATTTTATCAAGACCTAAATTAAAAAACAAATAAATTTAAGGACATTACATATTTTATATGACTAATATAAAATATGTAATGTCCTTTCTTATTCAACAATCGTGCCCGTTTGTTGAAGATTAATTTTCATTTTGCTTTTTGTGCCGAGTCCAATGCTTTTTTTAATTCGTCCGGTTTTTGAGTGCCGATTACCACTGTGCTATATTTCAACTTTAACTCTATACCTTTCTTTCCATTCATGTTATAGGCTTTTTCACCCTTAAGGTTAAAACGAATTCCCCATCCTCCAAATCGTTTTAGTGGACTGTAAGTAACGCTTTCATAGTGAAGTATATTTTTGAAGAGGTACTGCTTATATTGAAAATGAAAAGGAACAAAACGAACATAAAGACCTTTTTCACGGACCTCAATGATCAGTTTCAATACCCCAAGCATTAATACAGGAAAGGCAATCCCAAAAAACAACCACAAAACAATTAATACACCATTGGGAGCTGGTTTATCTCCAAACGGGGTATCAAGGATAATTTGTTGAATGAATCCATACCACATCAGTATGGCGATCCCCAATATGAGTATCCATACCCAAATTTGTTGTGGTCGCTGAACCTCACGAAAGATAACGTGTTCTTGTTGTTTCATTACTGATTGCCACCTCCTAAAGTAGTAATATTAACGCTCGGTCTAAAGACCTCACTATGCTTCCCGCTATGAGCTACATCCTCCACTTTAAGCGGATATACTTTTCCGAATATTATATACATATTGAACTATATTTTCAATATCTGTTTAACTAAACTAATATGTATAAGAGAAGAGGGTATATGCTCATATTGAACATAATATCCTCTTCTTAAAAATTATTCCTCAAACCTCGGCTGTGCAAACTGCATTCTACACATGGACCAATGAAACGTTGTGTTTTGAATTTCATCAAACATATCCCACAAATCATTTACGAAACGTAATTCAACATTACGTGTAAACAGCTCTTGAAATACATCAACTACTTCCCATTTGGCAATTGGAATTTGCGCTGTTTCACTTACATAATAGCCAGCATTCTCATCTTGCAGTGTGAACTCTTTTGTATCAAATTCATACAAGTATAATTTCGTATGTTTCATCGTTTCATACCATTTGTTTTCAATAACGACAACATGCGAACATGATTTTGATGATAGATAAGTTTGCTGGTCGCTTTCAGATGTATTTGGACCAACGTGATAACAAACACGTGGACAATTTCTAGGTGTCAAAAAATTAGGTAAACATTGATCATCTATTGCCCATACGAGCCTTTTCGTTGGATCTAAGTCCGTTCGAGTCGGTGTTCTGGGATGAAACACTTGAATATCACTCTCTTCACTTACGTGGAATATCTGCACACGCTTCCCTCCTTATCATGCATGATCCTGTCCCTTATTTTCTCAATTTACATACAATGAAATCCGCACAGTGTAAATCCTTTTCAAATTGCGATTGCAGTATTTAACAATACCTCTCTATGAATACCACCGTGCTCATCATAGCCTGCTGTAAAATAGTCAGCATGTTTATTCCAGCGCTTAATCGCTTCATCAGTCGTCATTGTTCTTCTCATCGTACGCCCTCTTTTCTATATTGGTCGTAACGTTACGTTTCTTGTGCACACTCATATTTTTTCATTTTTAAGAAAAAAAATATAGACTTATAATTCAGTTTTTTATATCATGTAGGTAGTGTTATGTCTTTTTTAATATGAGCGCAAGCCAGATATCCCTAGTCGGATGTCTGGCTTTTTTAATTCTTAAAATAATAAGGCTTTCTGTTCAAATCAACAATTTGATTTGCCACTTCTTTTTTGTAACAAAACAGACAAATTCCAAAAGAAAGATGGGTTGTGAGCAATGACAAGGTGTGGTATCCTTTTCATTGTTAAGATGTATACAAGTTTTTAGACAACTGTACAATGTTGTATATCACAAGAGGTTATCATGCATAATCATGAAAGCGGAATCAAACATAAGATGTTTTTCACGCGAATGCTTCCTTGTATACGATATTGTAATGGGTTATCACGCATGATTATGAAAGCGAAATCAAAATGTAAGTTTTTTTCAGTTATTCATGCAATCGCTTCCTTTTTGAATATCGTAAAAAGGAAAAAACAAAATGGGTACAACTGTGCACAAGGAAATCCCACCTATGAAGAAAATGGCGTAGAAATTACTGAAGCCATCCGATTAATTGATAGTTAGATAATCATGATTTAGGAAAATCATCCCTAGATCACAAAAGGAGAGGAATATCGCTATGTCTACAATAAATGCAGATGTAAGCATGAAAAAAACTCAGGAATATAGTGCTAAGAAAGCAGTACCTGTTACCTTACTGTTATTCCTATTATGTTTAGTAATTGACAATTCGTTTAAGATTATTTCTGTTGATATGGCAAAAGATTTTAACATTTCAGCAACAACAGTTAGCTGGCAAGCAACATTAGCTGGTCTTGTAATTGGAATTGGAGCAGTCGTTTACGCAGCTTTAGCAGATTCTATTAGTTTTAGAAAACTTTTTAGCGCTGGGATTATTTTAATCTGCGTTGGTTCCATCATGGGATATATTTTTCAACATTCGTTTTTACTAGTTGTTATTTCACGTATTATCCAAACTGCTGGTTTAGCATCAGCTGAAACGTTATATGTAATATTTGTCACAAAGCATTTACCTGCAGATGAACAAAAGAAATTTTTAGGATTAAGTACAAGTAGTTTTGCTCTTTCACAGCTTATCGGTGCATTAACTGGGGGTTATGTTTCAACATACTTCCATTGGACAACTTTATTTTTAATTTCTTTAGTAACCCTTTTCACTCTTCCTTTTATTTTGAAATATATTCCTAAGGAAGAAACGGAAAACAGTCATGTAGATATATTAGGATTATTTCTAGTTGGAGCTATTTCAGCATCCTTACTACTATATATTACAGATTTTAATTGGCTTTACCTACTCTTGTTTATTGTTGCAATTGCCTTGTTCCTTACTTATATTAGTAAGAACTCAAAAGCTTTTATTGGAATCTCATTCTTCCAAAATAAGCAGTTTATCTCATTGCTTGGCGTTGCTTTTATCATTTACTCTGTACAGCTAGCATATATTTTCCTATTCCCATTCTTGCTTGAAAAGATTTATGGTTTACAGCTAGATACAATTTCACTATTATTAATTCCAGGCTATATCGCAGCGACTATCGTTGGGGCTCTTTCTGGAAAAGTTGCGAAGGTTATGGGAAGCAAGCAATGTATTACGCTCGCTATGTGCAGCATTATGATCAGCTTACTATTAGGCGGATTCTTTATCAAAACTTCTGTTGTTGTATTCGTAATCTCTATGGTTCTATTCTCTAGTTCATTTGCATTCATGTATGCTCCATTACTTGATTCTTGCATTTGTACAATTGATAAAGAAAAAACAGGAACAGCAATCGGATTTTATAACTTAACACTGAATGTTGCGATGTCAATTGGAATTGCCTACACAGCGGCAATGATGGACCATTCCGCAATGAAAAAAAGTTTCTTCGGAATGACAAACAATGTGGATACTTCCATGTTTAGTAACATCCTATTCATTCTCGTATTCATTGCCCTTTTCAGCTTATCTCTGTACTGGGTATTAGTAGGTCGAAAAGCGACAAAATAGGTTACGTTTTTCATTAACTAATTATATAGAATTTCGTTGTAAGAAAACCGTAAAATAATAATTTCAGAGTAGAACCCTAAGACGAAAAGTTTAGGGTTCTTTTTGATTTTAAAAACTATCCACCTATTAAAGTGGATAGTTCCTTTTACTTAATCGCCTCATGAACCTTTAACTGCTTACCTTTTATCGTTGTGTTTTTCATTACTTTTAAAACAAGTGGTCCTTTTCCGTTTAATATCTCAACGTAAGAAACATTATCTTGAATCGTAATAATCCCGATATCATCCGCTGTAACACCTGGGATTTTGGCAATTGTACCAACGAAATCCACTGCTCGGATTTTCTTTTTCTTTCCGCCATTAAAATAAAGCTTCATGATTCCCTTATTGAGACTAGCACTTTTATCTTTTTTCATAATTGGCTTAGCATTTATTTTTTCTTCAAATACCGCCTTTTTTGTGATAACTTCTTCTTTTAAAGGTGCATCTATCTTTAAAATTTCAAAACCAATATATTCTTCGATTTCTGCTAAAAATCTTTCTTCATACGGAGTTACAAATGTAATTGCCTTTCCGCTATTACCAGCACGTCCCGTTCTTCCTGTGCGGTGTA
This sequence comes from Bacillus sp. 123MFChir2, assembly GCF_000383235.1. Classification (GTDB taxonomy): domain Bacteria; phylum Bacillota; class Bacilli; order Bacillales; family Bacillaceae_G; genus Bacillus_A. The sequence goes on from NZ_KB910954.1 coordinate 17,694, forward strand.
CATAACTTTCTTTTTCTAATGGAATATCGTAATTAATAACGTGGGTAATATTCTCAATATCAATTCCTCTTGCTGCTACGTCTGTCGCTACTAAATAACGGAATTTCCCTCTTTTAAAATCATTCATTACGGCAAATCGGTCTTCTTGCACCATACCGCCATGAATTTTATCACAAGGATAGCCAGAACGGTTTAACTGTCTAAATACATCATCTACATTTTCTTGCGTACGACAAAAAATAATGCAACTATCTGGATTTTCAATCGTTGTTATATCTTTCAGAAGAGAGAACTTCTCTTCTTCCCTCACTTCTAAAAGACTATGTTCAATTTTATCTGTCGTAATTCCAGATGCTTGAATCTCAATAGTGATTGGTGATTCCATGTATGTACGAGACAAATTTTCAACATCTTCTGGTAATGTCGCAGAAAAGAGCATCGTCATTCGGTTCGTAGGTAGTTCGTCAATAATGGCTTCTACTTGATCGATAAAGCCCATATTTAACATTTCATCTGCCTCATCAATCACCAAATATTTCAGACGCTCTAACGAGAAAGTCCCTTTTTCAATATGATCTAATACACGCCCTGGAGTGCCGACAACAATATGTGTCTTTTGCTTCAGTTCTAATTTTTGACGTGCAAATGGGGATTTTCCATAAACCGCAGTTGCTTTAATACGCTTAAATCTTCCTATATTCGTAATATCTTCTTTTACCTGCACAGCAAGTTCTCTCGTTGGTGTAAGAATTAACGCCTGCGGTTTATTTTCTTCCCACTCAACCATTTCACAAAGCGGAATTCCAAAAGAAGCTGTCTTACCGCTTCCTGTTTGTGATTTTACAACAAGATCTTTCTTTTCTAATGCAATCGGGATGACTTTCTCTTGCACTTCTGTTGGCTTTTCGTATTGTAAGCTAGCAAGTGCTCTTACAATTTCTTTACTCAATGCGTAATCGTTAAAACTTTGTGGACTCATGTACTAACCTCATTTTGTTATAGATTCTTGTATGTATTTTTCACCATTGTATGAATACCATATGCATAATTCCTGCTAAACCTGTTTTCAAGCCTTCAGAAAATACATCAATGTAGAGTATTAATAAGTATACGTTATTTTCAATGCATATGCCTACAAAATCTAACACATCTTTTTCTGAACAAAGTTATCTCAATAAAAACACATTCCATATATTTTTTGTTGTTTTTTCCGCTATTCTGTAATTCATTATGCTTGTCCCCTTGAAAATCAAATGCGAATCCAATATTCTAATACTATTAACTCTCTACTTAAGGTTGTGTTTAACATGCGTATTAATAAGTTCATTAGTGAAGCTGGAAAAGCATCGAGACGCGGTGCAGATAAATTAGTCACTGAAGGAAAAGTCACGATAAATGGAAAGGTTGCGAAAATAGGTAGCCAAGTCGAGCCCGGGGATGATGTTCGTGTAAACGGTAACCAAATACGAATGGCAAGTAATTATGTTTATATTGCCTTAAATAAACCCATTGGTATTACGAGTACAACAGAAAAAAATGTTAAGGGTAATATTGTTGATTTAGTCAATCACCCATTAAGAATTTTTAATATTGGGCGACTAGATAAAGATTCAGATGGCTTAATACTCCTTACGAACGATGGAGATATAGTCAATGAAATTTTACGTGCTGAAAATAAGCATGAGAAAGAATACATTGTTACAGTAGACAAGCCGATTACTCCTGAATTTTTAAAACGAATGGCTGAAGGTGTAAAAATTTTAGGTACGAAAACGTTGCCTTGTAAGATGGAACAACTTTCTAAATATGTTTTTCAAATCACTTTAACACAAGGACTAAATCGTCAAATTCGTCGCATGTGTGAAGCACTTGGCTACGATGTGTATAGACTACAGCGAACTCGAATTATGAATATTCATTTAGGTAATCTACCCGTTGGACAATGGAGAGACTTGTCTAAAAAAGAACGTAATCGATTATTCCAAGACTTGAACTATGAGCCAAAGGAATGGTAAAAAAAGATGGACCAAAACAGGAAGAAACTGTTTTGGTCCATCTTTTTTACTTCTTTGTTTCAGCCTTATTACTTTGTAATTTTAGAGTGTTGGCTTAAATACTCCTGAACTCCCGGAGAAATATCAAAACGGTTCGGTCCTTTATATTCAATAGTAAAATTCTTACCTTTATTTGTTTCAAATGAAATTTCATAACTATCCATTTTATGATCGTAAGAAGTGCCTTTGATTTTCGCATCTAAATCGAAGTATTTCGCAATATATTTTTCTGATTCAGAAATAGCAGTTTGTTTTTCCCATGGAGTACCGTTCCATGTGAAGTAAAGAAATAAAACGGTAACGCCAATGAGGGAAGTTAGTAGAATGGCTATTCTAGTTATGTTTTTATTCACTTTAGTGATTCCTCCGTAACATGATATGAATTTATTTTAGCAGTACTCCGACAAAATGTCCCCTTTTTATATCATGTATCTATCAGCTTCCCTATTATCCTTCAAAACAACCACCTTACCACCATACTCCCTTAACATATGCAAAATCTCCGCTTTACTCTCTCTTTCAAAATCCCTCGTCCACTTAAACATCTTCAAATACATATTAAAACTAGGCTTATAGTTCGCCTTTTCAAGCCGAAGTAGTTGTAAAATAAATCTTTTCGTTATTCTATATATCCTCTTCGAAAGGGCTACATCTAAAAAAATGATGATGTCTGCATGTTGAAAGCTTTGAGATACCCATGTATGATGAGCTCCTTCAACAACCCAAGCATCGGAACTGACAATATCGTTCAGCTGCTCATCTCTTTCTTCAGGCGTATTTCTTATATCCCCTTTTTCAGACCGTCTCCAAACAACGTTGTCGAGCTCATAATATGAAATATGTAACTGTGAAGATAACATTCTTGCTAAAGTTGTTTTTCCGCTCCCAACAGAGCCTATGATATGAATTTTATTAGGAAGTTTATATTTCAATACGACCACCGTCCCATTTCCTACCTACATCTTCTTCCCCATTCTCCAGCAGCGCTGATTGTAAGAATTCCGCTCTTCTCCCAATCTTTCAAGTCCTTGTTTTTCGTAAAACTTGATGGCTCTCAAATTAGACTGTGCAACGCGAAGATGATATTCAAATACATTACGTTTTTTAAACTGCTCCTCAGCATATTGAAAAAGTTCTTTACTATATCCCCTCCCGCGCCCCTCTGGAATTACATATACAAAACTTACATACCCAATCTCTCTTCCTTCATACTGATCATACCGAAGGACTAATTCTCCAACTACCTGTTGATCACGTTCCAAAAGAACAAATCCTTCTGGAAAATGGAATTGCTTTTGCTTCGCATACTTTATATATTCACTCTCATCAAACGCAAGTTCTTCATCTGTATCTGTGAAAAACCTAATGATCGTCTGTTTATCTTTTTCTACATCGACATGACGAAATGTAAGCATTGGCATCATTTCCTTTCAACTCATATTTGAATTAATCGTATAATATCTTTTATTTCCGCAAAATGAGTCAAAACTTTAGGATACATATAAGAAATACTTATGAATCTAGCAAATCACTATTGTTTTCAATCATTCCTTTCAAATTTCTTTCATTTAGTCCATTTTGACAAAAATCAAATTTCGTGTTCGTTATTCTTTTCACTCGGTCAACAATTTGCCCTAAATGATAGCCAGTATGTTCAACAAGGTGAAGGAGGCTATGTATATCTATCTCTACATTTTGTTTACTATTTACCGCTTTCGCAAACTCCCTTTTCCAATTTGCAAATGTCTCTTCAATAATCGAACATAGCGCCGTTGATGAGATATCTAAATGAGGAAAATACTCTTCAATCCCTTCTTCAAACTTTATATCCGGAGTTGAGTACCGAGCTGTATTTCTCTTTATATGCTCACAAATATGTAAGGCAATGCCACCAATTGAATTCATCTCCTGCTTCCACAATTCTTCAGTATTTAAACACTCAATTGCTTGGAGTAGTTTCGGACGATAATGGTCGTACATACGATGATACGTAATTCGAAAAAACAATTGCATGTCTATTCACCCCATATTCCACATAATATTTTATTAAAACAATAAATTTCCATAAAATACATAATCATCTTATAATTAATCTAATATTTTATCCAGAGGTGAAAAAATGATGACAAGTAAAATACACGTATGGCATACCGGGCAAGTGTACATTGATCAAGCGATGGCATTTCAAGAGAAAACATGGCACCCAAGAGCAAGTTATAGAATAACAAAACCACACCACCGCTAAAACTGTAGAGATGATGTGGTTTCAAGTTTACAAATCCAAAACCCCAAAAATTTCCTTCGTAAATAATTTAAAATCACCCAAATGTTTCTCAATAATTTTTTGAACAATGTCTAAGTTGACACTTTGATAATCATGGACAGCAATATTCCGAAATCCTACCATTGCTTTTAAATTATTGCCTAAGTCTTTATTTATAACGTTCGCTTCAACGAGTAAATCGAATGCTTCACGGCTAGATTGTGGCAATCCTAGCTTCTTACTTGCGACAATATGCATCGCTAAATCAATACTCGCTTCACACGCTCGTTGTATATTTAAAATGATAGAATCTTGTTTCGTATAATCTTCTAAATTCTCCGGGTTGTTTTCGTATACATCTTTAATTCTCTTGATACACCGTTCTATTGTAGCAATTTTGTTTAAAATGACTTCACTCTTCATGTATAGCGCCTCTTTTCTTAATATCATCAAATATAACACGTCGTTCTTCATTCAATCTTGCATACATTTTGAGAACTTTCATTTCAAATACAACCTTGCGTTCTTCATCCGAACAATATATTGTCTTTCCTTCATGGATAATCTGTGCTTGAAAAACCGTTGATGCCTGTGATAAATCAACTAAATCAACATCTCTATGAACAATATTGGCTAACTCCTGCGCTAGTAAAAAGCGTTCGTAATGATCTAAAGTTCCATCACTAACATATGCTATATCGATATCACTATCTGCTCTTGTCCGATTTTGTGCTGTCGATCCAAATACAATAATCCAATATGGATTTACTGTTTTTATTAATTTTTCAATAATGGATGCTATCATGTTTTGAGGAATCATTTTTACCCATCCTCCCTTACCATTCTTATCCTTTATTTTAGCATAAGAAGTAATAGACTACGTACAAAATCAAAAGCGTGGGCACTAAAAAAAACTGATTCAATATTTTTGGTTTTCACACCAATTTCCTCGATGCAATATTTCATGGAATGAATTACCTTATCCCCTTTATAATTTACTTAATACATATTGGTGGTGTAACAATTGAACAGTACAATACCTCACTACATACACGAACATAGTTTATAAGGATGGAGGAAATAAAGTGTTTGAGTTGGTAATATTAGCTTTTTTTATAATGATTTCTAGTCTTTTAGTATTAGTTACCGGTTTGTTTTGGTTTTTAGGTTCTTATTTTACCTTAACTACAAATAATGAAAGATGTTTAATGAAACAAGAATTAATTAAAGTGAGTTTCATATCTTCCTTTTTTTTAGTAGGTAGTATTATCATTTTGCTTGCTTTCTATTTTTCTATATAGCTTCTTAGTACCTTATTTTGATAAAGTGAAACTTTAATCAGTGGGGATTTTCTTCATCCCCCACTGATTATTCGGAGAACACTTATTTTCCACCACATCAAATACCAATTAATGTATAATGTTATTTGGTAAATTATTAGGAAAAATTTATAAGAGGAAAAATGATGAAAATTCATGTTGAAGCAGTCCCTAACATACCAAGAATTACTAAGGGTGATAATATCGGCGAGATGATTGCCATGTCAGCACTAAAATCGAATTTTGAAATAAAAAACGGTGATATACTCTGCGTAGCTTCAAAAGCAATCTCCACTGCTGAAGGTCGAGATATAGCTCTAAGTAATGTAAATCCAAGTAAGAAAACCCTTGGATGTTTCGAATAAGTATCATTATTTCAGTTGTTGCCATCTTTTATCATGCGACCCAATATGGATATTCCTTTATTTGGACCCCCTCCCCTGGAACTATACTCCTTACAAAACTTCTAAATGAAATGTATGGACTTTAACTTTTTCATCTCACCAAAACTTCTATCTGTTCACAAAAAAATAATATCGTATGAGATAGCACAAATACGCCATCCCATACGATATGCATCATGCAGGTGGCTAAATTCGCTGGGCCCACATACCATATGACGGAAAAACTTCTTTCAACTTCGCAAATGTTTCATCGCACCACGCTTTAGAGTTGAAATCACCAATAACGATACGCTGATTTCCATCGTCAAAGGTTTGCGTCCACATCCCATAGTCTGGGAAAATGGCTTTAATTGTGTGATATACATCTTCCATCCATCCACTTGAATTGAAGTCTCCTACAAAAATACGATACAATTCCTGAGCATTTGTGAACCATTCGAGCGGTTTATCTCTGTTTAAAGCATTTAAATCTACTTTTCCAATCCCATCAAGCCATCCTCCTGTTTCACCATCTGCATATTGCCATAAGTCACATGCATATTTCGGTTTTCTTCCTCCATATCGTGGAATCCATAAGAAATCAGCTTGTACATTTTGTAACCTGTAAGATCCATACATATGATGCGATACATATAACCCAACTTTCCAACCAGCACCCTGGCAAGTAGTAATAAATACTTGTGTTGCTTCTGCTAGATTCGTAGCTCCGCAGCTTGCGAGCGTATCATCTTCAACATCTAACACAAGAAATTTTGCATTTGGATTTACGCGTGCTAGAAAATCTTCGGCCTCTACAATGGCATCTGTAATGCTTACATAACAGCCATAAGCATAAGCAGCATGAGGAATTCCATGCGTTTCCAAATTTTGGACATGTTTATCGTACAGTGAATCTATCTTCCTTGAACCATATTGAACGCGGCAAATTGCTAGATCCAATTGAGGTGCAGCAATATCCCAATCGATATTATCATTGTATTTTGATAGATCTACGATATGTTTCGTCATAATTCAATGTCCCCCTTTCTCGTTTTCGTAATATAAATAATCGTTCTACAAGCATATTTGGCAATTGCTGTCTTAAAATAATTCTGATTTAAAGTACATTCCACCTACTATCCATTCACATAAAAAAAACACACTGTTTCTAAACGTCTAGAAACAGTGTGGTTTTCATTTTATGCCAGCGCAGATGCCTGATCTTGTTGATCGACCGGCACAACTGCATCTGTTAATGCTGCGTCTAATTCAGCTGTATATTTTCGCTTCTCTTCTCCGCTCCAATTTAATGCTTCTGCCATATAGCCCGTAACAGCATCTTTCCATTCATATACCCAGTGAATATTGAAGAATACCGCTCCAGTGCGGCGTACGAAGAAATCGACTGGTTTTGTTGTCATCTCAAACTCCATTGCGTATACGAGTGGAAGAAGTACGTCAAACGGCATATTATGGCGCTCTGCATCTCCTTTATATTCTTTCGCTAATTCGAAGAGTACATCGACGTTTGAACCGTAGAATTTTGCGAATTGCTCTGCTTGTTCTACTGTTAAACCGTATTTTTTTCCTTCTTGTGCTTTTTTCGCGATGAATGCCCTGAAGCTTTTCGAACCACCCACATGACCACCGGAGATTGGCATATGTTTCGTTGTACTTTTTGGATATGAACCGTGACCTTCTTTTTGCATTAAAGACGTTACATAGTCTAGAACCATCTCTGCCATTTTGCGGTATCCTGTTAATTTTCCGCCGGCAATTGTAATTAAGCCAGACTCAGAAGTCCAAATTTCATCTTTACGAGAAATTTCAGATGCGCTCTTTCCTTCTTCATAAATTAATGGACGAACGCCTGCCCAACTTGATTCGATATCTTTCTCTGTAATGTTTACACTTGGGAACATGTAGTTAATCGCATTAATGATATATGTGCGATCTTCCGTCGTCATCTTTGGCACCGCCGCATCTTTATCATAGAATGTATCCGTCGTACCTACATATGTTTTACCTCCACGCGGAATCGCAAATACCATACGTCCATCTGGCGTATCAAAGTAGATTGCTTGCCCTAATGGGAAACGTTTTTGATCGATAACAAGGTGCACACCTTTTGATAACTGCAGCACTTTCCCTTTTTTCGAATTATCTTTTTCACGAAGTGTATCGACCCACGGGCCTGCTGCGTTGACGATCTTTTTACCGTACACTTCGTATACGTTTCCATCTAATAAGTCGACTACACGGACGCCGCATACTTTTCCATCTTTATATAAGAAGTTGTCTACTTTCGCATAGTTGACTGCTTTTGCACCATGTTTAATTGCTTCTTTCATGACTTCGATTGTTAAACGCGCATCATCTGTACGATATTCTACGTAGTAACCGCCGCCTTGTAACCCTTCTTGTTTTACAAGCGGTTCTCTCTTCATCGTTTCTTCGCGGCTAAACATTTTTCTGCGTTCGCTTTTCTTAACCCCTGCTAAAAAGTCGTATACACGAAGACCAATTGATGTACTAAATGAGCCGAACGTACCACCTTTATGAAACGGCAACAACATCCACTCTGGTGTTGTTACGTGAGGACCGTTTTCATATACAATGGCACGTTCCTTCCCAACTTCAGCAACCATCTTCACTTCAAACTGTTTTAAATAACGTAAACCGCCGTGAACAAGCTTTGTAGAACGACTTGATGTACCTGCTGCAAAGTCTTGCATTTCAAATACAACTGTTGATAATCCGCGTTTTGCTCCGTCTAGTGCAATACCCGACCCTGTGATTCCACCGCCGATAACAATAATATCTACTTCTTGTTTATTTACTTCATTTAAAACATTTTGACGTTGTTTACTTGAGAACTTCATGGTAATTCCTCCCTTTTATTACGAAAAAAAGAGACCAAAAACATCACCATAGAATTGCTTCTACAGCGTGCTTTGGTCTCTCCAAATCTCCTACCGAATTATTAACTTATCAACATTATAACACTGCTTACCATTATTTGAAAGCTTTTGTTGCTTCAATTGCCTTTTTCCAGCCAGCATATAGCTCTTCACTTGTACCCGCTTCCATCGCTGGTGCAAAGCTCTTATCCATATTCCACTGCGCTGCGATTTCTTCTTGATCTTTCCAATATCCAACCGCAAGACCAGCTAAATATGCTGCTCCTAAAGCTGTTGTTTCATTCACTTCTGGACGCTCTACTGGTACACCTAAAATGTCGCCTTGGAACTGCATTAAGAAGTTATTTTTCACTGCGCCGCCATCTACGCGTAATGTTGTTAACTCGATGCCAGAATCAGCTTCCATCGCACATAATACATCTTTTGTTTGATATGCTAGTGATTCAAGCGTTGCACGGACAAAATGCTCTTTCGTCGTGCCGCGCGTTAACCCGAATACCGCACCGCGCACTTCACTATCCCAGTACGGAGTACCAAGACCAACGAATGCAGGTACAACATATACGCCTTCAGTTGACTCAACGCGCGCTGCATATGCTTCACTATCACTTGCATCTTGGAACATACGCAGTCCATCACGCAGCCACTGAATCGCAGATCCCGCTACGAAAATACTACCTTCTAATGCATACTCTACTTTTCCATTTAAACCCCATGCGATTGTTGTTAATAGACCATGCTCAGATGCTACTGCTTTTTCACCTGTGTTCATTAACATAAAGCAGCCTGTTCCGTATGTGTTTTTCGCCATACCTTCACCGAAGCAAGCTTGACCGAATAATGCCGCTTGTTGGTCACCCGCAACACCTGCAATCGGTACATTTTGACCGAAGAAATGATAATCAACTGTATGACCGTATACTTCAGAAGACGGACGTACTTCTGGAAGCATGTTTGCTGGTACTGTTAACATATCAAGAAGTTCTTCGTCCCATTTTAACTCATGAATGTTATACATTAATGTACGAGATGCATTTGAATAATCTGTTACGTGAACGTTGCCACCAGACAATTTCCATACAAGCCACGTATCAATTGTTCCGAATAATAACTCGCCGCGCTCCGCTTTCTCTCTTGCACCTTCTACGTTATCTAAAATCCATTTTACTTTCGTTCCAGAGAAGTATGCGTCAATTAAAAGACCTGTTTTTTCGCGAACCATATCGCCATAGCCTTTTTCTTTTAACTCGTCACAAATTTCCGCTGTTTGACGAGATTGCCATACAATTGCATTGTATACAGGTTTGCCTGTTTCTTTTTCCCATACAACTGTTGTTTCACGTTGGTTTGTAATCCCGATACTCGCGATTTGCTCCGGTTTTACCTCTGCTTCACTTAAACAAGTTGCAATAACTGCTAAAATAGATCCCCAAATTTCTTGCGGGCTATGCTCAACCCAGCCTGGCTTTGGAAAATGCTGTGTAAATTCTTTTTGCGCAACATGTACAATTTTACCTTCTTTATTAAAAAGAATCGCACGTGAACTCGTTGTTCCTTGGTCTAATGAAAGAATAAATTTTTCCATGGTTATTTCCCCCTTATGCTACTCTTCTACTATTTGTATTTTTCCCACTCTGTTTGCTTGTCATATAAGAGATTGCTAGAACAATTACTGTTGCAATCATTACATAGATAAGTGCTGAGTTTTGCTTTCCTTCAAATACAACTTGATGGAATAATCCCGCTAATGACCCACCTAAAATCGGTCCTACTACTGGAATCCATGCATATTTCCAATTTGATCCGCCTTTTCCTGGGATCGGAAGAAGAAAGTGTGCAATACGAGGTCCTAAGTCACGTGCTGGATTAATTGCGTAACCAGTTGTCCCTCCTAATGATAAACCAATACTTACGATTAAGAAACCTACAATGAACGGATTTAAACCGTCTGCAAATTTATTTGCTCCAATTGCTAAAATACCAAATACTAGAATAAAAGTCCCAATGATTTCACTTAAAAGGTTTGCGAATGTGTTTGGAATTGCTGGTCCTGTCGCAAATACGCCTAATTTTGTTCCTGCATCTTCCGTTTCTTTCCAATGTGGTAAGTAATGTAAGTATACAATACATGCCCCGATCATTGCCCCAATCATTTGTGCTGCAATATAGCCTGGTACGTCGCTCCAAGGAAATGCTCCTTTAAACGCTAAGCCAATTGTTACTGCTGGATTTAAATGCGCTCCGCTAATCGATCCAACTGCATAAGCAGCTACCGAAACCGCTAAACCCCATCCCATCGTAATTACAATCCATCCTGAATTTTGTGCAAATGATTTCTTCAAACTGACACCAGCACAAACGCCGCCGCCCAGAATGATTAGTATCGCTGTCCCTATTAACTCCCCTAAAAATGGTGACATATAACCCCTCCATGCTCAAATTAAAACACCCTCAGTGAAAGAGAAAATTTGAATGGCCATTCATTTTCAAAAGAAAAAAATCCACAAATGCACGCTTCTATAAAATCATAGAAACAATGAAATGTGGATCTCTTCTTTTCTCCGTCACGTTTATTAACTTGTCTATAATGTTAAACTCATTTGTAAGCGGTGTCAATTAATTTTTTCATATTTTTGTCACTTTTTATGAAAATGTTTCCATAACTCTTTCTTTGACGTTGTAATCGCTGTCGCACCAGCTGCAAGAGCCTTTTCCACATCATCCACGCTGCGAATAAATCCGCCTGCTAAAATAGGTAATCCCGTCCGCTCTTTCACTTCCGCAATTACGTCCACTAAAGCCCCTGGCAGCACTTCAATGTAATCTGGCTTTGTCTTTTCTAAAAGAGCACAACTCTTTTCCATTGCACTTGAATCAATTAAGAAAACGCGTTGAATCGCAACGACACCCTTTTGCTTCGCTTTCACAATCACACTAGACCTCGTAGATAACACCCCGTACGGGCGAAATTCTTGACATATATATTCCGTTGCATACGCATCACTTTGCAAGCCGTGAATTAAATCCACATGCAAAAAGACTTTTTTACAATACTGCCTTGCAAGAGTAATAACACTTTTCAGCTGAGCAACATGAATATCAAGAATAACGATATATTCATAGGAACTATGCAATAGTTTCTCTAAATCTTTAATTTGCCGAACCGCTGGTAATATTTTTTGTTCATGAAATTCCATACGAAAATCCCCTTTTTTATGTCTTCCTATTTCTTATAGTACACAAATTAAGGAAAAAGAAAAGATGGGACCTTTTCTTTTTAGCTGGGCTCGCTGACTTTAGTGTCGAATATCACCGAAGAATCTTTATATCGTGTCTGCGGATATCTGTGAACACGAAAAAACGGGACTGATCGTCAGTCCCGTACAATGACTTACATATTAGCGCCTTGTGTTGAAACTTGCCACTCTACGCCGAATTTATCTTTAACTTGGCCGTATGATGGACTCCAAAACGTTTCTTGAAGCGGCATTATCACTTGGCCACCATCTTGTAATTTTTCAAACACTTCTTGTGATTTTTCTGCATTTTGTATGTGAATAGTGATAGTTACTTGCGATCCAACTTGGTGCGGCTGACCTGGGAATGTGTCAGAAATCATTAAATCCGTATTGCCAATTTTTAAATGTGCATGTAAAACGCGGTCTTTCGCCTCAGCAGGAACCTTGAATTCCGGATTTTCAGGCATATCTCCAAACGTTTGAAGGCTTACAACTTTTGCATCCAATGCATGTTCGTAAAACTTAACAGCCTCTTGTCCATCACCATTCGTCACTACATACGGGTTAATACCTAAAATCATCACAAGCACCTCTTCCTAAAATGTTTAACATATGTAACTACAATACAGAACATACGTTTCTGTTATTTTATCATATATTATATATTTATGGAACTATTCTACTTCGTTTGTGCAATGAAAAAATTCGACATCCTTTCGCTTACACATGAAAATGTTCTAAAGGCGGAAATGCCTGAAATATAAATAGAATGAAAAGGAGATGAGTAGATGAGGCTGAATCATCACAATAGAAAAGGGATGGTAACCGTTCGGCTACACATCCTCTTTCGTAGGTATTAAAGTAAAACAGAATCCTTATCACTTTCTTGATTACGTCGCTCGCGCTCTTCTGCGAGACGTTTCATATAGACTTCGCCTTCTTTTTCAATAAACTCATTATCCATTTCTTGCTCTTTTTTGGACGTGTATAAGACCATATAACCGCTCGCTACAATTCCGATAATAATGAGATAAACCCACCATGGTAAAGTTTGCATTTGAGTTCCTTCCTTTCATCAGACAAGCTTTGTTAGTTTCACTGTATGAAAGAAAGGGAGATTTTATGACTACTATATTTAAAAGCGAAACTTCTATCAGCAAGATCTTACTGCTCATTAAGATGAGATAAAACTATATATATCCAGATTAAAAAACCTCTTTCTTTTTAGGGGAGGATGAGAGCATCTGGCCGTGCATAGAAGCGGTCAGGGCCTTTTCTTGCCACATGCAATATTTTAAATCAAAGAGAGCAAGAGAGTACAGGTCGTGTTGCACCCTGCATAACAGCTACTTATATGTCGAAAAATTAAAATGGATTTATATAGTTGTAAGTACAAACACAAAAGAAATAAGAGTAGTTAAAATCCCTACTCTTATTTCTAGTTACATATGCATCAGTTTACCTTCTGAACTTAACGATGAATCCAAACTGCTCCTGCAGTCTTATCATCAGCTTGACCTACTACTTCAAACTTCAGTCCAAGCTTTGGAACTTTTCGTCCTGCATCTGGAATTAACGTGTTCATGTATGCTTTAGAGTCATCAAATTTCGCCACACCTGGTAATCCTTTATAATCAAATACTCCGCGTGATGGTGAATTTACTTTCCACGCTGGTGTTTGATCAAATGAGAACGCAGCATCTGCAATTTGATAACGCGTGCTACTTTTCACAGACGGCTGACCATTTAATGTTCCTACAATTGCTTCTGGATGAGAATCTACTACCCCAAGGAATCCTTCGCCTGGATGTACACCAACCCAGTTATCTGTAAAGCTTTGGTCTGCATACCATACAACAAGCCCTGTATTGTAAACTGGGCCACGTCCGTATTGCAACGCTTCATCAGAACCAGCATAGTTTCTCCACTCTAAATAGTAGTTATTTTTCTTATATTCAATTCCATTAGAAACAGTAAAACCTTTTAAAGTAAAGTTTGATTGCCCTTCTGCATCATCAGAGAGCACAACTTTACCATCTACTGTTAAAGCCGCATTATCAAGCGCAAATCCTTTGTAAGCTACCGCAATATCTGTTAAATATTCAAATTGTAGTTTTACTTTCTTACCTTTGAATTGACTTAAATCATAAGATTTATCAATCCACTTATTATTTGTTGTATCGACACCATTCTTGATGTCTTTGTCACCCATTCTATCAAGCTTTGTTTTCGTTCCATCTTCTGCAATCGCGTATACATCAACGAAATCGTACTTTGCTTCTAATTCATAGAATGCTTTGTAATCAAATTTTGCAGTCGTTGCATTTGTTAAATCGAATAATGGTGTCTCTAATGTTGTGTGGATATCATTTCCTTTTGTACTATAGTAAAATTTCTGTCCAAAACCAGGTTCAATGTTTTTCACTTCTTTATCAGGTAAATTTACACGAACAATTCCTGGACGTTTTGATTTCGTAACACTTTGATCTATATACGTCGCAGCCCCAACACCACGAAGTTTATCATAGTCTACCTCAGTAATATTCGCCCAGTTACCCTTCATATTTTTTTGGAAAAACTCTTTATTTTGCGGAGAGAAACTTGTCGGTTCTGTTCCAGCAATTCTTCCAGCCCAGCTGCCGCCGCTCATAAGAGACCAAGCTTCAATTGGCTCACCTTGTCCTGAATACTTTGTATCATATTCATCTGGTAAACCTAAATCATGACCAAATTCATGAGCAAATACACCAACCGCACCGTCTTCAGGCTCGATTGTGTAATCGTATGCAGCCATCTTTCCATCCCATCTTTGTACAGATGATTTTGTTCCATCAATTGCATAAGGTTTTGCACCTAACTTGGAACGGTGAGACCAAATTGCATCATCTTTCAACTTTCCACCGCCAGCTTCTTGACCAACACCAGCGTGAACAACCATTAAATGATCGATAATTCCATCTGGCTCATTTTTATTACCGTTGTTGTTATAATCGTATTGATCAAACTGATCGTAATCAGCTATATTAATTCCTTTTTCCACTGCTGCTTTTAACGCGTCTTTTACTAAATCACGTGGCCCTAAAGGTCCTTTATTATCATGACCGCTGCCAGCATCAGAGCCGTAATCAGCTGCTTTACCTGGAACAGTTAACCATTCTGTTACAGTTCCATCAACTGTATAGCTGCCGCCTGATTGCTCTTCATAATATTGCTTAAATGTTTTAATGTTCGTGCCATTGAATAATGTAAACGGCTCATCACCAAATAACATTTTTTGATAATGCTCACGATTAAAATCATTTGAATACATATATCCTTGTTCTTGATCGATATTGTTATGTTTAAAATCACTATATTCTACAAGAAGCACAAGAACTTTATCTTCGCGCACAGAACCATTATAAGGTGCTTGCTTCGCTGAGGAAGTTGGCACTTTCCCATTTAGCTTTCCTGAATTTAATCCAGGTACTTGTCCATTTCCTGCACCATTCTCTTTTTGATTCTGCTGCTCTTTCTCTTTCATCTTTTCATCTTTTACTTTTTTCATAAAGTCAGTAGCTTCTTGCGTAAGGCTGTCTTCTGGCGTTATTTCCTTTCCAGGATTTTCGCCTTTCTTCTTCTCTATATATTTCTCTATAGCCTTTGATGTTTCTGCTTGTGATGCAGAAGGATCAATAACCCCGCGCTCCTTCAATGCATTTGCCAAGCGATCCTCCGGTATTAAATGCTCATCTATGAAACTAGATGACACTGATGGTGATTCTGCATAAGCAGCTTGGCCACCAAAAGCAAACATGGAACTTAGCATAGCCCCTGTTGCCAACACTGAAAAAGTTTTTAATTTTCTGTTCTTTTTCAACGTATTCCCTCCCCTATTATGTATAAGTTGTCGACTTTTCCCTTTTTGTCGATATTTCTATATTATTATCGATTGGTGTAATTTTCAATATTTTTGTAATATATCGAAAATTACAAAATGACTTTATGTTAGAATAGCAAAACAATTACAGAAATGATGGTTATTTCAAATCATTTTCACCTTTTGTGCTGAATAATAAAGGTATTAAAAATAATAGCAGCTTGTAACTACTTAGCTATACCTTTTAGAAATTTAGAAAAGGGTATGATTCTAGTGAAAATGCGTCTCTCTATTACTTATAAATTCATTTTTTGGCATATAGACTGCTGTCATGTAAACTGGGCAAGAAAAGGCCCTGACCGTTCCTATACATCACCAATCCCTCTCGCCCATTTAAAAAATGCTTTTCTATCGGTTTTTCATACAGTAACTGAGTAGTTACGAATCCATTTCAAACAAAAGAGCCTTACTACATCAAAATGTAGTAAGGCTCTTTTTCAATTATGAAACGTCGGTTTATAAAACGAACGATTATCAAGCGCAAAGACACGCTCTGTATATTCACCTGGTTTTGTGCGGCTTAGTGCACGGTCCATCATATTCATCTTTGCATCTAAGTTATCGATGTAATGCAGAATTTCAGCTTCTCTTACAAGCGGCGGCTTCGGGCTGCCCCATTCTGCTTTGCCGTGATGTGATAAGACGATGTGCTGCAGAATTAATATTTCTTCTGTTTCAATTTGCAGTTCGTCTGCTGCTTTTCCAATTTCGTTTACCATGATAGAAATGTGACCTAGTAAATTTCCTTCTAACGTATACGTTGTGGAAATTGGTCCTGATAATTCAATGACTTTACCAAGGTCATGTAAAATTACGCCTGCATACAATAAATCTTTATCAAGAGACGGATATAGCGCTGCAATTGCTTTTGCTAAGTCAAGCATCGACACAACGTGATATGCCAGTCCCGAAACAAACTCATGGTGATTTTTCGTTGCAGCTGGGTAATCTAAAAACTCCCCTTGATACTTATTCAGCAAGTGTCTTGTGAGTCGTTGAATATTTGGGTTACGCATTTCAAATATGTATTGTGTAATTTTCTCAACCATATCTTCTTTTTTAAGTGGTGCTTTTTCCACAAAATCAGAGATATCGTTTACTTCACCTGGATTTGCTACGCGAATTTGCTTGACGCGAAGTTGAATGCGACCTTTATAATTTTGAATATCTCCCGCTACTTTCACAATTGTTTCTGCTACATATTGCTGCTCTACTTCAGGTGATACATCCCATAACTTCGCTTCAATATCTCCGCTTTGATCTTGCAAAATGACTGTTAAGAATGGTTTTCCGTTACTTGCGATTCCTTTCGTTGCCGATTTTATCATTAAAAATAAATCGACTTGCTCACCAACTTCGTACTGTGCAATTTTCTTTTTCATATATTTTCCTCCACCGTCATCGATATAGTTAGTATAGCACATATACATTTGGATTTTTCAACATATAAATCCCTGCCATGTAAAGCAAAAAATGATCTACGCGCATTTTTTATTTTTGTTTTAGCATTACTCGTGGCAGGAAAAGACCCTGACCGCTTTATGCATGGCCAGATGCTCTCGCCACCTAAAAGGCGAGAGGGTTTTCAATTTATATTTATACTACCTTACTTCGTTAATCGTTGAACTTCACCTTCTCCAAAGAAAGATAAAAGATGCTTATGACAAGTAAAGAAAATCACCTGTCGTTCTTTCGCTAACTCCTTCATAAGATGCACGGTTCGCTCTGTTCGCAGCACGTCAAAATGTACGAAACTATCATCAATAATAAACGGATACTGCGATTCAAACGTATGCGCCAGTGCAAAGCGCAGTGATAAATAGAGCTGCTCCGCTGTCGCTTGGCTTAATTCATGACTATAAAAACGCACTCCATCTTGTCGTTCTACAATAAACGGTTCTTCTGCATCTGGCGAAAAGACTTTTACATAGTTTCCGCCTGTTAAATAAACAAAATATTCTTCTGCTTTTTGCAAAATACGCGGCAAGTGCACTTCATGATAATACTTCTTCGTTTTACTTAATACCGCCTTTGCAGCGGCATAAGCTGCCCACTTTTTCACCTGTTCACGCACTTGCGATTTTTTCAGTTCCCACTCATGAAGAACATCACCGTACGTCCGGCCTTCTTCCAACTGCGCGATATCGTGGCGCAGAGCGGCAAGTGTGTGCGTCAATTCCTTTTCCTCGCGCACGAGCCCATCTATTTGCTCCTGCTCTTTTTTTCGTTCTTCTTCGTATCCCTCTAGACGATAACCGCTCTCCAGTGCTGGCGTCATTAATCTTCCTTCTAGTACATCCATTTGCGGAATTAATCGATCAAGTTGCTGCTGTTTCTCTTCAATCTGCTCCGCTTGCTTCGCTGCCGCTAAAAACGCCTCTTCATCAGTTACCGCAGCAATACCAAAAAGCTGCTGACGTTCTTCTACTAGATGTTGAATTTGCTGGTGCGCTGCCGCATACTCTTCTTCCCACGCCATAGCCTTTTCTAGCAACTGCTTTTTTTGCAATTGCTTTTCCTTTTCTTTCTGCACATCTTTACTTAACCCATACAAAAATAACGACGGTGTCTCGGCACTTCTTTCTGTAACAACCGTTAGCTTCATTAGTTTATGTTCAAATTGAGAAATCATGTCTCCCTGCAGTACTTTTCGTTCTTGTCGCTTCGCTAACTCGCGGTACAATTGCTGCATCTTTTCAATCCGTTCAAACGCCGGCAAGATGTGAGCATACGTAAAGTTATGAGGCAATGCGTACGTCTCTTTATACAATTTCACCTGCTCATTCACACCAAACAGATCCCGTTCCCACTCATCATATTCAGACAGAACACGGTCATACCCTCGCTCAATTTGCTTTAGCTTAAATTCTTCGCGCTCTAGTAGCTTCCGTACTTCATCGTCTTTCTCAAGGCGATACTTAAGTTCAAGCGCTTCATCACTTTCCTGTTCATCAGATCCTTTACTATACATCACATAAAAAACAACAAGACCAATTAATAAAAAGACCCCTGCAAACAATACCTTACGACTCTCCATAAAAACACCAGCAAGCAGCAGCAAGACATCCATAATGAATAAAACCATCGTCATTTTATTCGTCTGCGGTGCAGTACGGTTTCGCTTCTGCCGAGACGCTGCACTTTGCACCTTTGGCAAATGACGCTCCCGCTCCCGGTCTGGCAATATTTGCGACTGCAGCTTGTTCATGGTTTCTTCCTGTTCCTCTAATTGCTCCTGCACTGTTTTAAATCGTTCATCTAACTGCCCTTTTCGGTTTTCTAACTCTTTTGCCTGCTGCACCATTTGCGTAATCGTTTCCTTCATCGCTAAGCTCACATTAAAAGAAAGAACGTCCTCACGCGCAAATACAGCGCCGATTTGCTGCTGCAAATCTTGTATTTCTTCTTCGATATGTAAAATGTGCCCCGTCAAATCTCGCACTTCTTGCAGCGCTGCTTCATAAGACATATGCTGCAAACGAAGCTCTTCTACGTACATATCTTGTTGAAGCAATTCTTCATTTACTTGCAACGCTTCTATTTCAGACTTTGCGCCATGTAATTTCTTTTGCAGTGCTTCTCCTTGGATTTGAAGTGGTTCAAGCCGTGCTTTTATCCTTTCATAACGCGACAAACCATCAACTGCAAACGCATGCCCTGCATGTTGTTCTAAAAACCGTTCACACGCTCGTCTTTCTAAAAAAAGCGGCTGCAACGCTTCTAACACTTCATAATCTTGCTTTCGTTTCCCCGCTTCTTGCTGCTCAGTGCGAATGCTAGAAAGACGCTCTTCCATACTTTTTTTCCTTGCAACAAGCTCTTCATACGCGGCAATTTTCCCTTGCCAATCTGCGAGCTGATCTTGCAGCTTTTTCAACTCCTGCAGCGCCACATTAATTTCCGGCTTGCGGCCATTTGGCTTAAAGCGCTGCTCCATTTCTTTCTCCAGCATTTTTTCCAGACGTAACAACCCGTCGCTACCAACTGCACTTGCGGAAAATAAATAGTTGCCAATATCCCCCGCGCCAATATGGTGAATATTTTGCAGTCCATGCATGTCAAAAGAAAACACAGAATCAAACAACTGCTCATTCATACCCTTTAACAGCTGCTTTAAAATCTCTTCGCCGCCTGTTTTTCCATCCGCAAAATACACCTTCACTTCCCCGGCCGCTGTTTTTGGAAGACGTTCAATTTTCAACCGGCCGTACTCTTCAGTAGAAATTGTAATCGCACCGCCGTATTTCCCACCTTCCTTCGGCTCATAACGGCGCTGCCCTCTTGTGGGAAAACCAAATAAAATACTCTTCATAAACGAACGAATCGTCGACTTGCCTGCCTCATTTTCCCCGTACAACACGGTAAGCATAGAAAGGTTCAGCTGGACATTTTCTAATTTTCCATATCCGTAAATATGAAGCTTTTCAACTCTCATCCCTTACCCCTCTCTTGCTCTAATAATTGCTCTACAATAATATTCTCGGCACCCTTTTGAATCTCTTTCTTTTCTTCATCAGAAAACGAGTGAAGCACCTTCCTTGCAACAGGTGAAGTCCAAATTGTTCGCAGCACCTCATCCATACTTGAGAACGACTCAAGTTCTTGCAGCACATTCCCGATAAAATGGTTCTCACTCTTCAACTTCTCAATTTCCGCAAACGAAATCGTTTCGTTCTTCCATGTCACAACGTGCACAAAATTACTGCGCTCCTCACTAGATGAGACAATGTGAAAAATTTCTTCTATACGCCTCTCATCACGCAAATAAGAAGCAAGCGGACCTTGTCCTGTAAACGTCATTGTCACAAGTAAACCTTCCTCTTCTCCTCGTACACCGTTCATGCTTTCTGTACATGCATGAATAAGATCATCGACCGATTCTAATTCATCAATAGAAATCGAAACCTCATCCCAAACAACATCATTCGTACGGAAAAATGTCAGTTCTGTCCCTTGCGAAGACAAAGAAACAACGTACGCACCTTTCTCTCCGGTTTCCTTTCGGTGCCGCCCTTGAATATTGCCCGGGTACACAATACACGGTTCCTCTGCCAACACTTCACGTTTATGTATGTGACCAAGTGCCCAGTAATCAAACCCTTTCTCCTTCAGTTCACGAATTTGAAACGGCGCATACCGATTATGCTCTGCATCTCCTTCCACACTCCCGTGCAGCATGCCAATATGAAACGGTGCACCTGTCATCTTTTTATATTGCTCTGTCATATTATCCGTCACAGCTTGCTCTTGATAACTAAATCCGTAAATAGAGGCAAGCAGCTCCCCATTTTTATAAAATGACTTTTCTTCTATATAAGGCTCTGTGAAAATATGTACATTACTCGGAAATTCAATAGCCGCCCAGCTTCCGCCTAAATGATCATGATTGCCATGAATCACATATACCAAAATATCATACTGCGCGAGACGATTCATTTGCTCACGAACAAACACTTGCGCTCGTAAACTTCTCGTCTCTGCATCATACAAATCACCCGCCAGCAAAACAAAATCAACCTGCTCTTGAATCGCTTTATCCACAATGCGCGCAAACGAACGAAACGTACTTCCCTTCATTCTTTCCCATATAAAAGCCGGTACATTCAGCTCCATCCCTTTAAACGGACTATCCAAATGTAAATCTGCCGCATGAATAAACTTTACTTTTTTCACAACGTAACGTCCTTTCTCGGTCATACTTTGCTTTGTCAGCCGACTCACAATATATCGGCGCTTCGACACAATATAAAGATTCCTCGACCATATTCGACACGTAAGTAGGCAAAGTTTCACTATATTTTAACACTTTTTTTCGAATTGAGGAGGCAAATCAAGGCCACATACTCTCGTTGTTTGAACATCGCACGTGGCAGAAAAAAGAACTGACCGCTCCTACTCATGGCCAGACGCTCTCGTCCATCTAAAAAGAAAAGGTTTTTTAATTTGGATGTACATATTTCTTTTGCATAATTGCTCATTTTATGACACAATAGTTATAACATTCTGATTATTTATTTTGGAGGTAATTTTCATGGGAGTATACACACTAACAGTTTTCGAACAAGACGGTTCCAAAGTATTAGACGAATCATTTGAGGCTGCGACAGAAACAGAAGCAAAATCAAAAGGTGAAACACTTTTACGAGACAAACAATTGTATGACCATACGCACCGCTGCACATCTTCAAGTGGAAAGCTTGTTTTATTCCAGCGCTAAAAAAAGAAGCGTCACATCGCTTCTTTTTCACACTATATCTTCTTCACACCACAGAAACACAACTTCTACAATTCGATTCCCAAATCGAACACGCTTATTCCACATACCTGTTTGAATAAGGCGCTTTAACTCATCCTTCATGTTATCCGTCCACTGCTGAATGCTCTCTTTGAGATTGTACGGATAAATGCTTGGAAACTCTTCATGCAAGAGACGCAAACTTTCCGCATCTAGATGAAAATGAAAAAAATAATTCGCAGTCAGAGAAGGTTCCTGCAATTGTAAAAACGGGTGGTCAACTTGCTTCTTATTACGATAAAACGTAAAAATATTGACCTTCCCACTCGTAATCTGATCAATTTGAATTTCGTGTTTTTCAATAATCACGCTGTTCAGTCCACCTCAACATATGCTACTTCTAGTATATATGTCTTTAACCAATAAGTTAACCATTTTCCTATGGAAATTCATCATTTCTCCCAAAAGTATATTCAGAATTACCCAAACCAAGAAAGGAAGCGATCATATGCATTTCGGTAGCAAAGGTTGGTATGTTCACGAACTAAAAAAATTAGGTATCCGTACTTATGAAGGTAGAAAACTAGAGTCATATCGTACGCATATTTTAGCTAGTTTGCTTGAGAAGGCGAAGAAACAGTCGGCTTAATGTCGAAAAGCTCCTTCTTATACGGGAGGAGCTTTTTACTATCAAGAAAAGAGGAGAAGAATGAATCTAAAATTAGTTGAAATAACAGAAGAAAATTTTTGGGATGTTATTAGTTTGAAATCAGATAAAGACCAAGAAGAACGTATTCAAATATTCGAAAGATGGGTCGGTTCTAACGCCTTTTTCCTTGGGGCCTGTCAAGTTTATAAATTTACTCCAAAAGCTATTTATGACAACCACACATTAATTGGATTTACTTCCTATGGTTATCGAAAAGAACATGAAAGATACGAATTAATCAGCATAATGTTAGGACATCAATATCAAGGAAACGGGTATGGCGTTCCTGCTTTACAAGCAGTGATTACCGAAATGAGTGAGCAGTACAAATGCAAAGAAATTTATTTATCGGTAATCCACGATAATGAACCCGCAAAACGAATCTATGAAAAAGTTGGTTTTAAAGCAACTGGTGAGATCGAAAAAGGTCATCATGATGAATTCGTTTATTGTTTGAAATTAGCAAATAACTCGGCATCGCTTATATGAGCAATGCCTTTTTTTACTGATGTAACTTAATAACTTATCAATACTTAACTGGTAAAAAGTCATAAAAAATAAGGAGTGATACATATTATATTTTATCTATCTTACGCAAAGGGAATTGTCATATAATAGAAATAACATCATCGGTTATAAAGGAGATATAATTGAAAAAATTTTTAATTAGTTATGCTGCAAGTCTGTTTGCTTTTATTTTCGGATGGTTCTTGATTTCATATATTTTTAATCCTATCTTTATTTACCCGGACGTTTTATTTGGATTCATTAAAACTATAGTCATTTATGGTAGTATACCAGCTCTTATAGCTTGTCTAATTGGGGAAGTCTTATATAGGAAAATCAAACGATGTAAAGAATTGCAATTTGGAATTCCTGTATTTATAGGACTAGCCGTTATCTATACACTTACACCATTTCTTTTTATGTTTACTTTTTCTTTTTCACATTTCTTTTATTTCGTTGTACCTGTTATTATGGGGTCCTTAGCTTTTTATTTAGTACGTAGAAAAATATAATTAACTTCCGAGAACAAATTTTATGTGAATAAAAAACGAAGTTCTTTTCTTGAAAGTAGTCCTAGTAATATATCGAATTGATATTCTTAAAACTCCTAATATTGCTTTCCAATTGTGAATTATTTGTTTCAAAACGAGTATATCCATTGTCCAAATTTTAACAAACCAATATGATAAACATATGCCTTTTTAGTCATATGTTTTTTTGATAGTGATAAAAAAGAAAATATGATGAATTTGCTACACGCCATTATCAATAACAACGAGTGATATATGGAGAGTATATAAATCAATTTTAACCTTTCGACATATAAGTTGCTGTTATACAGACTGCAACACGGCCTGTACTCGCTTGCACCCTTTGCTTTAAAACATCGCATGTGGCAGGAAAAGGCTCTAACCGTTTCTATGCACGGCCAGATGCTCTCGTCCTCCCCTAAAAAGAAAGAGGTTTTTATGTTTATTTTTTAATTTGGATATATAGTTCATTTTATGTATCCTTGTGATATTTCAAGGTACCGCAGGAAACTTAGTTACATACACAGATTTAAATGTAATAGTGACACAATTACACTTACTATTTATTTCCTGTTTTTTACTTTACACTGTTAGTTAACTTTGTTAATTAACAGCAGGAAAAGAGAAGAAAGAAATAAAGATACAATAAGGAGGCCAAGCAGAATGTTTTTAGCTCTGCGTGAATTAAAGCAAGCAAAATTAAAATATGGATTAATTGGACTTATGATGATTTTATTATCATTTTTAGTCCTTGTGATTTCTGGATTAGCAAATGGTTTGGCGTATAATACTGTCTCTTCCATTCAAAATATGGATGCCGAAAAGTTTGTATTAGCAAATGATGCGGAAAATTCATTGCTCCGTTCACAAATTAAGAAAGAAAATGTGGATGATGTAATAAAGCAAGTGGGGGCAAAAGATGCCGTACCATTCCGTGTGAAATTTTCGACATATGAAAAAAAGGGTAGTTCAAAAAAAATTGATATTGCAATATTTGCAAGTGAACCCGAAACATTCTTAGAACCAAAGATTGTGAAAGGTCATGCATTAGGAACAGCACAAAATGAAATGATTGCTGACGAATCGATTAATGAAAAAGGTATGGATATTGGAGATATGATTATCGATCCGATTTCTAAAAAAGAATTTAAAATTGTTGGCTTTACAAAAGGTCAAAAGTTCAGTCATGCACCTGTTGTTTATGTGAATCAAGATGTATGGGGCGAAATTTCACAATCAAACCAAAAAGATTACAATGCAATTGCTCTTCGTACTGATAAAGAAGTAAAAAATGCATATGTAATAGAGAAAAAAGAAGTTCTTCAAAATATTCCAGGCCATAAAGGGCAACAAAACTCATTAACAATGATTATTGCATTCTTACTCGTAATTGCAACGCTCTTAATCGGTGTATTCTTCTATGTTATTACATTACAAAAAACACAGCAGTTAGGTGTACTAAAAGCAATTGGAACAAAAAATTCGTATTTAGCAAATATGTTAGTTGTGCAAGTATTATTCTTGTCTGTTGGTGCGATGACGATAAGCATTGTCCTTATAGAAATTTTGCAAAGAATGTTGCCAAAAACTATGCCGTTCTTATTAACAACACCAATGATTAGCCAATATGCAGGAATCTTTATTGTAATTAGTATACTAGGATCACTAATTTCCTTATATCAAGTATTAAAAGTAGATGCACTAGAGGCAATTGGAGGCGGCATGTAATGACATCGCTATTGAAACTAGATAAAGTTAGTAAAGTATACGGCGAAGGAAACACAGAAGTAACAGCCCTTCATCCCACTTCACTTGATGTGAAGGCTGGAGAATTCATCGGTATTGTGGGGCCTTCTGGTTCGGGGAAAAGTACATTGTTATCGATTGCTGGAGCATTATTATCACCATCAAAAGGTAATATTTATATTGGTGAGCAAAATATTACCCATTTATCAGAAAAGGAAATGACAGATATTCGGTTAAGAAAAATCGGGTTCATTTTTCAATTTGCTAACCTTGTTCCCTATTTAAATGTAAAAGAACAATTACTATACATTTCCAAATTAAAGAAAGAAGACCGAAAAGAATCTGAAACACGTGCGAATCACTTACTAACAGTATTTGGACTATCCCAGAGAAAAAATCACTATCCACATCAGTTATCTGGTGGAGAAAGACAAAGAGTTGCGATTGCTCGTGCTTTTATGAATAATCCAGATTTAATATTAGCAGATGAACCAACCGCAAGCCTTGATTCAAAACGTGGACGAGAAGTTGTCGAAATGATGAAACGAGAAGTAAAAGAAAGCCAAAAAGCTGCGATTATGATTACGCATGATGAAAAAATTCTTGATGTATGTGATCGGATATTAACACTTAGAGACGGAAATTTAATATAGAAAGTATGTAAAACCGCACAGAGAAAATTCCTGTGCGGTTTTTATAAGTCCCTTTTTATATAAACAGCACCTCACTTTTCTGCCTTTTCTTTGCTAACCTTTTCGACGTCTTCGAGCGTTATACCGTGGTACTGCGCTAGTGCGTTCACAAGCTCAAGTAAATCAGCTAGTTCTTCTAACTTATGTTCCGGTGTTTCCGCTTCTACGTACTCTGCTAATTCTTCTTGTATTTTTTTTTCGTATTTCTTCTATATATTCTTTTTCATTTAAAATTCTTGCCCTGCATGTCTTTCCTGTTTTTTCAATAATTTCTGGAATACGATCGCGTACTAGTTTGTTATAGACTGGTATCACAAGTCCTCCCATATTTTTCTATTATTATAGCACGCACAAAAAATCCACACTTTCCGTAAGTAAAACAAGCTTTCCTTTTCATGCTTCTACATATACTGTTAAAAATCAAAAGGGAGAAGGTTCATCATGTATTACGGAACAAAAGGCTGGTACGTGTATGAGTTAAAAAAGCTTGGAATTAATTATTATGAAGGGCGGAAATTGGAGAGTTATCGTGCGCATGTATTGCGGAATTTGTTGTTGAATGAGCAAAAGAAAAAGGAAGAGAAATAAGGCCCTTATACCTATAAAATTCATCCTTCCTTTTAGAAAAGCTCACACCTTACCTACTATATTTACTTAATATCCTCATATTTCTTACTCAGCAAAAGTGCTTTCCCATTTCGGCAAAGCACTTTTGGCTTATGTAAACTTTTATTTAGAGCCAGCTACCCAATTCATCCCCCAACCGTATGCACAATCCATTTCTTGATGACCATTGAAATATTCAACTAAACGTTGTACTTTAAAAGTCTCATTGTTTACATTTTCAATCATTGCAATTGCACACATGATTTTCCCGTTTCGGTGCTCGTTTAGTTTCACTTCAACATCTGGACCAGCAGAATACTTCAGCGTTACAACTCCATCGGCTTGCGCCCAATTTGCTACCCCTTCATAAATAAAAGAATAAACAAGGACGCGCTTAATATCAGAAATTTTATTTCCGTTAATCCGCAAATTTTCTCCCCTTGCAACTGCACCAGTACGATCATCTCCGTCTAGTTCCATGTAAGGTGCATATTTGAAAGAACCAAAAGCATTCCCTAGCGCTTGTACGCAACCCTTTTCTCCGGTGTTCAGTTCATATAAACACCCTAAATCAAGATCAACATGATTTGTCTTTCCTAACAGTGTAGAGAAAAAACCGTTTGATTTTCCACCTTGTTGATTCCAGTTTAAGTTTACTAAAACCTCACCGATAGATTGAGTATTACTCTTTTGTAGATTAATAGTTTCCCCTTTTTTCTTTAATTCAATCTTATTTAAGTTCACCATCTTAACTCCACCTTCCATTTTCTTCTACAACTTCATTATATATTATTTTGTATATTTAGGAATTCATATTTAGAGTTCAAATAAATGGTGGAAAAGAATGGTCACAAAGTAACACTTCCCGAAAAGGAGAAGATGAGGTTTTTAAAGGGATTATAACCAGACTAGCCCTAGAAATGATTTAAGGATATTGGTTATTTTCCCACATAATAATCCCTTTTCTTCTAACTATACAAGTTGAATTAAAGTATTCCAGCTCCTCTTTGTCGAAATATGGCGTAATACATGTTAACGAACGGAAAAGGAAACAAATGAGCGCACACCAAACAGAAAGAGAAACACTATTTACAGCGATGAAAGCTACGAAAGATAAACGAATGTACGAACGTTATCAAACCATCTATTTCTAATATGTAAATCTAAAAAACAAGAAAAGACATCCTTTTGGATGTTTTTTCTTGTTTAACATTAACGTAAACACAAATTTTACTAACAGAACCTCAAGTGTAACTTAAATTCTATTTATCCTTTTTATTTTCAACTTCTACACTTTTTTCTAAATCAGCAAGCCAATAAAGATCACTATAATTTTCTTTTTGGCCAATATCTTGTAACTTATTATTACTATAATTAATAGATAATATTAAATCTGGCATCGCATCAAAACCATTTTCCGCTAATTTATGATACCTTGAACCATATACTGATGCCGCAAGACTCACATAATTACGCTCATACGGGTTTTGACGCATACGATTCAAATAGAGTTCAAATACATCTTGACCATCAGGAGTTAAGAACTTGCCATCTTTACGCTCTAAGTCATGTAAGTTATACCCCGTTCCTGATTTAAGTGTAGAAATCAAACCATATTTACGTATTGCCTCTGGCTTCATTTGTTCAGATTTAAAATCACTACTTTGAAAAATATGCGAAAATAATTCCTCACCATTATTTTTATCATTTAAAACTTTTTCAATTTGTTGTAATAATTGTATATTCTTACTACCCGTCACATTAACTCTGAAATCATTCGGATCAACACTGAAGGTTAAATTCTCATCATCTGGAATATCAATATTTTTTTGAGTAAATAAATCTTGAATCTGACGATTTACTTGTTCACGCTGAAAAGCTTTCTCTTTATAATTTTCAACCCTTCCATCAATAGGATCCGAGTTTCTAAACAAAGAATCACGCATACTATAAAAATCAACTTTACCGTTGCCAGTCAACATATTGATTTCTGTTCGCCATGCTACTTCTCTCTCTTCTGAGCTTAAATCATGACGAAATTCCTTTGAATATTGATTAGAATATTTATCATTAATATGTCTTTCTGGATTAGCATACAGCATGTTTTCTTTATGAATTTTACTGTACTTTTCGTCTAATAACTTCTTCCTCTTGTCAAATTCACCCTCATATTCATTACTATGTTTAATTTCTACAGATAAATCCTTTTTTTCAGATTCATTAAATTTAGTATTAGTAATATACGATGATGTATAATTTGTTATTTTCATTAGGAATATCCCCTTTCTTTCCATGATATCCCTTTATTATATAATAAAAACCGAATATTTAACTTAATGAATTTCCAAAGATGTTATAATAAGACATTAAGTTTACTAAAATTAACCAAAAAGGAGAATAATAATGCAAAACATGATTTACAATACTTTATCTTTCTTAAACAAACGCCCTACCCTCAAAATACTCATAATAGCAAATATCATTATGTGGGGATATCTCTTATCCGAAAACACGGGTAAAGAACTAGGAAAATTTTTATATTATATAACACACTAAGATCGTTCACATGCAAACGAATCATCTTCGGTCACCATTCCCTGATAGGTCGCCTGTTCGTTTCCGATCTTGACATCGGTGATAAAAACCTTCCGTTCTGTTACTAGACCAGGTTTCACTTCACCGTTCTTCGGTTTCCACTGCGGGTGGTAAATCCCTGTTTTAAAGTAAGGCGTACGTGCGCGCGAAGCATAGGCATTAGGACCTTGCACTTCCCACACAACTTTTCCATCCTTCCATATTTGCAGCAATCCGTCGTCACCCGATGACCACTTTGCATGAATTACCCAAAAAGACCAAACTCCTTTTTGTACAAGTTCATCCAATGTTTTAGAATCGCGTTTAATATCCGAAGTAGGCCCGAATGCACGCTGTATACTCCATCTGTCACCTTTTACTGCAATAGCTAATTCCGGAAAATCCCGATCTACTCGCTCACTGCCGAGTACAGCATGCCATTGCATGACAATATCATTACCACTTTCTGTATCAAACACCCAATCTTCTGGGATATAAACCCGCGCTGTATACCACCGTTCGTGAAACCCTTCTTCGTGTGGCTGTGCAATTTCCGAACGGAACTGTCCCTCAGAATGCGGAACAACGAACTGCACTGCTTTCTGATCTCCCGTCATGCCGGGTGCATCTACTATATGTACACGCTGCGTGATCGTATCAGTATCTAGTTTGGAGCGGTTTTCTGTGTCGTTAATCGCTACTTTCCATTTTTCTAATCCAGATTGAAAGTTATCTTCTAACATGATTGAGTCGTTTGCTTCCTTAAACTTAGACTTCTTTTCTTTTTTGGGGATATAGGGTTGAGTCACTGTCTCTTTTCTATCAACCAATACGATACCACCTACAAGTAAGCTGACAAATAGAACAAATAGAACAAGAATTTTTTTCATCTTTCGTTACACTCCATCTGGTTGATGTTTCTTTTGAATTTGAGAGTAATGTATAGTACCCCTATTATATAATATCACCACATCAACCGTCTCCGGCAATTTCATTTCCTCAAGTCACTATACTGCATATGAATTCTGTTTTCTGGTTTTTTGTCCACCGTATACAACACAATAAGGAATAACCATTCTAAAGGCTTCATGATAAGATAGATGATGTCCGCGGACCATTTTGAATTGATATGCCTGCTGATTGGGTAGCCGTACTTGTCATAAAAGTTACGGATGGCTGTTAAAAGAGACCGTTTCGGCTAATCAAAGCTATAAAAAACGAGAAAACCTAATTGAAGAAATTAGGAAATTTTTACAGAATATCGTTAAAAATCCAAATGAGGTGCCTTAGACAAGAAAAAAGTGAAGCCATATTGTGCTCCACTTTTTTCTTTATCTTTTTGAATTTCAAGGCTAACTTATTTGCTTCTCTATAGCATGCATTTTTTCATATTTGCTATACATTAACCATGCAACAACTGAGAAAATAACGGGTCCGGCCACACTCCAAATGGTTGTTTGCATATCCCCTTCTAAAGCTGGTTGTACGATACTAAAGAAATTTGCAAGTCCAACTGTTAGAACAACAATCCATGTCCAAATATTTGCGCTCAATTGCGTTTTATATACGATAAACGGCTTATTGATTTCCACTTTTTTCTTAAAATACGGGAATGCAAGTGCTATAAATACATACGGTATTGTCATAGCCACGTTAGTCATCGAAACGAGTATGTTAAAGAATGCGGACATTGTGCTTCCACCGAAAGCGATTAGTGCGATCATTACACAAACAATAGCAGCTTGAATCCACATAGCATTAACAGGCATCCCATTCTTTGTTTCACCGATTTTTCCAGGCCACAACCTCTTAGGTGTTCCTTCGATCATCTGCTTTAACGGTGAAAACATCAAGGTAAAGAACGCACCGGACAGTGCCAGGAACATTGAAAGTCCAATGTATCTTGCAACCCCAAATCCCAAAGCCGTAGCTGTAGCATGGCTCGCTCCAAAAGCGGTACCTAGTGAGTATCCTAAATTGGCCATAACGATATAACTTGCGTTTCCTAGGTTAACATTCGCAATACCCATTACAGATGCCCAGTTTGTGAATATTCCAATTAGTAGTATTCCTAATGAATACCCTACGGAGATTATGGCTGCCGATAAAAGAATCCCTTTCGGAAACGTTTTTTCTGGATTTTCCG
This sequence comes from Bacillus sp. 123MFChir2, assembly GCF_000383235.1. Lineage (GTDB taxonomy): Bacteria > Bacillota > Bacilli > Bacillales > Bacillaceae_G > Bacillus_A. The sequence goes on from NZ_KB910954.1 coordinate 49,537, forward strand.
TTACATCCACTAAACCGCCTACTGCTTCAAGTCCACCATAAGCGAAGAGGGCATATACTACAAACGCTAACGAAGCAATAATATCTCCTGCATATTTAGGATTTGGTGTTTGAGTAAATGAATCTAATCCTGTAATTGGCTGCGCCAAATGTCCATGATTACCTATAAGTACTACTATTGCACCAACCCAAAGAAATACATTCAATAACAAGACTGCAGTACCACCTAAAGAGGTTACTTTTTTAATTTTATCCAGACCCTTAGTTGATGTATAGGTTACTATAAGAATCCATACAATTCCTAAAATCCCCAGAACCTGAGGTCCTTGAAGATGAAATAAAGTCCAGTTTTGTGTTGTATCTTGTCCAAAGATGGCATTTGACACCGGAACCCACATACCGGATGCGACATTGACCATCCAAGTTATATAAGAAAAATACCACATGAATGTTCCTATAAATGCAAATTTTGGACCGATAGATTTTTCCATCCACGAGTAGATACCACCCTTTTCCTCTTTAAAGGCGGAACCAAATTCAGCTACCATTAATGCAAAAGGAACAAAGAAGGTTATGGCTGAAAATATGTACCAAGGAATAGCGGCATAACCCATCTTATAAAATGATCTTGGAATGTTGTTGAATCCATAAACAGAAGTGAAAATCATTAATACTAGGGATACTAAAGTCAACTTTTTGATTACGTTTGTGTTTGACACACATTCCCCCCCTAATTATAGTTATCATGTAACTTCAACATGGAATGTATAAATACAAATTGAAAAAATGACATAAAAACCACTTTCTTTCCTTGCTTATTATATCCGAATTGCACTGTGGCTACTATAATCCACTATTACAATCATATGAACACATTCTAATACCATTAATCTCCCTGAATTCCTTTCCATAGGCTTAGAATGAATTTTTCCTGAGACAAATTGCCTTTTTATAATTTAAAAATTCGTCTATACCGCCTTACATGAAATTCATACTATATAACAAACAATATTTGATATTTTGAAAGGAGGCAGTTCATTGTCTTTAAAAAAATTTGTCGATGCTTTACCAATTCCTTCTGTCTTAAAACCAAAAAGTAGCTATGATGGAATCCCGTTCTATGAGGTAACGATGGAGCAAGTCAAACAAAAGTTACATCGTGATTTGCCGCCAACTACCGTCTGGGGATACAACGGTATGTACCCAGGGCCTACATTCGAAGTAGAGAGAAATCACCCTATTTTTGTAAAATGGAACAATAAATTGCCCTTTGAACATCTGCTGCCTGTCGACCAAACGGTTCATGGTGCTGAAGCATCCGTACCTTCTGTTCGGACGGTTGTCCATTTACATGGAGGAAGAGTTCGCCCAGAAAGTGACGGATATCCTGATGCATGGTTCACAAGAGATTTTAACAATGTTGGGCCGAAATTCGTGACTGAAGTGTACTATTATCCAAACTGTCAACGCAATGCAACACTTTGGTATCACGATCACGCCCTCGGAATCACTCGTTTGAACGTTTATGCAGGGCTTGCGGGCTTCTATCTTCTCAGAGATGAAGCGGAGAAAAATTTGAATCTTCCGAGCGGAAAATTTGAAATTCCGCTCGTCATCCAAGATCGTTCGTTCTATGCCAATGGTGAACTCTTCTATCCATCCCAGCCAGGAAATATGGCGCCCCCAGCACCGCAACCACCTCCACCAATCGATCCTACATTACCAAATCCGTCAGTCACACCTGAATTTTTCGGTAACACCATTTTAGTAAACGGAAAAGTATGGCCTTATCTCGAGGTTGAACCGCGGAAATACCGGTTCCGCATCCTAAACGGCTCCAATTCTCGTTTTTATCGTATGCAGCTGAGCTCTGGGCAAAATTTTGTCCAAATTGGTACAGATGGAGGGCTTTTGGAAAAACCAGTCCAAGTATCCGAAATCATCCTTGCGCCTGCAGAACGCGCCGATGTCATTGTTGATTTTTCAAACCATAATGGTCAAAGTATTATTTTAACAAACGACGCACCCACTCCGTTCCCTGACGGCGATAGTCCTTCTGAAGATTTAAGGCAGATTATGCAATTTCACGTCAAACAAACATGCCGCAAACCTGACAAAAGCAAAATTCCAGAAAAGTTAAGTTGCTTGGAACAATTAAATCCCAAGGAGGCTGTAACTACACGAAAAAACACTTTGCTTGAAGCTACCGATAATTTTGGACGCCCTATGCCATTATTAAACAACACGGAGTGGAATGAGCCGATTACAGAAACCCCGTATAATGGAACGATAGAGATTTGGGAGCTATATAATACGACACCAGACACTCATCCGATTCACTTGCACCTTGTCAATTTTCAAATTTTGAATCGCGCTGTATTTACTGGTGATCCCAATGGTTCTAACCTCAAAGTTGGACCGCCTATACCACCTGATCCAAACGAGAGAGGATGGAAAGATACTGTTCGTGCTAATCCCGGGGAAGTGACCCGGATTATCGCACGGTTTGGTCCATTTACAGGAATCTATCCGTGGCACTGTCACATTCTTGAACACGAAGATTATGACATGATGAGACCATACGAAGTGCTAGCTAATCCTAGCTTTAACCCATGCGAGCAAGATCCTGAACAATGCAGCGATAACGCCTTTTCTCAATGTTTTGACTGTCATAAACCTCGTAAAAATAGAGGCAGTAAACAAAATCAATGCGATAATAATTGAATGCAAAAAAACTCCAACACAGCTAAATACTTCTTTGCTATGTTGGAGTTCCATATACATATCAATTAGATAATTTCTTTTTCCATTCTTTTTAAAGTGGTGGATTTTCCACGCCTAATTGAATCCAATCCTCTTTTGGTGGACCATAAACTCCAAATGGTTTTAATCCTGCTTGACGCATAAGAACTGTAACTTGTCCGCGATGATGAACAATGTGCTTAATGAGACCCATTAAGATTGTAGCGTTTGATTCCTGTCTTCCAAATGCTTCTTGTATTTGTTTTAGGGATTCATCTGTCCATTGTTCTTCAATAACTTTCGCTGCATCAAGACTTATATTTTTAAAAGTTGCAGCAATTTCCTTCGCTGAAGTTGGTACACTTACTTTATTTTCTACTCCATCTATCTTCAACCCAAAATGAGCTAAGTAGTCCGGAATATTTGTTGTAAAATTTTAAATAATAATAAAAAAACAAACCCTCATGGTAGAGAGTTTGTTTTGGCGTATCTGGTATTACCTAAAAATTAAAATCATTGCGTGCTTTTTTTGCTCAATAAAAGTAAACCTAAACCCATCAATACAGAAAATATCCCTATATATAAATTTTTAGGAATACCATGTCCTGTTTTGGGTAATATCTTTCCATCTTCTCTCGTATTTAGTTTCTCACCCGTACTTGGCTTCTCACCTGTATTTGGCTTTTCATCCGTACTTGGTTTCTCATCCGTACTTGGTTTCTCACCCGTACTTGGTTTC
>NZ_KB910955.1 GCF_000383235.1 Bacillus sp. 123MFChir2
TATTAGATGATAGTAACTGCATTTCTTTTTCTGTAAAAATCTTTTTGCTCATTTGTTCTCCGTCTCCATGTTATATTCTCAAGTTTTGTATTTCTTAATTATACAAAAATGTACCCTACAGAGAGAGACTTTTTTTAGTGTCTACTCTATAGGGTACATTTTAATTCTATGTATGGCCAGTTGCTCTCACCCATCGAAAAAGAAAAGGGTTTTTATGTTAGTTTTTCAATTTGCATCTATATAGATAAAATTTCACCTTTTTAATTTTTATAAATCTAACAAACGAAAGATTTTCTTAAAAAAGGAAATAAAAACCCTATCTTAGAACCTTGCTAATAAAATCCCTTTATTCCTTATCAATCATTCACTTCCCTATAGTCTATATGTATTCCTTATATGAAAGTGAATTAATAATCCACGTTTTAATATCCGCATACACTAACATCTCATGCTTAGCCTGTAATAAAAACAGATTCGTATGTTCAGTATCAGAAAAAATAAAAAATTCGTTATTTTTCAATATTTTCATACTTATTTTGTTGTTATGGATTGAAAAGTCAATGAACTCTAAAACAGAAGCCACTTTCTCTCCAGAGAAAATATTTTTGTTAATTTCTTCTTCGGATAATCCCGTTATATCAAAAGTCAAATCAATATAATGATTTAATTTTGTTAGACAAGAATTTATAGCATAATATCTTATTTCCCTCTCACTGTTCTTTTGACTATTTTTTATAAGTGGATTAATATGTAAGGAATTCTTTAACACAGATTTTGTTTCGGCTATATACGATTTTAATCTATTTAGTTTTTTCCCTTCTACAGTCTTCATTTCTATCTGTTGATAGTTCATTATGTTTCACTCCTAGTTTGTCGAATCAACATCGTTTTATATATATTAATTGATATTGCAAAAAGAATACAGAAAAATAATTTGAGAATGTGATTATTAGTTAATATATTTTAGATCCATTACATGGAATGATTCAATTTCTAATAGACTCAGAGAAAGGTGAAAACCTCCCTAAAGGTTGAGTACCTGATTCAAACTATATATATAAATACAAGTTGACTTTTTAACACCTAAGTCGCTGCTATGCAGAACAAAACATGGCCGCTACTTGCTGTCTATCTTTGTTTTAAACTTTGCACGTGGTAGGCCGCCTCTATACATGGCCAGTTGCTCTCGCCCACCGAAAAAGAAAAAGTTTTTTATGTTAGGTTTTCAATTTGCATCTGAAGATGGAAATATCGTAAAAAGATATGGGATTGAACTATAACGTATAAAGTAACAATACATTTAAAAAGTCAATACAAAAAGGTGCTTTCATAAAAAGCACCTTTTTGTATATTTATCCTTTTAGAACTTTCCTAAAAACAATTCAATACCTACACCTATATAGCACGTACCTCTGCAACTAATTTCTGACCATCTATGAACATTACAAGCTTCACTGGGTTATCATTTGCATTCTCAAATACTAAATCTAAATACGGATATGCAATCGTTGCATCCCTGCCTTTAGGCACATAGCCTACTTCTTTGGAATGTGTTGATCTCTCTACCATTTTTAATCCAACTTGATCCGCAGCGTTAAACAATGTAGAAGAAGTTTGACATACCCCTCCGCCATATCCATCCACTAGTTTACCATCTACAATCTCTTTCCCTAACTGATAACCTTTATCAGGTGTAGTATCTCCGATTAAAGAATTAAAGGAAAATCTATCTCCCTTGCCTAATACAACCCCATTGATAGTACTTGCAGACAAACGAATATTTTCAATTCTACCACCTGTAGAACCACCCAAATTCGTTTCATATCTTCCTATTACTGTTCCGTTGCCACTTCCATTCTCTGATGTTGCTACAGGTTTTTTCTCTACAATCGGCAACTGATAAGAAGACTCCCACATTCCAGTATTCATCAATTTATCAACTAACTCTTTTTCCATTAATTCATAAGAAGGTTTTCCTTCTACCCATGTACCGTCACTTTTCATACGAGAAGGAACCATCTTTGTATCTACACTCTTTGCAACTTCGCTAACTACCTTAGACACTTCTTTTTTAAATGTTTTTTCATCTTCGAAATAACCTAAACTAGCCAAATCTATCTTTTTCACTTCTTTTCCAGTTCTACCATCTACTAAACTAATACTTTTATTAACCTCCGCTTTTGCTTCTACAGTATGATCACCAATGCCACTTACTAATGTAACCTCACTAGCTTTTGCATTACATCCACTGACTACACCTAAACATAATGTCCCTAACACTAAAATACGAACCCTACGTATCAAATTACTCTCTCCTTCTATTTTCTATCTTTTTTCTAGTTTCAACAATTCTATGTATGTATAATTACATTGCTTTTTAAAATAAATTTTATGTATTACCCTCGTATTTATACCATATCTTAAGTTACTCTTTTCTTTCATAAAAGTCTACACATATTTCCTGAAAACATTCTTATCTGCTCTAAAAATCCAACCGTCTCACACCCAGTATATACCAAAAAATACACTGTGACAATTTTTATACATTCGGTATTTTATTATACCAATATTACTTAAAAATGTAATACATAATGACTCTTTTTAAGATAAATAAGTGTCCCCCATCCGCACGAATGAAAACACCATTGCTATTAAATTGACGAATGTTTTCTCCATCTCTATACTGAAAAGAGTTAACGATATGAAACAAGGTGATAATCATGGATTTTGAAATAAATTTTCTTTCCTTTTACGTCGTACAAGTAGACGGACAAGGTGAACAAGCTGATAAACGTTATAAGCATTTTCAAACGTTAGATGCAGAAGAATATGAAGACAGTCCATTAAAAGACTTTCTAGATGGAGAATTGTTAAAAATTTCGAAGCGAAAAGTAGACCGTCATCCAAAAAGTGAACAAGTCCCTACAAAAATTGGTCGCTTCATTGTTGAAATTGGTCATGAATTTGATTCAAACCCGAACTACAACCTTTTTAACCGTATTCGCTTTGCAGAAACGAAAGAAACATTTAAAGATACAAACGAACCGCTTGTCTATACATATATTGATACAAGCGCTGTACGCGGCGGTGTATTTCTCGTTGTCCAAGCAAAGCTTCGCAAATACTTCGACGATCCATTCGTCTTTGTAATGAAATGTGACTTCGAACCAAAAGTTGCCTCTATTTCTGATGAAGCAACTTTAATTCGAAATGTTGAAATGGCAATCACAACGAAAAACATGAAGTCGATTCAATATCCCTACATGCCAGAAGAAGGCATCGTAGAAGTAGGCGAACTAAAAATCCACCAAGCATCACATGCTCGCTACTTCGAAGACTTCTTAAAATTCGTTGAATACGAGCGTTCTATGCCCGAAATTATGAAAACACAAGTTATGGACATGGTATACGACCAAATTGAAGACGTCTTTGAAGAAGGCACAGAAGAACGTGAACAATTTGACCAAGCAATGGAAGTATGGGCAGCAAGTCCAAAGCGTGAAATTATGGAGCATTTCACAACCGAAGAGGTTATGGAAGCTACTGCACAAATTGTGGAGCATACCCCTGAAATCGAATTAAAGCTAAAGGCAGACCATATTTCTGTGAAAGCCTTACTTGCGGATTTTGGAGACCAGATTCATATTGCGAAAGTTAATGATAAATATGTACTGATGATTGAGGCGGATTCGCTTACGTTTGAAAAAGGTTTCTCCCCTATTGAGTTTTTGAAGCCGGATGAGCTGCAGGATGTAATTGAGCGAATTGAGAAGAAGCAGCAGTTTGGCTATGATGTGGGGGAAAATAAATAAAATAGGTGTTTTTGAACGGTTTAGTGGCCTGAAATGTGACCACTCTTATTTATCGAAAAACTTTGTGATTACCGCATTTCTATTAAATTTAGTGACCGTATTTGTGACCAAAATATGCTCTTGAAGCTTGCGTGTGAAGATTTCCATTTATTTTCCAAATTAAAAAGACAGTGAGCTTTTACAGCTCTCACTGTCTTTTATTTAGATAATAAATTTTTAATCGTATTAAATTCCGTCTACGTCAACAACTTAAAGTTTGTCAAAAAACTTCCTCAAATAATTTATCTCCAAAATTAATAGACATTATAAAAATTATTATTATCTTTATTAAAACAACGATAGACTATAAAACTGGATAAGCAACTTTTTCAAACTCACCATAATTTTTAAAATTGAATTTTGTAATTCCTATTTTAAAATGTTTCATTTTAGACACTAATAAACTATCTATATCTTCATTACAAGTTGAAATAAAGACCTGGTTTGCAAAATCCTCTTCCCTTAAATGCACTCTTAGTAAATCAATAAAAGATAAAATATTTAAATCATCCATATGTTGAATAGGGTCATCAAAGAAATAAACATTGAATTTTGAAAACCTTTTTTTAAAAGCTATACCTAGAAAAAAGCTCAAGGCTACAGTCGTTATTTGCCCCGAACTTAAAACATTGGACAAGTTTACTGTATTCCCCTCATTACCAACCGTAGTATCAACTTTTTTATTAGTTGTACCACTTGGTAAAGATATATTTATTGCAGAAAAGTTACTATGTCTATTTATTTTCCTATAAACGTAGTTAATCGGCTCTTCTAATTCGTTTTTATATTTCTTTTCTGTCTTATTAACAGCAAGATTAATATTATTTTTAATTTTTGTTATTAGTTTTTGTTTTCGCCTTAACTCATCTAACTCATTACTAATCTTATCTATTTTCTTCTTAAATAATAAATAATTATTATTATCAATAATTTTCTCTAGGTTATCAAGTTTAAGTTGAATTTTTTCTAAATCTACCTCTCGCAATATATCCTTATATTCACTAAGCTTCTCTTCATATTTGGAAATGTAATCCTTAACATACTCTAAACTATCTGTAATAACCTCATTCTGATTAACTAATTTTAAAGATTCTTCAATTTCAATATGGTATTCTTCTTTTAATTTATTTATTAATTTCTCATTTATTTCATCAATAGACAATTGATATCGACTTAAGTTATGTTCAAGTCGTTGTATCTTAATTCTTTTTTGAAGCGTATTTGAATATAATTCTAGCTTTTTATCAATAAAATTTAATATTAATTCTAATTCCCTTTTAAACTTTTCCATAAAAGTAACAGTTTTTTTCTCGATATGCGTATACTCATCTTTTAATTTTGCTAGATTATTATCCGCCTTAGTGAAAATATTTTGATTATGTTCAATAATTTGTTTAAGCGTTTCTAATGGTATTTCTTGATTACAAAGAGGACAATTATTAGATGTATGATTAGATTCAATATGTTTCTGAGCATATGAAAGAAAATTTATGAAATATAGATTTTTTTCTTCAAACTGCAACCTTTCTTTTTCTTCAGAATCAACAATAGTCCTAAGTTCGTAAAGTTTTTCAGATAAATAATAGAACTCCAATATATCATTAAAATTAGTTTCTTTTAAATCATACTCATGTTTCATTAAAAATTCATGTAATAAATTTATATACCCTTCTTCTTTCTTATGTGTTCTTAATAGAATATCATTTTTTAACTTCTCTATATTTTCTTTGAAGAAAAATAGTTCTCTCCGTTCTAATTCTAATTTATCAAAACTAAAATTCTTATCTTCAATAATTTCTTTTGTTTCTATGTAACTATTCTCGATTTCTCTTAAAAATAGTTGGTACTCGTTTTCTTTATTTTTATAGCTCAAATATCTCTTATAATTTAAGTATTTCTCATTATATTTAAGAATATTTAGAATTTCCATTAAAACATTCTTTTTTTCGTATAAATCAATTTCTAAGAAATTATCATATGTAATTTTTAACTCGTTAGGTAATAACCACGAATTATAATTATCTAGATACTGTTTAAAAAAACTTGTATTTTTATTATTTAGTACTTCTTTACCTGAATCATATAGTAATTTATATTCTTCTTGCTTGTCTTTAATTTTTACAATAACTCCATCTGATAATTTTTTAATATTATCTCTGTATAATGAAAATTTATTCTCACCAAATAGTACAGAAAGCATACTATGTAAGCTCTCCCTGTTTTTCTGAAGAATCTTTAAGTTTTTTTCATGAGAACATAAATGATAACTAGAAAATTTTTCGGTTAGTCTGTATGAATTTAACTGTTTTTCTTTAAATAAAGAGTCTATCCATTCTCCACTTATTTCCTTAAAATCCTCCTTAATTTTTAGAGATAACGTTGTATTCTCCTTAAGGTAATCTTTATTATAAGTGTTACTTTCCCTTTTAATTTCATATTCCATATTATCTAATAAAAATTTCATAGTAACATTTGCATATTTAGATTTATTTTTATTAGACATATTATTAATTACAGATTGTTCTGTTGGGTTTCTCCTGTCTTTTTTTACTTCTATGTTCTCACTTATTCTACTAATTTTCCCTGTTAGTACCCACTCTATTGAATCAAAAAAAGTAGTTTTCCCGTAACCATTTGGGCCTGAAAACAAGAAAACTTTACTGTCTTTTGGAAAATCATAGACTAGTTTCCCCTCATAACCTCTAAAATTCTCTACTTCTACATTTAAAATTCTAAAACCTTTTCCATCCATTAGACTTTGTCACCTCTCACTAAAGTAAGTATATTATTTATATCTTTTTCAACAATTTTTTCTTTATTTAGTAGCTTAATTATTGGCTCAGCTTCAACTATCTTTCCCAATTTTTCTAAGACTAAATTATCTAAATCATCATTTGAATTAGATTGTGTGAATTTTTTCTTATTAAACGGAAAAAGTTCCATATCTTCCTTACAACTATCAATATGTATAATAATTTTTTTAGATGTATATTTGTCTTGTTCTAATATTCTTCTAGTTTTTAAATCTATATTTTTTGATACAATAACAAAATTCAAATTGTAAGCTAAATCCGTACTATTCATTGCTATTTCATTTTGATAATCAAAAATTTCATTCTCATATCCCCAAATTTCCTCAGCACTTTTTAATTCTTCTATATATTTTATAAAATATATTTCATATCCGTTTGTAAAAATAGCATTAAAGGTATTACTACTTAGGACTTCACTTTTTTCAAATGAGTGTTCATAAAATACTTGGTAAATTTCTTCTAACTTTTCCATCGTTCTATCTCACATCCAAATTTAAAAATATTTGCACAGTCGGAGTAATCATTATAATCATCATCTTTTAAGCAATTAATACATTTTATATGTAATTCCCTTTTTTTTCTGTCAATTCTTTTTTTTATAACTCCTATATTATCTGACTGACCTTTACTAATATCTATCTTTGAAATTTCTCCTTTTTTATTTCCTTTAAAAAGGATTAAATCAGGATAATTGTTATCATAACAATATATATATTTTTTCATTAGCGTATTTAGGCCCCAAATTCTACTACTTTTATCATATCCCCCCAGTAAATTTACATAATATTCTTTACTATCTTCTTTAGCTTTTATCATCCAGTATCCATTCCCAATAAACCCTAATAACTCACTAATATCGTTTACTGTTTTTTCAATATGTTTTTTATAAAAATATATTTTTACTAGTCTTCTTAAAAAAGTATCAATGTTATGTGTATGTTTGTAAAAATATTTGACTTTATTGCTTAAAAAATCTTCTTTACTTATTGACTCTGGGATTAAACTAATTAAAAAATAATATTTTTTCTCATCACTTTCTTCTAATTGATTTAAGATGAAACTCTTTATTTCATTCAATATTTTCAAAAGTTCTTCATCAAGATATTGAATACCCTCAATTTCTTCATAATATTCATCATGATTAATCTCTTCTTCTAGTGCTTCAATTAATTTACTCATAGTTACTTTGATATCATTATTTTCTGCTACTTCATTTTCCTTTTTTAAATCACTAATATCTTCTTTAATTGTATTAATATCAGCCCCCATGGATTCAAAGTTTGCTCCTAAATTGTTCACTAAGGTTTCCATAGCATTCCATCTATGGTCAACAAGAAAATTCCGAATTTCATTAACCTTGCTATTAAACAAATATATTAGTTCTTTCTTTGTTAAATAAAAACCATGATTGGAAAAATTATTAACAACATATGTCCATGCCCAGGAATAGAAGTCTTCAGCTAAATCTACTTTTTCTTTATCTTCCTTAAAAACATCACGAATAATGGAAATATTTTTATCCATAGTAGATTTTAAATCTAATGATGTTATTATTTTGCAGTTATTAATAAATTCTTTTTCTAAATCCTTGTCTTCACTCCCAATTCCATTTATTAACTTCCGAATTTCTCCTTGCAATTCAATATTTTTCTTTGCTTTAGATTTCAATGCAGATTTAAGAATTTCTTCTACATCTTTCTCTCCTGAATAATCATATTTAATTAATATAAATCTAAATACATCTGAACTACCACCAGTTTTAGCAATTAAAAAATTTTTATAAAAATACAGTAAAGGTTCAGTATATTTAGAATCTGTAGTTTTAGTTTCATGATGTTTAACTTGGACTATGTTAATTTTTCCATTTTCATTTACTAAGTCTTCTCGTTCTAAAATGTCCTCAACTTTTTCTATATAATACTTAGTTGTATCTATATCTGAACTTAAAACACGATTTAATGTTAAATGAATTTGAAAGAAATAACCTTTTATTGAACTATCAGCTTTTCTTTCCTCAATATCCATCTTTTTAATTAACTCTTCCAAACCTACATCTATAACCTTCTTAACCATCTCTTCCTCCTAAAATCCCTATGCCCTTCTTATTCGATAGGAATATTGTACCATATTCTAGATAGAAAATAACTTTAGATAGAAACTATAATATCCGAATTTTACTAATACACACCGGAAATTTTTCTGCTAATTCATACTAACAAAGTTCTTTTGGTGCTCCTAAAATCCTATTTTGTAAAATTATTTGGATTCATCACTTTCCTCTCAAAGCTTTCTAATCACAACTGTATTTTTATACCTATTCTCTATAAATTCTTACAATAATGATTAATGCAAGTGATACACATTTCATCATAAGTGTTGTAAAAAAATTCCACATCAATAAACCTAACATATAAAAAGTATCTTATCCCCTCTGGAAAATCCCCCAGAGTGCGGGAGTGGTTGTGCTTATACACTATTTACTATATAAAACATTCAAAAAGGTGATAAGTACCCCTGACAGCCTTCTAACCCAAAAGTACACTTCATTTTACAAATGTTTATAAAGCAACACACCCACTTTTACAGCCAACAAAAACACCTAGTTTAATACTCTAGACAAAAATCCAATCTCGAATTATTAACCAATATATATTTATAATCCAATATACACTTCACCTTTTCCTCTTATAAATGAAAACTAATTCACAGAAAAGAACAGGATATCTGCTCCTGTTCTACATACTAAACCATATATATTCAACTTCTTACCATAATCAATCATTATTCCTATTGTTTCTGTTCTTCTTGATATGTAGTAGCAATTTCATCTAATTTCTCCAGCATTTTAGTAGCATGAGATAAGCCCTCTATATAATCATTAGCATACTTAATTTGCAGAAAAAGCTTCATTGTATTTTTAAGTTCTATTAATTCTTGCATACTTGAAGCAAGGGCATCTAGATTTTTTTTATATTTTATAATTCCTGATAAATCATTCATATTATTCTCAACGCATTTGTAAATATCTTCACTCTTTGCAATTGCTTCTCCAATTTTTTTAAAGTCTACTGTTTGATTATCCTGACTGCTAGATTGTATAACTTTCTCTTTTACTTCTTTAAATAATGGCGAGCAAATTTTCAACTAATTAACTAATTAACTAATTAACTAATCTTTCATCTGTATTTGATAACTGCGATGATTTTTTTACATTATTTCCTTGTTCTTTAACAGTTTCCTCAGTCTTAACCTCTTCTACCTGCTCATTTTTGCGTTCTTCATCTTTAGCTTTCTCATCAGTTTTAGCAGAACAGCCATTCATTAATACTACTATCAATAATATAACTCCCCATTTATTCTACAGCCGTATATTTCACCGCTACATTAGTTTCAATCTGGTCACCTGCGTTTAATGTTATTACATACTCTGGTAAAAAGTTATCATAACCATTTCCTAAAATGATATTTGTTTTACTTCCCCCATTAACAAAATAGTTACCCGAACCCTTATTAGGTTCAATTTTATAACGTCCAGCAGGGATATCCTTTCCTATAGTAAAAGTTCCTGCAACCATAATTCTTGGCTCTTGTTTTTTCTCTATTACACCTTTTGTTAACATTTCTAATTCTCTTTTCTTATCATTAATTTGAGTATCTAATGACGAACTTTCTTGCTTTTTTTGTTCCGTAGTTGCTTGTAAGCCTTCAATATTATTCGAAATTTCATCTTTCTTATTCACAAGTGACTTTACTTCTTGATACTCACTTCTTACACTCTCTAATTCTTCCTTTTTTTGTTTTAGCTCTTCTTTTTTCTCTTTGATTTCTTCTTGCCTTTTATCTATTTCTTTTTCTATTTGTTCAACTGTGACTTTTTTATCACTTAAATCTATTTTTGCATTGTTAAAACCAATTTTCTTCCCAATTAATAAAGCGATTACAATAAGTATTATGGTTAAGATAATGAAAATTACAAATTCTATTCTGATTTTTTTAGGTCGAGCTGTACTATCAGTTTCTATTTTTGCCATCTAAATTCCCCCTTATAATTATAATCCATACAGGGTATAATTTGAATTTTCTAATATTTAATTATGCGTAATACCTTTGTCTATTAACGGTTTTTTCCATTTATTCATTTGTAATAAAAAACATGTAATATGATTACGCAAAAGTTATATATAAATTCTCAAAATTCATTTGATAAAATTCTTCTTTTATTCATAACATACCCCACCGCCCACTTCATGATTGCACACGTATAAAACATCTCAATTAACAGTTTTTTCATTCAAATCACACGTATCAAGTATTCAACATGATTGCGGGAGTGTAATATATATAAATCTTCTTCTATTTACCTATTTTCTCTCTAATTTATTCACAATTCCACACTAAACCACCATCAAGAAGAAATGTTTTTTCAAGGAAGTTTTAATTTATTTATGTTCGTGAAATGCTTAATTAGCCTTATGTTTTTTCACCTAAGGCTAATCATAAGTCCCATAATTTTCAAAATCAATTCTTAAGTTTTATCTACATAGATGCTACTTGCCGTATTAAGTTACCACAACAACACTTCAACTTAAATAAGCTTTATATCAGTTGAAGTGTTGTTTTCTATATAGTCAATATCAATATGTTTAGGTTCAAAATAACTAGTTAATCCGTAAAATATCAATAACATCTCCCACATTGGAAAATATTCTTTAAACACTTTCAAATATTTAATATGTCTATCATCTGACCTATTATTTTCCCTTTCTTGTCGTCGCTCTGCCGAATTAAGACAATGCTCTGTAAAAGAATCTTTAAAATCTTTCATCATAGAATGAATATTGTCCTCGCTTAATCCATAGCTGATAACTAACTCATCTTTTTCAATTAGTTTGTCAAAGTATTCATTGAGAATCTTATCTGATACTTGCACTACACATCCATGTGATTCATAAATGTATTTGAAGCCCATTTCTGTTAAAGATTCTTTAAAATCATTCTTAAACGCTTTTACAGAAGGATTTTTCGACTTAAATCTCAAGTCTTTTAATATAATATTATGCTTTTTACACAAGTCTCTTTTGATATTAGCAATTTCAGTCAATTCTTGTTTAGATAATGCTCTATGTTCAGTGTTCAATTGACAACAATACATTTCTACAGTATGTACGATGATATTATGCTTTGCCAACTTATGAAATACAGACGCTAAATTCCTTTTTAGCCTATTTAATTCAGTTGTAATGAAATGTTCTAACATTACAATATCATTATCAGAAAATTTGTTACCGTATTTTTCCTTTAATAGTTCTAAATGCTGTTTCATTAATTTTTCGTTATAAGAAGCATTAATAATTTTCCAATCAACTAAGCCAAACCTTAGTAACCATTGATTCAATGACATTGATACAAAGTTGTTTTTGCAGTTTTGTAAAACATAATTTAATACCAAACTATTGATTTCAAGTTCATATGGCACTATTGCTCCATTATCTCTTCTGTTGTCCTCCCTATCCATTTTAAAATCATATTCTCCTCTACAAACAATTATTCTCTTCTTACCTTTACCTTCAACTTTAACTGTTTCATAATGTTGTTGAATTGTTTTGATAAGGCTTTCAAAAGTTCTTTTGTTTAGATTTCCATTGTTCTTAATTAAAGATTTTTTTTGTTTTTCATTTCCAAACTTTCCAACTGCATCAGCTAATGTGAATTTTATTTGCATTTACATCTTTCCTCTCAATTTTGAATTTCATTTCTGTGCAAGATTAATTTTAAAATATAAAAATTTATATTTTAAAATTAATCTTGCACAGTTTTTTTTCATCCTCTTATCTATTCGTAAATCTTGTGGGGGAAACTGTCAAAGTTGCAAAGTTTTCCGCTAACGCTCCAAATTTTGCAATTGGCGTCAGTTTCCCCCACACCCCCTTCAACGCCTAAACTATTAATTATCTGTTTGTGTATTTTCATACTGTTTCTTCCTTTTTTAACGAAACCCGATTATTCTTTAATCTTATATTTTTTTAATACCTCTAAAATATCTTTTGCAAAGCTTCTATACTCGGGTGAGATGCTCGCTAAAATATTTCCGCCTAATTCACTATTAATATTTAATAAATGTACAATTACTTTAAAATTTGGTGCTAACTCGGTATCCTCTATGATATTAATAATTTTGTTAAGGGTTGTTATATTAGACGAATCTATACGTAAGGGTTCTCCAACTTTCTCTTTATAAATAGAATCACTAAAATTTAATGTTTCTTCCTGTATAAGACTCTCCATACCTTTTCTTATACGATTCCGCTTTTTCTCTCCCTCAATATCATCGCTCAAAAACCTTATTTCTTCTTCATATGTTCCCTTTAAGTAATAGCCAATGATTTCTCCTTCTTCATTGTACTCAGGTATTTTTATGTCTTCAGAAACACTTTTCAAATATGTCATTGTTATCTCTGCTTTTTCTATATGGTCAAGTTCCTTCTGAAAATAGCTTTCAGGTAAGTTAAAAATACTGGATAATTGCTCTAAACGTTTTTTAGGAATCTTTCTTCTTTGTTTCAACCAATCTTGAATTGTTTGTTTTGAAATACCTATACTCTCCGCAATTTCCTTGTATTCCAGATGAAATTCTTTCGCAATATACTCTAATCCAATCATCTTCTAGCTCCCTTTTTTTATAGTAATTGATTAAAATAAAAACAACGACATACCTAGTATGTCTTTCGTATAATATATCATGACATACACGGTATGTCAAATAAACATATTACATAGAACATAATTGCTGATTTGACATTTCAAACTGATTTACACAATTCTGTTTCCATTCCACTAATTCTATTTATTCATAAAATAAACTAATAAGGAGGAAGAAGCACTCCTTATTAGTTTATAAAAATACATTATGACTCCAATTAAACATAAGTTCATTAGAAAGCAAATCTTCTAATAAAAAATAATCACGGCCTTTTTATCTATTTTCTAATATGTCCATCGCTTTGAAGCCATTCCTCAAACCATTGAACATGTATACCATGATATTCAAAATACCTATATATATCTTTTATATTCGAGTAACCATACCAATCATTTTGATGCACAGCCTCAACATTCGCTCTTGAAATATTTGATAACTCTTCATCTTCGGAATCCCCCATTAATACCGATGCGAGAAATAGTTCAAAACAATTTTCTTCATCTATACTAATTTCTTTCAATACCTTAGATAGTATTACTTCTAAAACAGAATATTGATATTTTTTATTGTTCTCTATATAGAAATCTACTATATAAGAAACTTTAATTTTTTTATTAGTCCCTTGAATTAAGTCTAGAGCCGATACATTGATATGCTGATTTTCATCTTTCATAAAGGAAGACAATACTTCATCAGGAGGACTTAAATGTATATAAACATGCTCCCAATCATTTTCCCACGCTTTTAGACCTAGATGTAATCCAATTGCTCTAGCAGTAAATACCGATATTATTGATATGATTGAATCTGAATTATTCGTCAAATTAAAAAAGGGAGGTAACATCCAAATCACCTTATCCTTGTATGTAATTCTTCCATGAGCGACTGCATTTCGTATTTTCACTAATTTATTAACTAAAAAATAAGTTTGGTCATCTAGCATATTATAACTCTTTAAAAAATAATTTATTTTACTAGCAATGGACATTTCTTCACTAACAAGTAAGCTTTTTAATAACTTGAATTTAGAATTTACAGTATTATTTAAACTATTCCCTCGTTGATTTAATATCTTAGAGGTAAATTCTCCTACAAAATTTTTAATTTGCTTATCTGCTTCTTTTTTTAAGTTTTCATAATAGCCCTCTACTAATAACTCTAAGATATGAAAATATGTTAAAATCACCTCATCATGATATATATCAACTTCACTTTCCATTTCCATATATCGTGCTTTTCTCCACCTATCCAACAAAGTAATTACTAATGATTTAGATTTAGGTTCAGATAGCTTATCTAATAAAACATGCAAGTCGTCAGAATAGTCAACACCTTCAATAATGAGTTTTTGCTTCTTCAATTCCTTATTGACCTCATTTTCAGTATTCACTACGTTTACTTCTCCTGCTCGATGTTCATATATAGTGAATGGTATTCCTGAAAAATAAGAAAGAATCCCTTGAATGATTAAAATTTGAGGTCTTATATACCTATTAATTTCATGTGGTCCATCTATCGAGGGGATTACTCTAATACTTTCCATAATAAGTTTTTTTTCTTTTGAAAATACATATGTATTTTCAAATTTAAATTCAATATCCATTTTTAATTCAATATCATATTCATTTCTAGAAAAGACTACTCTCTCTAAATTATCACTCATTTTCTTTAACCACCTTCTATAAGTTATCACTCTTTATTTACCCAATTCATAACAACTATATTTCACTAAAACAAATCTTCTATGTAACATATCAATTTTACAATTACTATTTTAACATAATTTAAATACTACACTTTTCTAAAATTCAATTTAATTACATTTTATTCATTCTGATTATACGAGCTACACTACCAACACCTACTTCTCTAACAAAGCAAAAAGCCCATACATAATAATGTACAGACTTAACATACATATTAAATCCTCGTGTATGCACCTAAAACTTTCTTGCTTTACTATTTTATCAAATTTCAAAATACATTCCACTTCTAGCACAAAATATTAATTAAACTAATTCCATTTCCTAATAAATTCTTTCAGTCTAAAATATTACTAATCAATTTCCCTATATCTCAATGATTTTCTCTCACCAACTCTAATCTTACTCTAGATATCATGTTAAAATAGAATTAGGAAATCTTCACAGCTTAAAGAGCAACTTTCTAAGGAGGTTGTTCATACTGTGAAAGGTAGTATAACTAAAAATAAACAAACAGGAAAATGGGATTTTATCTTTAACGCTGGAATAGACCCTATGACTGGTAAACGCAAACAGATTAGAAGAAGAGGCTTTGAATTGAAACGCCATGCAATGGATGAAATGACAAAATTAAAAGCAGAGATTTTGGAAAATGTGTTTGTCGATGTAACCGCTATGACATATGAGAAATACATGGGAGAATGGTTTGAAGAACGAAGAAATCATCTTCAAAAAACAACGTTTGATATTCACTTCATTTATTATCAGAACGTCATAAAACCCATGCTTGGTCATTTTAAAATCCAACAGATAACTCCTCTTCATATTCAAAAGTTTGTCAATAAGCTAGTCAGTGAAGCGAAGTATTCAGAACATACTGTACATCTAATTTATCGGATTGTAAGTGCATCGCTCAAAAAAGCTAAGGTCATGAAGATTATCAAAGATAATCCAGCAAGCGGAATCACTCTTCCCAAAATCAAACGAAAAGAAATGAATATTTGGTCACTAGAACAAGTAAATCATTTTATCAGTGCAACCAAATCAATAAATCGTTTAACTCGTTGCTATATTGGCTTTTTGATAGCTCTCTTTACAGGAATGAGACAAGGTGAAATTTTAGGCTTACGTTGGAAAGATGTTGATATGGATAACCAAACCATTTATATTAGGCAAACTTTAACACAAGAAGCAGAACTAAAAGCTGGTGCAAAAAATAATAGCAGCATTCGCTCTATTCATATTTCTAATAAACTAGTTTCTGAGTTAAAAGCACATAGAAAACTAGTGTTAGAAGAAAAACTACTATTAGGACAAAACTATAACAATTTTGATTTAATTATTTGCACACGAAGCGGAAAACCCATCATACCAAGAAATTTCCGTAAAGAGTTCTATAACTTGACTGAAAAAATAGGTTTGCCTAAAATACGTTTCCATGACCTAAGACATACACATGCGACAATTTTGATTCAACAAAACGTCAACGTAAAATTAATCTCTGAACGTCTAGGGCATGCTGAAATTGGTACAACACTAGACACTTATAGCCATGTACTACCTAACATGCAGAAAACTGTGTCCGATGAATTGGATAAAGTCATTGAGATGTGACCAAACTAGTGACCGCTTAAAATCATACTACATGAAACCCTTATAGCACTAAGACTCAAACGCTTTTCACCCGTACATGCCAGAAGAAGGCATCGTGGAGCCTGGCGAACTAAAAATCCACCAAGCATCACACGCCCGCTACTTCGAAGACTTCTTAAAATTCGTCGAATACGAGCGTTCTATGCCCGAAATTATGAAAACACAAGTTATGGATATGGTATACGACCAAATTGAAGACGTCTTTGAAGAAGGTACAGAAGAACGAGAGCAATTTGACCAAGCAATGGAAGTATGGGCAGCAAGTCCAAAGCGTGAAATTATGGAGCATTTCACAACGGAAGAGGTTATGGAAGCTACTGCACAAATTGTGGAGCATACCCCTGAAATCGAATTAAAGCTAAAGGCAGACCATATTTCTGTGAAAGCCTTACTTGCGGATTTTGGAGACCAGATTCATATTGCGAAAGTTAATGATAAATATGTACTGATGATTGAGGCGGATTCGCTTACGTTTGAAAAAGGTTTCTCCCCTATTGAGTTTTTGAAGCCGGATGAGCTGCAGGATGTAATTGAGCGAATTGAGAAGAAGCAGCAATACGGGTATGGTATAAGAGAAGGTGAATAAAATTGCGAGCTGTTCTGTGATCATTGTTGTGACCACAAAACAGCTTTTATTATAAGGTTTCTGAACAATTTTGTGACCAATTTAATGTAAAAATAATTCTGTTCCTTAACTTGTGAAAAGCGTTCTTTTAATTAAATTACTGCAAAAAGAGAGTACTTTTTATTTATAAGCATTCTCTTGTAATAATTGATGTCTATATCATGAAGAAATGGTATCCCCGTTTATCGAATTTGAATAGGATTTCCTCAACCTCAAAAACATATTTCTTTGTCACAGTTCTTTGTGCATCCTAATATTTTAACTCAAGATCTTCAGCTTGAGTTAATAATTACTTTAACAAGTTATACATACCTTGACATAGACCAGCTTCATCATCTCGTCCAGCTAACGCAAATTTATCTATTACAACATTTAGTTTTCTTAACATCTTCCTTCCAATGATGTATTGTAGGTTTATTCCTCCTTGTTTTAATAATCAATACTTATCCTCTTGGTACTCTGCCCCGAACAATAAATTCCTCTGCAGTTTCATGAGTGAAATACTTTTTCCCTTTTCTTTTAACCTTTACATGTAATAGGAATATGCTTTGGTCGTTTCTATATGTGACCAGATGCTCTTGTTCCCCTCTAAAAACCAAAAAGACATTATGTCGTTTTTCAACTTAAATATTTGCATGCAATCTATATATAAATCCAATTTATTTTTTTACATATAGATTGTATGAAAAAAGGAACCTGCACTTGTTTGCTCTTTTTGGTTTTCGCTGCGCATGTGGCAGAAATAGACCCTGACCGATTCTATGCATGGCCAGTTGCTCTTGCCCACCGAAAAAGAAAAGGGTTTTTATGTTAGTTTTTCAATTTGCATCTATATTTTGTTCATAAAAGAGTAATATAGTCTTTCAATCTTTGAAACCATTACATCCTGAGTTAAATGTCGCCGTGAATAGGCCTGTGCCTCTCTTCCCAATCGCTCGCGAAGACTCTCATTTGTTAACAGCAATTTAATTGCATCGGAAAGTTGTTGCACATTTCCGGGTTCACAAATGATCCCTGTTTTTCCGTTTTGAATCATTTCCGGTATGCCACCGCAATTTGTTGTAATAATAGCTTGACGAGTAAACATAGCTTCAATAACTGAAATTGGAAAGTTATCGTTAATAGTAGGTAATACATAAATTGTAGAAACAGAAAGAATTTCTGGTATATCTGTTCTTCTGCCAAAAAATTTAACATTGTCAAGGCCGAGTTCTATTACTTGATTTTCTAGCCTTTCTCGCATGACACCATCCCCAACAATCCATACCTCTACATTCGATAGATCTTGTTGCATTTGTGAGAGTGCTTTTAGAAGAATCTCATGACCTTTTCTAGGCGAGAGGCGAGAAACACAGGAAATGACAAGTTTGTTATTATACTTCGTTTTAGATTTTGAATCTTGCGGAAAATCTATACCTGTATGAATAGTAATTAATTGCTCTTCCTTTGCTCCGTATTCTTTTAAAGGAGAATGAAAAGAATTACTGATTGTTATGATTTGATCCGCTGCTCTTATTCCCTGTTTTTCAATTTCACTGAAATACGCTTCTTCAATCGATCCTTTTTCTATTTTATCAAATTTTAATCGGCTCTTTGTGAAATGCCCATGCGGTGTAAAAAAAAGTGGTTTCTTATATTCTAGGTTTAGTTGTCCTAATAAAAAGGCCGCGAATAAATCTTGTGCATGAAAGACATCATATTGCTCTAAGCTTTTTTCTCTTAAGAAAGACTTAAAAACATTCAAAAAACTTGTGTTTTTGATAATTTTCTCATTCACTATCCCATATCGTTGTAACATAAAATCCCTTGCATATTCTGCAGCTTTCGGAATATCTGTCTCTAAATGAACTGCTGTCATTTGAGTAGGAGAGATGACTTCTACGTCATGACCATACTTTTCAAAGCCAGTTTTTAAAGAAGTAATATAGTTTGATAATCCACCTGTATTAGGATATTTCAAAAATGTTACATAAAGAATTTTCATTTTTTTTATTTTACTTAATGTGTTATCTTTTTTAATTCCAAACGTCTGAAACGGTTCGTTTATATGATCCTTTTTATTCTCTATTTGATAGTATTCATCCATGATTTTTAGTAGGCTCGTATGGAAAGGATCATTCCATTCATTTCGTCTTTCCTTCGCTGTATTCAGAAGTATCTCCTCCTCACTCAGCTGATTATGAAAATTGTATATATGTTATAAACCTAATTCACTCCCCCAGGTAGATATTTTTTCAAGATGATATGGTAATAATTCACCGCCGCGATTATCAAATATTCTTCGCAGCTGAGTATGCAGTCCCTTTTCTAATGTTCTTTGCAAATACGCCATTTTATAAAGGTCCATTGGATTTGTTTTAAAGTTTATGCCCTTCTTTTGCATTTCTCTTGCATAGACTTCCACACAATGTGTACGAATTTCTTCTGCACTGCTTTGCCAATCTTTTCTGAAGCCTAATAAAATTTCAACTAGAACAACCATATCAAACCAAATGGGTGCATATTTAGTTGACTCCCAATCGATAAACTGGATATGCCACGGTGCATGTAGTGTTACATTATTACTGCAAATATTTTGCAAATGAAGATCGCCATGCGTTATTGATGAACCATTTTCAAATAGTTCCGGAAAAAAATCCGGCCCTTTGTTATATAGTTTTACTAGCGATTTGTAATGAGGCTTAATCATTGCCTTTAAACGATCGTCTTTCATTCCATCATCGAGAAAATCAATCGTCTTTTCAATTTGTTTCGTTCGATCATTCCTCATGCGGCTCGATTCATAAATAGGGAGCCAAGTTTTCCAAGCATATTTATGTTTTTTATAATTGTCTTCAAATGTGTGTGCGTGAAGTTTAGCAAGAGTGGGAATAATGTAATCAAAATGTTTCGGCAAAAAGGTAATCTGACCTCGTATTTGACGTACAAACTCCATAAATATCCAAGTCTCATTTCCATTTTGTTCAATATGATATATTTCAGGAAGAAATTCTTTCAACATAGGATAAACTCTATCATATATATTAATCTCTATTTCGTTTTTGTAATCTGCTGAATTATATATTTTTAAAATGATAGGATAGGAATCAGTTTTTGTTTGAATAAATAATTTATAAATGCTACTTCTTCTTGTTGATTTTAAACACTCTATTTTATCAGAATTTATTACAACTCTCTTATTCATTGAATAAGAGAGTTTTTCTGCAATTTTTAACTTATCAAAGTAACCGGATAATCCTTTTGCCTCATACAATATTTTCATTCCTTTCGCTTTCGTTTCCAGGCGTTTACCAAGTGAGACCATGTGCTTCTAATGAATGGCATTGGGTCATCCCATGCAAACAAGGCAAATTCTTTTTTACCCCTCAATCCTTTATAAAAGTCTTTCCATGTCATTTCAGCTCTTTTTTTCTTATGACGAAATGTTAAATAATATCGAACAAAATAAATCCATTTAATACCGTCTATTTGTTTGAGTCTTGGCGTTGGATTTTGCTTTGTCAAATATAAATAGTACATGTAAACAAAGTCGATACCAGCTGGCCCCGTGAGACTATGAGTTAACCAAAAGCGCGGGTTTATTTCAATAAACTTATAAACACCATCCCGAGGATCCTTTTTAAACTCTGCCATAGCAATACCTTTAAGACCAATATTTCTAAAAAAAGGCAAACATATATCTATTAATTCTGGAACTTGTTTACTAATAATGTGCGCTCCTGTTCCAAATTCGGCTGGGAATTGATGATTTTTTTGTAAGGAAAATAACGCAAGCAACTCCATGTTTTCGTCATAAAATGTCGCAACTTTATAAAAGCATTGATTATCACCAGGAATAATTTCTTGAATTATGAGCTTTCCATGCTGCCGATATGATTGATACTCATTTCTAAGTTGATCTGCATTCTGAATGAGAATGGCCTTTTGGTTTATCTTTTTTCGAAACTCATGACCCAAAACTGGCTTTAATATACATGGAAAATCAACGTTTACTATTGCTTCTTCCAATTGTTCTTGTTTTGTAATTACATACGTTTTAGGACATGGAATATTATGTTTGACTGCTAGTTCATACGCCTTTTGTTTATTTAGTGTTTCTTCAATCAACGAATGTTCAGGGAACAAAAATAAAAAGTAGTTAGACAGCTCCATTCGATATTTTGAAATGAATACCACATAATCATCTGCACCTGTATATAAAACAGGTTTCACTTTAAATTCTTTAGCCAAGTTGATTAGAAAAGTTAGTAATTCTTTTTCTTCATACAAAGGGCTTGGGCATATTCCACAGGTAGCAAGACTTGATTTCCCTATTTTATAAGGCTTCTCTACATCAAATGCATAAACGCTAATTCCTTTTCTCGCCAAACTTCTAATAATCCCAATTCCATTTGCACTTAAATCTAGTACAACTGCCGCATGCTCATGATTCATTGAACTCTTCCTTACTTGAATCCTTTTTGTAGATGTTTTCAATGTTTGCTACCATCGTCTCCCTAGTTAAATACTTCTTAGCGAAATTTCTTGCGTTTTTACCCAACTGCTCTCTATCTTGCTGATTTGCAATAACAAACTGCAATGCGCGCGACAGTTTATTTGTATCTCCTGTATCAACAAGAATGCCTGTCTTAGAATCTTTAATTAGTTCAGGTATACCTCCCGATGGCGTCGAAATAACACAAACTCCGCTATGCATTGCCTCAATTATCGAAATTGGAAGGCTATCATTTAAAGTTGGAAGTACAAAAATATCAGTTTTACTTAAAATATCTGGCACATCGTCTCTTTGTCCTAAAAATTCCACCATGGAAAGATTCAAAGAATGAACCTGTTCTTCTAATTTCTCTCTCATCTCACCATCTCCGACAATAAGCAATTTAATTTTATCTTTATATTTGCTTTCCATCTGTGAAATGGCGTCAAGTAATACATTATGACCTTTTCTTGGTCCTAATCTAGCCACACATGTAATTACGATTTTCTTACGGGTTGAAGATGTATTTTTTGTTTGATACTTATCAGGATAATCAATACCTGTCAGTACAGTTGTCATTTTCTCTTGATTGGCCCCTAACTTCATTAACGGGCGCCGAAATGAATCACTGAGAATAATAAGGTGATCGGCAAATTCGATTGCTTTTCTTTCTAATGCCATATGGTAGAATTCTTCTACTGAATCCTTTTTAAACATGCCGAACTTTACACGATTGAAAGTAAACATTCCATGGGGAGTAAATATCATTTTTTTTCCATAATATTCATTAATTCTTCCTAATATATTGGCTGTAAACAAATCTTGCGCATGGAAGACATCATATTTTTTAAATTTGATATTTTCACGAATCGTTCTCTCGTATATATACATATTTCTTTGATTTTTGATAATTGTGCTATTATAACTTCCATATCGTTCTTTTAAAAAATTTTTCAACTCAGGAACAATCCCTTCGCGCAACCTCTCCACTTGACCGCTAGAAAAGTGATTAGGAGAGACAATATCAACGTGATGTCCTTGTCTTCTTAATCCTTCACTAAGCGCTGTAATATAATTAGATAGTCCGCCGGTATGAGGATAGTCCCAAAATGTAGCGATTAATATTGAAAGTTTCTTCTTTTTAGACCCCTTTGACTCTGTATAACGTTCTTCTGCTGTACTTTTCTTTTTTTGTAATGAATATGACTTAACTCCATAATATTTATCCAGTGTTTGGATTATATAAGGATAAGGGAACTCAAATCTCTTTTTCACTTCCAAACCCTCCTTATTACTTCAAACGCTTCGGCATATGGTACGCCAATCGTCATTCCTCTAACCCTTCCTAAATATTCAACTCCTTCGTATGAACGCGGATGAGGAAAATCTCTCATTTCTACATCATAATGTTTAAGCGCCGTAATCTTTGAATCTATTTGATCTGTAATATTGACAAAATAATTAGGCTTGAAAGATTTATCATTCGTGTGTATATTCCACTCACTAGAAGAAACGGTTTCAAATGTAATCAATTCTATGGGTTGTTGGTTTGGTAGAGGGCGAGTGGCAGTCAAAACCGCTTGAAAAGTAACATAGTGATCCATATTCAGATCTCCATAATGATGGGTGAAGATTTTGCTTGGTTTATAAATTTGTATAAATTGTTCAATTTCTTTTGTTAATTGATGTAATGGAATTAATTCTAACTCTAAATTAGCATGTTCTAGGAATATTACTTCTTCAATACCAATTTCTTTATTTGCACAGCGGCCTAGTTGCTGTATGTGATGCGCTTCCTCTTTTCTTCCTAGAGCAGTAATAATCGAAATTACTTGATGTCCTTCTTCTACTAATCTTTTTAAAGTACCGCCAGATCCTAATAACTCATCGTCGGGATGTGCGCCAATGACTAAAATACACTCTTTCATTAGTATTTTCACTCCTTGTACTACTTAATTTATGATTAATACCGCAAAAAGAAACTGTCATTAGCGGAAAACTTGTTTTTATTTATTACTAATAACCACTACTTCAGCCTTACATTTACATAGGCATTTCTCTCTATGTGATAAAAAAACTTTTCATCATTGATGAAAATCTTTTGCTAATCAGGCATATACTAATAGTTATCTTCCACGTTTATTCTGTAATTTTTAACGATTTTCAGAGAGGATCCTTATCACTCATGCATTGTAAAAAGAAGTAATCAAAAAAATATGACGGTAGCTTGAATACGAAAAAACATGAAGTATAAGGAAGTTCATGTTTTATTGACGCTTCATCCAAGTATTGTATATGGAAGGCTGTATATTTTTCACTTCTTTTAAAAAATCGTTTGCCAACCCAAATTTTTCAAACCCCTTTAATAACTTAATAGGAGCCTTTCTATCTAAAGTAAAAGCTCTTTTATGATCAATTACTTTTAACTGACCTTTTTTATCTATTAAAACATGTCTCACTTCCGTGTCCCATCTTGTAAAGCCTATCTTTTTCAATTCACTTAACATTATTAATATTTTTTCAGTTAAATCTCCTGTAATTTTTTTTTCTCTTTTCAAGTGACGAGCAAGTGAAATCCCACTTATATACTCCATAACAATATAATTTTCTCCATATTCATAAAGTCGTGGAATAACAGGTGAAGATTGTCCAATTTTAAGAGCCTTCAATTCTTTCTTTTGAGTTTCTTCTAGAAAATATATTTTCACACATTTATTATCGGCTAATTGATACACTTCCCCATCTTTTCCGCTCCCAATGAGATTATATTTTTCTATATCTCTTCTACTTACTCTTCTTTTATTAAAATATGCTTTCATTTTATTTCTCCTTAACTATAATTTTGGAATCGTTTCATCTCATATTCTATGATTCACCACTCGCATATGTACCCTAGATTAATATATATTTTTATAAATTGATTTCATTTAAAAAAAGATTAGCGGTTGAAGAATAGTGGAATTTCTTTGTTTTTTCAAGAGGCGTCCTACTAGCTGTGTTTTATTTCATTCTTATCATTTTTTCTAGTATTGGAATATTCATAGAAAGGTTACTTCATTTTTCTCTACATCTTAAGGAACGAATAGTGGAATAAACGAGGATTCCTTATTATTTATAGTATGGATGAGCATATATAGATGCAAATTGAAAAACTAGCATAAAAAACCCTTTTCTTTTTCGGTGGGCGAGAGCAACTGGCCATGCATAGAGGCGGTCAGTTCCTTTTCCTGCCACGGGCAAAGTTTAAAACAAAGATAGACAGCAAGTAGCAGACATGTTTTGTTCTGCATAGCAGCGACTTAGATGGTAAAAAGTCAATTTGTATTTATATATAATAATGGAGGTTTACTCTCGGTAATTGATGATAATAACACGAGTTGTCATGCTATCTTTGCAAATTTGTATTTCTATCCTTTTGTATCAGTATGACAAATCTGTACGATGAAGATGTTGGAGATTAACCTTCTTCTATGACATAAATGAGGAAATTAGAAAAACGTGTAGGCCAAATAGCACCACAGGAAGTTTAGAGAGGTTACTTTTTATTTTCTTTGGATGGAACACTTCTCCTGCATGAAGCAATTATGAACAGCTCACTAATCTCAAGTGAAACTGCAATCAGTGGATTCCTTTCCCCTTCACTGATTGCACGTAATCTATCTTTTTCAGTAGTATAAAAACAGCCGTTTTTCTTATAGCACCTATTTTGTTTTATTCTCTTGGTTATTCATTGAAGCCAATATTTGAATTTGCTGCTTCGCTTTCTTTAGAGCGGTATGAAAATAATTTTGTAATAGTAGTAAAGTCGTATGGTCAAAATAATATTGTTCTGATACACTCTCCCATGTCTTACTATTTATGAACGTATCCCACGTCATTTGGGAGTGTCCTCTTTTTTTAACCTCTTTAAATACCCATCTCTTCATTTTCTTTTTCCCCTTCTCAGTCAAAGAGCCATTTTTCACAAGGATAAGTTCCACATCTCTCTTATAACGTTTACGAATGTCTTTTTGCTTAGCTGCTGTGAGAAAAATATTTGCTGTGTTCTTGGCATCATCGAAGGCGCGATGTTGTTTTCCTTCCCATTCTAAATTCAATTGTGCTACTGCAAGTTTCAAACTGGGTGGATTTAAAAACAGTTCTTTATATGCATAAAATACAAATCTCTGCAGATCAAATCTTCTTTCTTTCCCAAGATCCGGACATTTCACATGATATCGTGTACAATCTTCTGTTAGAAATCCATAATCCTCTTTTCCCCACGTTACAAACATATAATCTTCTCCAAGAAATGTACGAAATCTCTCAATTACTTTTGGAAATTTTTCTGCATCTTTTACATCTTGCTTTGTAATTCCTGTTAATTTTGTTGTATGACGAGATAGGGATGCCGATGGCTTCACTAATGATGAAAAAACTTCGATGGTGCTCATTGTACTTGCTTCAATCTTGATGGCTCCGATATCAACTATTTCCGTTGGAGCATCTGATTGATAAGGTCTAAAATTCCGCTCAATATCAAATACAATATAATATTTTGGTTCATACATACCACATACCTCTTCCTTATCGCTTCTTAACAGTATATCCCTAATCTCTAATATGTATATCCGTTTTAATTTTCCGACACATAAGTCACTGACCGTTTCTATGCGCAGGCAGATGCTCTCGTCCCTCCTAAAAAGAAGGTTTTTATGTCAGTGTTTTCACTTGTATATATATTAGTGTTAATACTTACTCACATTTAGGGTATTAAAAAAGAGAAGGGAGTTCCCTTCTCTTTCACTTCAATTATTTTTTTACTACGTTAGTAGCTTGTGGTCCACGGTTACCTTGTTCAACTTCGAAAGTAACTTCTTGACCTTCTTCTAAAGTTTTGAAGCCGTCGCCTTGGATAGCTGAGAAGTGAACGAATACGTCTTCTCCACCTTCAACTTCGATGAAACCGAAACCTTTGTCAGCGTTAAACCATTTTACTTTACCGTTTTGCATGAAAAAATCCTCCTAAAATATGTACTTTAACGTACATGTCCATTTTCAACCATTTTACAAATAATCATTAGCTATAAAAAAACTGTAACCCAGAGAAGATTTAACATTGCTATCCCCTCTGAAGTTACAGCTTATTTAAATCTCTATGGTATTAAAAGTAAAATGGTTTAACTTCACTATACACCTTTATTAACGTAAATGCAAATTTTTATTTTTAAATTTATGCATTAGATGCCCTAACACTCGTTACTTCATATAAAAAATGACGAGAACGAATCATTAACTCTGTTTTTTTCTCTACTTTGTCTATGTCTTTCTATATGAGATTCACTTATTTTTCCGTCATTATTAATCTGACCGTTTTTATTATAATTTAACGATACACTTTCATATTTCCCTCTTGCCAAATTGTTTATATCATCATACTGTAAAGGAATCTACGCTAATTAAATAAGAAGTGATTGCACCACAAAAAACTAAAAGCTGAATTATTTAAGAGGAGTTTTCAGAATGAAAAAACATCTAAAACGAGCAATAAAAATATCCTCCATTTTATTACTTGTTTTCATTGTAGTTGGTGCTGGTGTTTTATTTGGTACGCCATATGGACATAAATTACGTGTAATTGCTGCGGAAAGCATCTTAACTTCACAACATCGTGATCTGGCAAAATTCACTTTATTATCTCAACAAGAATTGAATGGAATTTCAAATTCTATTAATAATCCAAAGTGGAAAAACAGTCAATCCGATGGGCTGCAAAAATTAACAAAACAACAATTAGAAGCAAAAAAGCATATGCCGCTTCATGTGAACATCGAAACCATCCAAAAAAAATATGAGGATCATTATTTCAAAGGTAAACTCATGACAATTAGTAATCCTCTTAATGTAAAGCTTGTAACACAACAAGGTACACAAGGTAGCGATGTTGGTGAGAAAATTTATGTGATGGCTAAGCGGAATCACGCACTTGCTGCGGTAAATGCAAGCGGATTTTCAGATGAAACTGGACATGGTGGCGGTAAAGTTGGTCTAGGTATTGTAATCGAAAACGGACAAATTATTCATACGCCTCAAAATGAGAATACACCAGCTATTATTACTGGTTTAACAAAATACGGACAAATGATAACCGGCAACTACTCTGCACAGCAATTGTTAAATAAAAACATTGTTTCTGCAGCCGGTTTTATGCCCCAACTTATCGTAAATGACGAAAAAATGCTTACAAATGACGGTGGCTGGGGATATGGCCCGAGAAGCATTATGGCTCAAAAGAAAGATGGTTCAATTATGTTTCTTATCGTAGATGGTAGACAACCGCACAGCATCGGAGCTTCTTTAAAAGATTGTCAGGATCTTTTATATGACAAAGGTGCTGAAAACGCGATGGCTATGGATGGCGGTTCTTCTGCAACTATGTATGCCTTAGGAGATATATTAAACATCCCTTCTACTCTTTCTCATAAGTCTCGTTACCTTCCAAATTGTTGGATTGTAACTACTAATAAAGATCAAAAAGTAGATGTTACAATTGACGGTCACCCGGCAGAAGCTTCGAAGATTGCGGAAGTTATAGGAACATCTGCTGTTGCTTCTAACGAAACAAAGAGCAGCTAAGTATCCTACAGGTACTTAACTGCTCTTTTCCGTTTCATTCATGCTGCTATTATTTATTTTTTGAAGATACCAAATGGCTTACCAACTGGTAATACAACTTTTCCAAAATGTATGTTTAATACTGCTGCTGCTGATCCGTAGAATGAAAGCAGTGAAATAAGCAATTCAGAAATTGCTGCTAATTTATGCATTGCATGCGGCATAACACCTAAAGTACTAAATGAAAGGCCTATAAATAAGAAATCAATAAGTACAAAAATCGTAAATAATACTTTATGTGTTTCCATTGCGCCAATTGTCATAAATAAGCTAAAAATTAAGTACCCAACAAATGCTACTCCAAGTTGTTTTGGATCCACAGTTGCTGCTAATTTCTCACCAAATACGCCAAGTTGAATTAGCCATGACGTACCAACGCCAAACCAAAATAATGCAAATCCACCAAACGCTGTTGTACCAAATGTATTATTGTGCTTTGCATCGTTAATACAAGCAAATAATTGAGCAAAACCTCCTAAGAAGATCGCCCATGGCAATACAAATGAAACACCACTTGTTAAGCCAAGTTTTTGTGAGGACGCAACAAGTGTAACCATTGCAAGTCCAAATAATCCTAGTGCAGACGGATCTGCTGTTGTCATTTTCACATGATGTGTAGTTTGCTTTTCCATAAAACCCTCCTGATTTAAAAACATACTTGAATACAATACTGAAATTAAAGGGTACTGTCAATCTTTTTTATTTTATTTCTATACATTACATATTTCCATATATCTGATATACATATTCCCCTATTTCAAACGGTTTAATATTTATATGTAATAGCTCCTTGATTGAAATCCACATCGGAATATATTTGCCACGCCCTCTATCATTTTCTAAATATTCCTCACCTTTCCCATTACCAAATATACCGCCTATAATGCTCGCTTCATAAAAATACTGTATCCCATTGTAGCTCACCTTCTTTGCTAACTGCTTGATTTGTATATGTACCCCAAGTTCTTCATATACTTCTCTAACTGTTGCTTCTTCTGAGGTTTCTCCTCCCTCAATTCCACCACCTGGAAAAACATAGTAAACATCTTTATCCCGAATGCGCTTTATTAGAGCTAATTTTCCTTCTTGTACAATAATTGCTGCACCTCGATCTCGCATTCTTAAAACACCCCCACATAATATTATTTTTTTATCTATTTCCGCCTGTTTCAGCAACTACATTTATTATTAAGACACAACTTCTATCAATGAAAATCCCCTTCATCACTTCTCTCCATATAATAGTAAGGTTGTCCTTCAATAACGAAGAAAAAACTAGACCCCATCGTCTAGTTTTATAAAGAAGATCGTAAAAATCCAAAACGCATAGCATGCTCTAGTTCATCTGTCATCGCTCGGAAAAAAACAT
Organism: Bacillus sp. 123MFChir2; assembly: GCF_000383235.1. Taxonomy (GTDB): domain Bacteria; phylum Bacillota; class Bacilli; order Bacillales; family Bacillaceae_G; genus Bacillus_A. The sequence continues at coordinate 29,843 of NZ_KB910955.1, forward strand.
CTCGAACTGCTAAGTTTTGCGTTATCAAATAAGCATTCCGATAGTCTTCATACGCTTCTAGTTCATCTTCATACGCACGTTCTAGTCCCTCTTTATAAGAGGAATATTGCGTTTGTACCACTTGATACGTTGGCTGTTGCCCCGTTAATGTTGTAAACAATTGTATAAACTGCTGTAAATGCACTTTTTCATCCTCTAATGCATGTGAAATATCTTTTTTATGTTTCGCATTAGGTGCTTCGTTTACAAGCCGACTATAAAAATCAATTGCAGCAGTTTCCCCTTGAATCGCTTCTAAAATTGCTTGCGATACTTGTTTATAAGTTCCTTCGTTTACTCGATAAAATTGATTATACGAGTTAGGATTTACATAGTACATACCTACTCCCCCTCAAAACAATTCATTACTATATTGTATGTAGAGGTAATTATTTCGTTCAGTTTCGTTTCGCTTATGAAAAAGAATGCTTTATACTACATGTAAATTTAGTGGCGCCGATGTTACTCTCTTCAGCATTTATAAAGCACACGAAAGACTGGAACGTAGATAAACGTATTATTAACATCTCTTCTGGTGCTGCCCAAAATCCGTACTTCGGCTGGGCGGCATATTGCACAACGAAGGCTGGTGTAAATATGCTTACGAAATGTATTGCACTAGAAGAAACGGACAAAAAATACCCAGTAAAAGTTATTTCTTTTGCCCCAGGTTGTAGTAGATATAGAGATGCAATCAGAAATTAGACAAACACCAAAAGAAGATTTTATTCAAGTGGAACGTTTCTTATCTTTAAAAGAAAAAGATCATTTACTTTCACCAAATTATGTAGCAAAGTCCGTTATTGATTTATTAGAAACAAATCACTTCGATCAAGGTGGTATTATACGTATTGATGAACAATAAAAAAAACTCGTTAATAGCGAGTTTTTTTAATGCTTAGATTCTAAAAATAATAGAACAGACTCCGTTATTAATTCATAACCAATTTCTTTATATATTTTGTTAGATGTAGGATTTGCTAAATCAGTATATAATGAAGTCATTTCATATCCATTATCCAACATACGTTGACTTAGTGCTGATACACAATTGAAAGCATAACCTTTTTTACGTTCTGCCTCCGGAGTATATACAAAATTAATTGTGATATTACATTTCGTCGGCCTTGTGACTGCAGCCATTGAAACTAATCGCCCTTCCACTTCCCATCCAAACAGACGCTGACTTTCAATTAATTCAGCAGCAGTATGCACCGCTTCTTCCTTTGTGATCGCTAAATTTACGTCTTCACAAAAGTGGTATACCCAATCTTCAATTACATCTTTTTCTTTTAATTCAACTCGGCGAAAAATTCCATTGCTTTCAGCCTTCTTCTTAACATACCTTAATCCGTATACACCTTGATTCATTTTGACCTGGATCAACTTATTTTGAAGACTTGCAAGTTGTTCTGCTAAATGCTCTACCACTTGTTTTTCTCCAATTAATCCAGGTACATCAGGATATGCAATCGATAGTTGCTGTGCAAGCTCTCTAATATCATTTTTTGCTAAAGGCGCAGATTTCGCTACAATTACTTGACGCTGATGTGTTTGAAGCATAACAAATACAAGATCCTTCCCTTTTACAGCTGTTGCCATGAATAACGGGAGCTGAGGGGATTGTAACACACCCAGTATCAAATTATTCTCTTGCTCATATGTTTCTAAAAAAGGAAGGACATCATTTTTAAATTGCGTGAAATTTGTATATATGTGAAGTCGTATCACTATAATCTCTTCTTTCTTTTCTAAATATATAGTGATATATTAGCGATTCATGGGGGAAATCCTTCTTTCTTTTATGAGTTTACAATATCTGTAACAATTATGTTAACTTGTGTTTCAGCTTCACTAAGCTGCCTCTTCACATCCGCTAACTTTTGTTTCTGATTTGTAACATTCTCTTTTCTTTCTCTAATCATCCGTTGCATTTGTTCGCAGCTTGGTCCTCCGTAAACGTTTCTTCTTGCAACAAATGAATGAGGTGAAATCATTTCCTTCCACTCTTCTTCTGTTAGTACAACCTGTAGTTCATTTTGTAAATATACATTAATATCGACTAGGTTTAGTTCCTGTAAATCTTTTTTCTGTTCTTCCGAAAATTTTGCTATATAACTAGCTGCGTGGTGGGCACGGCGAAATGGGACATCATACTTCCGAGTTAATGAATCAGCTAATTCAGTTATCGTAATCGCATGCCTATTTGCACGACTTTGCAAAATTTCCTTTTCAACTTTCATTGTACGTACCACCGCATTCATTAAAGAAACAACTCGAATTGCTTTTTCAAATCCTTCATATAAATGCGGCTGTAAATCATCTTCTGTATCGACTATATCTCCAAATGGAGTATTATGAATCATTTGAAAAACTGTAAACGCTTCTCCCCAAATACTACTTGCAAGAGATCTTGCATGTTCAATTGATACTGGGTTACGTTTTTGCGGCATAATGCTACTAATTTGCACATACGGATCTGCAACTGTAATGCCACTGTATTCTTTCGTAGTTAATAATAAAAAGTCTTGGAGCCATCTACTTGTATTTGTCATCATTATCATAAGTGCACTACTTGTTTCTAATAAATAATCAGTACTTGCAATCGCGTCATAAGAATTTTCAATTACTTTTGAAAAACCAAGAAGATCCGCAACCCGTTTTCGGTTAATTGGAAAGCTTGTTGTAGCAAGTGCTGCCGCTCCTAGCGGAGATTGATTTACAGCACGATAAGCTCTCCATAAACGCTCAGTATCCCGCCCCATCATATCATAAATGGCAAGCAAATAGTGCCCAAACGTTGTTGGCTGTGCTGGTTGTGTATGCGTATATGCCGGCATTATTGTTTCCATATGCTCTTTAGCCTGCCCTAAAATGCCATCTTGCAATAACATAAAATGTTCGATGTATCGTAGTAAATAACGTCGTAAGGTCATCCGATACATCGCTACACCCATATCATTTCGGCTTCGTCCAATATGCATATTGCTAATACTATCACTGTCTGCTTCTTTTTGAATGAGATGCTCAACTAGAAAAAAGAGATCTTCATATTCTTCACTATATACAAGCTTGTCTAATGAGATCGTTTTTACTTTTTCTACTGCCACTACTATTTTTTTAGTATCTTGTTTTTTTAACAACCCCTCTTCTTCCAACATAATGACATGTGCATGGTGAATACGAAACATGTCCTCTAATAAATACTTTTTCTGAAAACAGAATATGTGTTGCAGTATACAATCTGCATATGTCTTACCAGGAAAGGTTACTCCTTCCCGTTGCATAAACTCCTTGTTCCCCTCCGGCATTTCAAATAGCTCCCCTCGTCTATTAATTATTAATCATCATACCCACCTACTTAAAATAATGTGTTTATCCAATGAAAAAAACCGATGCATACACATCGGTTTTACTTAATAATAGTTGCTTTATATTTATCACTTTGTAATATTTGAAAATGCAAATTAAGTAAATGTTTACGTAATTCAGTACTGTCGTCTTCATTTACATCATTTGCCAAAAAGACAATTTCTGTACAGTTCCCCTGTTTGTCTGTTGCATATACAGCTTTAGATAAAGACCATGGTGTATAGCCATTTTTTTGACCAGCATGTCGAAAAACTTGGCGGTATTTTTTCCCTTGCATATCTGATTCTACAAGTTGTGCCCATTCTTTCTCTTCTTCTTTTGAAAGACCTCTCTTATGATTTGCTTTCTCTAATAAAATCATATAGTCATTCGCAGAAGCGGCTGGAAATCTATCTGACCAGATTTTTTCATACTTTTCTCCTAAGAAAAGCGGAATTTCATTTTGCAACTGTGAGCCTTTTTGCTTTAAACGTTCATGCATTAACATTGCATATTTATGATATTCTTCTTGTGACATGTTTTTTAATTTATTTTCTAGCTGCTGTTTTGGAACATGTAATTCCTTGTGTAAATATCCTGGAATATACAAAGACGCAACGATTGGAAATAATGGCTGATGTGATGGTAATGCTAGTTTATTTATATTTCCATTAATATTGTCGATACCAAGACGATCCATTAAATACTCTGTATTTGCATTTGAGCTAAATTTCATCATTCCTCTTGCAATATCTTCAATCGTAACAGCATTTTCCTCTATGAGTCCTTTTTTCATTAAAACTTTTTGCCATCTTTCATGAGCACCGCCATCTGTCTTTGGAATATAATAGCGATTCACATCATCCAATGATATAAGCTCATTCGGATCAATTTTCCCTTCTCCTATCTGCTTTGTGAACTCCAATGCTACAATAAGCTTCATCGTACTCGCTACAGGTAATACAACATTAGGGTTTACAGAGTACACCAATTTATCATTTCGTTTTACTAACAATGCGCTGTTTTTTTGCTCTTTATTTTCTTCTACAAATGACGCAACATACTGCGCATCATCATAATTTGAACTCCATACTTTTTTTACCAAAAAATTTCCTGAGATAATAAATGCGAATAAACCAATTATTCCCACACACAATCCAATTGTTCTCAAATGGAATTCCTCTCCTAAACTATATCTTGTAATCTATTATATATAATTCATACGCAAAACAATAGAGGCGATCTGTAATAAGATCGCCTCTATTGTAACTTGTAAACTTGCATATTGTCTATGTCATAATACGAATAAAATCTTCAAGAAATCGTTTGTAATGTAATTCCCACCCAATTCTCACCCAATTTTTCATCGCCTCAGCACTTGACTGCGGTCTAAAATCAGCTATACTTTCCCCTTTTGCAAGACCATCTACATCAACTTGAACTCGGCGATATACATATTCCATCAAAGAAGGATTGCCGACGGCCATCATCGTGACAACATCATGAATTGGACTTCCTCCTATTTTAGGATTTAATTTTTTATAAGCTCCGTAATAATAATTAAAAATTGGTTCAATCAATTTATTAAAATTTGTTTTTGTTTTCTTTGCAATATATGTAACAGTTTTAGGAGTAATGATCGCTTCATTCGTTACATTTAGCGGGATTAACGTAACATGTTCCGCATATTGCATAACTAAATTCGAAGCAATTGCATCTCCGTGAAAATTTGCTTCTGCAACAGGAGTAACATTGCCCGGAACAAGAAATCCTCCCCCCATTATGTAATACTCTTTTACATTTTTCATCAGTTCTTTCTCTAAAATAAAAGCCGTTGCTAGGCTTGTTGAGCGCCCCGCATCAACGATAATTAACTCTCCTTTGTACCTTTTAATAAGCTCAAATATTTCACAAAACGGCTTCACATTTGCTTTAATCGTTTCAGGTGGACGAATAGGGCCTAATCCTTCTTGCCCATGTATTTCTGGATAATATGTTATAAACTCTCCCGATAAAGGAATCCTTGCCCCATTAATAATTGGAATATCTTCTCTTCCAGCTATTTGTAATAAATATGCCGCATTATTCGTCGCTTGTTCCTGCGTAACATTTCCATACCCAGTTACAATGCCAACAATATCAATATCAGGATGTAATAAACCGTATATAATTGCCAATGAGTCATCAATACCTGGATCTCCAAGAAACAGTACTTTTTTCAAGGCATTCAACTCCATCCTATCAATTGCTATTACTATATGAACGGAAAAAAGTGTACAGAAGTAAATTATAAGCATTTTTTATTTAATGCCAAAAAATATTATAAACAAATGACGAATCACTTATAATAAATAAAAGACAATACATATAAAATATGTATTGCCGTGTAATTAATTTTAAATGAACTTAGCTAAGACCTTTGGAAAAGTTTCAATTGTTTCATATAATCAATAGCCTTCGTTTTATTCTTTTGTTCAGAAACATATTCTGCCTCGTTTTTAAATCTATAGTAGTTATTAAAACTTTCCTCTGACAAAACGCCTTCAGAAATCGCTTTTTTAACTGCACAATTCGGTTCACTTGTATGAGAACAATCAGAAAACTTGCATTTTAAAGATAATTCCAATATCTCCTCAAAGCCATTATCTAAGTCTTCTACAGAATCAATTATTTCAAATACTTTTTTATTCAATTTCATTTCCCTCGTTATTATACGTTAATAATGGTTCGTACATCATTATAGCGTGATTCTCCGTTACATATTGATCTTCTACAAACTGTTTCTGTTGGCTATATACTCTACGTTGGATAACATTGTGTCGTATATAACCACCCCAGTATGCAGATTGGATTGAGTGTTCTTTTTCATAAACTTCATATTGATAAAGCTGCGGATAGGCTGTTCTCCATTCACCAACTAAATGTTTATCTGTGATATAAAGGTGAAGTTGATACGATTGGTCCGTTTCATTTTTAATTTGTAAGTCTAAATAATTATAGGAACAAGTCGCTCCGCTTCCAAACGGCTGGGTCCGCTTGGAATCAGGAAAAACATCAAAGCTATGACGATATCGCTCTGTTACTGTCAATGGTGTATGTAAGGTCATCCAATATATTAAATTTGAAAGCTGACAAAGTCCCCCTCCAATGCCTGCTTGAAAAGATCCATAGTGTAATATCATACCTTCTACATACCCTTTTCTCCTAGTAGGCTTACCTATTAAACGCCAGTAAGAGAATGTTTCTCCTGGTCTAATGACGATACCATCTAGCTGTTTAATGGCAATCTTTAAATTAACAATTTTATTCTGTTGATACCACATATCTACATCCTTGAGCTTACGAAGTAGTATTGTTCGGTGCTGAATCGCTGTACAGGGTAACTTTTCTTGTTGTAAAGTTTTTGCGTATGTTTTTCCGTCTGCTAACCACTGGATGTACCTCTTTGTAGAGTAATACCATGTTCCTAGCATAATACGATACTTAGACCGCTGTTTAGGACGTAAGTTCACTATATTCATTTTACCCCCCCTTTTTTCCTAATTATACCATTAAAGAAAAATGATGTACTGTATACTTTTGGATGTATATCCTATACACGGGGTAGCATCACATGCCCATCAACCTAAGCTTTTGAAATATCCCCAAAACGAAAATTTTGTCTCTTCACAATTATATATAAGAATTTAGTTTGTTTTTAGTTTTGGAAAATAGTCGGCCAGTTTAAAAAATGTTTTAGACTAGAAAAAAAAGTATTAGATAGTGAATATAGAATTTACAAGAAGGAAATCCTAGGGAAATTTATGAAGAAACACAAAATGAATATTCAGATCTCATATTTCCTCTATGCGAAGAATATAATATCAAATTTGTTCCAATAAATTGGTTTGAGTTTGATGTCTTTAAAGGTCGTTTTGATAATGTTCCAATTGAAATAAGAAAACAATTAGAAAGTCAGCTCTTAAAGTTGACTGGAGAACAATTAAGTAGTTTTGATAAAGGAACGATTCCTTTTAACATATTTCCCGAAAAGAAGTCCCCTTCCTCAAGGAGCGGGAAGGCAGAAGTTCACTACATCATAGACCACCTTTCTAAACTCCAAATATGTAGTAAAGAATGCAAAAAAGAAGAGGAACTACGCTCTCATATTTAGCATAGTATCCTCTTCTAATTATAGTACGTTTAATGATATTTCCTTGCTCTTCTTACATAGAGATTTCAAATTCGCTGCAACTTACGTGAAAACAACACACTTCCTATAATGTAAGCAATAAGTGCTAAACAGACTGGAAATACGACCGTATGAACACCAAAAGGATTAGGGAAAAACAAATGAAACCCCATATATGAACCTACCCCAACAACAATAGAAGCGAGTGCTCCGGCAGCATTCCCTTTTTTCCAATACAAACCGAGTACAAGCGGCCAAATAAATGCTGCTTCTAAACCACCAAAAGAAAATAAATTTAACCAAATTAAAAAATCAGGCGGTTTAATCGCGGCTGCATACACAAGCAAGCCAACAATTGCTGTAATCCAGAGCGTTCCACGTTTTACTGTTTGATCCGCAGCATTTTCGTTTATATAATTTACATAAATATCTTTAATAATGGAAGAACTTACAAGTAACAACAATGAATTTACTGTCGACATAATAGCTGCCATTGGAGCTGCTAAGAAAATACCGGCAAGCCAAGGCGGCAATACTTTCATCGCAAGCAATGGCATTACTTTATCCGGTACATCCACTCCTGGTAAAACGACACGTGCGAATACACCTGTTAAATGCATACCAATCATAATTGTACCAACAACAACAGTGCCAATAATTAAAGCTTGATGCATCGCTTTTGAATTTTTATACGACATAGCACGTACGCTAATTTGTGGTAAGCCAACAACTCCCACACCAATTAAAATCCAAAATGAAGACACATAAACTTTTGTCAAGCTACCATCCGCCCCAAACGGTGTAATTAGATTGGGATTAATTTGTACAAGCTCTTGCATGATATTTGAAACACCACCGCCCGCAACAATTGTACCAATTAAAATTATTGCCGTACCAATTAACATAATAAGACCGAGTATTGTATCTGAAAGCGCAACAGCACGAAAGCCACCAATCAAAACATAAACAAGTACAAAAAACGTAAAAAGAAATAAAGACGTTGTATACGACATACCTGTTAACGATTCAATTAATCTTCCGCCGCCAACCCACTGCGCAACAGTTGCTGAAAACAAGAAAATAATAATACATAATGCTGATAAAATAACAACAACTTTATTATTATATCTTCCTTTCAAGTAATCGATTAACGTAATAGCTTCCATTTTTCTTGCAATAATCGCAAATTTCTTACCAAGTACAGTTAATACAATGTAACCCGTTACTACTTGAATAGACGCCAACAATACCCAGCCAAGGCCCGTATTATAAGCAATGCCAGGCCCACCAATAAAGCTACTTGCACTCCCGTACGTCGCAATCATTGTCATTGCTAACAATAATCCACCAAGTTCGCGGCCACCGAGAAAATACTCTTGCAAAAATTTGTTATGCGCGGTTGTTTGCACACGTCTCGATGCATATAGACCAATTAAAAATACAACTATAAAAGATACCATCATTGGAATAATTACATACCAGTTCATTTTCATTCCTCACTCTTCTCTTCCTCATCAAACGAAACATCTTGAAAGACGAAACGAACAACAAAGACAATCAGTAAAACCATTACAATAAATCCAACTATACAACTATAAAAGAACCAGGCTGGGAATCCTAATATGTATGTATACTCTTTTGGGTTGCCACTACCTAATCCATACGCAAAACCATACCATATCAGAAAGTTAATAACAGCAAGTCCAATTCCAATCCACGCTTCGCGATGTGCAATGCGAAAACGAGAATCTTCATGATGTCGATTCATTTCTATCGCCTCCTTCCACGATGTATTATTGTAACATTCTTTGTATAGTTTTTCCTACCAAAAAGCAAAATGAACATCCTTCACAAAAAAATTGGGCTTTCATAAAAAATTATATATATAAATCTACTTTGATTTTTTAACATATAGATTGCTGCTATGCAGAATACAACATGCTAGCTACTAGCATGAATAGGCCCTGACCGCTTCTATGCATGGCCAGATGCTCTCGCCCACCTAAAAAAAGATGGTTTTATGTCAGTTTTCCAATTTACATTTACATATTTTTAACAATTACAACAGAATTAAAGATTGAAATTTCTGATTCTTTAAGTTACGATTGAAATTAGATGTCATTCACCTAGTTCACCTTACACCTCCGCCTTTATTTGGAATAAACGTAGCATTTTGCTGCGTTTACATTATATATTTTTAAGGGGGTTATACAATGAGTCAACTAGCTGTGAGCCTTCATGAAAAAGTAGAGAAATTTTTACAAGGAACAAAAAAGTTATATGTAAACGGAGACTTCATTGAAAGCGCTTCAGGAAAAACATTTAAAACACCAAATCCAGCAACTGGCGATACATTAGCCGTTGTATATGAAGGCAGTCGTGAAGATATCCATAAAGCTGTCATGGCAGCACGACTGGCATTTGATGAAGGTCCATGGTCACGTATGAGCGGTGCTGATCGCAGCCGTCTCATGTACAAGCTTGCTGATTTAATGGAAAAACATAAAGACGAACTCGCACAACTTGAAACATTAGATAACGGAAAACCAATTCAAGAAACAACAACTGCAGATATCCCTCTTGCAATTGAACATATGCGTTATTATGCTGGCTGGGCAACAAAATTAGTTGGTCAAACAATTCCTGTTTCAGGAGATTTTTTCAATTATACACGTCATGAACCAGTTGGTGTTGTTGGTCAAATTATTCCATGGAATTTCCCGCTTTTAATGGCGATGTGGAAACTGGGAGCAGCACTAGCAACCGGATGTACTGTCGTACTAAAACCTGCCGAACAAACACCTCTTTCTGCGCTATATTTAGCTGAACTGATTGAAGAAGCTGGATTTCCAAAAGGCGTTATTAACATTGTACCTGGATACGGAGAAACAGCTGGTCAAGCTCTTGTCAGTCATCCTCTTGTCGATAAAATTGCTTTCACAGGCTCAACTGAAGTTGGAAAACACATTATGAAAGAAGCATCTGAATCTTTAAAACGCGTAACATTAGAGCTTGGGGGTAAATCGCCAAACATTATATTACCTGATGCTGATTTGTCTCGTGCAATTCCAGCTGCACTATCTGGCGTTATGTTTAATCAAGGACAAGTATGCTGCGCGGGGTCTCGCCTATTCATTCCAAAGAAAATGTATGATAATGTTGTAGCAGATCTTGCTTTATATTCAAAAAGCCTAACGCAAGGCGCTGGATTAGATCCACAAACTACCATTGGTCCACTTGTATCAGAAGAACAACAAAATCGAGTTATGGGCTATATTGAAAAAGGAAAAAATGAAGGCGCAGAAATATTAGTTGGCGGAACGAAACCTTTCGAAAATGGTTATTATGTTTCTCCTACAATTTTCGCAGCTGTACAAGATGACATGACGATTGCAAAAGAAGAAATTTTCGGTCCTGTCGTTGCCGCAATGCCATTCGATGACATTGATGAAGTGATTGAACGGGCTAATAAATCAGCATATGGATTAGCAGCTGGTTTGTGGACAGAAAACATAAAAAATGCGCATTATGTTGCAAATAAATTACGAGCTGGAACGGTATGGGTAAACTGTTATAACGTCTTTGATGCAGCCTCTCCGTTTGGAGGATATAAACAATCAGGTCTTGGACGCGAAATGGGTTCTTATGCGTTAAATAACTATACAGAAGTAAAAAGCGTTTGGATCAACTTAAACTAGAAGAAAGGTCTTGCCAATTGGCAAGACCTTCTTTCTGTATTAGTAAGAACAGTGATCGTTTTACTTTATACTTGCAACCCCCCACTTACATTTAACACTTCTCCAGTAATATAAGAAGCAAAGTCTGATGCTAGAAATGCAGATGCATGTGCAATGTCTTGCGGTGTTCCGATTCGCCCTGCTGGAATTGTAGCAATCATCTTCTCCTTTACTTTGTCTGGTATAGCTTTCGTCATATCGGTATCCATAAATCCCGGACAAATCGCATTACATGTAACACCAAATCCAGCTGCTTCTTTTGATGCTGTTTTTGTTAATCCAATTACACCTGCTTTCGCAGCAGCGTAGTTTGCTTGGCCGATATTTCCCTGCCAACTAATTGAAGAAATATTAATAATGCGTCCGTATTCTTGTTTACGCATATGTAAAAGCGCTGGTTGCATACAGTTAAAGACCCCTGTTATATTTACTTGCAGCACTTGTTCCCATGCTGTTTTTTCCATTTTATGCAGCATTGCATCTCGTGTAATCCCTGCATTATTCACTAAAATATGCAATGCACCGTATGTTTGAATCGCATACTCAATTAATGATTTTGCATCTGTATGGCTGCTTACATCACAAACATACGCCCTAACATCATATCCTTCCTGTAACAATTGGGTTGTCGTACTATTTAAAACTTCTTGATTCATATCACTAAGCAATACTTTCGCTCCTAAAGAGCAAAATACACGGGCAATTTCTTTTCCAATTCCTTGCGCGGCACCAGTGACAACAGCTGTTTTCCCCACTAAAAGGTTCATTCTTCTTCCCCACTTCCCAATATATTTTCTATATATTTCGTCTTATGTATGTCATTTTCCTTTTTGTATAAAAAAGTCTATTTGTGTCACACTATAATTGCAACTTAGCATAACACAAGGAGATTGTGTAAGATGAAGAAAAAGAATGTACAGCAAAACAAAGTATCTGACGGTATTGATGTTGAATTTTCTAGGGAGCTTGCTGATCAAGACGACTTAGAAGCACAAGCGCGTGCAGATGCTGCAGATGCACGTCAAAAGCATCAACAAAGCAACAAAAAATAGACCGAGGATATGTTCTCGGTTTATTTTTTGTATTTTTTCACATAATGCGCGAATGTTAATAAAGGAAATAAATGATGATAGCTATGGTAGCGAATATAAAACTCTCCCGGAAGTCCTGTTCCAGTTGGATATTCAATATTGTGAAAAGAATGCTCTAACAAATAATTTATTCCGCTTTGAATACACGCTGTCTCCGTATCGTGTACAGCAATGAGTGCATCTAGAGCCCATGCAGTTTGAGAAGGTGTGCTAAAAGATGTGGAAATAAATCGTTTCTCCTTGCTGCTTCTGCACGATTCTCCCCAGCCGCCATCGCGATGTTGAATCATTTCTAACCAACGCACTGCTTTGTCTATCGCTGGATGATTCTTTAGCAAACCATTTGCCCGCAGGCCTGTTACAGCAGCCCATGTACCATATATGTAACAAACTCCCCATTTTCCATACCAAGAACCATTTTGTTCTTGATTGCGTAGAAGCCACTGCATCCCGCGTTGTAAATCATACCTGTTTATTTCATTCGGTGCATGCGTTCCAAAAAATTCGAGTACCCTTCCTGTTATATCTGCTGTAGACGGATCGAGAATCATATCTTCTGCATTATCGAGCGGAAGATGCAGAAACATATGCTTATCAACATTCTTCTCAAATGCCCCCCAACCACCATCGTTGTTTTGCATTCCAAGAAGCCAATGTATCCCTTTATCCCAAGCTCGTTTTACTTTCTTATCTTTCTTGGTGATTACAGTAAGTGAACGCAATGCTGCTGTTGTATCATCACAATCTGGCACAATAGTATTCGTATCAGTAAACCCCCAGCCGCCAGGAGATAAAGAAGGAGCATGAACATGCCAATCCCCATAAAAAGTATGCTGCTTCTTTAATAAAAAGCGATTTGCTCGTTCAATCATCGTATCATCTTCTGACACATTTGCTTCTTGCAAAGCGTAACTTAAAAGAGCAGTGTCCCACACTGTTGAAGGTGAGTTTTGTAAATGGGCACCATTCTTTGTGTTCCATATGTACGACTGTAACCCTGATACAGCTTTCTCAATAATAGGAGAATGTATTGAATGACCGAGAGCAAGGAGGGCATAAATCATATAAAAGGTAGCGCTCGCATAAGTGTAAAGTGTTCCATTTCCTTCTATTCGTTCTAGCATAAAGCGTTCCGCTGCTTTATATCCTTTATGATGAAGTGTATATGGATACGAAATTAGCTTTTTTCCTTCCGATAATATGGTTTGCCAAACTGAAGAACGTTTAGAATGAAACCAATTTGAGTTATTTGCACCTACTATATGATTCAAATTAGGAATATCTATTTCATCTACTATAAATTTCTTATTTAAACAAATAATCGTAGGCACGAAATGAATACGTGCAGTATTACTCACCTCATACATACTAAGCGGAGAATGATCCGGTAAAAAGAAAAAAGGCATAGGAAAATGAAACAATGAAGGATAATTGTATTGTCCATGAAGCGCTAATAAAAACTTTGTCATAAAATGAGCATTTGCAATTCCACCTTGTTCGATAATAAATTGTTCTGCCCGGCACATAATTCTGTCTTCTTTCTTATATTGCAAAGAAGCTAGCAATGCAGCATAAATTTGAATAGTAGCTGACAGGTTCCCATTTGGCTCATCTTCATACAACTTCCACGTTCCTTCATTCGCTTGTAAGGACGTAAGCCTTGCTAGAAATGGCTCTATTTCTTTTTCTTTTTTTAACATACGTAACAAGAAAATCATTGTGCAATCGGTAAGGGGGGCTCCTTCAAAACAAAAGCGCCATGTACCATCCCTTTGCTGCATCGTACGTAACGCTGTAACCTGTCGCTCCATTTCATATTTTACTTTGTCATACAATAGCATAGATATCCCCCTTCTGTACTGAATCCATATACGATATTCAAACAAATACGTAAATATGCGCATAACAAAAAGCAAAGTAAGATTCATTTCTCACTTTGCTTACGAACAATAACAAATCGCAACAACAATTCCTAAAAGTGCCCCTACTATGACTTGATATGGCGTATGCCCAACAAGTTCATTCAATTTTTTATACTCCGTTTGTCTTCCATGAAAAAAATCATTTAAAATTTTCGCTTGTTTACTGACAGCAAGTCTCACTCCAGATGCATCATACATGACAATAATTGCAAAAATCGTCGCAATAGCAAATATAGAACTCGAAAACCCTTCTTCAATTCCAATTGCGATTGCTAATGCTGTCACGGTGGAAGAATGAGAACTCGGCATGCCGCCAGAAGCAAAAAACTGCGCAAAATCAAATTCTCTCTTTTTTACTAAGGTCATGATAACTTTTGCAAGTTGTGCTAAAAACCATGCAATCACTGCAGACATTAACGGGTTGTTATGTAAAATTGTTTCCATAATTCGCACCTCACCGCTTATAATGGAATATCCTTACTTTCATTATAAAGAAAACGGCATATATAATACTATGCCGTTTTACGAAACTTTTGCAGATTTATTTTTTATAAATTTCGGCTGCCTATTTAACATAAATTTCGTTTTTGCTATCGAAAAGATAAATAACGCAATCCAAATAAAGAAAAATGCCGTCATGTGTGCAGAAGTAAAATGTTCATGAAAGACGAAGATTCCTAATACAAGACTAATTGTCGGTGCGATATATTGCAAAAAACCGACCATTGATAACGGAATAAGCTTTGTACCTTTTGCAAAATATAAAAGCGGCAGTGCAGTAACAATACCCGCTCCCGCTAGAAGTAATGTCGATGTAATCGACACTGTCCCAAACGAACTAATCCCTTTGGCACCAAGCATTCCTAAATATACGAGAGCGATCGGTGTTACAATCATTGTTTCCATCGTTAACCCAATCATAGAATCATAATCTAATAGTTTCTTTGATAAACCATATAAACCAAATGTACATGCTAACGAAATTGCAATCCACGGAATCGATCCATAACGAATTGTTAAAATTGCAACTCCAAACGCAGCTAAACCTACAGCAATGTATTGCCAAAAATTAAGTTTTTCTTTTAACACAAGCGTGCCAAGTAAAATACTAACAAGCGGATTAATATAATAACCTAAACTCGCTTCGATGACGTGGTTATGATTGACTGCCCATATGTACACAAACCAGTTCCCGCTAATTAATATAGACGCAATCGTTAATGACATGAATAATTTAGGGCGTTTAAAAAGTTGTGTAAACTCGTTCGTAAACTGACCAAAACGTTTAGAAATGAATAAAACAAATAACATAAAAACAAATGCCCAAACAATGCGGTGCGCTAAAATTTCTTCTGCCGAAACGTCGTCTATCAATTTCCAATAAAGTGGCAGGATTCCCCACATCATATATGCACTTGTCGCATATATGATCCCTTTTTTTTGCGCTTCCATTTGACTCTCCTCTTTTCTTTTTTCTTCATTATAAAGTGTCCTTTTATTACTTTACAATTTTCCGCTACATAAACTCTTTATAATATCAAAAAGAAAAGAGCATGTTTTAAAGAGACTAATCAAAACATGTTCTTCTTCCGTCAAATTGAATGACTCTTATAAAAATTTCTTTTTCCTTTTATTACCAATTTATATGAAATAAAAACGAAGATTCCAAAAATAAGAGTTACAAAGGCCGATAAAATCTTATCATTTGGCACGTATACTTCCCAAAAAGAATTCATAAGCGCATGAAAAATGAGACACATAAAAATACTTTTAGTTGCATTATAAATTGTAGTTAGTATGAAAGATATTGCAATTATTGTAATTGTAAAAGATATAAAGTTCCTTTGAGATTGGTTCGTGCCTGGAATGAACCATAATGGCAGGTGCCAAATAGCCCATATTACGCTCACAATCACGGTGCTTAAAAATGGCGAATACCCTTTCTGAAGTGCAGGTTGTAAAAATCCTCTCCAGCCAATTTCCTCAAATCCGCCACCAATAATCATCACTGGAAAACTAAGTAATGCCACATATAATGGTTTTTGCATCGTTGCTCCATCAAATATTGTTGGCATATAACAGCTAATAAAAGCTAGAACAATAATCAGAAGATACCATGCAAAATGATGTTTAGGATTAACAATATTTTTGATAAATACTCTAAATTCCTCTTTCGATCCATATTTTTTCTTTAAACTAATTTCAATAATCGCTGGCATGTTCCCCCCGAAAACAAACAATATCATTGCTAATGGAGTTCCGAGTGTAGTAATGTGTAATTTTATTAAGCTAATTAATATCCCCCAAAGTCCCCACGTAAATATGAAAGTGCATATTAAATATCGTTTAATATCATTATCCATCTACCTGCCCCCTTTGTATTAATTAGAACACAAACTAATAGGGAATAAAATACCATACGTAAGATTAAACAAACAACTTTTCCCAAGATACATCTATACTCAATAAACACATTTCTGGAGAATAAAGAATTCCTTAAAGCCTGCTTAACTTCTACATTTAAATGTATCTCCTTCTTGAACTAAGCTAACTGTATCAACAATAAAAAAACTGAAATCCTTTCTGTATTAAGTAAGGATTTCAGTTCATCTTTTTTCAATACGGTCAAACTTTATTTTAAATCCACACATATACTCCCGCAGCGGCAAGTAATGGAATACCAAACACAAACTTATTTTTGTGTGTTTTATGATGAAACATATACATGCCAATCCAAGCTCCAATTCCTCCCCCTGCTGCCGCAACTAAAAATAACGTACTCTCTGGTGTACGCCACTGCTTCTTCTTTGCTTTCCTTTTATCTAGTCCCATCATTATAAAAGCAAAAATATTAATAAAAACAAAATAACTCCATTTCACCATATTATGAAAACCTCTTTCATACATTTTTCCAACTATTTGTCTTACACTCACTAGATAGTAAACTTCTTACTGGCGAGAATTTCAATCTATTATACACTCATTTTGTTTTTAAATTATATAAATACAAATAAAAAAACTCTTTTTTAGGGGGACGAGAGCATCTGACCATGCATAGAAGCGGTCAGGGCCTTTTCCTGCCACGTGCAAAGTTTGAAACAAAGGTAGAAAGCAAGTAGCGGCCATGTTTTGTTCTGCATAGCAGCGACTTAGATGTTAAAAAATCAACTTGGATTTATATAGTACACGAAAACATTCATGGTAATAATATTACGAATTTCATATAAACGAGTTAACAGAGATCGTTATAACTATAAGAAAACGAATAGAAATCAAAAAATACCCAAAAATCGGTATTTTCTTTGACATAATCTTTTTTCAACAAAGCAAAGGGGACGGAAAAGTTTTCCATCCCCTTATTTCTTTACGCTGTCTCTTCTTCTACATTCAAAACCGCCTTTTTCTTTGTGAATTTTCGCTTTATCATATCCATCACATAATAAGCAGTCGGTACAATAATTAGCGTTAAGAGCGTAGATGTTAATAAACCAGAAATAACCACAATGGCAAGGGATCGAGAGATGAGTCCTCCATCAGTAGACAACGCTAATGGCATAAGTGCTCCAATTGTAGCAAGGGCTGTCATTAATATCGGACGGAGCCTTGTTGCCCCTGCTTCTAATACAGCTTCCTTTATAGTCATTCCTTGCTTTTCATTTTGCATAACGCGATCCATCAATACGATGGCATTCGTAACGACAATTCCAATCAACATGAGGAACCCAACAAGTGCAGGCATACCTAAAGGTTCGTTAGTCATATATAATCCAAGTAAACCACCTGTAAACAGGAATGGTAGGGAAAATAAGATCGCAAATGGAGCCATTACATTTCCAAATGTCACTAGCATAACCATAAAGACGAGAACAACCGCGATTCCCATAGCAACAATCATATTTTGAAAGCCCTCATTCATAGCTTGTGACTGTCCTTCCGAGCGATATTTTACTCCTTTTGGTAAATCTAGAGCCTTTAATCGTTTGTCTACCTCTGCTTGAACACCAGAAACATTATCTGTCGTAAATCTTGCGCTTACTTGTACATACTCTTGTTGATTCAAACGGTACAACGCAGAAGGTCCAGGCTCTTCAGAAAGTGTCGCTACATCCGATAACATTACCTGCTGACCAAGAGGGCTCGTAATCTTTTGACTTGTAATACTTTCAATAGACGTAAGATTATCGCTTTTTAAGCCTACATTCACTGATGTCGTTTTTCCATCTAACTGTACTGCCGCGATATTTTCACCAGAGATAATTCCCCTTACAAAAGCGGCTACCATCATCGGATTCAGACCTTTTTCAGCAGCTTTTTCTTCATTAATTGCTAGATTAAGTTGCGGCTTTACTGCGGATAAGTTTGTTTTCACATTGGACAAACCTTTTATATCCTTTATCTTCTCTACAATTTTATTACCGGCATTTTCCAGATCCCTAGCATTTCCACCTTCCACAATAAGAGCAAATTGCCCTCCTCCTGTTATACCGATTGGTGTCAATGCTGTTTCAATACCCGTCCCCAAATTTTTCATTTTTTCTTTAACATCTTTTTCAAAAGTTGTTACTTCTTCTTTCGTCATGTTATCCTTTAGGTCAATAGATAAGCGAACCCTTTCTCCTGAAACGATTGTTTGATAATTTTTCACACTCACTTGTTTACTAAGAATACTTTCCATATCCTTCGCCACACTGTTCGCTTTATCAAGTGAAGTTCCAACAGGCAAGTCTGTTGTTAAATTGTATGAGACCGCCTTTTCTTCAGGTAGAAAGTTTTTCGGAATCATCGGCACAAGTACTAAAGATGAAGAAAATACAACGAAAGCCAGAATAAGCGTTATCACTTTTTTCTGCATCGCCCAGCTCAGCATACGTTGGTATGTTCTCTGTAACATCGTTTCTTGTGGTTCCTTATGTTTCAAACGCAATAAGAACAATTTAGCAAGAAGTGGCACAACTGTTAATGAAACAAGTAACGAGAATGCAAGTGCCACAATAACTGTGATTCCAAAAGGTGCGAAGAACTTCCCAATAATCCCTGGTACGAACGAAAGCGGACCAAACACCGCCATTGTTGTGACTGTTGAAGATGTAACTGCGCCGCCAACTTCCTTAGCAGCCGCAAGAACCATGCTTTCATCACGCTGTTTACTATTTAACGTTCTTCGGTAAATATTTTCAATTACTACGATAGAATCATCAATTACCCGACCAACTGCTACAGCAATACCTGCCAGCGTCATCATATTCAAACTGTATTGTAAATACTTCATTGTAATCATAGCCGCTAACACTGAAAGTGGAATCGATAATACTGCCACAATCGTGGCTCTCACATTACGCAAAAATACAAATGTTACGATGACAGCAAATAACGTTCCAAGCAACACTTCCTTAAGCATGCTATTAACCGATTTTTCCACCTGTTTCGAACTATCATACAGCTTAGTCAATTTATATCCATCTGGCAGTTGTAAATCGGATAACTTTTGATTCATTTGTTTTACAACCTCAACCGCGTTCGCTCCTGGCTGCGCTTTAACTGATACAAGAACAGCAGGTGTATCCTTTAGTCTTGTATATATCGTTTCTGTCTTACTTCCATACTCAACAGTTGCCACATCTGATAGCTTTACTGTTTGTACTTCTGCAAGACCTGGCACCATCATTTCCACATTTTTCACGTCAGTAAGTGATTTCAGTTTGAAGTCTGCTTGAACATTTAACGTTTTTTCATTTAAATTGACCTGCCCTGCTGGAAAAGAAAAATTGTGGGCTAAAAGTGCCTGCTTCACTACATCATAAGTAATATTTTTTTCTTTCATTTTTTCAGCATCAAGTTTAATAGATAACTGTTTTTCCGTTTCACCGGAAACATCCACCTTACCTATATCTTCAACAGTAGACAAAGCCGTTTTAATTCGTTCGTTCACATATTGCGAAATATCAGCTTGCTTAGCATTATCTGAAGAAATGGCAAAAGTAAGTACTGGCATCTGTGAAGGACTATCTTTTATAATGACAGGTTTCCCTGCCCCATCCGGTAATTTTAGAGACGCAACGGCATTTGTTACATCTTTCTCTGCCTCATCCATTTTCCGATCCATGTCAAATCCTAAAATAGCAACTACGCTGTTGCTGTGGGATTCAATATATACATTATCGAGTTTTTGAATATTAGAGAGTGCAGTTTCTAACGGTTTCCCTATATCTTCTAACCCTTGATCTGGTGTGGCACCCATATAAGGAACCTTTATGATCACATATGGAATATCAACATTTGGCATCTGCTCCATTTTCATCGTTTTAATAGAGTATATTCCGCCAACAACGATAAAAATCATTGCAAGAAAAACAACACCTACATTTTTTAAAGAAAAGCGAATCCAAGATCCCATCTCCATTCCCCCTGTTCTTTTGTGTTTATTTTATTTATCAAACGAAACGCTCTGATTGATATAATCTCATATAAATTGCAAACTTTCTTAATATACGAGTTTCTATTTTTACTACGACTACCATGAAAATGTACGGATATAGAATATAGACCAATCTATTTTAAATATTTTTATATTTCTGATTTTTAAAAACAGATTTCTCCTCTTTTTACTAAATAACTTCCTGTCATTATTAGAAAAGATTATAGCTTTCCTACATTTTTTTAATAACTATCGTCAATTCCTCCCTTCTTGTCCTCCTTTTTAAATTGTAAATTTTACCCTGTAAATGTCAACCTAAATATGGTTCTTTCCAAAGTTGGTTGAAATTCTAACAATTTGTCCATACTGTTCCTATTATTTAAGTGAGGGATGGTGCTGTAAAGTGGATAATGTGGTGAAAATGTTAGATGAAAAACTTAGATATCTTTCACATGAAATTGTAGAGGATACACTATTTATTCAGATTACCTCGGAGAGGTTATCAGTAATATGCCCTTCCTGCAATACGGCTTCGATCAAAGTTCATTCTCGCTATGAAAGGACGTTTCATGACTTGCCCATTCAAGGGAAGAAGGTTGTATACGTGATCAATAACCGCAAAATGTTCTGTCATAATGCGCAATGCCATCGCAAAACATTTGCTGAACAATTCTTATTTTTACCCTATAAAGCGAAAAAATCCACTCGCTTGGAACAAGAAATCATGAAAATCGCCCAAAATGTCAGTTCGCTTGTAGCTGAAAAAATATTGAACCGTGGCATTGCGAAGGTTGGAAAAAGTACCATTTGCAATCTACTAAAAAAAAACAATCGAAATTGATAAAACCCATGTAAAAAGAGTCTGTATCGATGATTTTGCTTTAAAAAAGAGACATACATATGGCACGATTATGATAAATTTAGATACACATCGAGTGGTTGACTTAATTCATTCTAGAAACGGTGAAGAAGTGACAAGTTGGCTGAAAACTTTTCCAAATCTGGAGATTGTCTCTAGAGATGGTTCTATTACGTATGCTCATTCCATTGCGGAGGCCCATCCGAAGGCTATTCAAATAAGCGATCGCTTTCACTTGCTTCAAAATCTGACAAAGTATTGTACAGAATTTTTCAAGTCCATCATAAAAACGAATGTCAAAATCCCAGTGACAACCTCAAAGAAAGCATCCCTTATGAACGCGAATAATCTAAACATACCATTCACAAAAAAAGTCAAAATAGCGAATGGCTTAATGGATACCGGCTATACATTTCACCAAATAGCGAAAGCTTTACAGATGGATATCAGAACAGTGAAAAAGATTTTATCCATAGGATTAAGCGAACAAGTAGAGTATCTGATGAGCACAATGAAAATATCTCATGAACACAAAAAGTTGCAGAAAGAAAAACAGATATGTGAAGCACGAGAGCTGTATAAACAAGGAAACTCCAAGCGAAGTATCGCACGTCAACTCGGGTTAGATCGCAGAACTATCTCCAAATATTTGAATCCAGAAACAACAGGAGTACATGCAAGCTTAGGGCAAACGAGAACGAGCATGCTAGATCCCTATGCAGAAGAAATAAAACAGTACGTAACCAATCGGTATACATCTGTTCAGATTGGTGCCATACTTCGAAAAAAAGGATACAAAGGTTCTGCCTCTACTGTACGCCATTATGTTTCCAAACTGAAAAAATCTTTATTTGAAGACCCTCGACTGTTACATGATACGGAGTTTGAATTCGTGAAACGAAAAGAGGTTATCGCTCTTTTGTTCTATTCAGAGAAAACAAAAATCAAATTATCTGAAGAACAAATAAAAGAAATTTACAAGTTGCATCCGAAAATCGAATCCGTCATAAACTTGGTGAATGACTTTAGGGAAATCCTGAAACAAAAAAAGAACGATGCACTGCAAAGCTGGATTGAACGAGCGACTGCGCTAGATATTCAACCGCTCAATAGCTTTATCAATGGAATAGAAAGAGATTTGACAGCTGTGAAAAATGCCATCGATTATGAATACAATAATGGTCTAGCCGAAGGGAAAATCAATAAATTAAAGTTGGTGAAGCGCACCATGTATGGTCGTTGCTTGTTCGATTTATTGAGAAAAAAAATCTTACTACTAGAATATGAGAAAACGGTTCTTTTCAACTAACTTTGGAAAGAACC
>NZ_KB910956.1 GCF_000383235.1 Bacillus sp. 123MFChir2
ATCCGGTATTAGCCCCGGTTTCCCGGAGTTATCCCAGTCTTATAGGCAGGTTACCCACGTGTTACTCACCCGTCCGCCGCTAACTTCTTAAGAGCAAGCTCTTAATCGGTTCGCTCGACTTGCATGTATTAGGCACGCCGCCAGCGTTCATCCTGAGCCAGGATCAAACTCTCCAATAAAGTGTTTGTCTAGCATCATAAATAAAAATTGACGTTTCACGTTGTTTGTTTCGTTCAGTTTTCAAAGAACTCATTTGCCGCTCAAAGCGACTTTATCAATATAACATTTCGTTATTTATCTGTCAACAACTTTTTTCGTTTTCAAGTTGTTAACCACGTTGCCGTTCGTGACAACGAATATAAATATACCAGTTCACAAATTAAAATGCAATAGTTTTTTTATAATTTTTTTACCTTATAAAATAATAGAAAAAAAGCTTTGGAGAAACCCCCAAAGCTTAGTCTTGTTTATGTCTCATTGCAGGGAATAGTAATACATCACGAATAGATGGTGCATTCGTTAATAACATAACTAGACGATCAATACCGATTCCTAATCCACCTGTAGGAGGCATACCATATTCAAGCGCTTCAATATAATCATTATCCATCATGTGCGCTTCATCATTACCTTGTTCACGCTCTTTTAACTGCGCTTCGAAACGTTCTTTTTGATCGATTGGATCATTTAATTCTGTAAATGCGTTCGCATGTTCACGAGCAACAATAAATAACTCAAAACGATCTGTAAAGCGTGGATCTTCATCATTCTTTTTCGCAAGAGGAGAAATCTCCACCGGATGTCCATAAACAAATGTAGGTTGAATTAAACGTTCTTCTACTTTTTGCTCGAAGAACTCATTAATAATATGACCAACTTCCATTGTATCTTTAATTTCCACACCGTGCTCTTTCGCCAACGCACGAGCTTCTTCTACGCTCATTGGATTCCAGAAATCCGCTCCAGAGTATTGTTTGATTGCATCTACCATGTGCAATCTTGTCCACTCTGGCTCTAAATTAATTTCATATTCACCATATGGAATTGTCGTTGTACCTAAAACTTCTTTTGCAATATGAGCAACCATGTTTTCTGTTAGCTTCATAATATCTTTATAGTCTGCATACGCTTCATATAATTCAATCATCGTAAATTCAGGATTATGACGAGTTGATACACCTTCATTACGGAATACACGACCAATTTCGTATACTTTTTCTAACCCACCCACAATTAGGCGTTTTAAATGTAGTTCAATTGCAATACGCATATAGAATTCCATATCTAACGCATTATGGTGCGTAATAAACGGACGCGCAGATGCTCCGCCTGCAATTGCGTGTAACATCGGTGTTTCTACTTCTAGATAACCGTTATTATCTAAATATCTTCTCATCTCACGAATGATTTTACTACGAGTTACAAACGTTTCACGACTTTCCATGCTTGTAATTAAATCTAGATAGCGTTGACGGTAACGTTGTTCAACGTCTTTTAATCCATGATATTTATCAGGAAGTGGACGAAGAGATTTTGTAAGTAAAGTAAAAGTAGTCGCTTTAACCGAAAGTTCTCCAACTTTTGTTTTAAATACTTTCCCTTCAATCCCTACTAAGTCACCTAAATCCGCTGTATTAAACAGTTCATATTGCTCATCACCAACTGCATCTTTACGAACGTAAATTTGAACTTGGCCATGTAGATCTTGGATATGCGCAAAGCCCGCTTTCCCTTTACCGCGTTTTGTCATAATACGACCGGCAATCGAAACAGAGATTTCTTTCTCTTCTAATTCTTCCTTAGAAAGTTCCTCATATAGGCTTAACAATTCTTTCGTTGAATGCGTACGTTCAAAACGTTTACCAAATGGATCGATTCCTTGTTCACGTAAGTTATGTAGCTTCTCGCGACGAACGAGCAATTGGTCATTTAATTCTTCGTGGTTCATGTTATCCATGGTATTGATATCACTCCAGCTCTATTAAAATTTACAATATATACAGTATATCATTTTCTATCCAACTAGAAAAACTGCCAGCAACCCGCTGGCAGTTCTTATTTCTTAGACGTAATTATAGGTAGTAAAAACCGGAATGTCAAACACCCCTTCATTCACTAACCATTATCCAATTTGAATAGATGTTTGTTTCACTTCTACCTCTTCTACAAATGCCGTCAATAATGAAGCAAGATCAGCGCGTGTGTTACAACTATTAATTTCATTACGTACTTTAGCGTTACCACGAACACCCTTTAAATACCATGCCGCATGTTTGCGCATTTCTCGAACTGCGATGTTTTCATTTTTCAAATCAATGAGACGATCTAAATGCAACATACATACGTCAATTTTTTCCCGCACAGACGGTTCCGGCATTAATTCACCAGTTTCTAAATATTTCACTGTGCGGTAAATCATCCATGGATCACCAAGTGCTGCACGACCAATCATTACACCATCCACACCAATTTCATCTAACATGCGCTTAGCATCTTGCGGCGTTTCTACATCACCATTTCCGATAACAGGAATATTGACAGCTTGTTTTACTTGCTTAATAATATTCCAATCCGCTTTTCCCTCATACATTTGAACACGAGTACGGCCATGAACAGCAACCGCCTGACCGCCTGCACGTTCAACTGCCTGAGCATTTTCAATCGCAAAAATATGATCTTCATCCCAACCGATACGCATCTTTACCGTTACCGGCTTCTCGACTGCATCTACTACCGCCGCTACCATTTCGTACACTTTATTCGGATCAAGCAACCATTTTGCACCTGCGTCACATTTTGTAATCTTCGGCACTGGACACCCCATGTTAATATCGATAATATCCGCCGTTGTATTTTTATCTACATATTTTGCAGCTTCTACAAGCGTTTCTTTTTCTCCGCCAAAAATTTGCAAACTTAATGGTTTTTCTCTCTCATCAATATATAGCATATCTAACGTTTTTTGATTGTTAAATAAAATTGCCTTATCACTTACCATTTCCGCACATACTAATCCTGCACCAAATTCTTTTACCGTTAAACGGAATGCAGCGTTACATACTCCTGCCATCGGTGCTAGCACAACCGGATTTTTCATTTCAATGTTTGCAATCTTTAACAACTGATTGCCTCCCTTCATTTATCCCTACTTCGGCATTAATTCCTCTATTGAAACTTCTAACGTCTTCGCAACCTCTACAACAAAATCACGTGACGGAACTCGATTCCCTCTCTCAACTTCACCTAAAACCGATACAGATACCCCTAATTCTTTCGCAAATCCTTCTTGCGTATAGCCTTTTAGTTTACGAAAAGCGCGAATGCGTCTTCCCCATTTCTCTGCTTCCATACCGTTACTCCCTCTCGCCTTTTCATTTCTTCTACTTGTGAACGTGAAATGTTTCGGTTAATTTCTTGATTAATCTCCATCAATGGTACGATAACAAAAGCCCTTTCAAACATCCGCGGATGCGGAACAATAAGATTCTCTGCTTCAATATTTTCGTGATTATAGAGCAAAATGTCAAGGTCAATGGTACGCGGACCCCACTTGATTTCCCTTTTTCTCCCTAGCTCATTCTCCACCTTTTGTGTCACCATCAATAATTCTTGAGGTAATAAATTGGTAGAAACTTTTATAACTAAGTTTAAAAACTGTTCTTGTTCTGTATATCCAACTGGATCTGTTTCATAAACAGATGATACATCCTCAATTTCAATAGCTGGGTGCGCCTGCAACAATTCTATAGCTTGTGATAAATACGTATGGCGATCCCCCATGTTCGAACCTAAAGCAATATAAACTACACTATTCATGAACGTCCTCTCTCAATCTCCACTGCCACCGCACGGTAATGTCCTGGAATTGGCGGATCTGGTTTAATAACTTTTACAATACAATTCATAATACAATCGTAACGTTCTAATATATCCGCCGCAATATTTTCCGCAATACTTTCCACAAGTTTATACGTTTTCTCTTCTACCACACATCTACATAACTCGTATAACTCTCCATAATTTACGGAATGCTCTAAGTTATCGCTCATTCCAGCTCGCTTTAAATCTAATTCTACAGTTAAGTCTACTTTAAAACGTTGCCCTAATTTATTCTCTTCAGGAAATACACCATGATAACCATAGAACTCCATGTCATGAACAAAAATTTTATCCAAACCTTTTACCCCCTTAACATAGCGTCCATCATCTTCGCCATGCGGGACATCTCTTTCACATCATGAACGCGTACAATTTCACAGCCTTTTTGAATACCAAGACAAACAGTTGCGCCAGTTCCTTCTAAACGTTCTTCTACAGGCAAATCTAATGCATGGCCAATAAATGATTTTCGAGAAGTTCCAAGAAGAAGCGGATACCCTAACACTTTCAACTGTTCTAGATTTCGCATCACTTCTAAATTTTGTTCAAATGTTTTTGCAAATCCTATACCTGGATCTAAAATAATATTCTCATCACGTACACCTACACGTTTTGCAATTGTAATACTCTCATACAAATCAGCAATCATATCCGCCATCAGATTTCGATAATTTGTATTCTCACGGTTATGCATTAAAATAATCGGTACATTATAACACGCTGCTACTTTTGCAATTCCCGGCTCTGCTTTCGCTCCCCAAACATCATTAATAATATGTGC
The DNA here is from genome assembly GCF_000383235.1 of Bacillus sp. 123MFChir2. Classification (GTDB taxonomy): domain Bacteria; phylum Bacillota; class Bacilli; order Bacillales; family Bacillaceae_G; genus Bacillus_A. Next base: position 4,661 of record NZ_KB910956.1, read on the forward strand.
ACCAGCTTCAATAGCTTGTTTTGCAACCTCCGCTTTGTACGTGTCGATAGATATAGGAACATCTACCGCCCTCGATACAGCTTGAATGATCGGTACAACACGTTGCACTTCTTCTTCTTCCGAGACTTTAGCAAAACCAGGACGAGTAGACTCTCCGCCAATATCAATAATATGCGCGCCGTTCTTTACCATCTCTTTTGCATAACGGACAGCTGCTCCTACTTCATTATAATTACCACCATCAGAGAAAGAATCAGGTGTAGCATTCAAAATCCCCATAATGAACGTCTTTTCATTTAAGTCCAATGTATATTCACCGCACTGCATATTAGACATCTCCTTTTAACAATTCATTTCTGCTCCAAAGTTTTTCACGATACGTTTCATATATACGCGAAAGCTTAGTTGTAACCGATCCTTCTTTACCCGGGAAATGTGTTTCTCCAATGCACCAAATTGGGACAATTTCCTGAATGGAATTCGTAACAAATACTTCATCAGCTGCAAGTAACTCTTCTTGCAAGAATAATCCCTCTCTTACTTTGAGCTCCAGCGTTTCAGCAACTGCTAATATAAAAGCACGCGTAACCCCATTTAAAATTCCAGTCTGTAGTGACGGTGTATACAATATGTCATTTCTCACAAAAAAGAGGTTCGAAACAATCCCTTCCGCAACATACCCTTCCTTTGTAAGAAAAATCCCTTCTTTCGAAGTTGTATTCCCAATCTCACGTTTCCCCAAAATATTATTTAAATAATGATGTGATTTTAAACGAAACTCCCCTTCTGGTGTATTGCGTGTTTGTTTTAAAACGACTCCTTCTTTTTCTATTACTTCACCAGGAGCCGGCAAAGGCTTTATAAAAACAATAATAGAAGGCTCTTCATACATATCTGTCTGCAAACCAATCTCCCCGCTACCTGCAGACACGTTAAAGCGAACATACGCATTTTGCAAATGGTTTCTTACCATTAACTCTTTTAAAATGTTTTTTACATCTTCTTTTGTCATTTTCCATGCAATATGCAATGACGAAAGAGCGGTCATAAGCCGCTCATAATGATCATCTAGCAAGAAAGGGTGCCCATTGTAAATACGGAACGTTTCAAATACACCAAGACCATATAAATACCCATGATCATAAGGAGAAATTTTAGCTTCACTAGCGTCTACAAATGAACCGTTCACATAAATTAACATACAGAGATACTCCGGCTATAATGACGGATGAAGTTTTGCAGCAACTCCTTACCATGGGAAGTCATAATAGATTCTGGATGGAATTGTACACCTTCAATTGGTAACGTTTTATGACGAAGCGCCATAATTTCCCCTTCCTCTGTCCAAGATGTTACTTCCAAACACTCTGGTAATGTTTCTTTTTTTACAATTAAAGAATGGTAACGCGTTGCTGTAAATGGATTTGGAATATCAGCAAAGATTGTTTTCTCATCATGATGCATTAAGGACGTTTTCCCGTGCATTAAACGCTCCGCACGAACAACATCCCCTCCAAATACTTGAGCGATCGATTGATGTCCTAAACAAACACCAAAAATCGGAATTTTCCCTGCAAAATGCCGAATCACATCCATACTGATCCCCGCTTCATTTGGACTACACGGCCCAGGGGAAATCATTAAGAAATCAGGCTGCATGTTTTCAATATCTCCAATTGTAATTTCATCGTTACGTTTGACGATAAGTTCTTGCCCTAACTCTCCAAGAAATTGCACTAAATTAAACGTAAAGGAATCATAATTATCAATCATTAATATCATTTCTCTCACCTAACCATTTCTTCGCTACTTTCTTTCGCACGCCATAATGCTATTGCTTTCTTTAACGACTCTTTATACTCATTTTTCGGATTAGAATCAATAACAATTCCCGCGCCTGCCTGTACATATGCTTGTCCATCTTTTGCAAGTAACGTACGAATGATAATATTTAATTCCATATCCCCTGAATAGCCAATCCAACCAATTGAACCTGTATAAATACCACGGCGAACTGGTTCTAACTCTTCAATAATTTCCATCGTCCGAATTTTCGGCGCTCCAGTAATCGTCCCGCCTGGAAATACAGCCTTCACACCATCAAAAGCATCTTTCTCTTGCTGCAATTCCCCGCGTACATTTGAAACAATGTGCATAACGTGGGAATATTTTTCAATTACCATAAATTCATCCACTTCTACTGTCCCATACTTACAAACACGGCCTAAATCATTTCTCTCTAAATCAACAAGCATAACGTGTTCTGCACGCTCTTTGTCATTTTCAATTAACTCTTTTGCAAGCTTCTGATCTTCTTGTTCATCTTTCCCGCGAGAGCGCGTACCTGCAATTGGACGTGTACTAACTTCATTACCCTGCTTTTTAATTAATAACTCTGGCGAAGCACTTACAATTTGAAAATCTCCAAACTCTAAATAACCCATATACGGAGAAGGATTAATTTCACGAAGCGTTGTATAAATTTCTAGCGGATGTGTTTGCAATGTTTTTTCTTGTCTTGTAGACAAGTTCACTTGAAATACATCTCCTGCGCTAATATAATCCTGAATTCGCCCAACAGCTTCAACAAACCCCGTTTCTGTAAAGGAGACCGCTTCTTTATTTGTTTCAGGCGAACTAAACTTCATTGTCACTTCCGGCACATCTTGTAACCAAAGTTCTTTTAATTCATTTAAGCGTCGCTTTGCTTGCTTCTCATCATTTGTATAATGAGTAATAATCCATAACGTTCGTTCTTTCTGATCATAAACAAATACATCATCAAATAATAAGAAAAATATATCTGGTACATTTACATCATCTTCTGCAAGAGAAGGTATTTTTTCAATATAGCGGATACAATCATAACTGAAATAACCAATTGCGCCACCTTGAAACGGCGGATACGCATCATTATGTTCTGTTTTCCATTGTTCCATATACTGTTGCATTAGGTGCAATGGATTCCCCTTTTCTATTGTTTCCTCTCCATTTTCCCATATATGTAGTGTTTCACCTTTCCCACGAACAATCGCTACAGGATCAAGTCCAACAATACTATAACGTCCCCCGCGGCCACTTTCTAAAATGATATGATGAGGTTTATTTTGCGAAAGGAACTTATACTGTTTAAAAAAGTCTAACTGATACGAAACTGAAATAGCTAAAGATTTTCGTCGCTGCATATAAACACCTCGTCTTATTTTATCCTGTTCTAACGATCGGTTAAAAAACATGGAACCGTCCGCAGAAACCCGATTTGGTTCAACTAACACTTATTTTACATGAAGTTTTCTAGTCGTTCACTCTTTTCCTATTTTCAAACGAAAAAAGAAAAAGCATCCCCTTTTTTTAGGAATGCTTTCCATATATTAAAGCTTATGATTCAAATTGATAAAGTGGTGTACTTAAATAACGCTCACCATTACTCGGAATAATGACAAGTACTTTCTTGCCTTTCCCAAGTTTCCTGGCAACTTCTGTCGCCGCATAAATAGCCGCTCCAGATGAAATACCAACTAAAATCCCTTCTTCGCGTGCTACTTTTCGTGCATGTTCAAATGCTTGCTCTGCTTTTACTTGAATAACTTCATCATATACATCTGTATCTAACGTTCCTGGAACAAATCCAGCACCGATACCTTGAATTTTATGAGGACCCGGTTTTCCACCTGATAATATCGGAGAATCAGAAGGCTCTACAGCATAAATTTTGATATCTTTATACGTCTCTTTTAATACCTCACCAGCACCCGTAATTGTTCCACCTGTACCAACACCAGAAACGAATGCATCTAATTGTTCACCCATCTGCTCAACAATTTCCGGACCTGTAGTTAAACGATGAATTTCTGGATTTGCGTCATTTTGGAACTGTTGAGGCATAAAGTATCCATGTTCTTTCGATAACTCCGTTGCCTTACGAATTGCCCCGCCCATTCCTTCTGATCCTGGCGTTAACAATAATTCCGCTCCATAAGCACGCAATAAATTGCGACGTTCCACACTCATCGTTTCTGGCATAACTAAAATCGCATTATACCCTTTTGCCGCTGCTACCATCGCTAAACCAATTCCTGTATTTCCACTTGTCGGCTCAATAATCGTATCGCCTTCTTTTAATAACCCTTGTTTCTCAGCAACTTCAATCATCGCTAAAGCAATACGATCTTTTACGCTACTCCCAGGGTTCATAAACTCTAATTTCAAATAAATATCTGCACTATCCTCTTCTGCAATGCGGTTTAACTTAACAATCGGCGTCTTTCCAATTAACTCTGAAATTGATTGTGCCACTCGCATCTCCGTCACTCCTAACACCAAGTATTTTCATTGGATTTATGTACATTTTGTCAAAAAGAAGGTTATTTGTCAATCTATTTGGATGATTTTAAATAGACAAATAACCTTTTTCTTACTTACAAACTTTCTATTAATTTTGTTATATCTTCTTCAGAAAATTTATATCGTTCATTGCAAAAATGACAATGCACTTCCGTCTCTTCTTCTTCATCACGCACTTGCGTTAATTCCGTTTTACCTAAACTTATTAATACACTTTCAATACGCTCACGAGAACATGTACAGTTAAATTGTACATCCATTGTTTCTAAAATTTTCACATTGTCTTTCCCTAACAACTCATACAACAACTCTTCAGGAGTTAGACCTTGTTCAATAAGTTTAGAAACTGGTGGGATTTTTTGCAAACGCTCTTCAAGGGCTGCAATCGTCTCTTCCTGTGCACCCGGCATAATTTGCAAAATAAAGCCGCCCGCAGCTGAAATACTATCGTCACCATTTACAAGAACTCCAACACCAACAGAAGAAGGCGTTTGCTCAGAAACAGCAAAATAATACGTAAAATCTTCTCCTAACTCACCAGATACAAGTGGAACTTGACCAATAAATGGCTCACGCATACCGATATCTTTAATAATTGTTAAAAACCCTTCTGTTCCTACAGCCTGATATACACGTAGCTTCCCTTGTTCTGTTGCTTCAAAATCAACATGCGGATTTGTTACATAACCACGTACATCCCCATTTGCATGCGCATCTATTAATATTGGACCGAGAGGACCGTTACCTTCTACTTTAATTGTAAGCTTCTGATCACCCTTTAACATCGCACCCATCATTGTACCTGCCGTTAAAGAACGACCAAGTGCTGCAGAAGCAGTTCTCCATGTATCATGACGTCTTTGCGCTTCACTCACTGTATTTGTCGTGTGAACACTATAGGCACGCACTTCTCCATTAAACGCTAGCGCTTTTACCAAATAATCTTTCATTTTCATCTATTCACCTTTCTCTTGTTGTAAATTCGCATTACGCTCATATAACATATATAAACCTTTAAGCGTTAAAAATGGATCGACAATATCAATAACATTCGATTCCTCTGCAATTAATTTTGCTAACCCACCTGTTGCAATAACAGTCGGTTCTTGTTTAGCTTCCTCTTTCATTCGCTTTACAATACCTTCTACTTGTCCAACATAACCATATAAAATACCTGCCTGCATTGCACTCACTGTATTCTTTCCAATGACACTACTTGGTCTTGTAATTTCAATACGAGGAAGCTTTGCCGCTCTACTGTATAATGCTTCTGCTGAAATCATAATGCCAGGTGTAATTACCCCACCCATATAATGCTTATGCTCGCTAATATAACAATATGTAGTTGCTGTTCCAAAGTCGACAATAATAAGAGGATTTCCGTATAACTGAATACCAGCTACCGCATTTACAATACGATCAGCCCCCACTTCACGTGGATTCTCATACTTAATATTTAAGCCCGTTTTAATTCCAGGTCCAACTACAAGAGGCTTAATTTTGAAATATTTCTCACACATACGCTCTAAAGCAAACATAATAGGCGGTACAACAGAAGAAATAATAATTCCTTTTATATCATGAAAACTAATTCCTTCGTGTTCAAGTAATTGTTTCACAAGCATTCCATATTCATCTTCCGTTTTATGACGATCTGTTTCCATACGCCAATGTTGAAGAAGTTTACCATTTTCAAACACACCAAGTACCGCATTTGTATTCCCTACATCCAATACAAAAATCATATTCTCACCACTTATCTTATTTAATGTATATTTGTGCAATATGTACAAAATTTATCCCGCTATTTGTGGGCAGTAATACTCCCAATTCAAAATTCAGCAAAAGCAAAGAAGTTATACGGGAGATAAATTGCCCGTAAAAGCCCGCTGCTAGAAGTTTTACTTTATAACCCCATCATACCATATTTATACACATGGTCAGCTTTCCTATCCTCACCATTTTACAAAAATCCATTTCCTTTTTTCAATGTTTAAGCCCGGCTATACCGCAAAGAAAAAAGGAGCGACAATTGTCACTCCTTCGGTTCTTCTTTATCTTCTGGCACTTCATCTTCTTTTTTCATTGTGATGTTTACCTTTACATCACTTTCAGAAGATGTTTTACGCTCCGGTAATGTACCATGTTCACATAAATGATTGATTTGCTCTGCATCTAACGTTTCTACTTCAAGCAACGTATTTGCGATAATATCAAGCTTATCACGGTTTTCAGTAAGAATTTGTTTTGCGCGAGCATAACATTCTTTCATAATGCTTTGCATTTCCATATCAATTTCATGTGCAATTGCATCACTATAGTTTTGCTCAGAATGGAAGTCTCTTCCTAAAAACACTTGGCCGCCTTGTGAGCTGCCAAATTGCATTGGCCCAAGCTTGTCACTCATACCAAACTCAGTTACCATGCGTCTAGCTATTCCAGTCGCGCGTTGGAAGTCATTATGAGCTCCTGTACTTACTTCTCCAAATACAATTTCTTCAGCCACTCGTCCACCAAGTAGACCCGTAATTTTATCAAGCAATTCTGGCTTTGTCATGAAGTAACGATCTTCTTTTGGAAGCATTACTGCATATCCACCAGCTTGACCACGCGGCACAATCGTTACTTTATGAACAACATCCGCCTCATCAAGCACTACCCCAATTACAGTATGTCCTGCCTCATGGAATGCAACGATATTACGTTCTTTCTCAGAGATAACACGACTTTTCTTAGCTGGACCCGCAATAACGCGATCCGTTGCTTCATCAATATCACTCATATCGATCTTCTTCTTATCTTGTCTCGCCGCTACAAGAGCCGCTTCATTTAATAAGTTTTCAAGATCAGCACCAGAGAATCCTGGTGTACGCGTTGCAATAGCACGTAAATTAATATTTTCATCTAACGGTTTATTGCGCGCGTGTACTTTAAGCACTGCTTCACGACCATTTACATCTGGACGATCCACTGTAATTTGACGGTCAAAGCGTCCTGGACGTAATAACGCAGGGTCAAGAATGTCAGGTCGGTTTGTTGCAGCAATGATAATAATACCTTCATTTGCTCCGAAACCGTCCATTTCTACAAGCAATTGGTTTAATGTTTGCTCACGCTCATCGTGGCCACCACCAAGACCTGCCCCACGCTGACGACCTACCGCATCAATTTCATCAATAAAAATGATACAAGGTGCGTTTTTCTTTGCATTTTCAAATAAGTCACGTACACGAGAAGCACCGACACCAACGAACATCTCTACAAAGTCAGAACCACTAATAGAGAAGAATGGAACGCCAGCCTCACCTGCAACAGCACGTGCAAGTAATGTTTTACCTGTCCCTGGAGGTCCAACTAATAAAACACCCTTCGGAATACGAGCACCAACCTCCGCAAACTTACGAGGGTCTTTTAAGAACTCTACAACCTCAACAAGTTCTTGCTTTTCTTCATCTGCTCCGGCTACATCTCTAAAACGGACCTTTTTCTTATCATCATTGTATAACTTTGCTTTACTTTTACCGAAGTTCATCACACGACTGCCGCCGCCTTGCGCTTGGTTAAGTAAGAAGAAGAATAAAATGAAGATAATTACAAAAGGAATGATGGAAGTGAAGAATGTTACCCAAGCACTCGTTTCTTCTGCTGGTTGATACTTCACTTCTGTACCTTGTGCTTTGTCGTTAATTTTCTTTTGTAATTCTTCAGTGTTAGGCGCATAAGTTACGAACTGCTTTTCCTGACTCTCAGTACTTAGTTGTCCTTTTACCTCAAATACACCATTTTTCGGTTGAAGTTGTACATTACGAACCTCACCCTTTTCAAGTTTAGCAATGAATTTATCGTAGCTAATTGGCTTTATGCTTTGCTTTGAACCATTAAAATAACTCACAATACCAATTACCACTAAAAATATAAGTAAATAAAAGATGGTATTACGGAAGATCCGATTCATCCCTAACCTCCTCTCACAGCATACAAACTATAATAGTAAATAGTAACATAGAAAAACTTTCCTATCCAATTGTAATGCTTAATATTATTAATTGGAATATACGCTCGGTTTTAATACACCAACATAAGGAAGATTACGATATTGTTCCTTATAGTCTAATCCGTATCCCACAACAAATTCGTGCGGAACAGTAAACCCAACATAATCCGCTTTAAGATCAACTTTTCGGCCAGTTGGCTTATCTAATAACGTTACAATCTTCACAGATTTTGCTTTACGATATTTAAATAAGTCTACTAAGTAGCTTAATGTAAGGCCGCTGTCGATAATATCTTCTACGATTAAAATGTCGCGCCCTTCTACAGAAGTATCTAGATCTTTTAAAATTTTCACTTCACCAGTTGAAACAGTAGAATGACCGTAGCTAGATACAGCCATAAAGTCCATTTCAAGATATGCATCTGTGCGCTTTAATAAGTCTGCCATAAATGGCATTGCACCTTTTAGTACACCGATTGCAAGAGGTACCGTGTTTTTATAATCCTCTGCAAGAATTGCGCCTAATTCTCTTACTTTTTCTTGTATTTTCTCTTCAGAAATTAATACTTTTTCAATATCTTGATTCATCATTTCATTATCCTCCTGGAAGACTCCTTGCTTTTGTAATGAATAATAATATATGTATCCTTATCTACTGTTTCTCGCGAAATAGCAAATGCAGATCGTTTCAACAACGGAACCCAAATAATATTTCCATTCGCATCACAAACAATTGGCCAGTCTGTTCTTTTCTCCTTTGGTACTTTTGCTTCGATAAAAATAGACTTTATCTTCTTCGTACCATTCATACCTTGAATTGACATTCGATCGCCATCTTCCCGCGGACGAACGATAAGTGGAGATGTTATTTCGTTATATTTTGCAACAAACATCATCTCATTCACCATACTAGGTACACAATCGCTAATCTCTACTACAAACTCATCGCCATTTACTAATGTTACCTTTCCAGGCACTTGTAAAACATGAGAAGAAAAAACAAATTTTTCTTCAACAAAACGGAAAATACATTCTTCATATGTACGAACAACCTCTAATTCACCCGGAAAGTGAAGCACACCAGAAGGATGAGTTCGTTTGAAAAACTCAATCACCTTGTCAATATGTACAGAAGAAAGCGAAGATGGAATTTTATATTCATAAAGATAATTTAATATTAGTTGAATCCCTCTCCTTTGTAAAGGTATAGGCATAGATTCAAATGCAGGAATTGATACGACAACTCTTTTTGTATCTTTTTTCTTAATTACTTTATTCATTTTTTCAAAAGCTAATTCCTGCAAATACGCTTCATCCTCTTGCATAAACTTACTAAAAGCTTGAAAACGCTCATGAACATTTGGATTCTCCTGCTTGAAATGAGGAAGAACATACTTTCGCAGTCGATTCCTTGTATACGTTTCTTTTGTATTACTAGGATCAATACGAGGGACAACATCCTTTCTCTTACAATAATCAAGAATCTCTTCTTTCGTTACTGCCAACAGAGGTCGAATCAAAAAGCCTTTATCGAAAGCCCGTTTCGCAGAAATTCCAGAATAGCCTTTCGAGGTACTACCACGTACAAGACGCATTAAAACTGTCTCAATTTGATCGTCACCATGGTGACCAAGAGCTACATATTGCGCATTATGTTTTCTCATTATTCTTTCCAAAAATGCATATCGACATTCTCTTGCCGCAACTTGTGCACTCATTCGATTCTGTTTCTGATACTGCTTTACATCAATTTGTATTGTTTCACAGATAACATTAAGATTTTCACACAAATGTTTCACAAACCTTAAATCTTCCTGCGATTCCTCACCGCGAAACATATGGTCAACATGAGCCACTATAATTTGCAGTTTCTTTTCTTCACGCTTCTCTAACAAATAGAAGAAAAGCGCTAGAGAATCTGGTCCCCCCGATACACCAACAACAACCGTAGAATGCGCCTCTAATAAATTATGCCTTTCTACAAAAGCATCTACCTTTTTAACAAATTCATCTTTCAATGCTGCAATCACCTTTCATTGAGCTAAAACGATAGCATACCTAGATATAATGGTACAACTTTTACAAGCTTTCTGCAAAACAAAGATGTATAAATTTCACAATTTATCTTACATATGAATTTTTTCTTTGCATACAGAAATAAACAAAATTAAATATTCCATGTATAACAAACAGGCCTCAGGTATATTCCTGGGCCCTGTCATTTCCCTCTTTAAAATCAAAAAGCACTAAGAAATACGGATATTTCCTTTTCTCAAAATTACAACAAGCGAAAAAGAATAGTTTTAACTTAGATTTATATAATAATCAGTGGAGGATAAAGCCCCCACTGATTAAAATTTCTCTTTTATTGCGCTTGTTTACTAACAATAGGAATTGTAGCCCATTTTGGCATATTCTTTTTTACTTTTGCGACCACAATTGTCATATCATCATTAATATATCCATTATCAGTACGAATTACATCTTCCATAATAATATCAGCAATCTCTTGTGGATCTTCCGTTTCTAATTCTTTAATCTTCCGCTTCATCCACACTTCATGATTCTCCACATGTTTTGCACCTTCAAAAATCCCATCGCTCATCATGATTAAAATATCACCGGACTTTAATTGCTCACCTACAACATCTACTTCAAAGTCTTCAATAATTCCCATCGGTAAGTTACTCGCCTCTATTTTAAACACTTGATTACCACGCTTCACAAAACTTGGCGTAGAACCAATCTTTAAAAACTTAGCATTTGCATCACGCAAATCAATCATCGCTAAATCTAATGTTGTAAACATTTCTTCAGTTGTTCGCAGCGAAAGAATTGAATTAATCGATTTTATTGCAGTCTCCTCATCAATACCTGATTGCAATATTTTTTGCAACAGCTTCACTGTCTCTTTACTTTCCATGTGAGCCCGTCTTCCATTTCCCATCCCGTCACTAATAGCTAGCGCATATTTCCCCACACTTAACTCCATCATGGCATAGGAATCACCAGATACAAACCCTCCTCCCTTAGCCGCTGTAGCAAGGCCTGTATCAACAGAAAAAGTTTGAGCAGAACCAAAAGATACGGTACTGTAACCATTCGGATACGCTGATTGGTCTTCATGTTTCACAACAACCGTCTCGTGTAAAATATCAGACAACATCGGAGCAACAAGCTTTTCACATTCCCCATGTTTATTACACGAAGCAGGAATCATCATTTCAATATCAATGTTCCCCCGATCCAAACAATAAACATCAACATGTTCAACCTCTACACCAAAATCACGAAAGGCTTGTAAAATTTGTTCCTCTTGCACCTGATGATTATCTCTTTCCTTTTGAATCTCTTTTGAGAAATCTGCCATTACTTTCGAAACACCCATAAGTTGCTCAGCAACAATTCTACGATTATCCCGCATTTGCTTCCTTAATTTTTGTCCTTCATAAAAATGCTCTAATTCATCATCTATCAAGCCTGTTACCTTCGTTCCTCTCACACAATATTTTTCAAAGTCACGGAGCAATTTACGATTATTTTGCAATATACCTTCCTCAGTTTCGTTCATGAGTTGCTTCATATAATCATACGTTTTATCAAAATTCACAACCCAACACTGATCCTTTTTAAAGCACGTCTGACATGTCTTGGCGGTAATTGTACTTAAAAACAAATCCGTCTCTGTGTCCTTATCTTCATCTTCTACATACCCATATATAGAAAAGCTGTTCGACAATGCTTCAAACACATTTGCAAACTGATTAATTTTATTTGCCGTAACATCACGCATTCTTCTTAAATATTGTTGTTGATCGTTCGCATGCTCCTGTGTGCCCGGCATATACTTGGAAAGACGTTCAACAATGATCTTAGGCGTTAATAAAAACAATGTAATTGCCACAACTGACTCTAATAACGTCATTACAATACTTGTTTGTTTATCTACGTATAACGTAATTAAACTTGTTCCAATTAACAAACCTAAACTTACCCCTATTCGCTTTCCTTCTTTCAGCAAGCCACCTAACAATCCAGAGAATGCCAGTAAACTTAATTGATATAAACTTGCTACATTTGCTAGGCTTAAAATCAAACCTGTTACAACACCTACAGTAGAACCTGTTGCTGCTCCTGCCACAAACGCAAACACTAATACTAAATATCTCGTAAAAATATGCTGAACTGATAAATCATAAATAAACCAATCTGTTGTGCCTGTTAATACAGATGCTAGCAATATAATTAGACAAACAATTTCTTCCGTTTCTAATGATTGTTGTTTTCCTTTTCGTTCTATTAAAAGGGGAACGCTTTGCAAGAAAATCATCGTTAACACGAAGCTTAATCCCGCTTCAATTGTACTAACAAGCAAATCATACATACCAATTGATCCTTGCGCGAAATAAACAACGATAAGATGAGCAGTTAATGCGGAAATAAATACTTGAAATGGTACAAGCCCAATCGTCTTACGTGTAAAACGACCAAAGAAGATATTATAGATGAAGAATGTGAAGATAGATGCAAAGGCAAAGAATAAATTTTCTAATGAAACCGAAAATGCACCTGCCATTACAGCTAGGAATGCAATGGCCATTTTATCGCGTTTCATCACATATACGGCAGCAAAAAATGGCAAAGCAAACGGTAAAATGTTCGTTAAAATATATGCTCGTCCCAAAAGAAAACCAACCAACGCAACCACAAATCCCCAACGAAAGAAAATTTGTTCCAATTTCATCCTTAATTTGCTTGTCCACTTTTCAGCTGTCATTTGCCCACGGCCTATAGTAAGCGCACTAGAATTTGGATTGACAGTATTCCTTCCTGCTCTTGGCATATTTTGAACACCACCTGCATATTTTATTACTTGTAATTATAAGATGTTTTTTGCGGAGTTTTTGTCAAAATAACAGTTTGCAACACAATAATTGTTCGACTTTTTATACAAAATAGTACCATATATATACAGAGTTACACGTAAATCCTTCAATACATTGTTGAATTCCCAAAAAATTATAGTTGTTTTTGTAGAAGAAGCGCATAACTTTACAATTCCTTAATATAAAGTGAAACTTCCATCAGCAGGGTTTCTTCATCCCTACTGATGGAGAGCTCTCACCAATCGGGCTTTTACGGGCAATTATCCCCCACCTATCTTCTTTAGAAAAGTGGAAGTGGCTCGCTCAGAATGCGAGGGGGATGGAGCTTACTGTCCACAATAACAAGACAAAAAAAGATCATGCATAATTTGCATGATCTTTTCATTGATGACCCGTACGGGATTCGAACCCGTGTTACCGCCGTGAAAGGGCGGTGTCTTAACCACTTGACCAACGGGCCATTAAAATATATAGCGGCGGAGGGGATCGAACCCCCGACCTCACGGGTATGAACCGTACGCTCTAGCCAGCTGAGCTACACCGCCATGTCGTATTTAACGGACAATTAATATATTATCTTAAACAGCATTTTAAGTCAATACATTTTCAAATGTTTTTTGTTATTTTTTCTATACACTGTTTTTTCCATAAAAAAAGCACCCTGAGTGAACACTCTGGGTGCTTCTCTTTATTTTAAAATAAACAGCAAGTTTTATCCGCGACGAGCGCCACGGCCGCCACGTTTTGACTCCGTATTACGCTTTAAAGAAGTTAAACGATCTTCACTGTCTTTTAAAAAGCGAGCCATCTTTTGCTCAAATGTTTCTTTTTGGTTACGGTTGTCGCCGCCACCACCGCGATTGTCTCTGTTAAAAGAACGATTACGCCCAGGACGTCCAGCACGTTGATTATCGCGTTGCTCACCTTCTGTTTTTTCACGTTCTTTCGCTTTTTTAATAGATAAACCAATTTTACCGTCTTTCTCAACGTTAATAACTTTCACTTCTACTTGATCGCCTACTTTTAAGTGATCATTAATATCTTTCACATAATTATCAGCAACTTCACTAATATGAACAAGACCAGTTAATCCTTCTGGCAGCTCTACAAAAGCCCCAAAATTCGTAATACCTGTTACCTTACCCTGTAACTTGCTGCCTACCTCAATTGACATAAAAAAAACGCTCCTCCTTAGTGGTTAAAAAGCCAAATTTTACTTCATTATATATAATCTTAAAATATAGTGTCAATACAACACCTACTACTTAGAAATAGGAAAAATTATTTCCCCAGGCTTTGAAAAGTAATAATCTCTTCTAGCAATCTCTAAAACATAATCCTCATCTTGCAATTTTTCGATTTCATCTTTCAGCTGTTTTTCTTTCGTCGTTACTACATTTGTTTCTTTTTCCAACTCTTTTACTTTTGTTTCTTTAGCGTTAATCGTACTATTTTGTTGATAAAATGTCACACTAATACTTATAATAACTACAAAAGCAAACGCCAAAAATAAAGCTAACCGACGATAAACACGCCTTCTACCTTCGTTCGATTGTATTATATGCTCTTTAACAGAATTTGGATTATGCTCCAATACATCCCTTTGTTTTAGTTCCCTCATTTCCGAGGTCCCCCTAACTTCTTTTTTATAAGTTCCCAAATTAGGAATATATGCTTCTTCATTTTCTTGAAATATTTTAAAAGTCCTGCTTGTCTCTTTATAAAAATTTTAACATGGCTAGGGAGAAGTTTCCATATAACAAAACAAACAAATCGAACAGGGATAAAAATAATTTTCCACACTAACCGCAATATCGCTACAATAACTTTCCACAACCCGGTTCCAACTACAACTACAAACCGAAATAAAAATAGCATAAACGCTATAATTAAATGAATCAAAATCGTAATTGGCTTAACAACAAATAACTGAACAATACGAACGCAAAAATAAAATGTTTGAACAAAAATGTAAATCAAAAAATTTAATACTTTCATGTACAATGACTTTAACAAACTTTGATATGCAGCAAAACCACACAACAAAGCTAAAAATACATACATACGCAACTCTGCTTCATTTACAAGCAACAATACATAAAACACAACAAGAGCTTGGACAATCCAAAATAAAATATCATAGATAAATACGAGCCAACGCTTTCGCTCCCCGCGCTTCAAAAAGCGATGGTATGTATCTAAAGCTGCTCCAAGTGAAGCGCCCATCCCAATCATTGAAAGCATTGTATATAATTGAACTGTTAAGCTCATTTAAACAACTTGCTAAAGAATCCTTTAGCTTTCTCCCCTTGATGCTCATCAATGTAAGCCATCTCATATATTTTCCCTTTAATGGACACAAGTCCTTTTTCAACATCAAGGTTTTTCATTTGTAGATTTTGACCGCGTATCGTTAAAAAGCCCATGACTGTTTCTAACAAAAATTCTTCACTATCAAAACTCTCTACCTGCTTGACTCCTGTAATATCAAGAACGCGTCTTCCTCTCATTACAACGTCATGTTCTACAGTAACATTTTGTTGATTAGAAGACGACATTGAATACCCTTTGTTCACGTCCATCCCCCCATAACTTTATACTAGTATCAATTGTATGAGAGGACAAAATTATTTAGAACAAGCTATCTTCCGCCTTTACTTGAACTTTCTCTTCACGAACAACGGTATATAAGTTTGCCGCATCTTCTTTTTTTGTCGTTTCTTTTAATTCATTAATTTTTACCGTAACAACTTTTTGACCGAAACGAATCGTTAATTCATCTTCTGCCTTTACAGTTGAGCTTGCTTTCGCAACTTGACCGTTAATCATAATTCGTCCTTGATCTGCAACTTCTTTTGCTAATGTTCTTCTTTTGATAAGACGAGACACTTTTAAAAATTTATCTAAACGCACAACAACTCCCCCTTATTCATTCTCTATTCGCTTTGCTTCTTCCCATAATGCATCAAGCTCTTTTAAGGAAAAATCTTTCATTTCCTTCTCCATACTAGCAACCTTTGCTTCCATATATAAAAAACGGCTTATAAATTTTTCGTTTGTTTTATGAAGTGCTTCTTCCGGACTGATTTTATAATAGCGAGCAATATTCACAAATGCAAATATTAAATCCCCAAATTCCGATAACATTTTCTCTTCATCCATAACCGTCACTTCACGTTGGAATTCTTCCCATTCCTCATCTACTTTTTCCATCATTGGCTTAATATTATCCCAGTCAAAACCAACCTTTGCAGCTTCTTTTTGAATTTCATAAGCGCGCATTAACTGAGGTAAGCTGTTTGGAATACCTGATAAGATAGACTCTTTTACATTTCCTTTTTCTTGTTTCTTAATTTCTTCCCAATTCGTAACAACATCAGCAGCCGTCTCTACACTAACATCTCCAAATACATGAGGGTGACGACGTACCATTTTCTCAGACAATGCGCGAATGACATCATCAATCGAGAACCAGCCTTCATCTTCACCAATTTGCGCATGAAGCATAACTTGCAATAGAACATCACCAAGTTCTTCAACAAGATGCTCATCATCTTCCTCATCGATAGCTTCTAATACCTCATATGCTTCTTCAATTAAATATTTCTTTAGTGTTTGGTGCGTTTGCTTTTTATCCCACGGACATCCGTTTGGTCCGCGTAGCTCCGCGATAATATCACGTAATACAGCAAATTCTTGATACAACGATTGTCGATTTAACACCGGCGGCACATACACACTCGTTAAATTATTAAGCTCCGCCTCATGATCCAATAAATAGAGTGGCACTTTCTTCACTTGTTCAAATGATGTTCCTGCCGCAGTCACGATATATACTTCATAATCATCTGGAAGCATTTCCATTAATGTTAGTTTGACCTCAGATGCAATAAATGCATCATACACTTGACAGAAAATTAAGTGCTGACGAAGCTCTAATTGTCCTCTTTCGAATGACGTCGCATCAATTAACTGAAACCCTTCAATTGGATCAATTTTCAAGCTTGTAAACATTGGATCTAAAAAGCTTTGTCCACCTTCGATGCGCACCTCAATATTCTCTTTTTCTCCTTTTTGCAGCAAAAGTTGTACAGTACGCTCTGCCACAAGCGGATGACCTGGAACCGCATATAAAACGTTAGCTTCCTTGGCTTTTTCAATCAATGTGTTAGAAATTGTTTCATACACCTCTTCAAATGTATCATACGCTTCATATACACCATCAAAAGATGTGTATAATACACCTTCTTTCTCGAGCTCCCCTATAACTGGATGTTCTTTTGTTCGAACATACATGCGCTCCGCTTCTTTCACCTTTCGATATACGCCCATTGTAAGCTGGTCTAACTCACCAGCTCCTAATCCTAAAATCGTAATGGTTCTTTTCATAATGCCCACCTCTATCCACTCTTCTTCAAAGAAGTTTGTGCTTTTTCTTGTTTCATAACCGTTCCAAGTTCCTGCGCTGTAAATACTTGTAGCTTTAAAATTAAAAATACATATAGTAAACCACCAACACCGACACATAATAACGCTTGAATCGCTGCCAATCCTCTATGCTCCGCGTTAGCTTGCAATCCAAACCATTCAAACATATACATGCATCCAGAAAGTGCTAACACCATACTTAACGCTCCAATTGTCACACCTACAATAGGGGTTTTCTGTATAAGTGGTTCATTAACAACTCGAATCAGTAATACACTATTCAATATGGCAATAAACAACAACGCAATCACAGTTGCAATCGCTGCACCGATTACACCAAAATGCGGCATTAATATATAATTGAGTAACAATTTTACACATGCACCAATTACAACAAATAAAGCTGGTTTTACAGTTTGTCCTACTCCTTGCAAAATTGATGCAGTTGTAATTGCTAATGAACTAAACAGAATAGAAATAGATAAAACCCCTAGCATGGCAGAGCCATCGCCATTTGCAAATAACATAATATTTGTTGGACGAATGATACTTGCGAGTCCCAATGATGCAGCAAGCCCAATTACAAATGTAATTTTAATTGCTAACTGTACTTTTTCGCGAATGAACACGTGATCTCCTCTCTCTTTTGCAGCCGTAATCATCGGAATTAAGGAAAGTGAAAACGATGTTGTCACAACCGTCCCAAGCTGCATAAGAGGAATGCTGCGATCGTATATCCCCTTTAACGTTTTTGCTATTTCTGCTGGCTCTCCATTTTGAACAAGTAAACTATAGAGCGAAATAGAATCTGCCATTTGTATAAAAATTAACACTAAATTACTAACACAAATTGCAATCCCTTGCCAAAGCAACGTACGAATAATGGCCTTTTTATTGGAAATCCCTTTAAAACTTCGCACAAAAATAGAACAAAAATCCTTTCGCAAATAAAACAGCAATACAGCCACACCAATAAAGCTACCTGCTATTGAGCCAAACATAGCACCTGCTCCCACCGTATATAAATCAAATCCTTTTTTGATAAGGAATAATGATAAGAATACGATAATGGATACGCGAATCGTTTGTTCTATTACCTGTGATATAGCTGTTGGCATCATATTTCCAAACCCTTGAAAATAACCTCGTGCTACTGAAAGAAATGGCATTAATAAAAAAGAAAATGCAATAACGCAAATTAGCTTTTCTAAATTCGCATCTCCCATTAAAGATGCAATTGTATGTGCACCAAAAAACAATACACTACATCCTACAATTCCAATAGCCAATAAAAACCAAAAACAAATACATATTATGGACTCTGCTTCCTTTCGCTCTCCTCGCTCTAAACGTTCTGCAATCATTTTTGAAATAATGATTGGAAAACCATATGTCGCTAAAATTAAACAAAACCCGTAAAACGGGTAAATTTGCTGATAAATATAAAAGCCAATATCACCAGCTATATTTTGATATGGAATACGGTAAAAGGCACTTAATACTTTTGTAACAAAGCTCGCAATTGTTAATATAATCGCTCCGCGCCAAAAAGCTTGGTACTTATTCGTCTCCATAACCATACAATCTCCCTTTTTTCTTATACTCATCCTACGTATTATATCACAAAGAAAAAAACAGCCTTCCACTTTTAATGTGATCATATAAAAAAGGTAGCAAAACGCTACCTTTACATAAATATATAATTCCACGGTACATTGCATTAACTGCCCGTAGGATTGGCCCAACTAACCATCTGTGAGGAAAGCACGCACTGATGGTTAGTTGATCTTTATTGTTCCATTTGTTTTGCTAAGAAGCTTGCTGCTGTATCCACAGCTTTATGTTCTACATCACTAATGATTGCTTCTTTTGAAAAAATAATAACAGCTCCAATCGGATCGCCATTTGCGATAATCGGACCAATTGTATAAGATTGTACCCTTTCAGCCACTCCATCCATAATTGAAATTTCACTTTCATCTGTCATGACAACCGATTTACGTTCTTCCATCGCTTTCTCAACTAAATCTCCAACGCTTTTATTTAAGTATTCTTTTTTGGACACGCCGGCGACAGCAATAATTGAATCGCGGTCACAAACAAGTACGTTATGCCCTAAACTATCATACAAAGCATCTGCATATTCTTTAGCAAAATCACCCAACTCACTAATTGGAGAATATTTCTTTAAAATAACTTCTCCATCGCGATCAACAAAAATTTCTAATGGGTCACCTTCCCGAATACGGAGAGTCCTGCGAATTTCTTTCGGAATAACAACCCTTCCTAAATCATCAATTCGACGTACAATTCCAGTTGCTTTCATTCTAATGCTGCCTCACTTTCTACTGATGATAAAGGTGGTGCTTTTACCTGTTCATGTAAAAATCACCAACTATTAAACATAGTATTTTACACATTAGTTCTTCTATACACGTCGAATGGTATTTTTTATTCTCATTTAAGCATTTATCTCTTCTTTTTTCACATCTTTTAAACCTTTTAATAAATTTTCGGCGATTGTAAGCCACTTTGCTACTTCTAGTTCACGCACATTTATCACAATTTTCAAGCGTGAACCTTCCATACCAAGACCAATCATACGCCCAAAACTGCTCCCAAGCATAAATAACTTTCCGCCATCAATATTTTGACTCGCCTTTTCTGAAAACATCAGTGTCACTTCTTGTTTCATTTGCTTAATTAATTCGATTCCTTCTTGCATTGCTAGTACCTTAATACTTGCAATTTGTAGTAAATATCCAACTTCTTGTGGATAATCACCAAAGCGGTCGATCATCTCTTCTTGTAATTCTTCAATATCCTCAATGGCAGAAACGCCCCTAAATTGCTTATACATCATAATTTTTTGTTTGCTATCGGAAATATACGCATCTGGTAAATATGCATCTACTTCTAGATCAATCTCAACATCAATCGTTTGCTCTTCTGCATCCGTACCTCTTCGCTGTTCAATTGCATCTTTTAACATTTGTGAATATAAATCAAAACCAACGGAATCAATAAATCCATGTTGCTCTGCACCTAATAAATTACCTGCTCCGCGGATAGACAAATCACGCATAGCGATTTTAAATCCAGAGCCTAGTTCTGTAAATTCTTTAATGGCTTGCAGGCGTTTTTCTGCAACCTCGGATAACACTTTATCACGCTTATATGTAAAATACGCATAAGCAACACGATTAGAACGTCCTACCCGGCCACGCAACTGATACAACTGCGATAATCCCATACGATCTGCATCGAACACAATTAATGTATTTACATTCGGAATATCGACACCTGTTTCAATAATCGTTGTACTTACAAGTACATCGTGCTGACCCTCTAAAAAGGAAAGCATAACAGATTCTAATTCACTTTCATTCATCTTTCCATGCGCAAAAGTTACACGTGCATCAGGAACAAGCATAGAAATTTCATCCACTTTTCGTTCGATATCTTCAACGCGATTGTATAAGAAATACACTTGCCCGCCTCGTGCCAACTCACGTTCAATCGCTTCTCTTATTAACGCTGGATTATATTCCACAACGTACGTTTGCACCGGGAATCGATTTTCTGGCGGTGTTTCAATAACAGATAAATCACGAACACCTAACATGGACATATGAAGCGTACGGGGAATTGGCGTTGCTGTTAATGTTAGTACATCGACATTAGCTTTTAACTGCTTAACTTTTTCCTTATGTGTTACACCAAATCGCTGCTCTTCATCAATAATAAGTAATCCTAAATCTTTATATATGACATCCTTTGACAGAAGGCGATGTGTACCGATAACAATATCAACAGTACCATCTTTTAGTCCTTTAATTGTTTCATTTTGCTGTTTTCTCGTACGGAAGCGACTTAATAACCCGATATTAATAGGATAATCTTGGAATCGCTCTCGGATTGTTTCATAATGCTGCTGTGCTAAAATTGTTGTTGGCACTAAAATTGCAACTTGCTTTTCATCCATAATCGCTTTAAAAGCGGCCCGAATCGCAACTTCAGTTTTTCCATATCCCACATCGCCGCAAAGCAGGCGATCCATCGGACGACCGCGCTCCATATCCTTCTTGATTTCTGCAATTGAGCGTAACTGATCTTCTGTTTCTTGATAAGGAAATAACGATTCAAACTCCTGTTGTTCAGATGTATCTGGAGTAAAACCATAACCCTTTGATGCTTCGCGCTCTGCATACAGCTTAATTAAATCATCTGCAATATCTTGAACAGATTTTTCTACCTTCGTCTTAACCTTCTTCCAATCATTTCCGCCAAGTTTATAAACTTTAGGGTCTTTCCCCTCAGATCCCACATACTTTTGTACTTGATCAATCTGTTCAATTGGAACGTATAACTTATCATTCCCTTGATACTTAATATGCAAATAATCTTTATGGACACCATTAATTTCTAATGTTTCAATTCCTAAAAATTTACCGATACCGTGATTTACGTGAACAACGTAATCACCCACTTTTAATTCAGAGTAGCTTTTAATTCTCTCTGCATTCGAAAGTTTTTGCTTACGCTGTGATTTTTTTACTTTTTTGTTAAATAATTCTTTTTCGGTAAGGATTGCAAGCTTTTGCATCGGCATTTCAAAACCCGCATGTAAGTCACCAACCGCAATTTGAATACGACCTGGGAGCAATACATCTGTTCCTTCAATAATATCTGCTTCAATATCATAATCATTTAAAATGTGCTGCAATTTCTTTGTTCGTTCCTCATTTGCACCTAATACAACTGTGGTAAACCGACTTTTCGTCCATCTATCAATTTCTGTTTTTAATAAGTTCATTTGACCGTGAAAGTCTTGCATTGTTTTACATGTCAAATTTACAATATTTTGCGGATTTGTATGCGGAATGTGACGTAAGAACAAAGTTAAGTATAAGAAATTTCGTTTTTTGTGATTCAAAAATTGAGAAAAATTATGCGAAAAAGATAAATCTTGAACAATTGTTCCTTCTCCAAGAAGCGATATATACCATTCCGCTTCTTCCGTTTCTAAATGATCTGCTGTTTCTTGAATTCGAGAAACCTCGTCTAGAATAACAACACCATTTTCCGGTAAATATTCTATTAGACTAGCAGGTTCCTTGTAAAATAAAGATAAATATTTGAACATCTGCTCAATGGTCTGTCCATTTTTCAATAGTTCTAATTCATACGTAACAGTTTCTAATACTGTTGTTTTTAATTTCTCGTCAGATACCTTTTTTAATGTATTAGTTAAACCTAATTCTAGCTTCTGAATTCCAACCGCTAGCTCTTCTTTAGAAAATACAAATTCAGTAGCTGGGCCAAATGATATGCTATCCATCTTCTCTTGCGAACGTTGTTCTTCTACAGTAAAGGAACGGATGGAATCTACTTCGGTATCAAAGAATTCAATACGAACCGGCAATTCTTCTGTTAATGGATAGATATCTAATATCCCACCGCGAACACTAAATTCACCCGGTGCCTCTACCATAGATTTACGTTCATAGCCCATAATCGTTAACATGTGAAGCAATTCATCAAGATCAATTTCTTGCCCCATTTTTAATTCGATTTGCTGTTTCTTCCACATCTCTTTTGTCGGTAGAAAACGCCGCAAACCAGCAACAGGAGCCACAATAATTCCACTTTCTCCCGCCGCTAAGCGATTCAACACTTCAATGCGCTGTGCCTTCAATTCTGGGCTGGCAACACCGATTTCTGATGCAATAGATTCATTTACAGGATATAACCAAACATTCTGCTCTCCAATTAATGAAACTAAATCCTCGTACACCTTTTGCGCCTGATATAAATTATGCGTGATAACAAGCTGTGACTGCTTTGTTTTTTTATATAAACTAGCCATTAATAATGACCGTGAAGAAGTTGCCATACCTGAGATAAGCTGTTCTTTTAAACCTTCTTCTAAACCATCTATAATTGATCGTATTTCTTTATTTTCGTAAAATTGCTCTAGTAAACCTATCATTTTTCAAAACTCCTCTCAACATAAAGAGCAAGCTACTATATTTTATACAAAGATTTCGTAAAAAGAAAACAGAAAAATGCTTTGGACAAGCCAAAGCGAAGCAATACACCCTATCACTGTAAGTCTCTCATCTTCATATTTAGAAAAGAGAAGGATGAAAGTTCCCCCATTATCAAGGGACAATGTGTTTAGCTAACTACCGGTAAGGAAAACATGCTCTAACAGAAATTTTATTTTTATTGTAAGAACAGTTCATATTCATAATACTCTGGATAGGATGCGAGTGTTTTTTGACATGATTCACAAATTGTTTTTATATATATATTCCCGTTTTCATCAAAATGAATCATTTCTAACCGCTCTCGCTCTGTTAGTTGACCTAGCACAATGCCGTATACTTTTTCCGCTGTAATACTACCTATCCTATACCCACAATGTCTGCAGTAATAATGTCCGTCCATAACTTCCTCCTAGCCACACAATTATTACTATTATGGATATAAGTCTAAGAAAATATTCCCTTTTGTAAATGTTAATTATTGAAAGTATTCATAACTTGTAAAAATGGAGTTTTCAGCCATTCTTCACATGCATCTGCACTTTTTTCAATTGCTCGTTTTACCTCAGGCGTCTCATCTGCCATAAAACGCCCTAATACATAATCAACTACTTTCATGCCATTTTTAGGACGATCAATTCCCATGCGAATGCGTTGGAATTCCTGTGTTCCTAAATGTGCAATTGTTGATTTCACACCGTTATGTCCACCCGCACTGCCTTTCATACGAAGACGCAATTTTCCAACTGGAATATCTAAATCATCATACATCACTATAAAATCTTCAATATCAATTTTATAGTAATCCATAAGCGGACGAATACTTTCTCCAGATAAATTCATATATGTAAGCGGCTTTAATAAAATGACTTTCTCCCCATTTACAAAACCCGCACCGAATAATCCCTTAAATTTTTGCTCATTTAATGGGATATTCCATCGTTTAGATAATTCATCTATCGCCATGAACCCAATGTTGTGCCTTGTTAATTCATATTCTCTACCTGGGTTACCAAGTCCTACTATTAATTTCATTGTAACACCACTTTCTTTTTTCGATACGAAAAGACGTAACCAACACTGGTTACGTCTCATTCTATCCAATTAATTAAATAGTACACTTACAGATTCTTCTTCGTAAACACGAATAATTGCTTCTCCAATTAATGGAGCAACAGAAAGTTCTTGTACTTTATCAATTTTCTTTTCTTCTGGTAATACTATAGAGTTTGTTACAACTAACTCTTTAATATTTGAATTTTGAATACGTTCAATTGCTGGACCAGATAAAACTGGGTGTGTACAGCAAGCATATACTTCAGAAGCACCGTTCTCTACAAGAGCGTTTGCTGCTAATGTAATTGTACCAGCTGTATCAATGATGTCATCAATTAAAATTGCTGTTTTGCCTTCAATATTACCTACGATATTCATTACCTCCGCTACATTTGGACGCGGACGGCGTTTATCGATGATAGCGATTGGCGCTTTTAAACGATCTGCCATTTTTCGAGCACGTGTTACACCACCATGGTCTGGAGATACAATTACAATATCTTTAAGACCTTTCTTCTGAAAATAGTCAGAAAGAATAGGTACACCCATTAAATGGTCGATTGGAATATCAAAGAATCCTTGAATTTGTGGAGCATGTAAATCTAGAGTAATTACACGAGTAGCACCCGCTGTTTCAAGTAAGTTTGCAAACAGTTTCGCTGTAATCGGCTCACGAGAACGTGCTTTACGATCTTGGCGTGCATAACCATAGTAAGGAATAACAATGTTAATTGTTTTCGCAGATGCACGTTTTAACGCATCAATCATAATAAGCAATTCCATAATATGCTCGTTTACTGGGAAACTTGTAGATTGGATGATAAATACATCGCAACCACGAATACTTTCTTCAATGTTAATTTGAATTTCTCCATCACTAAAACGTGCAACAGAACATTTTCCTAATTCTACTCCAATGTGCTTTGCAATTTGCTCAGCAAGCGCCTTGTTAGAGTTTAAAGAAAATACTTTCAAATTAGAATTTAGATATTGAGTCGACATCTAGATTAACCCTCCACATTATGAATTTTTCTTATTCAGCAATCGATCGACATAGTCTTCTTTATTAATTTGACGTGTACGTGCAATTGATAACGCTTTTGCTGGCACATCTTCTGTAATTGTAGAACCTGCTGCAACATAAGCACCATCTTCAACCGTTACAGGAGCAACAAGATTTGAGTTACAACCAATAAACACACCATCGCCAATTACAGTTTTAAATTTATTCTTGCCATCGTAGTTTACTGTAATAGAACCACAACCAAGATTTACATCTTCTCCCACCTCTGCATCACCAATATAGCTTAAGTGAGAAGCTTTACTTTTATTTCCGAAAACAGTCTTTTTAATTTCAACAAAGTTTCCAACACGAACTTCATTACCAATAACAGATTGCGGACGAATATGGGCAAACGGTCCAATTGCAACATCGATACCAATCTTACTATCATGAACAGTAGACTGACGAATTGTTGTATTATCGCCCACTTCACTATCACGGATGACTGTATGCGGCCCAACCTCACAATTTGATCCAATAACAGTATAACCTTCAATAATTGTTCCTGGGTAAATAACCGTATCATTACCAATTTTTGCATCAACAGAAATATACGTGTTATTCGGATCAATAATCGTAACACCATTTACCATGTGTTGATAGTTAATACGTTTTTTCATAATGTCTTCCGCTTGCGATAGAGCGACCCTGTCATTAACTCCTAACGTTTCATCAAAATGCTCTGTTTGATAAGCAGATACAATATGACCTTCATTTTTCAAAATCTCAATTACATCTGGAAGGTAATATTCTCCTTGCACATTTTCATTGGAAACTTTAGAAAGGGACGCGAATAGCGCTTTATTATCAAAACAATACGTACCTGTATTAATTTCTTTAATCGCTCGCTCTACTTCATTTGCATCTTTATGTTCAACAATTTTCTCAACGTGACCATTTTTATTACGAACAATTCGGCCATAACCAGCAGGCTCTTGTATGTAGGCTGTTAATACCGTTGCCTTTGCACCTGCTTCTTCATGCTGCTTTAATAAAGCTTCCATTGTTTCTGCTGTAATAAGAGGTGTATCACCACAAATTACCAACGTTGTTCCTTCCTCGTTTCCCAGTGCATCAGCTGCTTGCATAACGGCATGTGCTGTTCCCAGCTGTTCTGTTTGCAATGCAAATTCACTTGCACTTCCTAATTGATCCTGTACCTTTTCAGCACCGTGTCCAACAACCGTAACAAGTTTCTGTACTTCTAGCTGAGAGACTTGATCAACTACATGCTGTACCATCGGTTTCCCACATACAGAATGTAGCACCTTGTATAAACTTGACTTCATACGTGTGCCTTTTCCCGCAGCAAGAATCACTGCAAATCTTTTTGACATATAGACCCTCCATCGCAACCTATTTATCCATTAAAGATATTATCCTAAATAACTATATATTTCAAGAAACACCTTACAACTATTAAATTTTACCATAACTTTTATATAATGTTTTAGTATTTCATATCTTTTTATGAAATAAGCTATACTATTCCTTTTTCAAGAAAAATTGAGGTAACTATTATAGATACAAATAGAAAAAAACGATACGAAAACCCTTTATTTCCCAAATGAAACCTCTCGCCATATGCAGATGTGAAAACAAAGATAAAAAAGCAAATGCAGATTAGTTATTTTTGCATAGCTGCGACTTATATATTGAGAAATCAAAATCGATTTATATTACATAGAAACGACAACAAACTCCTGTAAATGCTTACAGGAGTTTGCCAAAATTATAGAGCTCTTCTTTTAGAGCTCTTCTTATTCGAATTTTACGAAGCTCCAGCTTCTTCAAACTCAACTTCTTCTAACTCGCCTAAACGGTGATACTCAGCTAAAACCGCATCTTGAATCTTAGAACGAGTACCTGAATTAATTGGATGAGCAATATCACGGAACTCTCCATCTGGAGTACGTTTACTTGGCATTGCTACAAATAATCCATTATTGCCATCAATTACACGAATATCATGAACAACAAATTCGTGGTCCAGTGTAATAGAGGCAATTGCTCGCATACGGCCTTCTGTGTTTACGCGGCGTAATCTTACGTCAGTCACTTCCATCTTGTGTTCACCACCCTTTTTCTAAATAAGCGATATATTTCTATAAATTCCACAAATGTTCCATTTTTCCTTCAATTTTTCAAAAATTTTTAAGATAAAAATTTTTATATAAGTAAAAATATATAAATGAACATAAGTTACCGCTTACAATTCCTTATTTTACAAGGGCAATAACTTCAATTTCAACAGATACATCTTTCGGTAGTTTTACTACTTGTACACAAGAACGGGCTGGTTTATTTGTAGAAAAATATGTACCATATACTTCATTTACCGCATCAAAATCATTCATATCTTTTAAGAATACAGTTGCTTTTACCACCGTCTCAAACGATGCTCCCGCTTCTGTTAATACTGCCTTTAAATTTTGAAATACCAGCTCTGTTTGGTCCTTTATATCTCCAGTCACAACTTCCCCATTTACTGTTAAAGGAATTTGTCCAGAACTGTAAAACATATTATTTACAACCATCCCCTGTGAATATGGACCGATTGCCTGCGGCGCTTCATTTGTTTGAACTACTTTCATTATTCCTCACCCTTTTATATTTTTTTATCCTGCCTTTACAAGCTGTCCCTAACAAGAAACCTATTGTTTTAGCAGGTGGTAAACCTCCAAGGTTGGAAGCTTACCACCTGCTAAAACTTACCGCTTGGAAATAACAGGACAAATTACCCAACTGGTAAAACCCTATTATCAATCAGTATAAAAAAAGATAAAGCAGTTGCTTTATCTTTTCCCCCGCTCTGGCGAACAGTATCTCCTTTAAAACAATCTACTAAAAAGATTGCTTCTCTTATTCAACTTCTACAATGACATCAGCAAATGGACTTAAAGAATAATTTCCTTTTTCCACTTGAATCGTCTTTTCTCTCACATCTACTTCAGACAAGCGAATTAACGAAACAAAGTTATCGACAAGTCTTTCTTCAATATCACTTGATTCCACTAAAACTCCAACGCCAATAACATTTGCATTAAACTCCTCAAGCATACTCATCATACCTTGTACGGTTCCGCCTGCCTTCATAAAATCATCGATGATTAATACATTCGCACCATCTGGAAGACTACGTTTTGCTAATGTCATCGTTTGAATACGCTTAGAAGATCCTGATACATAATTAATACTTACTGTTGGACCTTCCGTTACTTTATTATCTTTTCTAGCAATTACGACCGGAACATCCAAATAATTGGCTACTGCATACGCCAAAGGAATCCCTTTCGTGGCAACTGTCATAACAGCGTCAATCGGCTGTCTTGCGAATACAGAAGCAAAAAGCCTCCCTGCACCATTAATGTAGCGCGGGTTACTTAAAAGATCCGTCATATATAAATAACCGCCCGGAAGAATACGGTCCGGATTTTCAAATAAGTTACAAAGCTCATTAATAATTTGCTTTGCTTCCTCCTGACTTATATATGGGATATATTTCACTCCTCCTGCTGCACCTGGTACCGTTTGTAATGTGCCGACCCCTTGTTGTTCAAACGTTTGTTTAATAATAACTAAATCTTCACTAATAGAAGATTTAGCAGACTGATACCGTTCAGCAAAAAAAGTGAGAGAAACTAACTGACGAGGGTTTTGAAGCAAATAATAAGTCATATCGACTAACCTTGTACTTCGTCTAATTTTCATGCTCTCACCTCAAATTACGAATATTTTAAACAAATCATAACTTATTATACGTCTTTATTCAAGACCTTCTCGCTCTCCTAATAAACGAACTGCGTATACTTGATCACAAAATCCTTTTAAACCGTTATAAATGCGGTGCATACGTGAATCATGACGAACTAAACCAAAAACGGTTGGACCGCTACCGCTCATTAATACCGCATCTGCACCGAAACGTTTCATCTGCGCTTTAATATGTGCAACTTCAGGATGCATAGAAAATGTTACATCTTCTAATACATTGCCAACAGCTTGACAAATCCCCTCATAGTCACCATTTTGAATCACTTCAACCATACGATTTACATCTGGATGTGTTACACGATTTAAATTTAAATTCCCATATACGTCAGCTGTTGATACACCAATATGCGGCTTGGCCAAAATAATCCAGCAAGAAGGAGGTGTCTTTATATGTTCGATTTTTTCTCCACGACCTGTTGCAATAGCGGTTCCGCCATATACACAAAACGATACATCTGATCCAATCTTGGCACCAAACTTTGCAAGTTCATCAATTGTAAGTCCAAGATTCCATAATTGATTCAGACCTCTTAATGTTGCAGCTGCATCACTGCTTCCACCCGCTAATCCCGCCGCAACCGGAATCGTTTTTTCAATTGCAATAGATACCCCTTTTTTTACCTGAAAGCGTTCCTTTAACAATTTTGCCGCCTGATAAGCTAAATTTCTTTGGTCGTCTGGCACATAACGGTTATGAGATACAATTTCAATTCGGTCTTCCGATAACTCTGTTAGTTCTAACCGATCCGCTAAATCAATTGTTGTCATAATCATTTTAACTTCATGATAACCGTCCGATCTTTTTCCTAGTACATCTAACGACAAGTTAATTTTTGCTGGTGCTTTAACTAGTAGCTTCAATCTATTCACCTACTCTATGTACTCAATCTTTTATCGTTTATTTTACCATAAATTTATAGTAGAACGATGACACTTTCCTAATTATAACGAAAAGCATCAAGAATGAAACTACTTATACACTACGAATACAACTTTTTCGCGTGCAAAAAGCCGAGGAATATCTCCTCGGCTACCGTAGCATAGAAGTATCTTACTGTTACTGGTTTTGTTTCATTAATTGCTGTTCTGCAATTTCAATTGCACGCTTAACCATATTACCAGCATCTTTCGCACGAATTCCGCCCCATCCTTCTTTTTGCACAACATCATAAAATCCAAGCTCTTTTGCAAGCTCTTCTTTAAATTGATTCGACATGACTCCTCTTCGTCTACTCAACGCAAGGCCCCCTTTATCGCTACGGTACATTTAGTATGTGACACTACGAATTTTTTCAAATCCGGAAAATATATGTAACAAAAGGCCATCCTTAAACAGATTGTTCACCTAACATAGCTTCATTATCTTGTGCATCATAAAATGTAAGCTCAACAGTTTCTGTTAATACGTCTGCATAACTATAAGAAACGCGCTGAAATGTATCTTCTTGTTGATCAAGTTGAACTACAAAAACAGAACGGTATGTTTCTGCTAACACGCCAGATCGTTCTATCGTCTTTCTTCTTCCACTATTTGCTTTTAGCATAAGCCTCTGACCGAGATGATGGTCCAAAGCACTTTTAATTTCATCTAAACGTTTTGACATATCACGCTACACCTCGCTGTAATTGGGATGGAAAGTATAAAAATACAAGTCATACATATATAGTCTGTACTTTCTTATACTTTTTTATCCAATTCTCAAAAAGCGCGTACATAAAAAGCAAGGCAAATACTTACCTTGCTCACTCTTCATAATATTGAAAAGGCAATCCTGTTCGTAAAATTCCCTTTGTTTCAATTCCGCCAAGCCCCTTCTCACCGGTTACTGTATTGCGCACTACATCCCAAACATTAACTCGTTCCATAAAAGATGTAAAGCTCACTTTTGCTACAACATACACCGGATCTAACGCATGAATATTAACGCGGGACGGAGAACTTGCAAAATTTGCTCCAGCTCGAATAAGGGCTTCAAAATGCGATTGACACGCCCCAGCAAAAATAACAGGGTGATCTAATGAAGGATACTTTTTTCGTACTGTACGTACAGCCTGTACAAAATGCTTAGAATGACGATAAGCTGCCAAATTTTCCATTTCTCCCTTTGATTTTGCATAAGCATCATGTCCGGTAATCACTAAGATATCAGGACGAACATGCTCAATTAAATCTAGAACCTTCTCGTGCATCTCCGTTTCTTTACAATGAATTCCCTGTACAGGCACACCTATTTTCGTATATAAATCTAAGCATTTTCTTAAATATAAAGGATCCCCATCAAGATGAAGCACTTTACCCGGCATTTGAAAATAATTTACTTCATTTGCATAGCCGCCTGTTGACTGATATTCTTGGCGCTCTCTCATTAATACATAATCTTGTTGAAATAAGCGATATGTCTTTTCCATTGTTTCTCGTTCCTGCTTTACTCTTTTCGTATAATCTCGTTGATCGACAAGAACTAAATCCTCTATTGGTGCATCTGCTACGAGCCGAAATTCTTCTCCAAACAAAATTGCTATTGTATCTTTTATTTCTGTTACTCGAAAAAGAAGGTCGCGCTTATAAGACTTTCTCTCCACTAAATCTCCAACATGTACAGCCATCCTTCTACCTCCAAACTCGTAGGGACATATAACTCACTACGTTCTGTTTTAGCCTATGAACTTATAGGAAAAAGGTGACAAAAAAGGTAGCTCAAAACGAGCTACCTTTTACATTTTATACGAAAATAAAGCGTTGCTTAACTTTGCAAATTCTTCAATTGATAATGTTTCGCCTCTTCGCTTCGGATCAATTTCAACTTCTGCTAGTATACGCTCAAGCAATATTTTATCCTTTGGAAAACCATTTAAATTATTAGATAGATTATTCATCAATGTTTTACGTCGCTGCGCAAAGCTAGCACGCACTACTTCGAAGAAAAACGCTTCATCCTTTACTTCCACAAGCGGCTTTTGAC
Organism: Bacillus sp. 123MFChir2; assembly: GCF_000383235.1. Classification (GTDB taxonomy): domain Bacteria; phylum Bacillota; class Bacilli; order Bacillales; family Bacillaceae_G; genus Bacillus_A. The sequence continues at coordinate 37,219 of NZ_KB910956.1, forward strand.
GTCTTAGTAAACGAATAACTGCTGAATCCACATTTGGCTGTGGTACAAATACTGTACGCGGAACCGTCATCACTGTTTCTGGTTCTGTATAGTATTGAATGGCAATTGACAACGAACCATAATCTTTTGTTCCCGGGCGAGCCGCCAAGCGATCTGCTACTTCTTTTTGCATCATCACAACAAAACCACGCACTGGTAATTGTTCTTCTAATAGCTTAAATAAAATTGGTGTTGTCACATAGTATGGTAAGTTTGCTACCACCATTACATCTTTGCTTTCTTCAAACTGCTCTTGAAATACGGTATTTACATCTGCTTTTAAAATATCCTTATTGATTACCGTTACATTATTATAAGGTGCTAATGTCTCTTCTAAAATCGGTAAAAGGCGTTGGTCAATTTCAAACGCTACAACTTTCTTAGCACGCTTTGCTAACTGCTCTGTTAACGCTCCAATACCAGGTCCAATTTCAATTGCCCCGCTCTCAGGTCCAATCTCTGCATAATCTACAATCCGATTTAATACATTTGTATCAATTAAAAAGTTTTGTCCTAAACTCTTTTTAAATGAAAATCCATACTTTTCAACAATATCTTTCGTACGATTTGGCGTTGCGATATCTTTCATTTCTTTTCCTCCTGTAATACTTGCTTATACGCTTTTGCAAAATCCTGCTTTGAAATTTGAAACATTTGCAAACGTTTATGTAACTGCTTTGCATTTGTATAACCGATCTTTAATAGCTTACCCATTCGTTCCCTACGGCTTTTGGCTTTTTCTCCACCAACGAGTCCCGCTTCTACTAAGTCAATCCACTGAATTTCGCTCGTGTACTCTTCCATCTCTCCGTGTAAACTTTCCAAAGCGCGCCTGATAGATTCGTTAGAGGCATGTTCAATTCCAACACTCTTCTTTCGCTTCGCTAATGCTTCTTCTTTCGGTAAGAATGCGTGCTTACAACCTGGTACTTTCTCAGAAATAATTTTACGAATACGCTCTCCTGGATAATCAGGATCTGTAAAAATAATAACACCTCGTGTTTGTTGCGCCAATTTCACCTGTTCAATTACATGATTCCCAATTGCCGAACCATTCGTTTCAATTGTATCTGCATCTACTGCACGTTTAATGGCAACCGTATCATCTTTACCTTCTACAACAATTATTTCTTTAATCTTCATAATTTCCTCCACACTCATTTCACATCTCTAATTAGTAAAACAAAAAAACGCCTACTTTTCCATTATTATTTTCCTAGTTCATACAATTTAAAAAGTAGAGGGGAAATCCCCCTCTACTTCTCATTATTGAATACCAAATAGTTTTTTTGCATTTTCTGTTGTTTTGATTGCTACTTCTTCATAAGATAGTCCTTTTAATTTTGCAATTTCCTCCGCAACAAGCTTTACATAGCTTGGTTCATTTCGTTTTCCGCGAAACGGATGAGGAGTTAAATAAGGACAATCTGTTTCGATTAAAAGTTGTTCCATTGGAATTTCCATCGCTACTTCTTTTGGTTGCTTTGCATTTTTAAAGGTTACTGGACCACCTAATGAAATGAGAAAATTCATCTCCACACACTGTTTTGCAACTTCAACACTGCCGCTAAAACAATGCATGATTCCTCCTACTTCAGATGCATTTTCTTCTTTTAAAATATCTATGATGTCTTGTGTTGCATCTCGATTATGTATAATGATTGGTAAATTTACCTTTCTTGCTAGCTTAATTTGTTTACGAAATACTTCTTTTTGCACTTCTTTCGGAGATTTGTCCCAATGATAATCCAAACCCATTTCACCAAGCGCAACAACCTTTGGATGAGCCGCTAACTCTTCCAACCATTTTAAATGTTCTTCTGTCATATCAATCGCATCAACAGGATGCCAACCAACAGCTGCATAAATAAAATCATATGTTTCTGCCAATTCAATTGCCTTTTTAATGGTCATCTCATCAAAACCAACTACAACTGTATAAGAAACACCAACTTCTTTCATTCTTGCAATTACTTCCTGTAAATCCTCTTTAAATTGCTCTGCATTTAAATGTGAATGTGTATCAAACAACATAATAATAACTCCTTTTATTTGAAATAAATTCTATCATAGGGGAAAATTATCTCCCTAACACCGTAATAACAACTACATTACAATTTTGATACAAAAAAGGGAATTTTAGAAAGATTTTCGACAAGAAAAAAGATGCTTCACGAATGTTACACGTGAAACATCTCTCGTTTTTCCGTTATTACTTAATTTTTGTACCATTTGGTAAGTTTTGATCGACTGTTGCTAACGACAATTTTCCGTTTTCTTCACCCGCTAAAATCATACCTTGTGATAACTCACCACGTAGGTTTACTGGTTTTAAATTTGTAACACAAATGACTTTTTTCCCTTTTAACTCTTCTGGGGAATAAAATTTAGCGATTCCAGAGACAACTTGTCGTTTTTCTGTGCCTAAATCAAGTTGGATCTTTAACAGCTTGTCTGCTTTTTTTACAGGCTCCGCATCCAATATTTCTGCTACGCGTAAGTCTACTTTAAAGAAATCATCAATTGTAATTTCTTCTACCTCTAGCTCTGCTTCTTTCTTTTCTTCTACTTTTGGAGCAGATCCTTTCATTTGTTCTTTAATATATTCCACTTCTACTTCTACTTCTAAACGTGGGAATACAGGTTGGCCTTTTACAACTTTTGTACCAACTGGAATGCAGCCAATTGTAGAAAGGCTGTTCCATGTTTTATATTCTTCATCTGTAATTCCAATTTGTTCAAAGATCTTCCCTGGTGTTTCTGTTAAGAATGGCATTAACAAAATTGCCGTTTGACGAAGCACTTCTGCAAGGTGTGCCATAACAGAAGCTAGTTTCTCGCGATTGCTTTCATCTTTTGCTAATACCCATGGCTGTGTTTCGTCGATATATTTATTTGTACGGCTAACAAGCTGCCAAATTGTGCTTAGCGCTACTGAAAACTCCATGTTTTCCATTGCATCTTCTACTTTTTGTAGTGTGTCTTTTGCAAATGTCACTAAGGCTTCATCAAAATCCGTTACATTTGCTTTGTATGCTGGAATTTCTCCGTCAAAATATTTATCAATCATTGCTACTGTACGATTTAATAGATTTCCTAAATCATTCGCAAGATCAAAATTAATACGCTCAACAAATCCTTCTGGTGTAAATACGCCATCTGATCCAAATGGTACTTCACGAAGAAGATAATAGCGAAGTGCATCTAGACCATAACGATCAATTAACGTCACTGGGTCTACTACATTCCCTTTAGATTTACTCATTTTTCCGTCTTTCATTAAAATCCAACCATGCGCAAATACTTTTTTCGGAAGTGGTAAATCAAGAGCCATTAAAATAATTGGCCAATAAATTGTATGGAAACGAACAATTTCTTTTCCTACTAAATGAACATCTGCTGGCCAATATTTTTTATACTTTTCTTCATTCGCTGTTCCATAACCTAATGCTGTAATATAGTTAGATAATGCATCTACCCATACGTAAATAACATGCTTCGGATTACCCGGTACACGAACACCCCAATCAAAAGAAGTACGAGAAACAGCCAAATCTTCTAATCCTGGTTTAATGAAATTATTAATCATTTCATTTTTACGTGATTCTGGTTGCATGAAGTTTGGATTATCTTCATAAAACTTTAACAGTCGATCTACATATTTCCCCATTCTAAAGAAGTAGGATTCTTCGCGAACAAGTTCTACTTGATGACCACTATCCGGGCTCTTCCCACCAACTATTTTTCCATTTTCCATCACTGGATCAACAAGTTGATGCTCTGTATAAAACGTTTCATCTTGTACAGAATACCAACCTTCATATTCATCAAGATAAATATCACCTTGATCAACAAGTTGTTTAAAGATTTTTTCTACAACTTCTTTATGACGGTCTTCGGTTGTACGAATAAAATCGTCATAAGAAATATCCATTTTACCCCACAGTTCTTTAATTCCCGCTACGATGTTGTCAACGTATGCCTGTGGTGTAACATTTAATTCTTCTGCTTTTTTTTGAATCTTTTGTCCATGTTCATCAGTGCCTGTTAAGTAGTACACATCGTATCCTTGCATACGTTTATAGCGCGCCATTGCATCTCCCGCTACTGTCGTATAAGCATGTCCAATGTGAAGCTTTCCACTTGGATAATAAATCGGCGTTGTAATGTAAAAGGTCTTATTTTCCTCTGTCATTGTTTTAAACCTCCCAAATGACCTCATATTATGTATTTTTATAAACAGTATATCAAAAACTTACGTATAAAGACGAGTTTATGTGCTATATCTTTATCATCTATTACTCATATCAATAAAAAATATACATTTCTATCTTTCGACACTATCATTAAAATTCCAAGAATAAAATAAATCTTTCTATACATCTACTATTTTTTAGCATATATAATAAATATATAAATCCGTTTTACTTTTTGACATAAAGTCGCTGCTATGCACAATAAAAAAATGACCTGCACTGGCCTTCTTACTTTGTTTTAAAACTTGCATATGGCAGAAAAAAAACTTGACCACTTCTATGCATGGCCAGATGCTCCAGTCCATCTAAAAAGAATGATTTTATGGCATTTTTTAATTTGGATTTATATAGATGCGAAAATCTAGAAAACTTTTATAAATTTTATAATTAAAGAATTGACGGAAATGTAAATGATTGGTATCATATGTTCATAGGGTATTTTGTCGAAAAATGGCGAATTAAAATAGACTTGCAGAATATGAGGAGGAAAAACAAATATGAAATCTACTGGTATCGTTCGTAAAGTTGATGAATTAGGCCGCGTTGTAATTCCAATTGAATTACGTCGTACACTAGGTATTGCAGAGAAAGATGCTCTTGAAATCTACGTTGATGATGAAAAGATTATCTTAAAAAAATATAAACCAAACATGACTTGCCAAGTAACTGGTGAAGTTTCTGATAGTAACCTTTCATTAGCTGAAGGTAAAATCATTTTAAGCCCAGAAGGCGCAGAGCAAATCTTAAATGAACTACAACAATTTATCGCAGCAGCAAAATAAAGCTTCTCTTTTAGAGAAGCTTTATTTTTTTTCAACATGATATGCTTGATATACGTCTCTTTTCGACATATTTCGATCTTTTGTAACAACTTTAATTGCTTCTTTAGAAGAAAGACCTTTCTCCTCTATGTAGTATTCAACATGTTCCTCAACTGTTAACGACTCCCACCATGCCTCTTCGCTAATTGCTTCTTCTGTAGAACCCTCTACTAAAACGCAAAATTCTCCACGCACTTCATTTTCCTTTGCCCAATGAATCACTTCTTCTAAAGAACCACGAATAAACTCTTCAAATTTCTTCGTAAGCTCACGACATAATACAACGTTTCTATTCCCTAATACCTCTTTCATAGAGACTAATGTTTCTCCTAATCGATGTGGTGCCTCATAAAACATCATTGTATTTGGAATATAACGTAGCTTTTCTAATTCTGCTTTACGCCCTTTTTTATGACGCTGTAAAAACCCGTAGAAATAAAAGTGTTTTGTTTCTAATCCTGATGCAATTAACGCTGTAAGTGCAGCATTTGGCCCAGGAAGAGGTACAACCGGATACCGCTCCGCTACTGCTTGGACAACAATATCATAGCCAGGATCAGAGATACATGGCATCCCCGCATCGCTGACAAGTGCCACTGTTTTTCCTTGCTCTAACATATCTAAGATTTTTTGTCCGCTTACTTCTTTATTATGCTCATGATAACTCATTACTGGTGTTTCAATTTCAAAATAATTACACAACTTTTTCGTTTGCCTTGTATCTTCTGCTGCAATAAAATCAGCTTCCTTTAACATACGAATTGCACGAAATGTCATATCTTCCAAATTACCAATTGGGGTTGGAACTAAATATAATGTTCCTCTCTCATTCATCTGAAAACTTTTTTGCTGCCACATAATAATCTCCTTTTTGTATGTACTCCTCTTTCTGTTTCCGTTTTAGCTGCTTGAAACGATATTCTGCCTGCATCGCAGTTCTTTTTTCTTCATAAGTTTCAAAGTATTTTAATATAACAGGACGTCTGGCTCTTGTATAACGTGCCCCTTTTCCGCTATTATGGGCCCTAATTCGCTTCTCTAAATGGTTTGTATAGCCTGCATAGTAGCTTCCATCGGCACATTCAACAACATAAAAATAATGTTTATTCTGCTCCATATAAAATTGTATTCATTTCCTTCGTATATTTATTATTCTCTTCATATACAAAAAGGGGTGGTAAAATTTTCAAATCCGCATTCCCGTCTTTAATACCTTCAATTAATAATGTATTCGCTTCTTTACCTGCTTTTGGATACACAAATTGGAGGCGTTTTGGCTCAATCTTATATTTTCTCATAAGCATTACAATATCGAGCAAGCGGCCAGGTCGATGTACAAAAGCAACTTTCCCTCCTTGCTTAACAAGTTGACTGCTAACACGTACAACATCTTCTAATGTGCACATAATTTCATGACGAGCAATTGCTAAATGTTCATTTAAATTTTGCTCAGATGGTTTTGGCGTTTGAAAGTATGGCGGATTGCACGTAACAACATCAAACTGATGTCGTCCCAATTGCTCTGTCATATGTTTTAAATCACCATGAATAAGCTGGATTCTCTCTTCTAAATCATTATATTGAACACTTCTAACACCCATATTGTAAATGCGCTCTTGTATTTCAACTCCCGTAATCTTCCCTTTCGTACGAGAACTTAATAAAAGAGGAATCACTGCATTGCCCGTACACAAATCTAATATGTTTCCTTTCTGAATGGGCACCCATACAAAGTTCGCCAATAACACTGCATCTAATGAAAAATTAAATACTGATGGGCTTTGAATAATTTTCATATCTTTTGATAGTAAATAATCTAAACGTTCGTCTCCATACAACTGCATAGTGTTTTTTCCTTCCTTATCATTCAAACTTTATCCCGCTATTCGTGGGCAGTAAGCCCCCCACTGACGGAAGTTTCATTTTATTTTAGCAAACGTTAAGACAATTTACCTATACCAACAGTCTAACGTCTATTATTTCTATTTTGGTTATATGTACAAAAAATTACCTTTCCAATATATTGGAAAGGTAATTTTATTTTTTATTTAAAAATGATAAACAGAATAAGCAATCCCCTTCTTTACGTACACTTCCATAATGCAAATTGCAAATATGAAAACCCTCCTGGTACAGGCGTGCTAGATTATCATATCCTTCACCGATATCTATTTTAGGCTTTATTTCTTTTCTCGTATTCGATTTCTGTTTCTGCTTATTCTGAACTTCTTCAAAACGATTCCGCAAATTTTCATTTTCCATTTTAATATGTTGGTTTTCTTCAAGTAGCTCTGCAAGATGCTGCTTTAACTCTCCCAACTGTTTATAGAGATGTCCAATTTGCTCTTCCATACTGGAAACCGCTGCAAAAATATCTTTTTTCTCCACAAGCACCCACCTCATTAATCTGTGGTTTGACTCGAAACGACCCCTTTATTCATTAATTCATCTAACGTATATTCTACTATCCGTTCCTTGTCTATTAATTCCACTTGAATTAATCTTTCTAAAATATTTAATCCAATTACGCGACCAAGACCATGCGGTGTTTGTATCTTCTCATCTAAATCTGGTAGCTGCTCTTTTGCTGCTTCATATTCATCATTTTCATACTTTAAACAACACATTAATCGCCCACACAACCCTGAGATTTTCGCAGGATTTAATGATAAATTTTGATCTTTTGCCATTTTTATGGATACAGGTTCAAAATCTCCTAAAAAAGTAGAGCAGCAAAGCATTCGGCCACATGGACCAATACCACCCAGCATTTTTGCTTCATCACGAACACCAATCTGTCTTAATTCGATTCTTGTCCGGAAAATGGCTGCCAAATCTTTTACAAGCTCGCGAAAATCAATACGACCGTCTGCCGTAAAATAAAAAATGACTTTATTACGATCAAATGTATATTCTACATCGACAAGTTTCATATCAAGATCATGCTCGATTACTTTCTCCTGACAAACTTGATACGCTTCTTTTGCTGCACGTTTATTTTCCTCAACAATTGTACGGTCATTTTCATTTGCAATCCGAATAACTTTCTTCAGTGGTAAAACAACATCATTTTCATCGACTTGTTTCTTCGTGATAACAACTTTCCCATATTCGATTCCCCGCACTGTTTCCACAATTGCAAACTCATTTTCTGAGATATCAAATTGATTCGGATCAAAATAATACACTTTTCCGGCCTTCTTAAATCGAACACCTACTACATCATACAAACGGTCATCCCTCCTGCAACCGCAACACTAACTGCTCGAACACAAGCTGCGCATTTACATTAGCGTTGATTCTATTTTTTGCTTCTAATATATTGAAAAGAGCCGATACAATGCGCTTTTGAGAATAGGAAAAAGATTGGAATAACTCTTTTTGATCTTGAAAAACGAGCCGCTCTTCTTCTTCCAATTGAACATATAATAAATCCTTATAAATAAGGAGCAACATATCTAATCCTAGCTGTAGTTGTTCTTTCTCTCCAAAATGCTTCACCCACTTCTCCTGCACAAAAAAAAGAGACGTGGTATCTTTCTCTAGGGCTTCACATAATTTTATCACTAAAGCTCGTGCTTGTGCAAACCATTCATCATTACAAAACGATAGTGCCTCATCAAAACTATTTGTAAGTTCTGCTGCAAGATTCCCTAAAGAAATACTTATTTTTTCCATTTCTAAACGGCTAACCAAAGCATTTTTTGGGAGCGGCCTAAATGTAACAATTTGACAGCGTGATAAAATAGTGCTTAAAATTTGATGGCTTTGCTCCGTTAACAAAATTGCTGCTGTGTCACTACTTGGTTCTTCTAAAAATTTAAGCAATGTATTGGCAGCATTTGTTGTCATCTTATCAGCATGCTCAATAATATATATTTTTTTAGTTGCTTCTAGACCTGTTTTCGAAAACTCTTCTTGTAATTCATGAATTTGTTGTTTCTTAATAGATAAGCCATCTGGTGTAACAATATATACGTTTGGGTGATTGCCCGAATCAATGCGTCGACAATTCGTACATATATGACAAGGTTCCACTCCATTTCGCTGTAAACAAAGAAAGCTTTTCGCCATTTGCATAGCTGTCTCTAACTTACCTGTTCCTTTTGGCCCTTCTAACAAATAAGCGTGGGATATACGCTCTTTTGCAATACTATTCATTAACATTTTTACAACAATGGGTTGTATAAGAGACAGTTGTTCCCACGTCTTCGTCATATTCCATACCTCACTTTTTATACTTTCTTCTATTATAACAATTTTTGTTCAATAAGCTGAGTAACTTCTTCTACAACAGCTTCCATTGGTTGATCTGCATTTACAACGACGATACGGTCTGCAAATTGGTCTACTAATTGTAAATACCCTTCACGAACACGTTTATGGAATTCCATGCTTTCTAAATCTAAACGATTCACTTCTCTATTATCATCTTTTCTAATACGTGCTAAGCCAACCTCTGGTTCAATATCTAAATAGATTGTAATATCCGGCATACAATCTTCTGTCGCAAAACGATTAATTTCAAATACCTTATCAACACCAAGACCCCTTGCATATCCTTGATAGGCAAGGGAGCTATCTATAAAACGATCACATATTACAATATAATCGTCTTCTAAAGCCGGCATGACCTTCTCTACTAAATGTTGTCTGCGCGCTGCAGCATATAATAACGCTTCTGTACGCGCCTCCATCATTGTATGCTCTTTTTTATGTAAAATGGTACGAATCTCTTCTGAAATCGTAATCCCACCTGGTTCACGTGTTGCCACTACTTTTTGTTTCTTCTTCTCAAAGTATGGCAATAATTTTGTAATTAATGTAGATTTTCCTGATCCTTCTGGCCCTTCAATTGTTACAAACAATCCCTTCATTCATAAAACCTTCTTTCTATATATCGAATACAGTAATATTTTTTATATTTCCTTGAAATCGTGCACCAGTTTCTTCTAAATCAGAAATTTGCTTTATATGCTCTAATGTAATTTCCTCTCCATACATGACCAGTGGAATACCTGGTGGATACGGTATAATCATTTCAGCCGCAATCATACCTAACGCATCTCTTAATGGTACAACTTTTTTCTTATATTTTTCCAATTGCTTATATGTAAATGATAAAGAAGATAACTGATTCTTATAAGGAAAATTTATACGCGGCTTACTATCTTCTACATCGTATGAGCATAGTGCATCTTGTAGCTTATCAATCACTTTTATATACTCTTCATTTACTTGGAGCGGTAAAATAAGTAAAACATTATACGGATCTGCCATTTCAACAAACATGCCTATCTCTTCAAATAGACGTTGTAACTCATACCCAGAGAGCTTACAGCGTGTTTGCACCGTTACTTTTAATGCATCTTGTATTGGATAATCTAAAACAACAAGTTGTGGAATGCCATTTAATGCTCTGCTAAAGCGCTGAGTAAATGCCGTAATTTCCTTACATCCTTCTTCTTTTATCTTCGCTAATGCAAAACGAGCTATATCTAAAGAAGCCATAATTGGATAAGATGGACTACTAGATTGCAATATATTTAAATAGGCAGAAACTTTTTCTTCATCAATAAGCGAGCTATTTACATGTAAGTACGAACCCATTGTCATTGCCGGTAATGTTTTATGTGCCGAATGAACAACAATATCAGCCCCATACGTAAGCGCCGATGTTGGAAAGGGTTCTCCAATACAAAAATGCGCCCCATGTGCCTCATCTACTAAAACAGGAATACCATTTTTATGCGCCAATGCAATACTCTTTTCTAAATCTACACCCATACCATAATAATTTGGATGCGTTAAAATAAGAGCTTTCGTTTGTGGATATTGTAAAATTGCATCCTCAATCGCTTCATATGGGACACCGACTGGGACACCATATTTTTCATCAATCCATGGCTCTAGAAAGACAGGACGCGCCCCAGTTAATTTAAGACCATTCATAATTGATTTATGAGCGTTTCTTTGTACAAGAATTATATCATGTTCATTACAGCACGCTAACAGCATAGCTAAATTCCCAGCTGTTGAACCATTAATTAAAAAATAACTTTTTTGTACTTCATACAGCTCTGCTAATAAACGTTGTGCTTCTTCTATACATTCAAATGGACTATGAAGATCATCAAGTCCAGTAAGTTCTGTTACATCAATAGAAAGTATATCATGAAAATACTTTTGTGCCTCATGAGGAAAGTTTGTTCCATTTTTATGCCCTGGAACATGAAAGGATACAGGTTTCTTACTTACAAAAGTCTTTAATGCTTCATATAAGGGTATTTTTCTTTGATCCATATTCACTCTTCCTTACTATTCATTCTCTCTATATTATACAGAGATTTTCACAAAAAAAATAATAGGCAAATGTGCCTATTCTTCTATAATAAATCCATTTTAATTTCCCAACCATATAAGTTGCTCTTATACAGAAAAAATAACCTATACTCCCTTTGTTTTTACCCCTACATGTGGCAAAAAAAGATTCTGACCACCTCTATACATGGCCAAATGCCCTCGCCCACCTAAGGAGAAAAGAGGTTTATCTCAGCTTTTCAATCTGTATTTTTCGTAGTTGCTGTAAATAATACATATACTTTGGATCGTTTGTATTTGTTTCTATCATTTCTCGTTCACATGATTCACATATAAAACTCGTATACAAATGAATTCCACTATCCTTTTTATGTTCACACACAATACAAACTTCTTCTTTTGTTGTGACATACCCCATATTATTTGCCTATTTATCGTATTCTATCTAACCATTACTATATAAATTTAGACCAACGATAAATAAGCTGTCCCTCCCCTCTATACGAAATGACTACATACATCTATAAGCGTTAACAATTTTTCGAAATATATACATCCTTTATACTTTTAGTGTATGAATCATTTCTAGGCGAAGTGTCTGTCTAATACTTAGTTAATCTTGCTATTTCGAAATAGGATAAAAATAAAAAGACGAGTCCGCTGACTCGTCTTTCGTTTGCCTGGCAACGTCCTACTCTCACAGGGACAAAGTCCCAACTACCATCGGCGCTAGAGAGCTTAACTTCCGTGTTCGGTATGGGAACGGGTGTGACCTCTCTGCCATCATTACCAGACTTATGAAGGTATATTCCTTCAAAACTAGATAACATTTGCTTCATATTATATGGTTAAGTCCTCGATCTATTAGTATTCGTCAGCTCCACGTGTCACCACGCTTCCACCTCGAACCTATCAACCTGATCATCTTTCAG